>NZ_CP117465.1:5360000-5957881 GCF_030687245.1 Pseudomonas sp. FP1154 | reverse complement strand
GCACTGCTGCCAAAGTTCCACTGACACGGATATCCCCTAAGTTGAAAGCCGGTGAGGCAAAAACAAGCGGCCATTGTAGCGAGCGGACGCCCACTTATCCACATGCAGGTTGCTCATCCACCATGATTTATCAATGCCTTAACAACGAGCAAGACGACAGGCGGTCGGTGGATAAGCTCTGTGGATAACCGCCCGTGAGGTCGTTGCACAAGTGGGGGTTGAAGTCGGTGGATAACCTCCCTGTGGATAAGTAGCCATTCCACACACAGCTTATCCGACAGCGCAGCACAGGCTGAACACCGCTTTCCCCTGTAGTTGTCATTCTCTGTACATGGCGGACTACAAGGCCTAGGCATGGTTATCCACAGATAGGTGCCAGCCTTGCTTTTATAAGCTTTACAGAAAAGCTTTAAATAATTCCCTTCTTTTTATTTCTATATCTGGAGCCCTGCGATGAAGCCGCTATCCAGGCGCGATATCTATTTGAAGTAAACGCTGGTTGGAAATTGACCTAGAGGCTTGCTTTCTCTAGAATCCCCGGTCTCTTAAAACGGGGGCCATTCCGGCCCGTTGTGGACGAACCCAGGTAACACGACATGAAACGTACTTTCCAACCAAGCACTATCAAACGCGCTCGTACCCACGGTTTCCGTGCTCGCATGGCTACCAAGAACGGTCGTGCCGTCCTGTCGCGTCGTCGCGCCAAAGGTCGTGCGCGTCTGGCAGTTTGATAATCCGGCACTGGAGGTGAGTCAGGACTTCAGTCGGGAAAAGCGTCTGCTTACACCCCGGCATTTCAAGGCAGTCTTTGACTCCCCTACCGGCAAGGTTCCGGGGAAAAATCTCCTGCTCCTTGCGCGCAGCAACGATCTTGATCACCCCCGACTAGGGCTGGTTATCGGGAAAAAGAGCGTCAAGCTCTCCGTTCAGCGCAATCGCCTCAAACGTCTGATGCGCGAATCGTTTCGCCTGAACCAGGATTCTCTGGTCGGTTGGGACATTGTTATCGTCGCGCGCAAAGGTTTGGGTGACGTAGAAAACCCCGAATTGATTCAGCATTTCGGCAAACTCTGGAAGCGCTTGGCTCGTAACAAGCCAGCACCGCCAGCAGTCAACACCGAAACTGTAGGGGTAGACAGTCCCGATGCGTAAACTGGCACTCGTTCCGATCCAGTTTTATCGCTACGCCATTAGTCCCCTGATGGCCAGTCACTGTCGTTTCTACCCCAGTTGTTCTTGCTACGCGTATGAAGCCATAGAAAATCATGGCCTTCTGCGCGGTGGCTGGCTGACCTTTCGTCGTTTAGGTCGCTGTCATCCGTGGAATCCCGGCGGTTATGACCCGGTTCCGCCTATCCCTACCTCCCGTTCTTCTTCGATGGCCGAGTAATCATGGATATCAAACGCACGATCCTGATCGTCGCCCTGGCAATCGTGTCCTACGTAATGGTTCTTAAATGGAACCAGGACTATGGCCAGGCTGCCCTGCCGACTCAGAATGTTGCAGCCAGCAATACCGCACCGAGCTTGCCGGACACCACGACTGGCAATAGCACCGCCAGTAATGACGACATCCCCCGCGCGGCAAACGATACCACTGCTCCTGCCGAAGCCCCTGTGGCTGCAAGCAAGGATCTGATCCAGATCAAGACGGACGTGCTTGAGCTGGCAATCGATCCACAAGGTGGTGACGTCGCTCAGTTGAAGCTGCCGTTGTATCCGCGCCGCCAGGACCATCCGGAAATTCCATTCCAGTTGTTCGATAACGGCAATGAGCGGACCTATCTGGCCCAAAGTGGTCTGATCGGCACCAACGGCCCGGATGCAAACCCGGCCGGCCGCCCGGTTTACTCCTCCGAGAAGAAGACTTATCAACTGGCTGACGGTCAGGACCAGTTGGTCGTGGACCTGAAGTTCAGCAAGGACGGCGTCAATTACATCAAGCGTTTCACTTTGAAACGTGGCCTGTATGACGTGACTGTTTCCTATCTGATCGACAACCAGAGCGCACAGCCCTGGTCTGGTGCGATGTTCGCGCAGCTCAAGCGTGACGCCAGCGATGATCCTTCCTCCAGCACCGCCACCGGTACCGCGACTTACCTGGGCGCTGCCCTGTGGACAAGTTCGGAGCCGTACAAGAAAGTGTCCATGAAAGACATGGACAAGGCGCAGCTCAAGGAAACCGTACAAGGTGGCTGGGTTGCCTGGTTGCAGCACTATTTTGTAACCGCCTGGATCCCGCAAAAAGGCGAGAACAACGTCGTCCAGACGCGTAAAGACAGCAAAGGCAACTACATCGTCGGTTATACCGGCCCGGCATTGACCGCTGCACCAGGTGCAAAAGTCGAGACCAGCGCGATTCTGTATGCCGGTCCAAAAAGCCAAGCGGTGTTGAAAGAGTTGTCCCCAGGTCTGGAACTGACCGTGGACTACGGGTTCCTGTGGTTCATTGCCCAGCCAATCTTCTGGCTGCTGCAACATATCCACAGCATCGTCGGTAACTGGGGCTGGTCGATCATCTTCCTGACCATGCTGATCAAGGGGATCTTCTTCCCATTGTCGGCAGCCAGCTACAAATCCATGGCTCGCATGCGCGCAGTGGCACCGAAACTGGCCGCCCTGAAAGAACAACATGGCGATGACCGGCAGAAAATGTCCCAGGCCATGATGGAGCTGTACAAGAAAGAGAAGATCAACCCGTTGGGTGGTTGCTTGCCGATTCTTGTCCAGATGCCTGTGTTCCTGGCGCTGTACTGGGTGCTGCTGGAAAGCGTCGAGATGCGCCAGGCACCGTTCATGCTGTGGATTACCGACCTGTCGATCAAGGATCCGTTCTTCATCCTGCCGATCATCATGGGCGCGACCATGTTCATTCAGCAGCAGCTGAACCCAACGCCTCCGGACCCTATGCAGGCGAAGGTCATGAAGATGATGCCGATCATCTTCACCTTCTTCTTCCTGTGGTTCCCTGCGGGCCTGGTGCTGTACTGGGTTGTGAACAACGTGTTGTCGATTACCCAGCAGTGGTACATCACGCGTAAGATCGAAGCGGCTACGAAAAAAGCCGAGGCGTAACTTGCTCTGTGGATAACCACACAAAACGCCCCCTAGTGGGGCGTTTTGCTATCTGCCACTTTTGTCTGGATACCGGTTTATGAGCGCACCTCGTGAAACCATCGCCGCCGTTGCCACTGCCCAAGGTCGCGGCGGAGTCGGCATCGTCCGTATTTCGGGACCGTTGGCCAGCGTCGCGGCAAAGGCCATCAGCGGTCGAGAACTCAAACCTCGGTTTGCTCACTACGGCCCTTTTTTCAGTGATGACCAGCAGGTGCTCGATGAAGGCCTGGCTTTGTATTTTCCTGGTCCCAACTCGTTCACCGGCGAAGATGTGCTGGAACTGCAAGGCCATGGTGGTCCGATCGTCCTGGACATGTTGCTCAAGCGTTGCCTCGAACTGGGGTGTCGTCTTGCGCGACCAGGCGAGTTCAGCGAACGTGCATTCCTCAATGACAAGCTCGACCTGGCCCAGGCCGAAGCCATTGCTGATCTGATCGAAGCCAGTTCCGCACAGGCCGCGCGCAATGCCTTGCGATCCCTGCAGGGCGCTTTTTCCCAGCGTGTGCACAACCTCACCGAGCAACTGATCGGCCTGCGGATCTACGTCGAGGCCGCGATCGACTTTCCCGAGGAAGAGATCGACTTTCTCGCCGATGGTCACGTGCTCAGCATGCTCGACAAGGTCCGCGATGAGTTATCCACAGTACTGCGCGAAGCCGGGCAGGGTGCTTTGTTGCGCGATGGGATGACGGTGGTGATCGCCGGAAGGCCAAATGCCGGCAAATCCAGCCTCCTCAACGCCTTGGCAGGCCGTGAGGCCGCGATTGTCACCGAGATCGCCGGCACCACCCGGGATATTCTGCGCGAACATATCCACATCGATGGCATGCCCCTGCATGTGGTCGACACGGCCGGCCTGCGGGATACCGACGACCATGTGGAAAAAATCGGTGTGGAGCGTGCGCTCAAAGCCATCGGCGAGGCTGACCGCGTGTTGTTGGTGGTCGATGCCACGGCCCCGGAAGCGGATGATCCTTTCGCTTTGTGGCCAGAGTTTCTGGAAACCCGGCCTGACCCTTCGAAAGTCACGCTGATTCGAAACAAGGCCGACCTGACCGGGGAACCCGTGACCCTGGAGGTCAGCGCTGATGGCCACGTCACCATTAGCCTCAGTGCGAAATCCGCGGATATGGGACTGGAGTTGCTGCGCGAACATTTAAAGGCCTGCATGGGTTACGAGCAGACTTCGGAAAGCAGCTTCAGCGCCCGTCGTCGGCACCTTGAGGCGCTGCGCCATGCCAGCGCGGCGCTTGAGCACGGTCGCGCGCAACTGACCCTTGCCGGAGCCGGTGAGCTACTGGCCGAAGATTTACGTCAGGCCCAGCAAGCTCTCGGGGAAATTACCGGGGCCTTCAGCTCTGATGACCTGCTTGGTCGAATCTTCTCCAGCTTCTGCATCGGTAAATAACCCATTCCTTAAGAACCCGGCCGCTATCGACCCTACAACGAGTCCATGCAGCCGGTTTTTTCCCTTTTCTGGAACGATTGCCCTGCATGGCGGCTTGCCTGTGGGCGGTGTCTGGATCAAAAGCCAGTTTTCCTGTGGATTAAGCCCTGTGAATAACTGGCCCTGAGCTCGGTTGATAAACCCCCTTCAAAACTGAAGATAACCACCTCTGTGGATAACTACCCCATTCATCCACAGGCTTACACCGGTTATCCAAGCCCCTCAGCCGCACCTGACCACAGGGTTTTGAATCTCTGTACATATTGAATATAAAGGCCTTCAGAGCTTTATCCACAGAAGTGAGGCTCAGTAAGAATAAACATAAAAACAAAGGTTTTATAAATTTCTTTCTTTTTAATTTCTTTAACCTCGACTTCTCCACAGCTGGTTAAATTTTGTGCAAAGGGTTCTTTAGGAAAGGGGAAGTCCCTATACTTGCCGACCTGGCTCGAAAAACGCCCAAAGCCAGGCTCAAACCTATTTCCGAATTACCTGAATTAAGCAGGCACGAGGTGCGTGGTGGATTTCCCTTCCCGTTTTGAAGTGATCGTCATCGGCGGCGGTCATGCCGGTACCGAGGCAGCACTTGCATCAGCACGCATGGGGGCTAAAACCCTGTTGCTGACGCATAACGTGGAAACCCTCGGCGCCATGAGCTGCAACCCCGCCATTGGTGGGATTGGCAAAAGCCATCTGGTCAAGGAAATCGATGCCCTCGGTGGCGCGATGGCCATGGCCACGGATAAAGGTGGCATTCAGTTTCGTGTATTGAACAGCCGTAAAGGCCCGGCCGTGCGGGCTACTCGTGCCCAGGCCGACCGTGTCCTGTACAAGGCCGCTGTCCGCGAAATCCTGGAAAACCAGCCGAACCTGTGGATATTTCAACAGGCAGCCGATGACCTGATCGTCGAGCAGGACCAGGTGCGTGGTGTTGTGACCCAGATGGGCCTGCGCTTCTTCGCTGATTCCGTGGTGCTGACCACCGGGACCTTCCTCGGTGGACTTATCCACATCGGCATGCAGAACTATTCCGGCGGTCGCGCAGGTGATCCACCCTCAATCGCACTGGCTCAGCGCCTGCGTGAGTTGCCGTTGCGTGTCGGTCGCTTGAAAACCGGTACGCCACCGCGCATCGATGGCCGCTCTGTGGATTTCTCGGTGATGACCGAGCAGCCGGGCGATACGCCGATTCCGGTCATGTCGTTCATGGGCTCCAAAGCGCAGCACCCGAAACAGGTGAGCTGCTGGATCACCCATACCAATGCCCGCACTCACGAAATCATTGCCGCCAACCTGGATCGCTCGCCCATGTATTCCGGCGTGATCGAAGGTATCGGCCCGCGTTATTGCCCATCGATCGAAGACAAGATCCATCGGTTTGCCGACAAGGAAAGCCATCAGGTCTTCATCGAACCCGAAGGCCTGACGACGCACGAGCTGTACCCGAACGGGATTTCCACTTCCCTGCCGTTCGACGTGCAACTGCAGATCGTCCAATCGATTCGCGGCATGGAAAACGCCCACATCGTTCGTCCGGGCTATGCCATCGAATACGATTACTTCGACCCGCGGGACCTCAAGTACAGCCTGGAAACCAAAGTCATCGGCGGCCTGTTCTTTGCCGGACAAATCAACGGCACCACCGGTTACGAAGAGGCCGGTGCCCAAGGCCTGCTGGCTGGTGCCAACGCAGCGCTGCGCGCCCAGGGCAAAGACGCCTGGTGCCCGCGCCGCGATGAGGCGTATATCGGTGTGCTTGTGGATGATTTGATTACGCTGGGTACCCAGGAACCGTATCGGATGTTCACCTCCCGTGCCGAATATCGTCTGATCCTGCGTGAAGACAACGCTGACCTGCGCCTGACCGAGAAAGGTCGCGAGCTGGGGCTGGTGGATGACGTTCGCTGGGCCGCGTTCTGCAAGAAACGCGAGAGTATCGAGCTGGAAGAACAGCGCCTGAAAAGCACTTGGGTTCGTCCTGGTACCGAGCAGGGCGATGCCATCGCGACCAAATTCGGCACACCGCTGACCCACGAATACAACTTGCTCAACTTGTTGAGCCGCCCGGAAATCGATTATGCCGGGCTGGTGGAAGTGACCGGTCAGGGTGCGGAAGATCCGCAGGTGGCCGAGCAGGTCGAGATCAAGACCAAATACGCCGGTTACATCGACCGTCAGCAAGACGAAATCGCCCGTCTGCGCGCCAGTGAAGACACAAAACTGCCTGTGGATATCGACTACACGGGCATTTCCGGGTTGTCGAAGGAAATCCAGAGCAAGCTCGGTGCGACTCGTCCAGAGACCCTGGGCCAGGCTTCGCGCATTCCCGGTGTGACCCCGGCGGCCATTTCCCTGTTGATGATTCATTTGAAAAAACGCGGCGCGGGCCGTCAGTTGGAGCAAAGCGCTTGAGTTCGATGGTCACCTCGCAACACGCCGAAGAGTTATCCACAGGTGCCCGTCAGCTCGGCGTCAGCCTGACCGAAGCCCAGCACGCGCAGTTGCTGGGCTATCTGGCCCTGTTGATCAAATGGAACAAGGCCTACAACCTGACCGCGGTGCGCGATCCGGATGAAATGGTCTCGCGGCATCTGCTCGACAGCCTCAGCGTCATGTCCTTCATCGAAGACGGCCGCTGGCTCGATGTCGGCAGTGGCGGTGGCATGCCGGGTATCCCGCTGGCGATCCTGTTTCCTGGCTCGCAAGTGACCTGCCTGGACAGCAACGGCAAGAAAACCCGCTTCCTGACCCAGGTCAAACTCGAACTCAAACTGGATAACCTGCAAGTTATCCACAGCCGCGTCGAAGCGTTCCAGCCTGCCCAGCCTTTCAACGGGATCATCTCCCGGGCGTTCAGCAGCATGGAAAACTTCAGCAACTGGACTCGCCACCTGGGCGATGCCGATACGCGCTGGCTGGCAATGAAGGGCGTTCATCCGGCCGATGAGCTGGTAGCATTGCCGGCAGACTTCCACCTCGATAGCGAACACGCCCTGGCCGTACCCGGTTGCCAAGGCCAACGCCATCTGCTGATACTGCGCCGCACGGCATGATTGGGAATACAAGCAACAATGGCTAAGGTATTCGCGATAGCGAACCAGAAGGGTGGTGTGGGTAAAACCACCACCTGCATCAACCTCGCAGCATCCCTGGTCGCGACCAAGCGCCGGGTGTTGCTGATCGATCTCGATCCACAGGGCAACGCCACCATGGGTAGCGGTGTGGATAAACATGGCTTGGAAAACTCCATTTACGATGTCCTGATCGGCGAATGCGATCTGGGCCAGGCCATGCATTTCTCCGAACACGGCGGTTATCAACTGCTGCCGGCCAACCGTGACCTGACGGCGGCCGAAGTGGTTCTGCTGGAAATGCAGATGAAGGAAAGCCGCCTGCGCAGCGCCTTGGCGCCGATTCGGGAAAATTACGATTACATCCTGATCGACTGCCCACCGTCGCTTTCGATGCTGACTCTCAACGCCCTGGTGGCCGCTGATGGGGTGATTATTCCCATGCAGTGCGAGTACTTTGCCCTCGAAGGGTTGAGCGACCTTGTGGATAACATCAAGCGCATTGCCGAACTGCTGAACCCGGAGCTGAAAGTCGAGGGCCTGCTGCGGACCATGTATGACCCGCGCCTGAGCCTGATGAACGACGTATCCGCCCAGCTCAAGGAACACTTCGGCGAGCAGCTCTACGATACGGTCATTCCCCGTAACATCCGTTTGGCCGAAGCGCCGAGCTACGGCATGCCGGCCCTGGCCTACGACAAACAATCCCGAGGCGCGCTGGCCTACCTGGCCCTGGCGGGCGAGATGGTTCGCCGCCAGCGCCGAAACCCACGCACCGCTGCTGCCCAGCCAACTTAAGGAAACCCCATGGCCGTCAAGAAACGAGGTCTCGGACGTGGACTGGATGCACTGCTCAGTGGCCCCACTGTCAGTTCGCTGGAAGAGCAGGCCGTACAAGTCGATCAGCGCGAGCTGCAACACTTGCCCCTGGACCTGATCCAGCGCGGCAAGTATCAGCCGCGTCGGGACATGGATCCGCAGGCACTGGAAGAGCTGGCCCAGTCGATCAAGAGCCAGGGCGTGATGCAGCCGATCGTGGTTCGGCCGATCGCCAACGGGCGCTTCGAGATCATCGCCGGCGAACGCCGCTGGCGTGCCAGCCAGCAGGCGGGTCAGGAAACCATTCCGGCGATGGTCCGCGATGTACCGGATGAAACCGCCATCGCCATGGCGCTGATCGAGAATATCCAGCGCGAAGACCTCAACCCGATCGAAGAGGCTGTGGCCCTGCAGCGTTTGCAGCAGGAGTTCCAGCTGACTCAACAGCAGGTCGCCGAGGCGGTGGGCAAGTCCCGCGTGACCGTGGCCAACCTGTTGCGCCTGATTGCCTTGCCGGAAGTCATCAAGACCATGCTATCCCATGGTGATCTGGAAATGGGGCATGCCCGGGCGTTGCTCGGTTTGCCGGAAAATCAACAGGTTGAAGGGGCGCGACATGTTGTCGCACGAGGCCTGACTGTGCGCCAAACCGAGGCACTGGTTCGTCAGTGGCTCAGTGGTAAACCGGCACCTGTCGAAGCACCGAAAACCGATCCGGATATCGCACGCCTGGAACAGCGCCTGGCCGAGCGCCTAGGCTCTGCGGTGCAGATTCGCCACGGCAAGAAGGGCAAAGGGCAATTGGTGATCGGTTATAACTCCCTCGATGAGCTGCAAGGTGTCCTTGCGCACATTCGCTGAAACAATTGCTCTTGTAGCGCGCAGTCGGAAATCACTACCTGGCAGTTGAATAGGGGCAGAACCGCCCCTATACTCTGCGCGCATTTTGTCGGCACAAATTATGCCAAGTTATTGAATTATGGCGGCCGATCATTGGAGAGCAAAAGCGATGGAAACACGCACGCCAAACCGCTTGCCGTTCCATCGTCTGGCTGTTTTCCCGGTGTTGATGACCCAATTCGTCGTTGTACTGATCGCTGCTTTGGCGCTCTGGCAATGGAAGGGAGTCGTCGCCGGATACTCAGGGCTTTGCGGAGGCCTGATAGCCTTGCTTCCCAATATTTATTTCGCTCATAGGGCATTTCGGTTTTCCGGCGCCCGAGCAGCCCAAGCCATCGTCCGGTCTTTTTATGCCGGTGAGGCGGGGAAACTGATTTTGACGGCAGTGCTGTTTGCATTGACGTTCGCAGGTGTGAAGCCACTGGCGCCGCTGGCTGTATTCAGCGTCTTCGTGCTGACCCAACTGGTTAGCTGGTTCGCTCCCCTGCTAATGAGAACAAGACTTTCGAGACCTTAGGGCGTTTGAGGCAACCATGGCAGAGACAACCGCTTCGGGCTATATCCAGCACCACTTGCAGAACCTGACCTTCGGGCAGCTACCCAATGGCGGCTGGGGCTTTGCTCACACCGCAGCAGAAGCCAAGGAAATGGGCTTCTGGGCCTTCCACGTCGATACGCTCGGCTGGTCGGTCGCACTGGGTCTGATCTTCGTGCTTCTTTTCCGCATGGCGGCGAAGAAGGCGACTTCCGGTCAGCCTGGTGCACTGCAGAACTTCGTTGAAGTATTGGTCGAATTCGTCGATGGCAGCGTGAAAGACAGCTTCCATGGCCGTAGCCCGGTGATCGCACCGCTGGCACTGACCATCTTCGTCTGGGTGTTCCTGATGAACGCCATCGACCTGGTACCGGTCGACTGGATTCCTCAGCTGGCCATCCTGATCTCCGGCGATTCGCACATCCCGTTCCGCGCCGTGTCGACTACCGACCCGAACGCGACCCTGGGCATGGCGTTCTCGGTTTTCGCACTGATCATTTTCTATAGCATCAAGGTCAAGGGCATCGGCGGCTTCATCGGCGAATTGACCCTGCACCCGTTCGGCAGCAAGAACATTCTCGTTCAGGCCCTGCTGATCCCGGTGAACTTCCTTCTGGAGTTCGTGACCCTGATCGCCAAACCGATCTCCCTGGCCCTGCGTCTGTTCGGCAACATGTATGCCGGCGAGCTGGTGTTCATCCTGATCGCCGTGATGTTCGGCAGCGGTCTGCTCTGGCTCAGCGGCCTGGGTGTAGTTCTGCAGTGGGCGTGGGCTGTGTTCCACATCCTGATCATCACCCTGCAGGCGTTCATCTTCATGATGCTGACCATCGTCTACCTGTCGATGGCGCACGAAGAAAACCATTAAGGCCAGTCTCGACTAGTCTGATGTCCTTCCCGGTCACACGGGAAGGGGCCCGAACGGGCTTGATGAAACGATTTGTTTTACCGCTTTAATCTAAAAAACCTAAACCATACGACGTAAAAGTCGGGAGGAAAGATGGAAACTGTAGTTGGTCTAACCGCTATCGCTGTTGCACTGTTGATCGGCCTGGGCGCACTGGGTACCGCAATTGGTTTCGGCCTGCTGGGCGGCAAGTTCCTGGAAGGCGCCGCGCGTCAGCCAGAAATGGTTCCAATGCTGCAAGTTAAAATGTTCATCGTGGCTGGTCTGCTCGACGCCGTGACCATGATCGGTGTTGGTATCGCTCTGTTCTTCACCTTTGCGAACCCGTTCGTTGGTCAAATCGCTGGCTAATTACTCGGATGTCTCGAGTAGATTGGTGTGATGGACAACGTAACTGCGAGGTGTTGGCGTGAACATTAATGCGACCCTGATTGGCCAGTCCGTTGCGTTCCTGATTTTTGTACTGTTCTGCATGAAGTTCGTATGGCCTCCGGTCATTGCGGCATTGCACGAACGTCAAAAGAAGATCGCGGATGGTCTGGACGCTGCCAGCCGTGCAGCTCGCGACCTGGAGTTGGCCCATGAGAAAGTGGGTCAGCAACTGCGCGAAGCGAAAGCTCAGGCAGCTGAAATCATCGAGCAAGCCAAGAAACGCGGTACCCAGATTGTCGACGAAGCCCGTGAACAGGCTCGCGTCGAAGCTGACCGTGTGAAGGCTCAGGCTCAAGCCGAGATCGAACAGGAACTGAACAGTGTCAAAGACGCCCTGCGTGCCCAAGTGGGTGCCCTGGCTGTTGGCGGTGCTTCGAAGATCCTGGGTGCCACAATCGATCAAAACGCGCACGCAGAGCTGGTAAACAAACTGGCTGCTGAAATTTAAGCGAGGGCGATCATGGCAGAACTGACCACGTTGGCCCGACCTTACGCTAAGGCGGCCTTCGAGCACGCTCAGGCCCACCAGCAACTGGCCAATTGGTCAGCCATGCTCGGCCTGGCAGCAGCGGTGTCGCAAGACGACACCATGCAGCGCGTGCTCAAGGCCCCGCGACTGACGAGCGCAGAAAAGGCCGCCACGTTCATTGACGTGTGCGGCGACAAGTTCGATGCCAAGGCACAGAATTTCATTCACGTCGTTGCCGAAAACGACCGTCTCCCGCTTCTGCCGGAGATCGCCGCATTGTTCGACCTGTACAAGGCTGAGCAAGAGAAGTCGGTAGACGTGGAAGTGACCAGTGCTTTTGCATTGAACCAAGAACAGCAAGACAAACTCGCCAAGGTTCTCAGTGCACGACTCAACCGGGAAGTGCGTCTGGACGTTACGGAAGACCCTGCCTTGATTGGTGGTGTCGTTATCCGCGCCGGTGACCTGGTTATCGATGGCTCGATTCGCGGCAAAATCGCGAAACTTGCCGAAGCATTGAAATCTTGAGTTTGAAGGGGCAGCAGAGCAATGCAGCAACTCAATCCTTCCGAAATAAGTGAAATTATCAAGGGCCGCATCGACAAGCTCGATGTGACCTCCCAAGCCCGTAACGAAGGCACTGTCGTCAGCGTATCTGACGGCATCGTGCGGATTCACGGTCTGGCCGACGTCATGTACGGCGAGATGATCGAGTTTCCGGGCGGCGTCTACGGTATGGCCCTCAACCTGGAGCAAGACTCTGTAGGTGCCGTGGTATTGGGCGCGTACACGTCTCTGGCTGAAGGCATGAGCGCCAAGTGCACCGGCCGCATCCTCGAAGTTCCGGTTGGTAAGGAACTGCTGGGTCGCGTAGTCGACGCACTGGGTAACCCAGTTGACGGCAAAGGTCCGCTGAACAACACCGAGACCGATGCGGTCGAGAAAGTTGCTCCAGGCGTGATCTGGCGTAAGTCGGTAGACCAGCCTGTACAGACTGGCTACAAGGCTGTCGATGCCATGATCCCTGTCGGCCGTGGCCAGCGTGAGCTGATCATCGGTGACCGTCAGATCGGTAAAACCGCTCTGGCGATCGACGCGATCATCAACCAGAAGAACAGCGGCATTTTCTGCGTCTACGTGGCAATTGGTCAGAAGCAATCGACCATCGCCAACGTGGTTCGCAAGCTGGAAGAAAACGGCGCCCTGGCCAACACGATCATCGTGGCTGCCAGTGCTTCGGAATCTCCTGCGCTGCAGTTCCTGGCACCGTACTCCGGTTGCACCATGGGCGAATACTTCCGCGACCGCGGTGAAGACGCGCTGATCGTTTATGACGATCTGTCCAAGCAGGCAGTGGCTTACCGCCAGATCTCCCTGCTGCTGCGCCGTCCACCAGGCCGTGAAGCTTACCCAGGCGACGTGTTCTATCTCCACTCCCGTCTGCTGGAGCGCGCATCCCGCGTTTCGGAAGAGTACGTAGAGAAGTTCACCAACGGCGCAGTGACCGGCAAAACCGGTTCCCTGACCGCACTGCCGATCATCGAAACCCAGGCTGGCGACGTTTCCGCGTTCGTTCCGACCAACGTGATTTCCATCACCGACGGTCAGATCTTCCTGGAATCGGCCATGTTCAACTCCGGGATCCGTCCTGCTGTGAACGCCGGTGTTTCGGTATCCCGTGTGGGTGGTGCCGCTCAGACCAAGATCATCAAGAAGCTCTCCGGTGGTATCCGTACCGCTCTGGCTCAGTACCGTGAACTGGCGGCATTCGCCCAATTCGCGTCTGACCTGGACGAAGCGACCCGTAAGCAACTTGAGCATGGTCAGCGCGTTACCGAGCTGATGAAGCAGAAGCAATACGCTCCGATGTCGATCGCTGACATGGCGTTGTCGCTGTATGCCGCTGAACGTGGGTTCCTGACTGACGTCGAAATCGCCAAGGTCGGCAGCTTTGAACAAGCGCTGATTGCTTACTTCAACCGCGATCACGCCGATTTGATGGCGAAGATCAACGTGAAGGGTGACTTCAATGACGAAATCGACGCTGGCATGAAAGCCGGTATCGAGAAGTTCAAGGCCACCCAAACCTGGTAAGCCGCAGCGGGAGTCGCAAGGCTCCCGCTTGCTAACCTGATAGGTGTTACATGGCAGGCGCAAAAGAGATTCGCAGTAAGATTGCGAGCATCAAAAGCACGCAAAAGATTACCAGCGCCATGGAAAAAGTGGCGGTCAGCAAAATGCGCAAGGCACAAATGCGCATGGCTGCTAGCCGTCCCTACGCGGAGCGCATCCGCCAGGTAATTGGTCATCTGGCCAACGCCAACCCGGAATATCGCCACCCGTTCATGATCGACCGCGCCATCAAGCGCGTCGGTTACGTTGTGGTGAGTAGTGACCGTGGTCTGTGCGGTGGCTTGAACACCAACCTGTTCAAGGCCCTGGTCAAGGACATGGCTGTAAACCGTGAACAAGGCGTCGAGATCGATCTGTGCGTGATTGGTAGCAAAGGTGCGGCTTTTTTCCGCAACTTCGGCGGTAACGTCGTCGCTGCTATCAGCCACCTGGGTGAAGAGCCGTCGATCAATGATCTGATCGGCAGCGTCAAGGTGATGCTGGATGCTTACCTGGAAGGCCGTATTGACCGCCTGTCCGTGGTATCCAACAAATTCATCAACACCATGACGCAACAGCCTACCGTGGAGCAGTTGATTCCACTGGTGGCGACCCCGGAACAGGAACTCAAGCACCACTGGGACTACCTCTACGAACCGGATGCCAAAGAGCTGCTTGACGGCTTGATGGTCCGCTACGTGGAATCGCAGGTTTACCAGGCGGTGGTCGAGAACAACGCAGCTGAACAAGCGGCGCGGATGATCGCGATGAAGAACGCTACCGACAACGCCGGTGATCTGATCAGTGATTTGCAACTGATCTACAACAAGGCGCGTCAGGCTGCGATCACCCAAGAGATCTCGGAAATCGTCGGCGGCGCTGCCGCGGTTTAACGGTTCAAATATTCAGAGGATCCAGCTATGAGTAGCGGACGTATCGTTCAAATCATCGGCGCCGTTATCGACGTGGAATTTCCACGCGACAGCGTACCGAGCATCTACAACGCGCTGAAAGTACAAGGCGCGGAAACCACTCTGGAAGTTCAGCAGCAGCTGGGCGACGGCGTGGTACGTACCATTGCGATGGGCTCCACCGAAGGCTTGAAGCGCGGTCTGGATGTTGTCGACTCTGGCGCAGCCATCTCCGTACCGGTCGGTAAAGCGACCCTGGGCCGGATCATGGACGTACTGGGCAACCCGATCGACGAAGCAGGTCCGATCGCCACCGAAGAGCGCTGGGGCATTCACCGTCCTGCGCCATCCTTCGCTGAACAGGCAGGCGGCAACGACCTGCTGGAAACCGGCATCAAGGTTATCGACCTGGTTTGCCCGTTCGCCAAGGGCGGTAAAGTCGGTCTGTTCGGTGGTGCCGGTGTGGGCA
Organism: Pseudomonas sp. FP1154; assembly: GCF_030687245.1. Lineage (NCBI taxonomy): Bacteria > Pseudomonadati > Pseudomonadota > Gammaproteobacteria > Pseudomonadales > Pseudomonadaceae > Pseudomonas > Pseudomonas sp. FP1154. The sequence goes on along the minus strand of NZ_CP117465.1, from coordinate 5,942,692 downwards.
AGACCGTAAACATGATGGAACTGATCCGTAACATCGCCATCGAGCACAGCGGTTATTCCGTGTTCGCCGGTGTGGGTGAGCGTACTCGTGAGGGTAACGACTTCTACCACGAGATGAAGGACTCCAACGTTCTGGACAAAGTGGCACTGGTTTACGGTCAGATGAACGAGCCGCCGGGAAACCGTCTGCGCGTAGCCCTGACTGGCCTGACCATGGCCGAGAAGTTCCGTGACGAAGGTAACGACGTACTGTTGTTCGTCGACAACATCTACCGTTACACCCTGGCCGGTACTGAAGTATCCGCACTGCTGGGCCGTATGCCTTCGGCAGTAGGTTACCAGCCGACCCTGGCTGAAGAGATGGGCGTGCTGCAAGAGCGCATCACTTCGACCAAGGAAGGTTCGATCACCTCGATCCAGGCGGTATACGTACCGGCGGACGACTTGACCGACCCGTCGCCAGCGACCACCTTCGCCCACTTGGACGCCACCGTCGTTCTGTCCCGTGACATCGCTTCCCTGGGTATCTACCCAGCGGTAGACCCACTGGACTCGACTTCGCGTCAGCTGGACCCGAACGTGATCGGCCAGGAGCACTACGACACCGCTCGCGGCGTTCAGTACGTGCTGCAGCGTTACAAAGAGCTGAAGGACATCATTGCGATCCTGGGTATGGACGAGCTGTCGGAAACCGACAAGCAGTTGGTATCCCGCGCTCGTAAGATCCAGCGCTTCTTGTCGCAGCCGTTCTTCGTGGCTGAAGTCTTCACCGGTGCCTCGGGTAAATACGTTTCCCTGAAAGACACCATTGCTGGCTTCAAAGGCATCCTCAACGGTGACTACGACCACCTGCCAGAACAAGCGTTCTACATGGTCGGCGGCATCGAAGAAGCGATCGAGAAAGCCAAGAAACTGTAATCCCGGCGCCCGGCAACGGGCGCTAATTTAGGTTGAGGCAATCAGATGGCTATGACAGTCCATTGCGATATCGTCAGTGCGGAAGGGGAAATTTTCTCCGGTCTGGTCGAGATGGTGGTTGCGCATGGTGAGCTGGGCGATCTTGGTATCGCTCTGGGTCACGCACCGCTGATCACTAATCTGAAACCAGGTCCGATCCGCTTGATCAAGCAGGGCGGGGAATCTGAGGTGTATTACATCTCCGGTGGTTTCCTCGAGGTTCAGCCGAACATGGTCAAGGTCCTTGCCGACACCGTGCAACGTGCTGCCGACCTGGACGAAGCCTCCGCTCAGGAAGCCGTCAAGGCTGCTGAGAAGGCCTTGCATGAGCGCGGCGCCGAGTTCGATTACGGCTCTGCTGCTGCACGTCTGGCCGAGGCCGCAGCCCAGCTGCGCACCGTCCAGCAGATCCGCAAGAAGTTCGGCGGTTAAGCCGTCTGCTTTCTGTGTGATTGATTAAAAAGGGTAGCCTCGGCTACCCTTTTTTCTTTTTCCGACACTCATCATCTGGTCGCAGCCGCTGACCACCCAGGATTGGTAGCCAGTCATGTCTCTCGAAATCGTTATCCTCGCGGCGGGTCAAGGCACTCGCATGCGTTCGGCGCTGCCCAAGGTATTGCACCCGGTGGCCGGCAACTCCATGCTCGGTCATGTTATCCACAGCGCCCGGCAACTTGATCCACAGCGCATTCACGTGGTGATCGGCCACGGGGCGGATGCTGTGCGTGAGCGCTTGGCGGCGGATGACCTTAATTTTGTCCTGCAGGATAAACAACTGGGGACCGGCCACGCGGTGGCCCAGGCGGTGCCATTTATTACCGCCGATACGGTACTGATTCTCTACGGCGACGTGCCGCTGATCGAAGTCGATACCTTGCAGCGCCTGCTCAAGCATGCTGGTCCACAGCAATTGGGCCTGCTGACCGTCGAGCTGGATGACCCCACTGGTTACGGCCGCATTGTGCGCAACGCCGACGGCCAGGTGACAGCGATTGTCGAGCAAAAGGACGCCAACGAAGCCCAGCGCGCGATCACCGAAGGCAACACCGGCATTCTTGCCGTACCGGCTGAACGCCTGGGCGACTGGATGAGTCGTTTGTCGAATAACAATGCCCAGGGCGAGTACTACCTGACCGATGTGATTGCCATGGCTGTCAACGACGGGCTGATGGTCGCCACTGAGCAGCCGCTGGATGCCATGGAAGTGCAGGGCGCCAACGATCGCCGGCAACTGGCCGAACTGGAGCGTCACTATCAATTGCGCGCCGCCCGCCGCCTGATGGCTCAGGGCGTGACCCTGCGCGACCCGGCCCGTTTCGATGTGCGCGGTGAAGTCAGCGTCGGCCGCGATGTGGTCATCGACATCAACGTTATCCTTGAAGGCAAGGTCATCATCGAAGACGACGTGGTCATCGGCCCGAACTGTGTGATCAAGGACAGCACCCTGCGAAAAGGCGTGGTGATCAAAGCCAACAGTCACCTCGATGGCGCCGTCATGGGCGAAGGCAGCGACGCGGGCCCATTTGCTCGCCTGCGTCCGGGTACCGTGCTGGAAGCCCACGCCCATGTGGGTAACTTCGTCGAGCTCAAGAATGCCCACATGGGCGAAGGCGCCAAGGCCGGTCACCTGACCTATTTGGGTGACGCTGAAATCGGTGCACGCACCAACATTGGCGCCGGTACCATCACCTGCAATTACGACGGCGCCAATAAGTATCAGACGACTATTGGTGAGGACGTGTTCATCGGCTCCAATAATTCGCTGGTTGCACCGGTGACCATCGGTGATGGATCAAACACCGCAGCAGGTTCAACCATCAATCAGGATGTGGATAAGTCTCAACTGGCTGTGGCCCGTGCGCGGCAGCGCAACATCGATGGCTGGAAGCGTCCGGTAAAAATCAAGAAAACCTGAGTTATCCACAACTCCGGTCGCGTCCATCGCGAGCAGGCTCGCTCCCACACTGAATTCTCGGCTGACACGGGCCCCGTGGACGCTGCAATCAATGTGGGAGCGAGCCTGTTCGCGATGGCGTTCATGTTCACCCAGTTTCTGAATTTTTCTGCTCTTGTCTTGACGACATGCTTCCAATAGGTTTTGATTACTTACGTTATCTTTCGAATCGAAACTTATCCTTATGTCCAAGCGCAACACACCACAGCGCCGCCACAATATACTTGCCTTGCTTCAAGAGCAGGGCGAAGTCAGTGTTGATGAGTTGGCCAAGCGCTTCGAAACCTCGGAAGTTACGATTCGCAAGGATCTCGCCGCGCTGGAAACCAACGGCTTGCTGCTGCGTCGTTACGGTGGCGCGGTTCCCATGCCGCAGGAACTGGTCGCCGATAACGGGCAAGCCGTCTCCAAATACAAACAAGCCATTGCCCGGGCCGCGGTGAAGCGGGTCCGCGAACATGCGCGGATTATCATCGACAGCGGCAGCACCACCGCGGCAATGATTCCTCAGCTCGGACTGCAGCCGGGGTTGGTGGTGATGACCAATTCCCTGCATGTCGCCAGTGCCCTGAGCGAGCTGGAGCATGAACCGGTGCTGTTGATGACCGGCGGCACCTGGGATCCTCATTCCGAGTCGTTCCAGGGCCAAGTCGCGGAGCAGGTCCTGCGCTCCTACGATTTCGACCAGTTGTTTATCGGCGCCGACGGCATCGATCTGGTCCGAGGCACCACCACCTTTAACGAACTGCTGGGCCTGAGCCGTGTAATGGCTGAGGTAGCCCGCGAAGTGATCGTGATGGTGGAGGCCGACAAGATCGGCCGAAAAATCCCCAACCTGGAACTGCCGTGGAGCAGCGTCCATACCCTCATTACCGATGATCGCCTGCCCGTGGAGGCCCGCGATCAGATTCAGGCCCGTGGGATCAATGTGATCTGCGCGTCTGTCAGCCAGGAGAAATAGCATGTGTGGAATTGTCGGCGCCGTTGCTGAACGCAACATCACTGCAATCTTGCTCGAAGGCCTCAAGCGCCTCGAATACCGTGGTTATGACAGCGCCGGTGTGGCGGTGTTTACCAACGACGAGAAGCTTGAGCGCATGCGACGCCCAGGTAAGGTCAGTGAGCTGGAACAAGCGTTGGACGCCGAGCCGCTGGTGGGGCGCCTGGGCATCGCCCACACCCGCTGGGCCACTCACGGCGCGCCGTGCGAGCGTAACGCCCACCCGCATTTCTCCGACAACCTGGCGGTTGTGCACAACGGCATTATCGAGAATCACGAAGCGCTGCGTGAGCAACTCAAGGCACTCGGCTATGTGTTCACCTCCGACACTGACACCGAAGTCATTGCCCACCTGCTCAATCACAAGCTCAAGGAACTGATGGACTTGACTGCGGCGCTCAAGGCCACCGTCAAGGAATTGCATGGCGCCTATGGCTTGGCGGTGATCAGTGCCGAGCAGCCGGATCGACTGGTTGCTGCCCGCAGCGGCAGCCCGTTGGTGATCGGTCTGGGCCTTGGGGAAAACTTCCTGGCTTCCGATCAGCTGGCGCTGCGTCAGGTCACTGATCGCTTCATGTACCTGGAAGAGGGCGATATCGCCGAAATTCGCCGCGACAGCGTGCAGATCTGGGACATCGACGGCAAAGCCGTGGAGCGCGAGACCGTTCAATACCGTGACGGCGCCGAAGCCGCCGACAAGGGCGAGTTCCGGCACTTCATGCTCAAGGAGATCCACGAACAACCGGCCGTGGTGCAACGCACCCTGGAAGGCCGCATGAGCCAGAGCCAGGTGCTGGTCCAGGCGTTCGGGCCACAGGCCGCCGAGCTGTTCGCCAAGGTTCGCAACGTGCAGATCGTTGCCTGTGGCACCAGCTACCACGCCGGTATGGTGGCTCGTTACTGGCTGGAAGAGTTGGCCGGTATTCCGTGCCAGGTCGAAGTCGCCAGCGAATTCCGTTACCGCAAAGTGGTGGTGCAACCCGACACCCTGTTCGTGACCATTTCCCAGTCCGGTGAAACCGCCGACACCTTGGCCGCCCTGCGTAACGCCAAGGAGCTGGGTTTCCTCGCCAGCCTGGCGATCTGCAATGTGGGCATCAGCTCGTTGGTGCGCGAATCCGACCTGACCCTGCTGACCCAGGCTGGCCGTGAAATCGGTGTGGCGTCGACCAAGGCGTTCACCACGCAGTTGGTGGGCCTGCTGTTGCTGACCCTGTCTCTGGGACAGGTGCGCGGGACCTTGGGCGAGGGTGTTGAGGCAACATTGGTGGAAGAACTGCGCCGCCTGCCGACCCGTCTGGGCGAAGCCCTGGCGATGGACAGCACCGTGGAAAAAATCGCCGAGTTGTTCGCCGAGAAGAACCACACCCTGTTCCTGGGACGTGGCGCGCAATTCCCGGTGGCGATGGAAGGCGCCCTGAAGCTCAAGGAAATTTCCTATATCCACGCTGAAGCCTATCCGGCCGGTGAACTCAAGCACGGCCCGCTGGCCCTGGTGGATAACGATATGCCCGTGGTCACCGTGGCGCCGAACAACGAGCTGCTGGAAAAGCTCAAGTCCAACCTGCAGGAAGTGCGCGCCCGTGGCGGCCAGCTGATTGTCTTTGCTGATGAGAAGGCCGGCATGACCAATGGTGAAGGTACTCACGTGGTGCACATGCCGCACATCCACGACATCCTGTCGCCGATCCTCTACACGATCCCGCTGCAGTTGTTGTCGTACTATGTCGCCGTACTCAAGGGCACTGACGTCGACCAGCCACGAAACCTGGCCAAGTCCGTGACAGTGGAGTAAGCCTTGGCAGCCGGGGTCGCGGAGGTGGTTTCGTCTCCTCTGCACCCTGGCGTCACCGGTTGCTGCCCTCCACCCCCCGGCTCCTGAGCGGCACCGCTGATCGCCGCTCGTCTGATCGTCACCCCCCGCATTTCTCCTCATGAGCGTAAACATGAGGCCACGTCTTCCCTCTCTCACCGATTCAACAAATATCCGCGTTGACAAAAATTATTTTAGGTGACGATAATCGGTCAAGTCGTACGACAACGTATGACATAAAATAATAAAATCGACGCAGGCCCTGCTATGCCATTCGCTCCGACGGCTCATCAGCATCGCTCTCTGCCCTTTCTGCATAACCGTAGAAGGGCGCATCTCTTCTCGCTTATGCATCCCAGCCAAGCGGGCCATGGCTTTCCAGACAGCCATACTTGTTCGACTCAACCAGATTCCTTGCATCGTTCGCTTCCTGCTGCGCCCCAGTACGGCATTGCCACTGCGCGCGGGTTGGCAATACGCCCGATTCATCCTCGCGACACCCATACCCAACTCCCTACCAACACCTTCTACGGCAGCATCTCTGGAGAACAATAATGAGAAAAACACTATGCGCCTCTCTCGTCGCTTCCTTCTTGAGCCTTACCGCCGGAGCGGCCGTTGCCGCTGATGCGAGCGACTGGCCGACACGTCCGGTGCAGGTGGTGGTCATTGCCAACGCCGGCGGCGATACCGACTTCAACGCACGGATGATGGCCAAGTACTTCACCAAGCTGACCGGCAAGTCCATGGTCGTCACCAACATGGCCGGCGGGGGCGGCACCATCGCTGCCGACGCGGTCAAGAGCGCGGCGCCAGATGGCAACACCATTCTGTTCACCCACACCGGTCAGATGATCGTTAACGAAGTGGCAGGGTTGTCCGAAGATCGCTTCGATGCGTTCGATGTCTCCTGCATCGCGGGCGTCGATAAAGGCGCTGTTTTCGTCTCTGCCAAAAGCTCGGGCATCGACACCCTCGATCAGTTGATTTCACAGGCCAAGGCCAAGCCAGGCACCATCACCTACGGCACCGAGATGGGTAACTTCTCGCACCTGCAAGGCTTGATGTTCGAGAAGCTCGCCGGCGTCAAACTGAAGATGGTCGACAGCGGCACCGTTTCGGAAAAAGTGGTGGCCTTGCTGGGCAAGCGCATTGACCTGGGTGCTATCAGCTATGGTTCGGTTCAGGACTACATTGCCAGCGGCAAGATGACCGCTCTGGGGCAGCCTAACGCAGAGCGCAACCCGCTGCTGGGTGACGTCAAGACGTTCAAGGAGCAAGGCGTGGACCTGGTCCTGGACAAGCCTTACATCGTCGCTTTCCCGAAAGGCACAGACCCGGCCATCGTCAAGAAAATGGCTGACACCATGAAGAAAATCACCGAAGAACCTGAATACGCTGAAGAGCTCAAGAAGTCCTTCAAGCAGCCTGTCAGCTTCCAGGGCACCGAAGAAGCCATTGCTACGCTGACCAAGACCCGTGACGACTTCATGCAGTTCAAGGACGAAATGCGTAAAGCCAAGTAAATCCTGGGAAACAGGATGGGGCGCTTACCGAATTGGCCAGCGCCCCTTTGCTCGGCCCTTCAAGTGAAAGAGGATCCTGTATGGATACCTACAAAAGAAATGAATTGTTCGCCGGCCTGGCGATGCTCGGTGCTGGTGTGGCGTACATGTTGTTGACCGCGAATCTGCCGCGTCGCGGTTTTGTCGACGCCGCTTTTGTGCCCTGGATTCTTTCCGGCGCGCTGTGCCTGTTGGGCGTGTTGCAGTTGCTGGCCTGGAGAAAACTGCCCCAGCAACGTGCCGAGCCTGTCGAGCCGGCCGAAGCCGCTGAATCGATCGATTACCCGACGGTTATCAAATCCATCGCCCTGGTGACGCTCTTCACCGCGCTGCTGGAAGTTGTCGGTTTCGTGATCATGACCACGCTTTACCTCTACGCCCAATTCATCGTGTTGACCCCCGCGGATCAGAAGGTCAAGCACGGGCTGTATGCCGTGATCGCGGTCGTTTCAGCAGCGTTGATTTTTGTGATCTTCCGTGAGGGCTTCGATTTGATGCTGCCCACCGGTCTATTGGATTTCTAGGGGACGGTGATGATTGAGCTCCTGCAACAAGGCTTCGGTGCCGTATTCTCGCCCTACGTATTTGTCCTGATCACCCTCGGCGTTGCAGTGGGGATCGTCTTTGGTGCGGTGCCCGGCCTTTCGGCCACCATGGCCATCGCCCTGTGCTTGCCGCTGACCTATTCGATGGGCCCGGCCACGGGTCTGTCACTGCTGGTTGCTCTGTTTGTCGGCGCCACCTCGGGGGGGCTGATTTCAGCGATATTGCTCAACATACCGGGCACGCCGGCCTCCATCGCCACGACGTTCGATGGTTCGCCGATGATGAAAAAGGGCCAGGGCGTCAAAGCCCTGGGCATTGGCGTGGTGTTCTCGTTCCTGGGCACGATTTTCAGCATTGCGGCGTTGATGTTTATCGCCCCGATCCTGGCGGACGTGGCCTTGAGTTTCGGTCCCCATGAATATTTCTCCATTGCCGTTTTTTCGCTGACCCTGATTGCCACACTGTCCACCGGTTCGCTGGTCAAAGGGCTGTTCGCCGGCGCCTTGGGCTTTGCCTTTTCAACCGTCGGGATCGCCCCGGTCGACGCCATTCGGCGTTTCACGTTCGACCTGCCGAGTCTTAACGGTGGCTTCGCCATGCTTACCGTCATGATCGGCATGTTTGCGGTCTCCGAAGTGCTGAAATTCGCCGAGAGCGCCCGCTCAAGCCACCGTGCCAAGCCACAGAACATCAGCATGAAAGGCGTGAAAGGGTTTGGTTTTTCCATCAAGGAGTTCATCAGCCAATTGCCGAACGCGACCCGCTCGGCGTTCATCGGCCTGGGCATCGGGATCCTGCCGGGCATCGGCGCTGGTACCTCGAACATTGTTTCCTACATCGCGGCAAAAAAGCGCTCAAAGCACCCGGAAGAATTCGGTAAAGGCTCCATCGAGGGCGTGGTTGCCAGTGAAACCGCGAACAACGCCGGTATTGGCGGTGCGATGATCCCGCTGCTGACCCTGGGTATTCCCGGAGACACCACCACGGCGGTGATGCTTGGCGGCTTCATGATTCACGGCATCCAGCCTGGCCCGCTGTTGTTCATCAGTCAGGGATCGCTGGTCTACACCATCTTTGCCGCGCTGATTCTGGCTTCGTTGCTGATGTTGGTGCTGGAGTTCTACGGACTGCGCATCTTCATCAAGTTGCTGGCGGTGCCCAAGCACATTCTGTTGCCGATCATCCTGGTGCTCTGCGTAGTCGGTGCGTTCGGCCTCAACAGCCGCATTTTCGACGTCTGGGCGGTGCTGCTGTTCGGCCTGATGGGCTATGGCTTCGTCAAAGGTGGACTACCGATTGCGCCGTTCATCATTGGCTTCATCCTCGGCCCTATGGCTGAAACCAACCTGCGGCGCGGTCTGATGCTCTCGGATGGCAACTTCAGTGGTTTCCTCACCACGCCGATCTCGGCGGTCTTCCTGGCCCTCGCAGCGGCGTCTGTCTCCTGGCACCTGGTGACGGTGATCCGTCACAAGAAAAGTGCCGCCATTGAGCTGATGCGCAGCTAGTTCATCTCAATCGGTCGCTTCCACTGCTGCAACGCACGATGTGCGCTGCAGCAGCCGAATTCAAACGCCGGAGACAGTCATGCAAAACCTCAATTCTCTCTCTTCGGCCGATCTCGACCCGATGGCCTGGGAGACGTTGATCCAAAGCGTCGAGCAAGTGGTCGGCGCGGCGGGGCTGGTGCGTGATCCTGAACTTATGCACAGCTACCTGACTGACTGGCGTAACGCTTACCAAGGCCGGGCCGCACTGGTGGTGCGCCCGGCCACAACCGAAGAAGTGGCGGCGGTGGTGCGGCTTTGCCATGACGCCGGGGTTGCCTTGGTGCCGCAGGGCGGCAATACCGGATTGTGCGGCGGCTCGATCCCGGATTCGTCTGGTCGTCAGGTGGTGCTGTCCTTGACTCGGATGAAGCGCATCCGCGAAATCGACCTGGCCAATGAAACCATAACGGTCGAGGCCGGGGTGATTCTGCGGCAGTTGCAAGAAGCCGCTAGCCAGGCCGGTCGCTTGTTCCCGCTGTCACTGGGGGCCGAAGGCAGTTGCACGGTGGGCGGCAATCTGGCCACCAATGCCGGCGGCACGGCCGTGCTGCGTTACGGCAACATGCGCGAGCTGACCCTTGGGCTTGAGGTGGTATTGCCGGATGGACGTGTCTGGCACGGCTTGCGAGGTTTGCGCAAAGACAACACCGGCTACGACCTCAAGCATCTATTCATTGGCTCGGAAGGTACGCTTGGGATTATCACGGCGGCGGTACTCAAGTTGTTTCCGGCCACCCATAGCACGGCCACCGCTTGGGTCGCACTGCCCACGCCGCAGGCCGCGGTGGACTTGATCGGGCATGTTCGCAGCCTCTGCGCCGACCGTCTGACGGGCTTTGAGATGATGTCGCGCCAGAGCCTGGAGTTCGTCCTGGATCATGTGGCCGGTTGCAGTGACCCCTTGCAAGGGCCGCACCCGTGGTACGCCCTGATCGAATTGCGCGACACGGTGCCCGACGCACCTTTGGACCTGTTGCTGGAAAGCGGCCTGGGCCATGCATTTGAGACCGGGTGGGTGATTGATGCCGTGATCGCCAGCAACCAGACTCAGGCTGCGGCATTGTGGGCTCTGCGCGAAGGTATTTCCGAGGCGCAGAATCATGAAGGTCCAAGCCTCAAGCATGACATCAGCGTGCCCGTCAGCCAGATTCCGGCGTTCATCGAGCGTACCAATAGCGTCTTGCAACAGGCGTTTCCCGGCGTACGCATTGTTTCTTACGGTCACATGGGGGATGGCAACCTGCACTACAACATCAGCAAGCCGCTGGGGCATGCCGATGCCCCGTTCAAGGCCCAGGAACAAGCGATCATGCAGGTCATCTACCAGATGACGAGCGCTTTCAATGGCAGCATCAGTGCCGAACATGGCCTGGGGCAAGCCAAGCCGGACGCGGCGGCTCATTTCAAGGATCCGCTGGAGATCGAGTTGATGCGTGCCATCAAGCACACGCTGGATCCGAGCGGGTTGATGAACCCCGGCAAGGTGTTTGCCACCGGGCTGGAGTGATCGATCCTGCCTCTGCTAGCCTGCCTCAATCATGGCAGGCCGTCGGCCTTTAGGGCCACTCTGCCGCTTTCAGACACTGGACATGGAACGGCTGAATGACTCAGATAAGCACCAAAGATCGCGTGCGCATCAAGAAAGTCGAAGTGCTCTCGGACAACTGGTACGTGCTGCGCAAAACTACCTACGACTACCTCGGCCGCGATGGCCAGTGGCGCGAACTGGCCCGCGAGACCTACGATCGGGGCAACGGCGCGACCATCCTGTTGTACAGCAAGGCCAAGCAAACCGTGGTGCTGACCCGGCAGTTCCGCTTCCCGGCCTTCGTCAATGACCACGATGGTCTGTTGATCGAAACCTGTGCCGGCCTGCTGGATAACGATGACCCGCACACCTGCATCCGCAAGGAAACCCAAGAGGAAACCGGCTATATCGTCCAGGATGTACGCAAGGTGTTCGAGGCATTCATGAGCCCAGGGTCGGTGACAGAACGCCTGCATTTTTTCGTCGGCGAATACTTCGACGAAGATAAACAGCATGAGGGCGGCGGGCTGGAAGCCGAGGGCGAGGAGATCGAAGTGTTGGAGATGTCTCTCGACAAGGCGCTGGGCATGATCGAAACCGGGGATATCTGCGACGGCAAGACCATCATGCTGTTGCAGTACGCCAAGCTGCATCGGTTGCTGGATTAGCCTGCTTCATTGATCAATTCAGCCCAGGACGATGTAAGGCGCAGCGTAGGTCATTGGCTGCGCGATTTCATTCAACTGGACTGGGCGTCACTGTCTTCCTGGACGAGGTTCAGGTAATCCGAGGGTTCTGTCTGCTCCGGCAGTTCGGTCACGACACTGAAGTCACTGATTTCGATGGCGCCCACCCCGTGCCCCAGCAGATGGAAAGAGAAAGCCTTGCGGGGTTGCGGGTTATCGAAACGGATATTCATCACCAGCGGCTGTTCGGGCGTCACCGCCACTTCCGTCGGCAGGTCGATCGCTACATCCTGCTCGAACTCTTTGGCCTTGAGGGAAATATAGGCCGCATTGTCCGGACCCAGGGCGCGGATGGTCAGGCTGACGCGGGTCTGTGAGCCCTTGGGCATCTCCAGGTATTGGGCACCGATCAGGTTGTCGGTCCAGTCGTTGGTGATTTGGGCCGGAAGCGGGATTTGATCGGCGCTACCAAACTGATAATGCTGGTTGAGCGGTGTATGGAGCAGGGTGCGGTCCAGGGCCGTGGCCCGTGCGCTGATCAACCTGGCCCGTTGACCGCTGTATTGCCCGCCGTAAGTGGCGCGCTCCGTGATGAAACCTTCGCTGGTGTAATAGCGGCAGCGCTGCAGGAAATCGCATTCGGTGAAAGTGCTCTTGCCATCGTGGTAGCGCAGCTTGCCGTTGGTGAACGACATGATTTCCCGGCCCGTTGCGTAGTCCCGGAACAACGAGCGACCGGACAATGACTTGGGCACTTTGAAACCGAAGTAATCGAGGACCGAGGCGCTCAGGTCCACATGACCGTAGACTCCCGACTTGACCTGGGGCAATGGCTCTGGTGCCAACGTCAGGTTGAAACCCCAGGATGACGCCAGGCGTACATCGTCGATGCCGTGGGATTCGTCCGAGGTGATGATCACCAGGGTGTCTTTCAGCACGCCTTGGCGTTCCAGCCCCGACATGAAGCTGTCCAGTGCGTCATCCAGGTAACCGACGGCCGCCTGCTTGGTGGTGTCGTAGCGTTGCAGGTAGTCATCCGGCGCTGAGTAGGGCTGGTGCGTGCCCACCGTCAGCAGCGTAAGCATCCAGGGCTTCTTTGCCTTTTGCAGTTGCCCGACGTAATCCAGCGCGCCCTCGAAGAATGTCTTGTCGTCCTTGCCCCAAGGGAATTCCAGATAGGCAGGTTTGGTGAACCAGTCCATGCCCAGGGTGGTGTCGAAGCCGATGTGCGGCATGATCCGGTCCTTGGCCATGAACCGCAGGCCCGCACCTTGCAGGAAGTGCGTGGAGAACCCGTTGCGGCGCAACTGGGCCGGCAGGCAGGCCTGGTTGCGCCGGCTCAGGTTCAACATCTCGACGCCTTTGGGCGTGCCGTCGTCGAATTTGTCGTAGTCGCCACACAGCATCGAATACAGACCACGAATGGTCTGATGGTTGTGCAGGACGTAGTCGGGTGTATTCATGCCGCGCTTGGCCCAGGCACTGAGGTGCGGCATCAGGTCCTCCTGATAGCTGCTTTTCAGGGCCTGACGGTTGACGCCCACGTAGGCGCCAGGAACGCCTTCCAGGGTGATGATCAGGACGTTGCGGGCCCGGCCCGGTGCAGGCAGGATTTTCTGGCCTTCAAGATCGAGCCGGGTAAGACCCTCCATGGGCGGGGCTTGAACCACTGTGTCATCTTCAAGCCATAGTTGGGTTCGATCCTGCCCGGCGGCAACGGCCGCCGTGACGAGTTGGTGGGGAAGATTGAACAGGTTCCATTGGTCTGCCTCACTGGGGCGCCAGGTTTGCACCACACTGTGGCTCAGCAAAAGCACTACCGGCAGCGCCCAGGCGTGGCGCGGCAAGCGAGGCGCCATATACAACCGGCGGGGCCATTGGACGATCAGCCAGACCATCAACGCGGCCAGTTGCACCCCTGCCAGCCAGGGATGGGCGAAGCCGCCGCTGGTGGAGTTTTCGACGAATTGCGGGTCGGTCAGGTAATGCAGGTCCGATGGGGTGGGCATGCGCCCGACAGCGCTGACCAGTTCGATGCTGGCCAGCGTCAGCATGCTCCAGATCAGCAAAATGGGTAATGCCACCCACCAGGGACGACGGTAAAGCAGCACGATCAGCAACCCGCCCATGCCCAGGTCAGACAGATAGCCCAGCGGATCGGACCATCCCAGCGAGAGGCGCAGGCCCATGGGGATGATTAATACACATCCGGCCAGGGCGATGAGAGGGGCAAGGGGGTGCGTGAAGCCGCGGTAAAAAACATTCACAAAAAGGGGCCTTCCGAGGGACGCCAGTCAGGCACGCATCTTGTGGACACGGGCTTGCGAGCAAGCCCGTGTCCACAAGACCTACGCCATGGTTCGAGTCATTAAGTTGTCATGAAAGTATGCTCGATGGTACCAAGCATAGTCGCAATTGATCGGTCGATGTGCCGATGCCCGATCGCGTTGCGCTGTGGTTCGCTGGCGCAGCCCCCTACAATGGCGGTGCGGCGCTGATTTGAGGTGCGCAGCCAACTTGTATCAAGGTTTCTCATCGGGGGATGAATGGACAGGTTTCAGGAAATGCAGGTTTTTGTCGCCGTGGCCCAGGACTCCGGTTTCTCGGCGGCGGCGCGACGCCTGGGCCTGTCGGCGGCCAGCGTCACACGCGCCGTGGCGGCGTTGGAGCAGCGTATCGGTACGCCCTTGCTGGTGCGCACCACCCGCAACGTATACCTGAGCGAAGCGGGTCAGCGCTTTCTCGAGGACTGCCGCCGAATTCTGGCTGACTTGCAGGAAGCCGAGGATTCAGCGGTCGGCAGTCACGCCCAGCCTCGCGGGCAATTGACGATTACCGCCCCGGTGCTGTTTGGTCAGTTGTTTGTCACGCCGGTGCTGGTCGATTACCTGCAGCAATTCCCCGAGGTGGGCATCAATGCCTTATTGCTGGACCGTATCGTCAGCATGGTCGAGGAGGGCATCGACATTGCCATACGCATTGGCGAGTTGCCCGACAGCAGCCAGCACGCGGTGCGTGTGGGTGAAGTACGACGGGTGGTTTGCGGTTCCCCTGATCTCTTCGCTCGCCATGGCCGACCCGCACACCCGCAGGATCTGGAGCACATGCCGGTAGTCGCCTCATCGGCCACCGGTCAGATCAGAAACTGGACGTTCATCGACGCAGGGCAACCGCTCTCTGTGCGACCCGCGCCCAGACTGGTGGTCACGGCCAACCAGGCCGCAATCACGGCGGCCTGTCAGGGGTTGGGGTTGACTCGGGTCTTGTCTTATCAGGTGGCGGGCAACGTTGCCAACGGGGAACTGGAGATCGTTCTGGCTGACTTCGAACTGCCGCCCCTGCCGATCCATGTGGTGTACCAAGGTGGACGCAAAGCGCCGGCGCGAGTACGCAGTTTTGTTGACTTTACCGTCCGTGCATTGCGTGAGCACCCGGACTTGAAAGGCTGAGACATTGTTTCGCTGTTTGAAACAATGGATTGCATATTCGGGTGATTCTCTAGTCTTCAGTCGAAGCGGAAGATGACCCCATCGACGCCGTTCTGCTGATGGCGTCACTTGCAACGGAGTCGACCATGAATCCCATCAAGCTTTATCACTTTCCGCTTTCCGGCCACGCGCATCGCGTTCAGTTGATGCTTTCCTTGCTCGGGTTGCCCGTCGAGGTGGTTTTTGTTGACCTGGCCAAAGGCGAACAAAAACAGGCAGATTTCCTGGCCATTAATGCCTTTGGCCAAGTCCCGGTCATTGACGATGACGGTATGGTGCTGGCCGATTCCAACGCCATCCTGGTGTACCTGGCAAGCAAGTATGGCAAGGGCCACTGGCTGCCAACGGATCCGGTCGGCGTCGCCCGGGTGCAGCGCTGGTTGTCGGTGGCGGCCGGGCCGCTCCATGCGGGGCCGGCCGCGGCGCGATTGATTACGGTATTCGGCGCGCCTTACAACGCAGAGGAGGTGATCGCCCGTTCCCACAGCCTGCTCAAGGTCATTGATCAACACTTGAGCAGCAGCGCGTATCTGACAGGTGACGTTGCGACGATTGCCGATGTTGCCGGCTACAGCTACATCGCCCATGCCCCGGAGGGCAATGTGTCTCTGGAAGACTACCCCCACGTACGTGCATGGCTGGGGCGGATCGAGGCCTTGCCCGGGTTCGTCGGTATGCCGCGTACGGTTGCCGGGTTGCAACAGCACGTCTGAAATGCACTGAGCCGCCTTGAGGCGAGGGGATTTATCCACTCGCCTCATCGGCGAGTGTTACGCGTAGGAAAGCGCCTTTTGCTCCAGCAACGCCTCATACAGTTGCAGCCATTTGCGGCCCATCTCCTCGGAGGTGAACAACTGCCGGTAACGCTCTTCGGCCCTGATGCCCATTTCCCTGGCCTGTGCCGGGTTGTCCCACAGGGTACGCATCGCTTCCCGGAAAGCTTCGGGGTTGCTGGGGGGCACCACCAGGCCGGTTTCATTGTGGATATTGATGTAGCTGGTGCCGGTGCCGATCTCGCTGGAAATCATCGGTTTACCATACATCGCGCCTTCGAGCAGGGAGATGCCAAACGCTTCAGAGCGCAGGTGTGAAGGGAACACGATGGCGTAGCTCAGCTCCAGCAATGCCACCTTGTCTTCATCGTCCAGGCGTCCGAGGAAGTGCAGGTTGCGCAGGCCCAGCGCCTGTGCCTGGGCATGAAGTTCTTTCTCCAGCGGGCCTGCACCGACGATGACCACCGGATAATCCACGCCTTTGAGGGCGTCGAGCAGAATGTGCAGGCCCTTGTAATAACGCATCACCCCCACGAACAGAAAGAAGCGCTCGCCCAATTTCGCCTTCCACTGCGCGATGCGTTCAGCGTCACGCTGTGGATAACTGGCTTTGTTCAAGCCATAGGTAATGATCTGGGTCTTATCGCGGTACTCCTTGAGCACGTCGCTGGTATGCACATAGTTAGGTGATGCCGCGACGATGCGATCCGCGCCGTTCAAGAAGCGTCGCATCAGGGGGCGATACAGTTTCAGCAGGTGCCGCTGACGCACGATGTCCGAATGGTAGGTGACCACATAGGGTTTTTTCAGGGCGCTGCAAAAATGCACCAGGTCCATGAATGGCCAGGGGAAGTGGTAGTTGATTACGTCTGCTTCGGCAGCCAGCTCGCGGAATTTCTTGAAAACACTGTAGGAAAACCCGGTGGAGGCCAGTTGGAAGTCCATCCGGGCCTGATGAACCTTATGCTGTCGGATGCTGATCGGACCCGGCGCTGGATCGTTGCTCAGCGTCAGCACGGTGTTATCGATGCCCAATCGGTCACTGCTGTCGCACAGCTGGAAAATAACCTGTTCGATGCCGCCCATGGAGTCAGGCAGATAGGTTTTGTAAAAGTGCAGGACTCGCATTCAACCTCCCAGAACCTGGCGATACGCCTGGGCGGTCACCTGTGCACACCGTTGCCAGGAAAAAAGCGCTGCTTGTTGCAACCCGGCTTCACGACACGCCTGCCAATGCAGGCGATCTTCGATCAACTGGCCCATGGCTTCGCGCATGCCTTGGGGATCGTCGGGGTCGCAATAATTGCCGGCCGCCCCGGCCACTTCCGGCATCGCCGAGCAGCGGGTGGTAATCACCGGGGTGCCGCTGGCCATGGCTTCGAGCACCGGCAGGCCAAAGCCTTCATAGCGCGACGGAAAAATCAGTGCACGTGCCCCTGCCAATAGCTGGGCAACCTGTTCGTCGGGCAAGTAGCCCGCGAGACAAACATGACCTCCGGCCAGGGCATTTTTCAACTCGTCGCTGAGTTGTGCGCGCTGCCATCCGCTCATTCCTACGATGAACAAAGGGAAAGTCTGACGGACGGATTCGGGTAGCCTGGCGTGGGCGCGCAGGGCCAGCGACAGGTTCTTGCGTGGCTCCAGGGTGCCGACACACAGAAAATATCGGCCCGCTTCCAGCCCATGGGCTTTGAGAACCCCATCGATGGCTTCGGGTTCGCGTGGATGGAAACGTGCAGCAGCCCCCAGCGGGGCGACTCTCAAGCGTTCCGCGCAAAGGCCGAAGTGTTCTCGGGCTTCATCGGCGATGAACTGCGAGTCCGTCAGAATCAGCTGCGACTGCTCTACCGCACGGCTGAGCCGACGCTCGATTTCCCTCAGTCGTGCCGGTGGTTGCGTCTCGGGGTAGCGCAGGTGCGTCAGGTCATGCAGCGTCATCACCGTCGGCCCTTCGAAGGCCAGGGGCCACAGGCTCGGTTCGTGATACAGGTCGATGGCGCGGGAACGGCCCTGATCGAAGCGTTTCTGTTCCAGCCAGCGCCGCGCCCGATAGGCCCCCGGTACTTGGCGCAGCAAAGGTGTAAGCCGCGAGTAACCTGGCGTGGCCGCTTGCGGCAACTGCGAGCTCCAGCCCCAGCCGTGGAACAATGACAGCTGTACATCCGGCTCCTGGGCCAGGGCAGTAGCCAGTTCCGCCACGTAATGGCCGATGCCGGTGCGTGGCGCCTGGAGAATCCGGGCGTTCAGAGCTATTCGCATGCGGTTTCCCTGTCGAGGATCACTTCATCGATGTGTCGCTCGATTCGCTCCACCAATTGCGCACTGGCCTGGCGCCAGCTCAGCCAGTGCCATTTATCGAGGGGACGACTGGCCGGGAAAACCCCGCTGTTTTCCATACCGGTCACCAGGTCTGCCAGGCTCTGGGGATCTTCGAGATTGAAATAGGCCATGAATTCACCGCCGATTTCTCGAAATACCTCAATGTCGCTGCCCATCGCCGGCAAGCCGCGTTGCATGGCCTCCACCAGCGGCAGACCAAAGCCTTCAACGTAGGAGGGGAACACCAGCGCAGTGGCATTTTGGTAAGCGTGTTCCAGGCTATGGTCCGAAAGATTGTTGAACATAAACAGGCGGCTGTTGAGTTGCGGGTGACGCTTTATGCGCTCGATCAAGTCCTCACATTTCCAGCCAATTTTTCCGACGATGCATAACCTTGCCTTTGAGCCGGCAGCCCAAGCGCGTTCGAACGCATCGAGCAGGTAAGCGTGGTTCTTGCGTGGTTCGATGGTGCTGACCATCAGGAACACCGGTTCGGGCTGCGTGAATACTCGCAGCAGTTTGCTGTCGATGGCGCTGGTGGCATCCGCCAAATCCAGTTCGCTGCCCAAGTGGAAATAGTCGAACCAACGTTCACTGACCTGCTGTTCGCCAACGCGCTGCTCCATCTCCAGCCGAACCTGATCACGGATGGTGCTGGAGATCGCGATGTAACCGTCAGCGGTGCGAGCAATCCAGTCGAACCAATGATTGAATACCTTGACCAGGCCGGCGTCGCAGAACTGCGGATGGGTCAGGGGAATCAGGTCGTAGATCACTGATACAATCCCGACCCCATCGCGCTTGAGCTGTTCGGCCAGAGGAAAGAAATCGGCGTGCCAGGAAGAGTCCAGCAACACCAGCTGATCGCCGGGCCGGTGCTGCAATGGTACGCAGCGTGTCGGGACGTGCTGGCGTTTGAGCAAGCGATCGAGCACCCGGATCGGAATGCTCAGAAAGCCCAGGGCAAACAGCCGGCAGCCGAAGTACAACGCGTGGCGCGCCCATCGCGACTGGCTGAAGGGGCGTCGCCGTTCGAGCGTTCGATGCCTGAGCCAGAACAGGCTGGCGAATTGCTCCAGCCGTACCCGCAGGCTGACCAGATCCAGCCCCCTGGAGGGCAACGGGGCGAGGCTCTTCACTTCGTACAACTTGCCCCGCAGTATCACAACGGGGATGCATTCGTGCTCTGCCTCTCTGGCCGGCAGCTCGCGGATAACGTTGCGCACTACTCGCTGAATCCCGGAATTGGCTCTGGGATGTTCATACACGTAGGTGCATTCCATCAGCAGGCGAGTCATGGCAGTTCCTTTTGCGTCAGTTCCTCAACCGCTGGTAATGCCGTGCGCTGGATGCTGGTGCGGGCCTGCAGCCACGAACAGCCAACGAAATCTTCCTGGCGATTGTTGATGACGTGGAACACCAGCCCGTAGTCGCGCCATTCGAAGTTGCGGTCCAGGTGCGAATCCAGTCGGGACAGGCTCAGCGCGACAGAGTAATTGCCCTTGCCCAGGCGCATGTCGAAACTGAAACGGAAGGTGACGTGTTCGCCGGCCTTGAGGTCGGTCACGGCTTTATCCTGGCGATGGGTGTTGATGCCGTACATGGGCTGGCCGAGGCGGTCCTTGATCAGGAAACCCAGCACCAGCCGCTCGATGTCCTGGCGGATTTCGACCCGCACCTGCAACACCATCGGCTGGCCGATTTCGGCCACTTCCACCGGCTGGCCCTGACTGTTCAACAGCCGTACATCAACAATGCCGGCCTCGCCGGTGCCGGAGATGGTACGGACCTGGCCGTTGGCGAGCATTTCCTGGCGGACGATCTGGCCCTCGCGCTGGGCCAGCATTGCGTTGTAATAATCCATCACCTCTTCCGGCTTGCCGCGCATGGCCATGCGCCCGTGCTCCAGCAGGATGGCGGTGTCGCAGATCGACTGAATCGCCGAGCGGTCGTGGGACACGATCAGCAGCGTCGTACCGGCCTTGCGAAAACTGCGGATGCGCTCAAAGCTTTTATGCTGGAAGTAGGCGTCACCCACCGACAGGGCTTCATCGACGATCAGGATATCCGGGCGGCGGGCCGTGGCGACGCTGAAGGCCAGGCGCATTTGCATGCCACTGGAATAGGTGCGTACCGGCTGGTCGATGGCCGCGCCGATTTCGGCAAAACCTTCGATCTCAGGCATCAACGATTCGATTTCCTCCACCTGCATGCCCAGCAACTGCCCGGCCATGAAAGCGTTCTGGCGGCCGGTGAAGTCCGGGTGGAACCCCATGCCCAGCTCCAGCAACGCCGCGACGCGGCCACGCAATTGAATGTGGCCGCAGGTGGGTTGGGTGGTGCCGGTGATCATTTTGAGCAACGTGCTTTTGCCCGCGCCGTTGACCCCGACGATGCCGACGGCTTCACCGGGCTGGATCTCGAAATCGACGCCCTGCAGGACCCAGTGCAATTGATGACGCGGGCGGGAAAAGGGAATCAGCCATTCGAACAACCGGCTCCAACGGTTCGGATACTGCTTGTAGGCCTTGCCCAGGCCACTGACGCGTAAATGCCCCATCAGAGTTCATCCACCATTTCACCGCCGCGGCGTCGAAACATCCGCAAACCGGTGACGCACATCAGTAGGCCGATGACCAACAGCGGTGTCAGCGAACTCCAGACCGGCCACTGGTTGTAGAGAAACAGATTCTGGTAACTCTGCATCAGCGCTGTCATGGGGTTGAGGGCCAGCAGTTGCTGGATCGACGGCGGAAGGATGGTCATCGGGTAAACAATGGGCGTCAGCCAGAACCAGAATTGCAGGCAAATGCCAAACAGTTGCCCGACATCGCGAAAGAACACATTGAGAATCCCCAGCAACATGCCCAGCCCGGCGGCGAACATCACCTGCAGGGCCAGCAATGGCACCAGCGCCAGCAACGTCATCCCTGGCCAGCGGCCGGTGATCAACAGGAAACCGAGAAAAAGGCCGAGGATGATCGCGAAGTTGATCCCGGCGTTGAACAGCACAATCACCGGCAGGCAGATCCTGGGAAAGCTGATCTTCTTCAGCAGATTGGCGTTTTCCAGAAACATGCCCTGACTGCGGGTCGTGATCTCGGCGAAGAACCCCCAGGTCAGCAGCCCAGCGCAGAGGTAAACGCTGTAGGCCATGCCATCGTCCACCCCCGGCAGGCGGGCGCGCATGATGTGGGAAAAAATCACGGTGTAGACGAGGATCATCGACAGCGGGTTGAGCACGGTCCACAACGCGCCGAACAAAGAGTTGCGATAACGCGCCTGGAATTCGCGCTTGACGCTGCCGAGGACAAAACCGCGGTAGCTCCACAGCGCACGGTGCAAGGTCAGCAACATCAGACGGCCCTGCCGTAGTGATCCTCGAAGCGCACGATGTCGTCTTCTCCCAGGTACTCACCGCTCTGGACTTCGATGATCACCAGGTCGATGACACCGGGGTTCTCCAGCCGATGGCGGTGCCCGGCGGGGATGAACGTCGATTCGTTCTTGGCCACCAGATGAGCCTCCGAGCCATTGTTGGTGACCTTGGCCATGCCTTCGACGACCACCCAATGTTCGTTGCGATGATGATGCATTTGCAGGGACAGCGCCGCGCCTGGCTTGACCACGATGCGCTTGATCTTGAAGCGCGGGCCTTGTTCCAGCACGGTGTAGCTGCCCCATGGACGGCTGACCGTGCGATGCAGGCGATAGGCTTCGTGTTCCTTGTCCTTGAGCTGGCGCGCGACGCGGCGTACATCCTGGGCCCGGTCGGAATGGGCGACGAGGATGGCGTCGGCGGTGTCGATGATGATCAGGTTTTCCACACCCAGCGCGGCCACCAACCGTCCCTCACTCTGGACATAGTTGTTCTGGCTGTCGATGAACAACGCCTCACCGCTGACGCGGTTGTTCTGTGCATCGGCGGGCACCAGATCGGCGACGGCACTCCAGGAGCCGATGTCGCTCCAGTCGAATGCGGCAGGGACCACCACCACATTGCTGGAGCGCTCCATCAAGGCGTAGTCGATGGAGATGTCCGGCATTTCGGAAAAATGCGCGACGGACAGCTCCTGTTGCACGCAACCTGATGTCTCCACGGCCGTGCTCGCGGCTATGCAGGCGCGAGCCTGTTCCAGCAACGCCGGGGCGTGGTTCTGCAATTCCGCCAACAGGGTTTTGACTGAAAAACAGAACATGCCCGAGTTCCACAGGAAACGGCCGCTTTCCAGATAGTGTGTTGCGGTTTGCAGGTCGGGTTTTTCGACGAAGCGCACGACCTTGGCAGCGCCCTGGGTATCCAGGGGTTTGCCCCGTTCTATATAGCCGAAGCCGGTTTCCGGTGTCGTGGGCAGTACGCCGAAGGTCACCAGGTAACCGCTTTTGGCCAGTTGCGTGGCATGCTCCACGCTAGCCTTGAAGGCCGCCTCGTTCTGGATCAGGTGGTCTGCGGGCATCACCATCAGGATGGCATCGTCACCGTGCACGGCTTGCACCGCGAGCGTCGCCGTGGCGATGGCCGGCGCGGTGTTGCGGCCTGTCGGTTCAAGTACGAAATGGCCGCGATGGCGTGCCAGATGGGCGCTTTGGTAGTGGTCGCGGCTCTGAAAGTAATACTCGCGATTGGTCACGGTAACGATGTCGCCGCGGCCGTCGAACAACCCGGCGGCGCGTCGGTAGGTCTTGCTCAGCAGCGACTGGCCGTCAGGCAGGATCATGAAGGGTTTGGGATGGCCCTCGCGGGACATCGGCCACAACCTCGTGCCGGCACCGCCGGAGAGAATCATGGGAATCAGCATGGCCTACTCCTTGGCGACGCGTTTCATGTCCGCATCCATCATCATGCGAATCAGGGTGTCGAGGTCGGTCCGGGGTTTCCAGCCAAGAACCCGTTGGGCCTTGGCCGGGTTGCCGAGCAACACGTCCACCTCAGCCGGGCGGAAAAACGCCGGGTCGATCTTCACGAAGTCACGGTAGTCCAGGCCCACATGCTCGAAGGCTATCCTGCACATCTCGCGCACAGTGGTGGTCACGCCTGTGGCAACCACGTAATCGTCGGGTTTGTCCTGTTGCAACATCAGCCACATGGCTTCGACATAATCGCCGGCAAAACCCCAGTCGCGCTTGGTGTCGATATTGCCCAGGCGTAACTCCTGCTGTTTGCCTTGCTTGATGCGCGCAGCGGCGTCGGTGACTTTGCGCGTCACGAATTCGATGCCGCGCAGGGGCGATTCATGATTGAAAAGAATGCCGCTGCTGGCGTGCAGACCGAAGCTTTCGCGGTAATTGACGGTGATCCAGTGGCCGTACAGTTTCGCCACGCCATAGGGGCTGCGTGGGTAGAACGGGGTGTGCTCATCCTGCTGCTCGGCCTGGATAAGGCCAAACATTTCGCTGGTGGACGCTTGGTAGAAACGGGTTTGAGGGCTGAACTGGCGAATGCCTTCGAGCAGGTGGGTCACCCCCGAGGCCATCGACGATTCCCGTGGTCACCGGCTGGTTCCAGGAAGCGGCGACGAAACTCTGCGCGGCCAGGTTATACACCTCGTCCGGCGCTGACTTGATCACGGCGCGTTGTACCGAGCAGGCATCGGCCATGTCGCCGTCCAGGTAAACAATGTCGTTCTCGATCCCGGTCTCGCGCAGCCGCCAGCGCGAATCGCTGCTTCGCCGGGCCACCAGGCCATGGACTTTGTAACCCTTGTCGAGCAGTAACTTGGCCAGATACGCGCCGTCCTGGCCGGTGATCCCTGTGATCAATGCACTTTTTCATTCTTGTTGTACCCGTATCTCCCAGTCGGACAGGATCGCCCGCAAGGATTGTTGTGTTGTTGTTTCAGGCGTCCATCCCGTGGCCTGGCGTAGCTTGGCAGGGCTACCGCAGACGCGACGCTGTTCTGCGCGGCGAAGACGCGCAGGGTCCTGGATCAATTGCACATCGACCTGGGCGATGTCGCCCAATTGTTCGATCAGGCTGCGAATGCTTTGCTCGTGACCCGAGCAGATGTTGTAGGTCTGCCCCGGCGCGCCGTGATCCAGCAACGCCAGGTAGGCTGAAATCACATCGCCTACGTCAAGAAAGTCGCGGGTGACATCGATATCGCCCACTTGCAACTGGGCCGATTGCAGGCCCAGCTTGATGCGGCTGATCTGCCGGGCCGCGCTGGCGATGACGAAGCTGTCTTTCTGACCGGTGCCGATGTGGTTGAAAGGGCGGGCTACCAGTACCGGCCAGCCTTCGCTCATGCCCCATTGCAGGCTCAGCAGTTCGGCTGACAGCTTGCTGACGGCATAGGGGTTGCGCGGGGCAGGGGCGTGCAGTTCGGTAATGGGGAGCTGGGTTTCATTGACCTGGCCATACACATCACCAGAGCTGACATACAGAAATGTTCCGGTGAACCCCCGGGCCTTGAGGGCCTGGAGAAGATTCAAGGTGCCAAGCAGGTTGATTTGCAGGGTGCGGGCCGGATCGCGAAAGGCTTCGGGAACGAATGTCTGGCCTGCCAGGTGGATCACGGCATCGGGGATCTCGGGCCAGAGACCTTCCAGGGATCTACCGTCTGTCAGGTCATAACGGCTTGGGACGGACATCACCTGCCAACTGGAATTGGGGGCATCCAGGCGAGATTTGATGTGGCGTCCTACGAAACCGCCGAGGCCTGTTACGAACAGACGTTTTTTCAAGCACCAGCCCTCTCGATGCAAACTTCGTCTGGTGCGGATCTGAGTAGGATATTTCCGTAAGTTCGGAGAAACCCAGTTGAAAGTCAGCCCAGATGAAGCGTTTGTTGTAGTTGTTTGGTTGCCAATCTGTGCCAATTTCGAAGCAATTTCAACCATGTAAATCGTGACCGGTCAGTTCTCATATTTATAGCCGGTTTATTCTCATTCGCCTGTTCACGAACCCTTGGTTGATGTGGTTAGAATGCCCCTTGTCACGATCCCTGCGAGGTCGATTTCAAGTCGAACCACGGGGCAAGGGCCACTAAAAACAAGAACGAGACGGGTACGCAGACAATCGACGAGCAACGGCCTCCTGGCCGGGCCGGTTCGTGAGTCGACCGTCATGAGGTGGAGTCGCCGGGATGGCCGCTCCATGATGGGATGCCATGAATTTCATTCTTTACTCGGACGTAAACGATCACTCCATCAGCCAGAGCCTCGGCCGCCCTGAGTACAGTTATTACTTCGTGCTCAAGGCTTATCGCCCCGTGCTGGAAAGCCTGGGCCGGGTGCATGTGGTGTCATCGGTCGCCGAGGTCGATCCGCTCTATCAAACGTTGCAGCAGGCGGGGCAGGACTGTCTGTTTCTCTCGTTTTCACCTCCCCACAAGACGCCCGTCGATCTGTTGTGCCCCATGGTCTGCGTGGTGGCCTGGGAGTTCGACTCGATCCCGGCCGAGCACTGGGATGACGACCTGCGCCATGACTGGAGCCGCACGCTGGCGCGCCATGGCCGGGTGATTACCCTGTCCAGCCACACGGCCGAGGCGATCCGTCGTACGTTGGGCGAGGATTTCCCGGTGCTGGTCTTGCCCACGCCGCTGTGGGAACGCTTCGCTGCGGTTCGTGAGCAATATCCCATCACACCGGTCAATCCGGGCACGCTCTTGCAGATCAAGGGCTGCATCATCGACAGCCGCCCCCTTGGGCTGTCGGCAGATGGCTTGATCGCTCCGCTTGCCGAAGGGGCATCGGGGAGGGCATCCAGCGAACCTACGGCCCTGACGTGGCGGCGCCGCGCTTTCATCTCCCGGCATTACCTGCGCGAAGTGCTGCGCGCCTTGACCGCAAAGGCTACCCAAGGGCCGTTGTGGCTGATCAAGCACAATCTGTTGTGCTGGTATCGCGAAGCGGTTCGCGACCTGGTGCCAGTGCCGGTGCGCATTTTGGTGAGCCGACTGATGAGAGGCCCGACGCGGCCTGTGCCAGGTGTCGTCGAGTCCACTCCAGAGTCGGCGTCACCGGAACATCCCCAAGCGGTGCTGCCGGATACCCATCGGGTGGTGGAAACCCAAGTCAGCGGGGTGGTCTATGTCAGCGTGTTCAACCCCGATGACGGTCGCAAGAACTGGCATCACTTGATCACGGCATTTTGTTGGGCGCTGCGGGACGTCGAGGACGCCACGCTGGTGCTGAAAATGACCCAGAACGACCTGTCGACCTACTACGTCGAGTTGCTCACGCTGCTGTCCCAGCTATCGCCGTTCAGCTGTCGGGTAGTGGTGATGCATGGCTATCTGGAGGACGAGCAATTCGCCCGGTTGTACGGTGCGGCGAGTTTTTACGTCAATGCTTCGCGCTGCGAAGGCTTGTGCCTGCCGCTGATGGAGTTCATGTCTTGCGCGCGCCCGGCCATCGCTCCGGACCACACGGCGATGCGTGACTACATCGATAGCGAGGTGGCCTTTATCGTCAAATCCAGCCATGAACCCACCATCTGGCCGGAAGATTCGCGCATTTTGTACCGCACCCTGCGCCATCGGCCCGACTGGGGATCGCTGAAACTTGCTTACCAACAGAGCTACGCCATGGCCCGGCATCAGCCGCAGGCCTACCAGGCCATGGCGGTGGCGGCGAATGAGCGCATGCGTCGCTATTGCGGTTTTACCCCGGTGCAGCAGCGCCTGGTGGATTTCCTGGCCCCGCAAGGCCGTGCCGAGAATGCGCCGCTGCTGGCCCAGGTGGGCTCCACATCATGCTGATCATCGTTTATTCGGAAACCAATCAGAGCAACATTCTGGCGAACCTCGGCAAACCCGAATACAGCTATTACTTCGTGCTCAAGGAGTTTCGCCCGGTACTGGAGCGGCTGGGGCGTGTCATTGAAGTGACCCGGCCGGAAGAAGAAGTCGATCAGCTATATGCCGATTGCCTGGGGCGCGGCGAGGATTGTGTCTTCCTGTCCTTTTCCCCACCCCATCGCACAGATGCCCACTACGCCTGCCCGACGATTCCCGTCTTCGCCTGGGAGTTCAGCACCATCCCAACCGAAAGCTGGCAGGGTGAGCCGCGGCACGACTGGCGAGTGGTCCTTGGCGCGACCGGTATGGCGATTACCCATTCCAGCTTCACCGTCCACGCCGTGCGGGAGGTAATGGGGGCGGACTTCCCCATCGTTGCCATTGCCGCTCCGGTATGGGACCGGTTTTACGCGCGCGGTGCGGTGCTGGCCCAGCGACCGACGGTCGATCACATGCGCCTGCAGTTGCGCGGGCTGTTGATCGACAGCCGCACCGTCGACCTGCGGCCCTACGGTCCGCCAGCGCACCAGGCCGGTACGGCGCTGGTTTTTGATGCGCCGGCCCAGGATTGCGAGCTGCTTCTGGACGGAGTGGTGTATACGTCGGTCTTCAACCCTTACGATGGACGCAAGAACTGGAAGGACATGATAAGCGCATTTTGCGCGACGTTCCGCGACGTTCCTGACGCAACGCTGGTACTCAAGCTGACCCACCACGACGTCACCGCCGCTCTCAACGACATGCTGCACCATGTCTACAAGAACCAGTCATACCGTTGCCGCATCGTGCTGATCCACGGTTACCTGGCGGACGCGGACTACGAGCGGTTGGTGGAGGCCACTCGCTATGTGGTCAACTGCTCTTACGGCGAAGGCCAATGCTTGCCCCTGATGGAGTTCATGTCCTGCGGCCGGCCGGCGATTGCACCCGTGAACACGGCGATGGCCGATTACATCGACCACGACAATGCCTTCGTCGTCGAGTGCACCGAGGAACTGACTGCCTGGCCCCACGACCCGCGTGCAGCGTTTCGAACCCTGCGCTATGTCACCGATTGGGACTCGCTGTGCTCGGCCTATCGCGCCAGCTACGACGTGGCAAAAAACGACCCTGAGCGTTATCGCCGCATGTCGGCCCATGCCGTGCGCAGTCTGGAAACGTTCTGCAGCCAGGCCAACGCCGAGCAGCGTCTGCGGGTGTTTTTTGAACAGGTATTGGAGCGTCGCCGGAACGCGCAGCAGCCATGATCGGGCGGTTGCTGGCGTGGCTCAGGCCGCCCGTCGTACCTGCCGTGTCGCCATCGACTGGCGCCGTGTCGCCCCGTGACGTGGGCCTCTACGATGCAATGCTCGACGGCTGGTTTCTCAACGACAGCGGCGAGCTGCTCAAAGGCTTTGCTATCACCGCCCAGGACACCTTGTTGGACGTTGGTTGCGGGGAGGGCGTGGCGACCTTGTTTGCAGTACGCCAAGGCGCTTCAGTGATTTTTACCGACAGCGAGCACGACAAGGTGCGCAGCCTGGCCCGTCAGGTCGAGGCCCAGACCCGCGCGCCGTTTCTGGGTCTGGTCAGCAATAGCCTGCCGCTGCCGCTGGCCGATGGTTGCGCTGACAAAATCGTGTGCATGGAAGTGCTCGAGCATGTCGACCAACCCGAGCCGTTCTTGGCTGAACTGGTGCGCATGGGCCGGCCAGGGGCGCAGTACCTGCTCAGCGTGCCGGCCCCGGTGGGCGAGCATTTACAGCAGGGCATCGCACCGCCGGGTTACTTCCAGTCTCCCAACCATGTGCAGATTTTCAGTGCCGAACGATTCGCTGCATTGGTGGAGGACGCGGGGCTGGTCATCGAGCATCGCCAGGCCAGCGGCTTTTTCTGGGTCATGGGCATGATTTTTTTCTGGGCCAGCGAACGCGCGGCCGGACGAGCCCTCGAGGGGGCGGTGCGTGACCGGATCCAGGCGCCTTATCCGCCGCTGATGGAGAGCTGGGCGAGTCTCTGGCAGGGCGTGCTGACACGACCCGATGGCCTGGCGATCAAGCAGGTCCTCGATCAATTCATGCCCAAGAGCCAAGTCATCATTGCCCGCAAACCTGATCCTGCCACCCGGAGCTCAGCATGAGCAGCAAGCGAATCATGGACATCGAGTTGTTGCGCGCCGTTGCGGTGATGGGTGTGCTGTTCCATCACGTACAAGGCATGCCGTTTCCCGGCGGATGGCCGCGTCTGTCGGCTCTTTCCGGTAGCTTCCAACTATGGTGGGGCGTGGATCTGTTCTTCGCGATATCGGGCTTTGTCATTGGCCGCAGTCTGATCCCGCAACTGCGCGGTTGTGACAATTCTCGGCAGTTCTGGGCCACCGCCCGCGAATTCTGGATTCGCCGGGCGTTTCGCCTGCTGCCGTCGGCGTGGCTCTGGTTGCTGCTGATGCTGCTGGCTGCGTTGTTTTTTAATCGTTCCGGTGCGTTTGGCAGTGTGCAAGCCAACGTACAGGCGACCCTGGCCGGTTTTCTGCAATTCGCCAATTTGCGTTTTGCTGATGCATTCATGCGGTATGAATATGGTGCGAGCTTTGTTTACTGGACGCTCTCGCTGGAAGAGCAGTTCTATTTGATTCTGCCGCTGCTGGTGTTCGTCTCGCGCCGGTATCTGGTCTGGGTGTTGCTGGCGGTGGTGCTGGTACAGTTTTTCACCTGGCGTGCGGTATGGCTCTCGGTGATCCGCACCGACGCCCTGGCCCTCGGCGTGCTGCTGTCGATCTGGAGCTTGCGGCACGGGTACGGGCGGTTCGAGCCCAAGTGGCTGCGCTGGCCCGGAGCGGGGATGTTGCTGATCGTCGTTTTGGGGGGCGTGATGGCGTGGATTGCCACTGAACACTTCAATCTGTCGTTCTACCGTCTTGGGGTCATCGCGCTGCTCAGTGCCGTGCTGGTATGGGTGGCCTCCTATGACCGGGACTATCTCCTGCCCCGCAGCCCTTTGAAAACCGCGTTGACCTGGGTTGGCAGCCGCTCCTACGGGATTTATCTGATCCACATCCCGGTGTTTTTCCTGCTGCGCGAGCTGTGGTTTCGTTTCGCCCCGTTGGGGTCGCCGGACGTGGCGAGTGATCCCTGGCTGGCCCTTGCCTGTGCCTTGACGCTGATCGGGCTGTTGAGCGAACTCAACTACCGGATGGTTGAAATGCCCATGCGCCAGCGCGGAGCTCAACTGGTTGAACGCCTGCGTGCCGCCCGTCCCGTCCTTCCCGTCTCTGGAGCCCCTTCATGCTGAGCCTTTTGAAGAAACTCACCACGGGTACGCCCGCGCCCGCAACACCAGCGGCCGACAAGGTCGATCCCTATATGCTCGGGCTGCACGATGCGATGCTCAGCGGCTGGTTCAATCAGCAAACCGGAGAGCTGTTCAGCGGTTTCCCGGTTGCGCCTGAGGACATATTGCTGGACGTTGGCTGCGGCGACGGTGGCAACGTGCATTTTTGTGGCATGCGCGGGGCGAAGATCATCATCGCCGACATCGACGCGGCCAAGGTCGAGGCCACCCGCCAGCGCTTGAGCGACACTCCGGCGCGTGACGTCGAATGCCATGTGACCGACTGCAACCCGCTGCCCATTGCCGATGGTACGGTCACCCGCGTGGTGTCCACGGAAGTCATTGAGCATGTCGACGACCCGGCGCAGTTTCTCGCCGAGCTGGTCCGGGTCGGCCGGCCCGGCGCGCTGTACCTGTTGAGCGTGCCGCACCCCAGCTCCGAAGATCTGCAAAAAGACATCGCCGCGCCGGAGTATTTCCAGAAGCCCAACCACATTCGCATCATCAGTGAAGAGCAGTTCAAGGCGATGGTCAGCGAGGCCGGGCTGGAGGTGTTGAGCCACAGCCAGTACGGTTTCTACTGGTCGATGTGGATGCTGTTGTTCTGGGAAGCGAAAGTCGATTTCAGCAATGCCGACCACCCGTTGCTCAACCATTGGGCCGACACCTGGCAAGCGGTGCTCAATTCGCCACGCGGCGCGCAGATCAAGCAGGCGCTGGACGCGGTGGTGGCCAAGAGTCAGGTGATTATTGCGCGTAAGCCTGGATGACAGGGACTGAGGATGAATTCATTTGTGGCTGGCGCGGGAGGGGTTAATCTGCCAGCCTTTTTTGGGTGCTGAAACTCCATGGCTTTTCTTTTCCGGCTATCGCTGATCCTTGCCGCAGTGCTGTTAAGCGGCTGTGAACAGTCCCCGCCACCGGGTCTCGATCAACAACTCTATGTCTGGCAGCGCCAGTGGACGCCGGCTCACGTGCCGGCGCTGCAACAAAGCCACAGGGATTTTTCCAGCCTGCGCATTCTTGCCTTGCAGGCCTTTCCCCAGGCCGGCTGGAGCCGCGCGCGGATCGATGCGCAACTGCTCAAGGCTGACGGTCGACCGCTGATCGCAGTGATACGCCTGGACGGTCAGCTCAAATTTCTGGATCAGGACGATGTGATCGCGCAGATCCAGCAGCTGCTGAGCGACTGGCAAGCGCAAGGCCTGGCCCCAGTAGGGATCGAGATCGACCACGACGCCGGTAGTGCGCGACTGCCTGCCTATGGCGCATTTTTGAACCGCTTGCGGCAAGCCCTGCCCGCCACGCTGGGGCTGAGCATCACGGCATTACCTGCCTGGCTCGACAGCCCTGCGTTGCCAGGGCTGCTGCGGACGGTGGACAGCAGCGTGTTGCAGGTCCATGCGGTCAGTGATCCCCGGCAGGGGCTGTTCGACCCGAAACAGGCTTTGCGCTGGGCCGAACGCTGGAGCGGTGTTACCACGCGACCGTTCTATCTGGCCCTGCCAGCCTACGGCATGGCGCTGTTGACTCAGGACAGTGGTGTGCCGGTGGTTGAAAGTGAAGTGCCGATCGATCAAGGCGGCGAACGTCGTGAGCTGCTGGCCGACCCGCAGCAAGTGGCCGGGCTGGTGACAGAACTGCGGGCCGACCCGCCGACACATCTGGCCGGGCTGATCTGGTTTCGCCTGCCGCTGGCGGATGACCGACGTGCCTGGAGTTTGACCACCCTCGGTGCCGTTGCGCGGGGAGACCGCCTGGATAGTCGCCTGGCCTTGCGTGTGCGTGAACAGGACGGGCTTTACGATATTGAGTTGGTTAACCAGGGCAATCTCGACAGCCCCTGGCCCCAACGCCTGACCTTGGTCGTTGGCGCCTGCGACGGTGCCGATGCGCTGGCGGGGTACACGTTGCAACAAACTCCCGGACTGCTTACCTTCACCCGCATTCAGGAAGGCCGCCTGGCCGCCGGCGCCCAGCGTGCCGTTGGCTGGGCGCGCTGTACGAAAATTGACCAAGGAGGTTTCAATGTTCACCCGTAAGTGGCCCAGTCGTCTGCTCTGTCTGAGCCTCAGCCTGCCGTTGGGCCAGGTGCTGGCCTGCGGACCGGATTTCCCGATGCGCCTGCTGGATAACCGCAGCCAATCGCTGGCGGATCTGCCCGAAGGCAGCTTTCGCTTCGAGATCAGTCGCCTCGGCCACGCCATAGCCGGGCTCAAGTCGGCCTCCGATGCGACGGCCAACCCGGATCAGCGTTATGGTGATGTGCCTGCCTACGTCGAACAACGCAACAAGGCCGAACGGCTTGGCCTGACCCCGCCGCAGCAAGCGGTGGTGGAGCGGGTGCGGGCGCTGACCGACGTTCAGCAGGTCACCACCGAAGCGGCGAATCTGCCTGCCGAACTGCGGCTGTACGCGATCGGCGCGGCAGCCTTCAACGCCGGCGAGCATGCGCTGGCGGTCGATTCGTTCCGTCAGTTGCTCGCGTTGCCATCGCACGAGCGCCGGTTGCGCAGCACATGGGCCGCGTATTCCCTGGGACGAGCCTTGTTCGCCATGAGCAGCGAGGCGGGCAACGGTGAACCGGCCGTATTGCTGGAGCAGGCTCAAGAGGCGTTCCGTCAGGCTCGTCAGTTGAGCATCAGTGGCTTCAGTGACCCGTTGGAGTTGGGTGTCGCCAGCCTCGGCGAAGAAGCCCGGGTTGCCTACACCCGTGACGATTGGAACAGTGCCATTGAACTCTACGCCAGCCAGAACCTGCTGGGCTCCGAGGTCGGCTACAGTTCGTTGAAACAATTGGTCGGTGACCTGAGCGAGCTGCCGGACGAGCAGTTGATGCGCCAGCTCAAAGGCAAAGCAGTGCAGCAACTGCTCACCGCTTCGTTGCTCAGCCGTATCGGTTGGTCATTCGGTGAGCAACCGGCCGGCGAGAAGCGGCTGGTCAAGTTGCTGCAAGCCAGCACCCGTGACAGCCTCGATAATGCCGACCGTCTGGCGGCGGTGAACTATCAGCAAGGCGATTATGCCGCCGCCAAGGCGTTCCTGGAAAAGGCCGGGGATAGCGGGCTGGCCTGGTGGCTGCGGGCCAAACTGGCGGTGCGCGAGGGTGACAAAGGCGCCGCGGCGGCGGCCTATGCCAAAGCCGCCCAGGCGTTTCCCAAAGACGAGTCGTGGGGCGAGCGACGCACGCCGGATTGGAATTACGAGTCCGTGCAACCCAAGTGCCGGGTCGAAGGCGAAAGCGCGATCCTGGCCTTGCAACGGGGCGATTACCTTCAAGCCTTCGATCAGCTCTACCGTAGCCAGAGCATTTATTGGTATGACGCCGCTACGGTCGCTGAGCGGGTGCTGACCGTCGACGAACTCAAGCAGTACGTCGATGCTCAAGTCCCGGCGGTGCCGCCGTTGAGCCAGCAGGATCGCGACAATTACGTGCAACTGCCGGTGGCCGCGAACCTGCGCAATCTGCTGGGGCGCCGCTTGCTGCGAGAAGGACGCTACGACGAGGCGCCGGACTACTTCGACAACGTCGAGCTACAGAACCAGGCCCGAGCGTATGGGCAGTTGCGCCAGGAGGCCGAGTCCAGGTGGTGGCCCACTCGACGGGCCGAGGCGTATTTCAATGCATCCTGGTTCGCGCGTACCCACGGTATGGAACTGCTCGGTTACGAGATGGCGCCGGACTACGCCACCTTTGGCGGCAACTATAGCCTTGAACCCGCCGACCTGAAGGTTGGACCGCTGATCAGCGAAGGCGAGTGGCAACGCCAGCAGGCCAGCGCCGCGCAACCGGACGCGCGTTATCATTACCGTTTTGTCGCCACGGCGTTGGCGAGCCAGGCGGCCGACAACCTGCCCCATACCAGCCATGCGTTTGCGGCGGTGCTGTGCGCCGCGGTGGGGTACAACTCCAACCTGGCGGAGCAACGTGCGTTGTATCAACGTTATGTGCAGCACGGCCCTTACGTGGAGTGGGCCTGGGATTTTGGCCGCCACTGCCCTTATCCTGATTTTCGTAACGCGGACAAACGCTACGTGACCCAGGCGCTGGAGCCGATTCGTTCGGTGTTGCGGCCCTATAAGGTTTGGCTGCAAATAGCCGGTGGCCTGCTGGTGGTGGCGCTGGGGCTGGGATTGATCAGCCGTCGCCAGCGCAAGGCCCGGATTTCGGCTCGTTAAGCTTTGTAGACATCCAGATACGCGGGGAGCAAGCCTTGCTCCCCGCGTGTTGTGGATAAGTTCACGCATTACATCTGTGTCGCCATCCCTTCCACATTCATCGCCGCCTGGCGCAAGGCTTCCGAGCGGGTAGGGTGCGGATGGCAAGTCAGCGCGATGTCCTGGGCTGAGGCGCTGAACTCCATGGCGACGCAGTATTCCCCGATCATCTCGCTGACGCTCGGCCCCACCAGGTGTACGCCGAGGATTTCATCGGTCCGTTCATCGGCCAGTACTTTGGCGAAACCTTCGGTCTCGTGGTTGATCTTCGCCCGGCTGTTGGCCGTGAACGGAAACTTCCCGACCTTGTAGGCGCGGCCTTCAGCCTTGAGCTGTTCTTCGGTCTTGCCGACGCTGGCCAGTTCTGGACGGGTGTAGATAACGTTGGGGATCAGGTCATAGTTGACCTCGCCGGCCTTGCCGACGATCTGTTCGATGCAGGCCATGGCCTCGTCTTCCGCCTTGTGGGCCAGCATCGGACCGGATGTCACGTCGCCGATCACCCACACGCCGGGCGCTTCGGTGCGGTGGCCCTTGTTGGCGAGCAGGCCGCGTTTGTCGGTGCTGAGGCCGACGTTCTCAAGCCCCAGCCCCTGGGTATACGGCCGACGGCCAATGGCGACCAGCACATAATCTGCATCCAAGAGCTGCGTCTCGCCGCCCGCTGCAGGCTCAACCTGCAATTGCACGCCGCTGGCCGAAGACGTGGCGCCGGTGACTTTGGAACTCAGTTTGAACTGGATGCCTTGTTGGCCCAGGGCCCGTTGCAAGGTCTTGCCGGCCTCGCCATCCACGCCAGGACAGACGCGATCGAGGTATTCCACCACCGTGACCTCAGCGCCCAGGCGCCGCCAGACCGAACCCAATTCGAGGCCGATGACGCCTGCGCCGATCACCACCAGATGACGCGGCACTTCACTCAAGGACAATGCACCGGTGGAGTCGAGGATGCGCTGGTTATCGATCGCCACACCCGGCAGGGGAGTGGGCTCGGAACCGGTGGCGATGACGATGTCCTTGGCGCTCAGTGTGGTCTTGCCGCCGTCTTCACCAGTGACCGTCACTGTGCCGGGCCCGTCGATGTGGCCCCAGCCCTTGATCCATTCGACCTTGTTCTTGCGAAACAGGAACTCGATACCCTTGGTCAGGCCTGCCACGCTCTCGTCCTTCTGCTTCATCATTTGAGCGAGGTTGAGGGTGGGGCTGACTTCGATGCCCAGATTGGCGAATGGCGTTCCCATGGCCGCTTCGTACAGCTCCGAGGCGTGGAGCAATGCTTTGGAGGGCATGCAACCGACGTTCAGGCAGGTGCCGCCCAAGGTGGCTCGGCCCTCGACACAGGCGGCCTTCAAGCCCAACTGTCCGGCGCGAATCGCCGCGTTATACCCACCGGGGCCACCGCCCAGAATGATCACGTCGTAGTTGCTCATGGCGCTTCTCCCGCTCTGCTTGAGAAAAATTATGATCGTAATATGTGCGTTCTCGAATATCTCGGTCAAGGGCCAGGGTCGAGAATTTGCGAGAAGGTGCTCAAACATAAATTTCACAAGAGTCGTTATAAGGTAACGATATGTAACAGAGCCGCGTCGGGGTGGTATGCAAATCGATCTTGATGTCGAGGGGGTAGAGATAGCCCAGTTGCCGCGGTTCCAGCAGGCGCTCTTTCAGGGGCGTCGCTTGAGGCGGATCGCCTTCGGGTTGGGTGGCGTAGCGAGCCTGGGCCTGGTGGTGGCGTTTTTCATCGGGTTGTTCTCGCCGCAGTCGATGTGGCCGCCGCTGCTGGTCAGTCAAAGTGCCGGAGTATGGGTGCTGGTGGCGGGTCTGCAATCGGCCTGGTGGATCACCCAGTGGCGGGGCAGGGCGCTGATGCCGGTTATGGATATCCCGGTTTCTGAAACCCCGCCAGTGGATGACCATGGCTGGTATGAGCGCCTGCTGGATCGAATCAGTGTCCGTTGGATCGCCCTGCTCAAGCACATCGGCGGCCCCACGTTGTGGCTGCTCGGTTGGGCACTCCTGGTGCTGTTCAGTCTGGAGCAAACCTGGAACCTGGAATTACCTGCGACCGAGCTCGGCGTGTCGGCCAGTGTGGGAGCGGTGCTCTCTTTACTGCTGGCGTTCGGGTTGTTGGTGTTGGAGCGTCAGTGGGTCCAGCAATCCCCTCAGCAATGGCCGGAGGCCCAGGCGCTGGCTCAGCTGACCCGGGTGGCGATTGTCGTACTGGTGCTGGGCGCCTTGTGCGTGCTGTTCGCCGCACCAACGTCCATCTGGCCGGTGCGCCTGGCCGTGCTGATGGGGGTGCTGCCGGCTCTGGTGGCGGCGGAATTGTTACTGCGCGCATTGCTGTCGTTGTTCAGCCCGCGCCGGGATTCCCAAGAGCCATCATTGCTGGGCCGAAGTGTCATCGCCGAGTTGCTGCGCTGGCCACCACGGCCGTTGTCGGCGCTGCAACATGAGCTGCACAGTCATTTCGGGATCGACTTGCGTCAGATCTGGGCGTTCAGCTACATGCGTCGCGCCTTTTTGCCGGTGGTGGCGCTAGTGTCCTTGGTGGGGTGGCTGCTGACTGGTGTGCATGAGGTTCCGTTGCAAGGGCGGGGCATCTACGAGCGCTTTGGTAAACCGGTGGAAGTATTCAGCCCTGGCCTGCAAGTCGGCTTGCCGTGGCCGTTGGGCAGGGTGTTGAACGTCGAGAACGGCGTCGTGCATGAACTGGCCACCAGCGTCGGCGGCAACCGGATGGTTACCGAGGCTGATTCAGTGGAAGGACCGGCACCCGCGGCTGCCAATCGATTGTGGGACGCCAGTCATGTGAACGAAAAATCCCAAGTCATTGCCAGCCGCCGAGCCGACCAGCAGAGCTTCCAGATCGTCAACATGGACGTACGTTTTGTCTATCGCATCGGCCTCACCGACGCGGCGGCACTGGCGGCCACCTACAACAGTGCCGATGTGCCCGCGCTGATCGGCAGCACCGCCAGCCGCGTCCTGGTGCATGAGTTCGCCTCGCGGACGCTCGATGGTTTGCTGGGTGTCGATCGGATCAGTCTGGCGGATGAAATCGGCCGTGCAGTACAGGCTGACTTGCAGAGGCTCGACAGCGGTGTGGAAATTCTGGCAACGGTGGTCGAAGCGATTCATCCGCCGGCCGGCGCCGCCAATGCCTATCACGGCGTGCAAGCGGCGCAGATTGGCGCCCAGGCCCTGATCGCCCGGGAGCGTGGTGCCGCAGCGCAGCAGACTAACCAGGCGCAGTTGCAAGCCAGCATCATCCATGACCAGGCTCAAGCCACCGCCCGAGAAATCAATGCGACCGCCCAAGCCGCCGACTTGCGCTTCAACGCCGAACGCCAAGCCTACGCAACGGCTGGCCATGCTTTTGTGCTGGAGCAATATCTCAGCCAGCTAAGCCAGGGACTTGGCAATGCAAAGCTGCTGATTCTCGATCATCGCCTGGGGGCTGGGAGCAACGCGCCCACCCTCGATTTGCGTACGTTCACGCTGCCGGCGGATCCCGCCTCGCCGCCTAACCCGGTCCAGCCAGGAGCTGCCCATTGAGCCAGTCTTCTTCACATGATCACCATGATCATCCCGGTCACGCTCATGCCGGCCACCACCATCACCATGGGCATCATCACCATCATGACGATCCACATGTGGCCGGCCCGTTTCCTTGGGGCCGGATGGGCTGGGC
Source organism: Pseudomonas sp. FP1154 (assembly GCF_030687245.1). Lineage (NCBI taxonomy): Bacteria > Pseudomonadati > Pseudomonadota > Gammaproteobacteria > Pseudomonadales > Pseudomonadaceae > Pseudomonas > Pseudomonas sp. FP1154. Next base: position 5,904,549 of record NZ_CP117465.1, on the reverse strand, counting down.
GGCGCTGCTGGTGGCGTTTGCTATCGCTGCCGCCAGCCTGGTGCAAGTGCGCTCGGGAGAGGCGACGGTCATTACCCGTTTCGGCAATCCGGCGCGGGTGCTGCTGCAACCAGGTTTGAACTGGCACTGGCCGGCACCGTTCGAAGCGGCGATCCCGGTGGACCTGCGATTACGCACCACCTCCAGCGGGCTGCAGGACGTGGGTACCCGCGACGGATTGCGGATCATTGTTCAGGCCTACGTGGCGTGGCAGGTGCAGGGTGACCCGCAAAACGTTCAGCGCTTTATGCGTGCGGTGCAGAATCAACCGGATGAAGCTGCACGGCAGATTCGCACGTTCGTTGGTTCAGCCTTGGAAACCACCGCCGCCAGTTTTGATTTGGCCAGCCTGGTCAACACCGATGCCAGCCAAGTGCGCATCGCCGATTTTGAAGCTCAGTTGCGGCAGCAGATTGATCAACAATTGCTCAGCACCTACGGCGTTCGGGTGCTGCAAGTTGGCATCGAGCGCTTGACCTTACCGTCGGTGACGCTGACTGCGACGGTGGATCGCATGCGCGCTGAGCGTGAAACCATTGCTACTGAGCGCACCGCCATTGGTAAGCGTGAAGCGGCGCAGATTCGTTCTGCCGCAGAGCGTGATGCGAGGATTCTTCAGGCCGATGCAAAGGTGAAAGCGGCTGAGATCGAGGCGCAGTCCCGTGTTGAAGCTGCCGGGATCTATAGCAAGGCATACGCCGGGTCCCCCCAGCTCTACAACCTTCTGCGCTCGCTGGACACCTTGGGAACAATTGTTTCCCCGGGTACGAAACTGATTTTGCGCACCGACGCCGCACCGTTTCGCGCCTTGGTAGAGGGCCCACCATCCGTGGAACGTTTAGGTGGAACACGGCCATGAGTTTGGTTCCACGTGGAACAAATACCTCCGTCAGCCCCTGGATTCAGGCCGGACGGCTAGCCTTTCTGGCGCTCTATGCCGTCACGGTTTTAGCCGCGCTGGCCTGGGCATTTTCAAATGTGCGACAGATTGATCCGCAGAGTCGTGCAGTGATCCTGCGTTTCGGCGCCCTGGATCGAGTCCAGAATGCCGGCCTGTTGCTTGCTTGGCCTCGTCCGGTGGAACACGTGATCTTGCTGCCGGCGGCGGATCGGGTCCTGGAGCGGCGGGTGGAAAACCTGCTGCGTTCGGACGCGGCTCTGCAGGCTGACCGCGTCGCCAGTTTTGCCTCCCCGGTCAGCGATGCACTGGCCGGTTCTGGCTATCTATTGACCGGTGACGCGGGAGTGGTGCAGCTGGATGTGCGGGTGTTCTACAAAGTCAGCGAGCCCTATGCCTTCGTTGTACAGGGCGAGCATGTGTTGCCGGCGCTGGACCGGTTGGTCACCCGCAGCGCCATAAGCCTTACTGCAGCACGGGACCTGGATACGATTCTCGTGGCTCGTCCCGAATTGATCGGCCGCGATAACCAGGCGGCCGAACGTCGTGAACGCTTGCGCAGTGATCTGCTCCAGGGCATCAATCGACGCTTGGCCGATCTTGCCGCGACAGGGCAGGGGCTAGGGATTGAGGTGGTGCGCGTCGATGTGCAATCGAGCCTTCCGGGCCCTGCGGTGAGTGCGTTCAATGCGGTACTGACCGCTAGCCAGCAGGCAGACCAAGCCGTGGCGAACGCCCGCACCGAAGCCGAGAAACTGACCCAGACCGCCCGCGAGGACGCCGACCGTGCCCTTCAGATTGCCCATGCTCAGGCCAGTGAACGGCTCGCCAAAGCCTCGGCTGACACTGCTACGGTCCTCAGCCTGGCGAAGACTCAGGAGAGCGATCCTCAGATGTTGCTACGTCTTTATCGTGAACGTATCCCCGGGATTCTTCGCCAGGCCGGTTCAGTGACAACGGTCGATCCGCAAGACGATTCCCGCCTGATCATTCAGGGAGCTGAGCAATGAACGCCGAAACCCTCACCGCGCCCATGTTGTCTTCCAGTGAACAGCGTACGGTTGCGCGGCAACTGACGCTGGCGATGATTGCCCTCGGTCTGCTCGCGTTGGGTCTGGTATGGCGCGGATGGGCACCAGAGCAGAATGCTGTCAGTCAATTACTGTGGGGATTGGCCTCCGTGCTGGTGGCTGTACCGGTGATGCGTTCGGCCTGGTACAGCCTGCGATATCCGAGCCTGCATGGCGTCACCGATCAACTGATTGCCCTGGCCATGCTCGGCGCTTGGGCCACGGGGGATTTGCTGACGGCTGCGCTGTTGCCGATCATCATGACCTTTGGTCACGTGCTGGAGGAGCGCAGCGTCCTCGGTTCCCAGGAAGCCATCGATGCCCTCGCCCAACTGACCCGAAGCCAGGGGCGCAAGGTTCAGGCCGACGGCTCGATAATTGAAGTCGACAACGCCACGCTCCAACCCGGCGATGTGGTGGAGGTGCGCGCCGGTGATCGGGTGCCGGTGGATGGTCGGGTCCTGTCTGGCCAGGCCAGTCTCGACACCGCGCCCATTACGGGTGAATCGGTGCCGTTGGAGGCGCTGGTGGGCACTGAGGTCTTTGGGGGCGCGATCAACCTCGATGGCCTGCTACGCCTGGAAGTGACTCGCACGGGGGATGAGTCGACGCTGGGCAGAGTCATTGCCCTGATGCAAAACGCCGAGCGTTCCAAGCCGCCCATCACCCGGTTGCTTGAACGGTACGCCGCCAGCTATCTGGTGCTGGTGTTGCTGTTGGCGGCGGTGACCTGGTTCGTTACAAACGACGCCCAGGCGATGCTGGCGGTGTTGGTGGCAGCGTGTCCTTGCGCACTGGTCCTGTCAGCTCCGGCGACGGCGGTTGCCGGCATCGCAGTCGCGGCGCGTCATGGAATCCTGATCCGTAGTGCGGCCTTCCTGGAGGAACTGGCGGACCTGACCTCGCTGGTCGTCGACAAAACGGGCACGCTCACCCACGGCATCCTTCGCCTGCAATCCATCGACAGCGTCCGCGAGCATGAATCCTTTCTGCTGCCATTGGCCGCCAGCCTCGGTTCGGCCAGCAGCCATCCGGTCAGTCGTGCGTTGGCTGGGTTGGTGGCGCCGGAAAAATATCTGCCGCTGACCGAAATCCACGAACACCAAGGGTTGGGTGTGGTGGCGATGACCGACCAAGGTGAGGCGGCTCTTGGTCGGGCTGAGTTGTTCGCCCGGTTGGGGATCGAGACTTCGCCGATCCCTGACCATGACGGACCTATTGCCGGCCTGGCCTTGGGGGGAACGTTCATCGCCTGGCTGTTGTTGGCCGACAGCACCAAGCCGGAAGCGCGCCAGGCCATGGCTGAGCTGCGGGCGCTGGGCCTGGGGCGCCAGTTGTTGCTGACCGGGGACCGCCAGAGCGTAGCCAACAGACTGGCGTGGGAAATCGGTATTGGCGAAGTGCAGGCTCACGCTTTGCCTGAAGACAAACTTAAACGGGTCATGGCCGAGATCGACCACGGCTTGCGACCCATGGTGGTGGGGGATGGCATCAATGATTCCCTGGCGCTCAAGGCCGGAGTAGTGGGCATAGCGATGGGGGCGGGTGGCTCGGACATCGCGCTTGCGTCGGCGGACATTGTATTGATCGGCAGTGACCTGCGCCGCCTCGGCACCTGCGTGCGCCTGAGTCGTCGATGCAGGCGCACGTTGCAGGTCAACGTGATCATCGGGGTGGGCTGGACGCTGGCGATCATCGCTTTCGCCGCATTCGGTTGGCTTGGCGCGGCTGGGGCGATGATCGCGGCATTGCTGCATAACGTGAGCACGTTGCTGGTCTTGGGTAATGCCGGGCGTCTTTTGCGGTTTCAGGAACCGTTGTTGAAAATCGAGACCCTCGACCAAAGGGGAATTTCGGCGAACTGTAGGCCATACTCATAGTCAGCTACGCAGAGGGTGTACCCCTTCAGGGAGTTACTGGTTAGAACAGTAGATGTGGAAGGCGATAGAAAAAGGCTATAAATTCGATAGCCTGCTATTTTTCTAGGATGGTCTACCCTCATTTCAGTCGTCTGAAACAAGGGGGATATCTCATGCTCGCGCAACTTCCACCGGCCTTACAGAATCTGCATTTACCGCTTCGGCTGCGGCTCTGGGACGGCCATGAGTTTACGTTGGGTGCCGACCCCAGCGTCACGATCGTGGTCAAGGACCCACAAATGGTCGCGCAATTCACCCACCCCAGTCTGAACGCGCTGGGTGCGGCGTTTGTAGAAGGCAAGCTGGAACTCGAAGGTTCGATCAACGAAGTCATTCGCGTCTGTGATGAACTGAGTCAGGCGCTGATGGAAGACGATGGCGCGAATCAACCCGTGCGTTCAGTTCATGACAAGGAAACCGACGCCAAAGCGATTTCCTATCATTACGACCTTTCCAACGCGTTCTATCAGCTGTGGCTCGACAGCGACATGGCTTATTCCTGTGCCTATTTCGAGACCGGTAGCGAAACCCTCGAACAAGCCCAGCAAGCCAAATTCCGCCATCTGTGTCGCAAACTGCGTCTGCAACCCGGTGATTATCTGCTGGATGTGGGGTGCGGATGGGGTGGTTTGGCCCGTTACGCTGCCCGGGAATTCGGCGCCAGGGTCTTCGGCATTACCCTCAGCCAGGCGCAACTGACCCTCGCTCGGGAACGGGTCAAGGCGCAGGGGTTGGAGGATCAAGTGGAGTTGCAGTTGCTCGACTATCGGGACCTGCCCCAGGACGGTCGCTTCGACAAGGTGGTCAGCGTCGGCATGTTCGAGCATGTCGGTCATGCCAATCTCCAGCAGTACTGCAAAACGCTTTTCGGCGCGGTTCGCGAGGGTGGCTTGGTGATGAACCATGGCATCACCGCCAAGCACACTGATGGCCGCCCGGTCGGACGTGGCGCGGGCGAGTTCATTGAGAAGTATGTGTTCCCCAATGGCGAGCTGCCGCACCTGTCGATGATTTCCGCCCAGATCAGCGAAGCGGGGTTGGAGATTGTCGATGTGGAAAGCCTGCGCATGCATTACGCCCGCACGCTCGATCATTGGAGTGAGCGGCTGGAAGACAACCTTGAGGCCGCCGCCAAAGAAGTGCCGGAGCAAGCGCTGCGGATCTGGCGGCTTTATCTGGCCGGATGCGCCTACGCATTCGCCAAGGGGTGGATCAACCTGCACCAGATCCTGGCGGTGAAGACGCACGCCGATGGCAGCCATGAATTGCCCTGGACTCGCGACGACATCTATACCCCTTGATCAGATGTGTGCCACTTAGAGTATCGGGGAAATAAGCCGGGCGATCCGCATGCCGATCTTCTGCAGGCGGTGGGTCTCCCGGCTTTCCTGTTTGTCTATTTCCAGCGCTTGGGCGAAGTCGTCCTCGAGCATCTGCTCGACCTGAGTGGCGAACGAAATATCCACGGTCAGTAGCATCACCTCGAAGTTGAGCCGGAACGAACGATTGTCCAGGTTGGCGCTGCCGATGGCGCTGATTTCCCGGTCAATCAGCACGACTTTCTGGTGCAGGAAGCCCGGCTCATAACGAAACACCCGCACGCCGGCCCGTACGGCTTCGAACGCGTACAGGCTCGACGCCGCGTAGACGACCTTATGGTCCGGGCGTGAGGGCAGCAAGATGCGCACGTCTACCCCGCGCAATACCGCCAGGCGCAACGCAGCGAATACCGCTTCATCAGGAATGAAGTACGGCGTGGTGATCCAGACACGTTCGCTGGCCGCATGGATCGCTTCGACAAAAAACAGTGAACAGGTTTCGTACGCGTCGGCCGGGCCGCTGGCCAGTAACTGGCAGAGCACGCCATCATCCGGGTACGCGTCCGGCAGGATGAGCGGCGGCAATGAGCGGGCCGCCCAGAACCAGTCTTCAGCAAACGACTCTTGCATGCTCGCCACGACGGGCCCGCGTACTTCCACATGGGTATCGCGCCATGGCGCCAAGGGCGGCTTTTCACCCATGTACTCATCGCCCACGTTATGGCCGCCAACGAAACCCAAGACGCCGTCCACCGCGACGATTTTGCGATGGTTGCGAAAATTGACCTGGAATCGGTTGAGCCAGCCGCTACGGGTGGCGAAGGCTTTGACATGGACCCCGCCATCACGCAAAGCCTGGACGTAGCGGTGGGGCAGGGAATGGCTGCCAATGCGGTCATACAGCAGATACACCGCAACACCTTCGGCGGCTTTCTTCAGGAGCAGCGTTTTCAGACGTTGACCGAGGCGGTCGTCGTGGATGATGAAAAACTGAATCAGCACGGCTTCCCGGGCACTCTCAATGGCCTCGAAAATCGCCTCGAATGTGGCGAAGCCATTGATGAGCAAGCGCACCTGGTTGTTCGCCAGGCACGGCGTGCGGCCCAGCTTGGGCATCGCCCGTAACGAGGCGTAGGCCTCAGAGGCGCGGGCGGCGAGGGCTTCTTCGACCCATGGCCGCCAGTTCAGCTCGGAAACCGCTTTGCGCATTTCTTCGTTGGCTTGCCGGCGCGCCTTGATATAGCCGTCGAACGTGCTCCGGCCGAAAACCAGGTAGGGAATCAATGTCAGGTAGGGGATAAATACCAACGACAGGGCCCAGGCGATGGAACCCTGAGCGGTACGCACCGTAAGCACCGCGTGAACGGCGGCGATGGAACCCAGAGTGTGAAGCAGTGCGATCAGGTAACCGAAAACATGCGGGCCGAAGTAATCCATGGGGCAGCCTTGCTCCTGAAGTTTCAATGCTTAACAGACCATGTTCCACGACGGATGTCGCTAATTAATTCACTCCTGCCGAGCCTGAACCGAAGCCTGTGGGAGACGTCTAACGGCCACCTGTCCTCTGGAGTGCTTGTGATGAAAGTTTGCCTGCTGGGTTTGGCCCTGACGATTGGTTTGTCGGTTTCTGTGGCGGCTCAGGCGCAGATGCTTCAACCAGGGTTGTGGGAACTGACTACAAGCAATATGAAGGTCGACAACCAGAATCTGCCGGACCTGCAACTGATTCTTGGCCAACTGCAAAACCAGATCACCCCGGAGCAACGGGCGATGCTGGAAAAGCAGGGCATCACCATGGGTGGCAAGGGTATTCGCGTATGCCTGACCCCGGAGCAGGTCCAGACCAATGACATTCCGCTGCAAGACCCGCAATCGGGGTGCAAGCAGCAGATCACCGAGCGCACCGGCAATCAGTGGAAGTTTCGTTTCAGTTGTCCGAAAGCCCAAGGCAATGGGGTGGCAACATTCCAGAGTGATCGGGAATTCACTACGGCGGTGAACGGCACATTCAATGCCACCGGTATCCAGCAGAACGGCAGCCTGGACACTCGCGCCGTGTGGCTGGGGCAGGATTGCGGGACGGTCAAGCCGAGGGCTTGAATCCAGCTCTGGCGTACATGACCTGGTTGATCTGTGGCAGCAAGGCTCGTGCGCGTCGCGAGCAAGCTTTGCTCCCACGGAAGTTCGTTCAAGGGCGCTTGCAAATCATGGCCGGCGCAACGCGTCGTACAACGTATTCAGGTTGTACTCGAACAGCCCGATGAAAGAACTGGCCGGTCCGCTGGCCGCCAGCGCATCGGAGTACAGCGTGCCGCCGATGTGCGCACCGCTTTCAGCCGCTATCTGCTTGAGCAGGCGCGCGTCCTTGATGTTCTCCATGAACACGGCTTTTACTTTTGCTTGGCGTATCTGGGTAATCAGCGCCGCGACATCGGCGGCCGAGGGCTCCCGTTCAGTGGACAGCCCCTGGGGCGCGATAAACTCAATGCCATAGGCCTGTCCCAGGTAGCCGAAGGCATCGTGGGACGTCACGATCCTGCGATTGCCCGGTGGCAAGGCACCAAGCTTGGCCTTGGCATCGGCGAGCAGCGCATAGATCTTTTTCAGATACGCCTGGCTGTTACGTTCGTAGTCGGCCTGGTGGGCCGGGTCGGCGGTCTCCAGCGCCTTGGTGATGTTCCTGACGTACAGCTCGGCGTTTGCCAGGTTATGCCAGGCATGCGGGTCGGGGACGGTCTCGCCCTCTTCATCCAGCGAACGAGGAATAACGCCGCGACTGGCGCTGATCACCGGTGCGCTGGTTTCGGTGCTGGTGACCAGGCGATCCAGCCACGGTTCAAAACCCAGACCATTCTTGATGATCAGTTTGGCGCTGAGCAACGCCTTGGCGTCGTCTGGGGTGGGTTCGTAAGTGTGAGCATCCGCGTCCGGCCCCACCAGGTTGGTGATCTGGATATGCTCGCCGCCGACCTCTTGGGTCATGTCGGCAAGGATGCTGAAGCTGGTCACCACTTGGAGCTTTTCGGCTGCAGACGTGGATAAGGACAGCATCAGACTGAACAGCACGAGCAGAACGCGCATCGGGAAACACCTCATTGGGATGTGAGTAAAGGCGGGCGACGCAGCAAACCGTGCACCGGACCGAACACTACGGACAGCAGATACAACGCGCCCGCCACCAGTACGATGGCCGGCCCGCTGGGTAGCGAGAAGTGGAATGACAACAGCAGTCCGAGCCACACCGACACACATCCAAGCAGCGCCGCGACTCCCATCAGAACCGGCAAACGGCGGCTCCAGAATCGTGAAGCGGCAGCCGGCAACATCATCAAACCGACCACCATCAGTGCACCGATGGCCTGGAAGCCGATGACCAGATTCAGCACGACCAAGGTCAGAAATACGCCATGGGCCAGTGGGCCCAGCCGACTGACGGTTTGCAGGAAAAGAGGGTCCAGGGTGTCGAGCAACAGCGGTCGGTAAATCAGCGCCATCGCGAGCAGGCTGACCCCCGAAACCCAGAGCATGCCGGTAAGTGTCGGGCCATCTACCGCCAGCGCGGAGCCGAACAACAGGTGCAGCAAGTCCAGGCGTTTGCCGGCCATACCAAGAATCAACACACCGGCGGCCAGGGAAATGGGATAGATCGCCGCAAGGCTGGCGTCTTCCCGCAGACCGGTGCGACGGGTAATCCAGGCTGCCACCCCGGCCATGCTCAAGCCTGCACCGAGTCCGCCCAGCGTCAGGGCTGGCAGGCTCAGCCCGGCAAACCAGAAACCCAGTGCGGCTCCGGGCAAGATGCCATGAGCGACGGCGTCGCCTATCAGGCTCATGCGTCGCAGAATCAAAAACACCCCAAGCGGTGCCGTGCTGCACGCCAATACCAGGCCGCCCAGCAGCGCCCGGCGCATGAAGACAAATTCCTGAAAGGGTTGCCAGAGATGGGTGGCCGCGAGCATCAGGCCACCTGCGTGAGGGGTTGTTGGGAAATCAAATCGACACTGCGGCCCAGCGTGCAACCGGCCTGGCTGACCAATAGTGTATGAGGAATATGTTGGCGCACCGCAGCGAGATCATGACAAACCACCACCAGGGTGCGGCCTTCGGCATGCCAGCCGTGAAGGTGTTTCCACAGTAGCGCCTGGCCTTGTTCGTCGAGGGCGGCGTGGGGTTCGTCGAGCAACAGCAGGGGCGCTTCAGCCAAACTCAAACGGGCGAGAAGGGCGCGTTGCAACTCGCCTCCCGACAACGCCATTAACGAGCGATGCTCCAGGCCATCCAACGCCCAGTCTTGCAGTACGGCTTTCAAGCGATGGCGGCGCATCGCTGGCGTGTGCCTGCTCCCCCAGGATCCCGCCGCCACCAGCTCTTGCAAGCTGATTGGAAATTGCCGATCCAGATGTTGCTGTTGCGCCAGAAACGAGACGCTGCCGCGACGTGGAACATCCAGCACGACTTTGCCGGATAGGGGTTTTTGCAGGCCCGCCAGCACTTTCAGCAGGCTGCTTTTGCCCGCACCGTTGGCTCCGACGATGGCCGTCAGGCTTCCCGCCGGCCGCTCTATGTTCAACGGGGGTGTGAGGGGGTGGCCCGGGGCGCCCCAGCGCAATGACTGGCAACGAATCACAGTGCCTCCCTGACCCAACGGCTTTGTGCCACAGCGTCATGGGCATGCAAACTTTCGGCGTGCACCACTCGCACATCGAGGGAGGCGATATCGGGGGATCGCCTCAAAGCCATGCTCAGCCGCCGCGCGGCGTCTTCACAGAACATTAGGTTTTGACCATTGGCGAGGGCGAAGGCTTGTTCGTCTGCCCGTTTCACGGCGGTTTGTACGGCCGTGCCGAGGGCTGCTTCGGCTTCGTTGATGAGCGACAGCAGCGGCAATTCGTCGACGTCGCTGTTCAGTCTCAGCTTCACCGTGGCCGTGCTGCGTTGACTGTGAGGCGTGGCGAGGATGCCTTTTGATGAGCCTAGCCAGGCCAGGACTCCGGCGTGCTCGAGCGCTTTATTGGCAAAGTCGTCTACAAATTGCTGCTGGATTAACTGACGAGCGAGCGCGGCCGAGCAAGGGCAGGTGGACGAGTAGGCAATCTGAATGGTCAGTTCCACGTGGAACACATCATTTTTCAGGTGGGCCTCGACGCTGACCGGATAGCGCTTCCAGCCAGCCAGTGGGCTGACTAGCGCAGGGCGCTTGAACAGTAGATCGGTACAAATGCTCAGCGAGGCGGCGTCGGACAGACCGGCGTGACTGTCGAGGAATTGCTGGAGGATTCGGCGTAACAGCATGGGAGACAGCGCTGCGCTTTCGAGCAGCTCCAGCGCCAGGTACAAGCGTGACATATGGATGCCTCGGGCTTCACCGTCGTCAAGGCTGACACCGGCATCAGCGATCGCGTTAAGACGCTGACCGTCGATCAATACGGGTACCGCGATGCCGCACATGCCTACCCAGTCAAGGGCCAAGGCCTGGCGCGAAGCCTGCGCGGCAACGTCCGGCAGAGTGAACGCATTCATATTCAAGGTCCGTCATAGGTACACAACAAACGTTATACTATAACAGTGTGTTCGACGAGCACTAGTTCATGAACGCAGTTTCATTTTGCTGGGTGTGAGGGCTTTTCGTACCGTTCCACGTGAAACATCAGCGTGGTGCGTCCTGGCAACCGCTTATGCGTCCGCATAAAAATTTCCCAGTGCTTCCACCCGAGCTCGAGAAACGGTTGAGTGTCGTCCAACCTACGCGCCGGCTGTATCCCACCCAGGTCTCTCCGTCAGAAGCTATTCCGGTAAAGAACGTCAGCTGGCCATAGCGGCTAGTGGTTTGTGCCCAATAGCGGCGGCCATTTACTTCAAATCCACGGAGATACAGGGTGTTTCCGGCCGTCATGACGCTGTAGGCATTACCTTGCCCATCGACACAGGCCAGTAAATTCGCGCTGCGAGTGCAGTTTGCCAACATAGGGCTCTGGGCTGAAGCATCTAGCGCCAATAGCAGCATCGGGCTTGCGAATACGAATTTCAGAAAACTGCGCATGTTTTTTACTTCAGACCGGTGGAGCCGAGAGGCTGGTTAAATGTTGTTGTTATACTATAACATTAAAAAGGCTTAGACCTTGAACCGAACCCAAGCCTGAAGAAAAGAGCCGCGACATGCATTCAACCGCATCAGCGCGGCCCGCCCGATGAGGATATACCTGGTGCCCAATCGTCTCCCTGTAACCGTGCTGTCCGGATTTCTCGGCGCCGGTAAAAGCACACTGCTCAATTACGTCCTGCGCAATCGCGACAACCTGCGCGTCGCGGTGATCGTCAACGATATGAGCGAGATCAACATCGATGGCAGCGAAGTCCAGCGAGATGTCACCCTAAGCCGGTCTGAAGAGAAACTGGTGGAGATGAGTAACGGCTGCATTTGCTGCACGTTGCGTGAAGACCTGCTGGAAGAAGTCGGCCAGCTCGCCAGGGAAGGCCGTTTCGACTATCTGCTGATCGAGTCCACGGGGATTTCCGAACCCTTGCCGGTGGCGGAAACCTTTACTTTTCGTGATGAACAAGGCCGCAGCCTGGCGGATGTGGCACGGCTGGACACGATGGTAACGGTGGTCGATGGGGTCAATTTCCTGCTGGATTTCCAGGCGGCCGAAAGCCTCGCTTCACGCGGCGAAACCCTGGGGGAGGAGGATGAGCGTTCCATTACTGATCTGTTGATTGAGCAGATCGAGTTCGCCGATGTGATTCTGATCAGCAAAATCGACCTGATTGGCCGTCACGAACGGGAGGAGTTGATCGCGATTCTGGAACGGCTCAACGCCCAGGCGCAGATCATTCCCATGGTTATGGGCCAAGTACCGCTGGAAAAGATCCTCGACACAGGCCTTTTCGACTTCGAGCGCGCGGCTCAAGCACCGGGCTGGCTGCAGGAGCTGCGCGGTGAGCACGTGCCCGAAACAGAAGAATACGGCATCGCTTCGGCAGCTTACCGGGCGCGCAGGCCGTTTCATCCCCAGCGTTTTTTCAGTTTTATCGACCGTCCGTGGACCAATGGCAAGCTCTTGCGCTCCAAGGGCTTCTTCTGGCTGGCCAGCAAACATGAGGAAGCGGGCAGTTGGTCCCAGGCCGGCGGCTTGATGCGACATGGATTCGCCGGGCGCTGGTGGCGCTTCGTGCCGAAAAGCCAATGGCCGCAAGATGAGGAAAGCAGCGCAGCCATCCTGAAAAACTGGCTTCCCACCACCGGTGATTGCCGGCAGGAGCTGGTATTCATCGGCCAGAATATCGACTTCACGCAACTGACCGCCGAGCTGGACGCTTGCCTGCTCAGTGACGCGGAAATGGCCCTGGGTGTCGACAGTTGGCGTTTGCTGCCGGATCCGTTCGGCCCTTGGCATGACGAGGCCGCAGCGTGATGCTGGCGCCCAGTCCGAAGCGGGAAGTGCCGGTACGCCAGGTTCAGGGCGATACCCCGCGGATCCTGACGCAAATTCTGGACGACGATACCAACCTGGCGGTCTGGCAACGTCAACTGCCGGCGCACATCAGTGATTTTGCGGCAATGGTGCTTTCCATGGATCAGCCTCTGGCCGAATCGCGGGTGCTCGACCTGCCGCACGAGGACGCGCAACCGGCACTGAACGGCCTCGCCGCAGGCTTTGGCGATCTGCACGGCTATGAAGGCTTCATCACCGATGTCTCCTGGCTGGTCAGTGCGTTTGCCTGCCTGCTGGGCGCCAAACGTGTCGGCCTGCGCCTGCGAACGCTGGACAAGGCCATGTGCCCGCGTTTTCACGTCGACCATGTGCCGGTACGGCTGATCACCACGTACGCCGGTGTAGGCAGCCAGTGGCTAAAGGACGGTGTGATGGATCGTCGATGTCTGGGGCAACCTGACGCTGAACCGGGTGACCCGCATGCGGTTCAGCAGTTTGCCTGTGGCGATGTGGCGCTGCTCAAAGGCGAGAAGTGGCATGGTAATGAGGGCATGGGCATGATCCATCGCTCGCCGCAGCTGGCGCCGGGGGAGCGGCGATTGATCCTGACTCTGGACTGGCTCGCTTAAGGTTTGAGCCAGTTGCCCTGACTTTGTCCTTCACAGAACGGCTGCAAATAGGCCGCATCGCTGGCTACGCCGTAATAGTGAATATCCTGGCGGTAGGGCATATTGGCGACCTGGGCATTGCTGCAGATGCCAAACGCGCCGCCAGGGCATTGATCGACGTACTGTACCTCGACTTTTTGTCCGGCAAGGTTTGGCTGGCAGAAGCCGTCGGCGAACAGTTTCTGCGGAATATTGCGGTTCTGCTGGCAGACTTTTACATCGAGCCGTTCTGCCTGGCTATGCACGACACAAGCCTGGGCCAGCGCCTGGTTCGACGTCAGCGCCAATAACAAACAGCCGATCAACCGCATGTTCACCTCCCTCGAAAGCCGCCGATTATGTTGCAGAATATTCCCACCCACGTCATCGCAGGCCCTTTGGGGGCTGGCAAGACCAGCCTGATCAAGCAATTGCTGGCGCAGCGCCCGGCGAATGAGCGCTGGGCGGTGCTGATCAACGAGTTTGGTCAAATCGGCCTGGACGCGGCGTTGCTGACCCAGACTGCCGATGGTATCGCACTGGGCGAAGTGGCCGGGGGCTGTTTGTGTTGCGTCAACGGCGCGCCATTTCAGATCGGCCTCGCTCGTTTACTGCGCAAGGCGCGCCCGGATCGACTGTTTATCGAGCCCTCCGGCCTGGGCCATCCGGCGCAGTTGATGCGGCAACTGAACGAAACGCCATGGCTCGGCGTGCTGGCGGTTCAGCCTTGCGTGTTGGTGCTCGATGCCCGAGCGATGGCGGATGGCACGCCGTTGCCCGACGCGCAGCGGCAAACTTTGGCCGATGCAGGGTTGGTGGTGCTGAACAAATCCGAGCACCTGAGCGAAACCGAACGCCTGGGCATCATTGCGCAACTGCCGGAGATTGCCCTGTACTGGACCCGACAGGCAGCCTTGCCGATCGATCGGCTGCCAGGTCTTGCGGCTCGCGGAAGCGGGATTGTGGCTAACGTGAGTCTGCCCAGGGAGGTGGGACAGATGCCGGCCGTCTGGACCGACCCGACATCGCCCATCTGCCTGTATCAGCAACAGGAAGGCGGCTGGAGTATTGGCTGGCGCTGGCATCCGAGTCAGCGACTGGACACGGCGACGTTGACGCGCTGGCTGCAAGGCTGGGGCTGGAAGCGGGCGAAGATGGTTATCCACAGCGCCGATGGCTGGGTTTCAGCCAATGCGCTGGAGGGCGCGACGCTGCGGTGGCAGGCCAGCGAGTGGCGCCAGGACTCACGAATCGAATTGATTTTTGATGAGCCTCAAGACGTGGCAGCGCTGCAAGCCGGCCTGGCGAACTGTCGGTGCCCGTGAGTCAGCCTTGCTTCAAGGCTTCCACTTGTTGTGTTCCTGGCGCCACTGACTCAACTCGATGACTTCGGCCCTGGGCCTGGTCTGGACCGGTTCGATCGGTGTCGGCGCTGACTCTTCGAACGGCATTGGGTAAGGCGCCAGCTCGATTTGCGCGCTGTGGGCCCCGAACTGGGTAATGGTGCCCGAGTGGCGCGATTCACCCGTAACGGTGAATTCGAAGTTATAGATACGGGCCAGGCGCCGGCGTCCGCTGGCGTCTTTGACGAACCCAATCTTTTTCAGCGCCACGTTGCCGTCCAGCAGCTCGATCTTGAGGTTGGCGCAATGTTGCATGACCCTCGCCAACGCTCGTTCGCGCAAACCATGGTTGTGCCACAGCCAGGCGCCGGCGGTAGCCAACAGCATCAGCACGAAAATATTTCCAAGGGTCAGCATGAACGAAGTGCTCCTACAAGTTGCTGTCAGCTTAACTGTGTCCCCGGTCTGTCGTACAGGTTGCGTTTAGTCGCATACTGCGCGGCTTGAATTTCATTCGTTTTACGGAAACATCCCGCATGAAACGTACCCCTCATCTGCTTGCCATCCAGTCCCACGTGGTCTTCGGTCACGCCGGTAACAGCGCTTCAGTCTTTCCGATGCAACGGGTGGGGGTGAACGTGTGGCCGCTCAACACCGTACAATTTTCCAATCACACTCAGTACGGACAGTGGACCGGCGACGTGCTTGCCTCTGAGCAGATACCGGCATTGGTAGAGGGGATCGCCGCAATCGGCGAGCTGGGCAATTGTGACGCGGTGTTGTCCGGTTACTTGGGCAGCGCCGCCCAAGGGCAGGCGATTCTGGCGGGCGTGGCGCGAATCAAGGCGTGCAATCCCAAGGCAATTTATTTGTGTGATCCGGTCATGGGGCATCCGGAGAAGGGTTGCATCGTGGCGCCCGAGGTGAGCGATTTTCTCCTGGAGGAAGCGGCTGGTGTGGCGGACATCATGTGCCCGAACCAGCTGGAGCTGGACAGTTTTTCGGGACGCAAGGCGCAGTCGCTGCTGGACTGCCTGGCCATGGCTCGCGCGCTCCTGACCCGCGGACCCAAAGCGATACTCGTCAAACACCTGGCCTATCCGGGAAAGCCGGAGGACAGCTTCGAAATGTTGTTGGTAACCGCCGACAGTAGCTGGCACCTGCGTCGTCCATTACTCGCATTCCCTCGTCAGCCGGTGGGGGTGGGAGACCTGACCTCGGGGCTGTTCCTGGCGCGAGTGGTGCTGGGAGACAGCCTGGTGGCGGCGCTCGAATTCACTGCCGCAGCCGTACATGAAGTACTGCTGGAAACCCAGGCGTGTGCCAGTTACGAGTTGGAACTGGTACGCGCCCAGGACCGGATCACCCATCCGAGGGTAAGGTTCGAAGCTGTACCGATCAGCCTCTGATCAACGCGCATCCCTGTGGGTGCGAGCCGGGCGGATCTGTTAAGGGCCGTCGGCTTTGATTTCCTGATAGCGCCTCTCCAGCTCCTGGCGAATTTGCCGACGCTGCTGGGCTTGTTCGTAACGGCGTTTTTCTTCGCTGTTCTGCGGTTGCAATGGCGGGACGGCGGCGGGTTTGCGCTGATCGTCCACCGCAACCATGGTGAAGAAGCAGCTGTTGGTGTGGCGCACCGAGCGTTCACGAATGTTTTCGGTCACGACTTTGATGCCCACTTCCATTGACGTGTTACCGGTGTAGTTCACCGACGCCAGAAACGTCACCAGCTCGCCGACATGAATCGGCTCGCGGAAAATCACCTGGTCAACCGACAGCGTCACTACATAGCGCCCGGCGTAGCGGCTGGCGCAGGCGTAGGCGACTTCGTCGAGGTACTTGAGCAGGGTGCCGCCATGCACATTGCCAGAGAAGTTGGCCATATCGGGGGTCATCAGCACCGTCATCGACAGCTGGGCGTTTCCGGGTTCCATAACGTACTCACGGTTCAAGGCAGCAATTTCGGGAGTGCACCTCTGCGGGTGCTGGAAGGTTTTCAAACTACCAGTATCGGGACGCTGCGCCTGTGGCTGCCGTCACGCCCCGGTGGATCTGTTTCCATATATTGCACTGTCTTTTTGTCGGAAGTCGCGGTGGTACCCTTCAAAAGCCCCTTGCGAGGGTATTTCCTACAAAGGAAACGGACTCGTCCAGCTCTGTGATGAGTCATATGAACAGGGAGCCCCACCATGCATGCCATCAGTTTTATTCAAGACCTGGCGATCATCATGATGGCAGCGGGGCTGGTCACGGTACTCTTTCATCGTTTCAAACAACCCGTGGTGCTGGGTTACATCGTTGCAGGCTTCATCATCGGCCCGCATACGCCGCCTTTCGGTTTTATCCACGACGAAGAGACGATCAGGACCCTGGCCGAGTTGGGGGTCATCTTCCTCATGTTTTATCTGGGCCTGGAGTTCAGCCTGCGCAAGTTGTTCAAGGTGGGCACCACGGCGTTCATCGCGGCGTTTCTCGAAATTGTGTTGATGATCTGGATCGGCTACGAAATCGGGCGCTGGTTCGACTGGAACACCATGGACTCGTTGTTCCTCGGGGCGATCCTGGCTATCTCCTCGACCACCATCATCGTCAAGGCTCTCAATGACCTGAAGATGAAGAACGAGCGCTTTGCGCAACTGATCTTCGGGGTCCTGATCGTCGAAGACATCCTGGGCATCGGCATTATCGCCTTGCTGTCGAGCATCGCTGTCAGCGGGACGGTCAGCTCCGGCGAAGTGTTCTCCACGGTCGGCAAATTGTCGTTATTCATGATTGTCGCCCTGGTGATCGGCATATTGCTGGTGCCCAGGCTGCTGGCTTACGTGGCGAAGTTCGACAGCGACGAGATGTTGCTGATCACCGTGCTGGGCCTGTGTTTCGGCTTTTGCCTGCTGGTGGTCAAGCTGGAATACAGCATGGTGCTGGGAGCGTTTCTGATCGGCGCGATCATGGCCGAGTCGCGGCAGTTGCTGAAAATCGAACGGCTGGTGGAGCCGGTACGCGACTTGTTCAGCGCAATCTTCTTCGTCGCCATCGGCCTGATGCTCGATCCGGTCATATTGCTCCAATACGCTTGGCCGATTGCCGTGATTACCGCCGCAGTGGTGCTGGGCAAGATGCTCTCTTGCGGCCTCGGTGCTTTTATTGCCGGCAACGACGGGAGGACCTCGCTGCGAGTCGGGATGGGCCTTTCGCAGATCGGCGAATTTTCCTTCATCATCGCATCGCTGGGGATGACCTTGCAGGTCACCAGCGATTTCCTTTATCCGGTAGCGGTCGCGGTTTCGGTACTGACCACTCTGCTGACCCCGTACCTGATCCGGGCCGCCGACCCTTTATCGGTCAGGCTGGCTGCCGTTATGCCACAACGGCTGTCGAGGGTACTGGGAATGTATGGCGAGTGGCTTCGCAGCATTCAACCCCAAGGGGAGGGGGCGCTGGTGGCCGCCATGATCCGGCGGATTTTGCTGCAGGTGGGCATCAATCTGGCGCTGGTCATCGCGATTTTTATCGCCGGTGGCTACTTTGCCGAACAGATGTCGGCCTACCTGCAAGCCTGGATCAGCGACCCGAGTTGGCACAAAGCACTGATCTGGGGCGGGGCGTTGTTGTTGTCGCTGCCGTTTTTGATTGCCGCGTATCGCAAGCTCAAGGCGTTGTCGATGCTGCTGGCGGAAATGGGCGTGAAGCCGGAGATGGCCGGCCGTCACACCCAGCGCGTGCGTCGAGTGATCGCAGAAGTGATCCCGATCCTCTCGCTGCTGATGATTTTCCTGCTCTTGGCAGCCTTGTCGGCCAGTATTCTGCCGACCAACAAGTTGCTGGTACTGATCGCGGTGGTGGCCACGGTCGTGGCGGCATTGCTCTGGCGCTGGTTCGTCCGCCTGCATACGCGGATGCAGGTGGCCTTGCTGGAGACCCTGGACAATCACAAGGAATCGTCCGGGCATTGACCGGCGGCGGGCGTGCGGCGGATCAGCTTTCCAGCCAGACGTCCCGGGCCCAGTGCCAGACCGATTCCCAGGTTTCTTCGGCAATCAGCTCTTCTTCGGCCTGCCACAACACCACGGTCCCGTCTTCTTCGACGCAGTAATAGTCGTCGCCGTCCTGGCAGATCGGGATCAGGCTACGGTCGACACCGGCATCCCAGGCGTTGGCGGCCACATCTGGCAGATAGGTGTGGGACTGCGGATCGGTGACGGTCACGGGTTCCAGGCTGCCGTAGACAACATCGCTGACTGTCAGCAAAAACTCTCTGAATACGAACGGAATATCGATGAACAGCTGCTCTTCGATCTCCACCAGCAAGTCTTCGTCAGGTAACTCCAGTGGAACCGGCACGGGTTCGTTGGCTTCACGCAATTGTTCGATGATTTCTTCCACGTCCGGGATCCTCTTTCTCGATGGCGCGGTTTATATGGAGCGGTTTATACAGTAGCTCGCTATAGATGCAACCGCGAAATAGAAAACCCCGGCCTGAGCCGGGGTTCTTTTATTTCAACATGCAAAACGCGCAGAGGTTCAACCGTTCTGGCGGATACCGGCCACCAGCCAAGGCTGGTCATCGCCCTGGGGACGTTCCATGTTCCAGCTTTCGCTGAACGCTTCGCCTTTGTCGAAGCGCGAGTCCTTCGACACACCGCTGAAGGTCAGGGTGGCGATGGTCTTGTCGGCGCGATCATCGACACCGTCCAGCTGTACTTGCAGATTGTCGATGTAGGTCGACTGGAAGCCATCGCCCAGTTCGGCCCGCTCGCGCTTGAGGAATTCCAGCAGTTGCGGGGTCACGAACTCAGAGATCTTGTCCATTTCGTTCGCATCCCAGTGTTGCTGCAGGGACATGAAATGGTTGCGCGCCGCTTCGATGAAGCGCTCTTCGTTGAACCAGGCTGGCGCATTGATCACCGGTCGAGCAGCCACCGGTGCTGCCGAACCGCCGAAGATCGAACCACTGGCCGGTTGCTGGTTGAACACCTCACGTTGCATCGGCGCATGACCGGCCGGAGCCAGTTG
Organism: Pseudomonas sp. FP1154; assembly: GCF_030687245.1. Classification (NCBI taxonomy): domain Bacteria; kingdom Pseudomonadati; phylum Pseudomonadota; class Gammaproteobacteria; order Pseudomonadales; family Pseudomonadaceae; genus Pseudomonas; species Pseudomonas sp. FP1154. Next base: position 5,884,868 of record NZ_CP117465.1, on the reverse strand, counting down.
CTCCTGCTGCTTGCGACGACGGGCGGCAATGAAGCGGAAGACCAGGAAGGCGATGACCGCCATGATCAGGATGTCGAAGATTTGCATGCCCTGGAAGCCGTCGCCCATGAACATGGAGGCGAGCAGGCCACCGGCGGCGATGCCGGCCAGGGGGCCGAGCCAGCGCGAAGCACCGCTGGCTTTGGTGGCGGCGCCAGCCGCACCGGCCGCCCGCAGTAGCCGCGGTAGAGCCGGCCGCAGAGGACGGCGCCATCTGGCTGGTCTGGTGGGTCGGGGCAGCGCCCGAACTTTTACCACCGCCAAAGCGCTTGGCGGCATTGGCGTCGATGGCCATCGTCAGGCCGATGCACAACGCCATGGCGATGCTAAGAAAACGTTTCATATAAGGGCATTCCCATTTTGTGGATAGCACGCGCGCCATGTTGCACAGGTGAACTGTTGCTGGCTAGCGGCAGAGTGTTTCGGGCTTTTGCGTGACAGGTTAGGTTCAGCTTCAGCCGCGCAAGAGGGCTTGTTGGCTTTTGGCTGTAGGAAAGGGGGACAAGTTCTATCGGAAAGGCAGCAGGCGTGAGCAATCCGACCTGTGGGAGCGAGCCTGCTCGCGATCGCGGTGGGTCAGTCACTGTCAATGTTGCCTGATCCACTGCTATCGCGAGCAGGCTCGCTCCCACATAAAAAGCTTTCAGAACGCCTAGATCGCTTCCAACTTGGCATACCCCAGCATCAGCCACTTGCTGCCTTCGCTGAAGTTCACCTGAACCCGGGCCTGGGCGCCGGCGCCTTCGAAGTTGAGGATCACGCCATCGCCGAACACCGAATGTCGCACGGTCTGGCCGAGACTGAAGCCGGTTTCCGGGATGTCGCTGCCGCCAAACAGACTGCTGGTGCTTTGCTGCTGGCCGCCGCCGAACGGACGGCTGACGCTGTTGGACAGCCGCACCTCCTGAATCAGGCCTTTGGGCACTTCACGGACGAAGCGCGACACCTTGTTGTAGGTTTCGCTGCCGTACAGGCGTCGGGTCTCGGCGTACGTCAACACCAGGTTCTGCATGGCGCGGGTGATGCCAACGTAGGCCAGGCGTCGTTCCTCTTCCAAGCGTCCCGGCTCTTCCAGGCTCATCTTGTGCGGGAACAGGCCTTCTTCCATTCCCACCAGGAACACGTAGGGGAATTCCAGACCCTTGGCACTGTGCAGGGTCATCAACTGGATGCTGTCTTCATGCTCGTCGGCCTGGGTGTCGCCGGCCTCCAGAGAGGCGTGGCCCAGAAAGGCCGACAGTGGCGAAAGCTCTTCGTCTTCCTCGGTGTTCTCGAAGTTGCGTGCGGCGCTGACCAGTTCCTCGAGGTTTTCCACCCGGGCCTGGCCTTTCTCGCCCTTTTCCGCCTCGTGGTAGGCGATAAGGCCGGACTGCTCGATAACGGTCTGAGTCATCAAATGCAGCGGCATGTCCGTGCACTTGGTGGCCAGGTCGTCGATCAGGTCCATGAACGCCTTCAGCGCACCGGCGGCGCGGCCGGTCATGCCCTTGTTGGTGACCAACTGGCGCATGGCTTCCCACATCGACACATGGCTGTGGCGCGCGTGGTCGCGAATCGCTTCGACGGTTTTCTCGCCAATGCCCCGGGTCGGGACGTTGATCACCCGCTCCAGGGCCGCGTCGTTGCCGCGTCCTTCGAGCAGGCGCAGGTAGGCCATGGCGTTCTTGATTTCGGCGCGCTCGAAGAAGCGCTGGCCGCCATAGATGCGGTACGGGATACGTTCGCGCAACAGGGCTTCTTCCAACACCCGGGACTGGGCGTTGGAGCGATACAGGATGGCGATGTCGCTGCGGGCCAGGCCGGTTTTCAGCGCGCTTTCGATGGTTTCCACCACGTAGCGGGCTTCATCGTGTTCGTTGAAGGCGGCATAGAGGTTGATCGCTTCGCCTTCGCCGCCATCGGTCCACAGTTCTTTGCCCAGGCGCCCGGTATTGTTGGCGATCAGGGCGTTGGCGGCCTTGAGAATGCCGGCGGTGGAGCGGTAGTTCTGTTCCAGGCGGATCACTTGGGCGTCAGGGAAGTCCGCCGAATACTGATGAATATTCTCGATTTTGGCGCCGCGCCAGCCGTAGATCGACTGGTCGTCATCGCCCACCACCATCAGGCTGTCGCCGCCCTTGGCCAGCAGGCGCAACCAGGCGTATTGCACGGCGTTGGTGTCCTGGAACTCGTCCACCAGCACATGCCGGAAGCGCTTCTGATAGTGCGCCAGCAGGCCTGGGTGATCGCGCCACAGGTCCAGTGCGCGCAGCAGCAGCTCGGAGAAGTCGATCACGCCAGCCCGCTGACACGCCGCCTCGTAGGCTTCATAGATGCTGCGCATGGTCGCCAGGAACAGATCGCCGCTGGCCTGGATGTGTTGCGGGCGCAGGCCTTCGTCTTTCTGGCCGTTGATGAACCACTGGGCCTGACGGGCCGGCCAGCGCTGTTCATCCAGGCCCAGCTCACGGATCACCCGCTTGACCAGCCGCTGCTGGTCGTCGCTGTCGAGAATCTGGAAAGTCTGGCTCAGGCCGGCTTCCTGCCAATGCGCCCGCAACAAGCGGTGCGCCAGGCCGTGGAAGGTGCCGACCCACATGCCGGCCGGGTTGATGCCCATCAGTTGCTCGATGCGATGGCGCATCTCGGCAGCGGCCTTGTTGGTGAACGTCACCGACAGGATCGAATGGGGCGAGGCGTTCTCGACCTGGATCAACCAGGCGATACGGTGCACCAGCACCCGGGTTTTACCGGAGCCGGCACCGGCCAGGACTAACTGACGACCCACGGAGGCCGCTACGGCCTGGCGTTGGGCATCGTTGAGGGAGTTCAGCAGAAGGGAGAGATCATCGCGCATCGGGGCATTCTAGGGTGCGGCGGCAGCCCGGGCAAACCGAGCTTTGCCCCAGCCGATAAAAGACCGGTCGGTGATGACCGGTCGGTCATGGGCCACAGGCATTGGCCGGGCTCGCTTGAAGGGCTCGCGACCCAATGAAATAGCGACTTTTTCAGCATTTTTATGAGCTTGGGCAGTGTGGGATGGCCGTTGCCTTGTGTATGCTCGCTGCATGTTTCGGGTTCTCCATGCTCCGCTGAATAAGAACAAGAACAGTGCCTATGACCCTAAATTCCGATCTGGCGGGCCCCTGTGTGGAGCCACGGATCATCTGCAAGCAGTACGCCACGGAAATGGCGGTCGAACGCACAAGGCTGTTGTATCAGGGTTCGCTGCTGCCCACGCTGTTCATGCTGGTCAACGGCCTGGTTTGCGCCGCGTTGTTGTGGGGGCCTTCGCGTCATTTTCAGGTCAGCGTCTGGCTGGTCTGGTTGCTCTCGCTGGTTGCGCTACGGGTCATTCAGGTGGCGGCCTTCGATTCGGCGATACCCAGCCGCCAGGCGCACCCGATATGGTTGCGAATGTTTTTGCTCGGCTCGGCGATGACCGGGCTGACATTGGCCGGAGCAGGTATTGCACTGGTACCGGCCGACAGCTTTCAGCAACAGGCCTGGGTATTCGGCCTGATTGGCGCGGCCACCTTGTCAGCCAGCGTTGCCTATGCCGTGAGCCTTCCGGCGTTTTTGTCCTTTACCTTACCGTGCCTGTTGCCGGCCATCGGTTATCTCTTCTGGGGCGGCGATGAGCAGCAGCGCGGATGGGGCTGGCTCGGACTGGTCGTACTCGTCTCGCTCAGCGTGGTGGCCTGGCAGGTCAACCGGTTGATACAAAGTGGCATGCTGCGAAGGTTCCAGAATCAGGCGCTGATCGAGCATTTGCAGCAGGCGCAAGCGCGTAGCGCACAGCTCAACGAGGCACTCGGCCGGGAAGTCGAACAACGTCGCAGCGCCGAGGAAAAACTGCGGTCGGCCCAGGTAGGGCTGGAGGCGCGCGTGGTACAGCGCAGCCTCGAGTTGGAGGCGACCAGCCAGGCCCTGAGCAAGAGCGAAGCCCGTCTTGACCTGGCGCTCAAGGCCAGTGAGTTGGGGCTCTGGGACTGGAACCTGCAAACCGACGAAGTCCATCACACCCAGCTCAAGGAACTGTTCGGCCTGGAGCCTGAGTACATCACAGCGATGCTCAGTCACCTGACCCCGCGTCTGCATCCTCAAGACGTGCCGGCCCTCAAACGCGCCCTCGTTGAGCACCTCAAAGGCCGCAGCGAGGACTACCAGATCGAATACCGCGTACGTCACGGCGATGGCCATTGGGTCTGGATCGAAGACCGCGGTCGGGCTGTGGAGCGCAGCCCGAGTGGCCGAGTGTTGCGCATGGTCGGCACCCGGCGAGACATCAGCACCAGCAAGGAACTCGAGCAACAGCGCCAATTGGCGGCCACGGTTTTCGAGGCCGCCAGCGAAGGCATTGTGATTTTTGACCCGCATTACGCACTGCTGGCCGCCAATCAGGCGTTCACGCGGGTCACCGGTTTTAATATCGATGACATGCTGGGACGCAATGTCGTCGACCTGCCGTGCAGTCGTGATGCCCGCCGGCACTACCCGATTATCCGCCAGGCGCTCAAGCAGCACGGCACCTGGCAAGGTGAACTGGTGGAGGCCCGGGCCAATGGCGAGTTGTATCCCCAGTGGCTGCAACTGAACGTGGTGCGCGATGCGCGGGGAAATGTGAGCCATATCGTGGGCTTCTTCGCCGATCTTTCGGCCCGGCGCGAGTCCGAAGAGCGAATGCGCTACCTGACCCATTACGACGAACTCACCGGGCTGGCGAACCGCTCGTTATTCCGTGAGCGCCTGCACGAAGCCCACCAGCGGGTGCGTCAGGGCGGACGACGCAGTCTGGCACTGCTGCATATCGACCTGGACCGTTTCAAGCTCCTCAACGATAGCCTCGGCCATGATGTTGCTGACCAACTGTTGCAGAAGATGGCCCGCCGTCTGATCAATGCGTTGCCCGAAGCGGACACCATCGCCCGCTTGTCTGGCGATGAGTTCGGGGTGCTGTTCGACGCCTACGGCAACCTTTCCAGCCTGGCGCGGGTGGCGACCCGCCTGTCCGCCAAGCTGCGCCTGCCGCTCACCATCGAGGGCCACGAACTGGTGGTCAGCGCCTCGATCGGCATCAGCATGTTGCCCGACAACGCGAGGGAGATTTCCACGCTGGTCAGTCAGGCGAACATGGCCATGCAACATGCCAAGCATCTGGGCGGCAACAATTTCCAGTTCTATACCGACAGCCTTCAGGCCAGCACGTTGGAGCGCCTACAACTGGAGAATCAGCTGCGCAAGGCCCTCGAAGAACAGCAGTTGAAGGTTTTCTATCAACCCAAACTGTGCCTGGCGACCGGCCGTCTGAACGCTGCCGAGGCGTTGGTGCGTTGGGATCATCCGGTCATGGGCCGAGTTCCGCCGGGAGACTTCATCAGCCTGGCCGAAGAGACCGGGCTGATCGGGCCGATCGGCGAGTTCGTGTTGCGCCAGGCCTGTTGGCAGGCGTGCCAATGGCAGCGTGAGGGGCTGGCGCCGATCAGGGTGTCGGTCAACCTGTCGGTGCATCAGTTGCGCCAAGGCAAGCTGGTCAGCCTGGTTCGGCAAGTGCTGGAGGAAACCGGTCTGGCGCCGCAATACCTGGAACTGGAACTGACTGAAAGCCAGTTGCTCGACAGCGTTGAGCACATCATCGCGACGTTCCAGCAATTGCGCGACCTCGGGGTCAAGCTGGCGATCGATGACTTTGGTACCGGCTATTCGTCTCTGAGTTATCTCAAACGCATCCCTGTGGATTACGTGAAAATCGATCAGGCGTTCATTCGTGGGCTGACGGAGGGTAGCGAAGACGCGGCCATTACCCGGGCAATCATTGCAATGGCCCATGGGTTGTCGCTCAAAGTGGTGGCCGAAGGCGTCGAGCGGCCAGAGCAGCTCGAGTTTCTGAAAGCCGAACAATGTGATGAGGTTCAGGGCTATCTCATCAGCCGACCGGTTGAAGCACAAGGGTTGGCCGCGCTGTTATGGGCTAATCGGGATGATTGCTAGCCCGCCGTTGCTACATGGCGTGCATGCGGCATGAAACCGGGAGATTGAGTTACGGATTGGGCGGGCAAAAAGCCGATTCTTGTAGTATAACTACAAGCTTGCTACATCCCGGCTTCTGCCAATAACAAGAGTCCAATCCCTTGAACCTGTTGCAACACATCGCCCAGTCACGCCATCTGCTGCGCAAGTCGGAGCTGAAAGTCGCCGATCACGTATTGCTTGATCCTGCGGCCGTGATGCACAGCTCCATGGCCGATCTTGCCCACAGCGTCGGCATCAGCGAACCGACCATTGTGCGTTTCTGCCGAGCCATCGGTTGTTCGGGTTTCCAGGACCTGAAACTCAAGCTGGCGCAAAGCCTCGCCGCGGGTGCGAGCTTCGGCCAGTTTGCGATCCATGAAGACGATTCGGTCGCCGACTACAGCCTGAAAATCTTCGACACGACCCTGCATACGCTGATGGAGGTTCGCGAGAAGCTTGATCCGGTGGCGTTGCAAAAAGCCGTCACGGCCATGTCCCAGGCCCAGCGTGTCGAGTTTTATGGTTTCGGTGCTTCGGGCGCGGTGGCGGCCGATGCCCAGCACAAGTTCTTCCGGTTGCTGCTGACGGCCGCGGCTTATTCCGACCCGCACATGCAGGCGATGTCGGCGGTCACGCTGAAGCCCACCGACGTGGCGATCTGCATTTCCCAGTCGGGCCGTTCCAAGGATCTGCTGATCACCGCCAACCTGGTGCGCGAAAGCGGCGCCTCGTTGATCACCTTGTGCCCGAGCCAGACCCCATTGGCCGAGCTGTCCACGGTGAACCTGGCCATCGACGTGCATGAAGACACGGAGATCTACACGCCGTTGACCTCGCGCATCGCCCATCTGGTGGTGATCGATGTGCTGGCGATGGGCGTCGCCATGGCGCGCGGCCCAAGTTTGGTCAATCACCTCAAGAGCGTGAAACGCAGCCTGCGCAGCTTGCGGTTGTCACCCAAGTCGGTGAAAGCGCTGGACGATTGACCGCTGGTCTTGAAGTTGAGGGCATCTGTGGCGAGGGGATCTGCGAATTCATCGTTCTGTAACGCTCGCGCCGCCAAACCGTCATCGCGCGCCTTCATCGTAAAGCTCCCGTATACGTCTTGGGAGTCTCGACATGACCCAGTCCTACGAAGAACGCAGCGCCGTCAAAACCCGTCGTCAGCAGGAAGACCAGCGCCGCATGGCGTTTCGTCGTGCCATCGAAGACCGCTGTGAGCAGCGCCAGCTGCTGGCCGAAATCAGCGAGTTTCCGGACGCAGCAGAATTCAACTATTGGCAGGCAACATCGGCGGCTTCCCGTCGAAACGCTCAACCAGGCCAATGATCTGAGCACGCTCGCCGCGAACGAACGCCAGGAAGGCGTGAGCCACCGGTGACAGGCGCTTAGCCCTGGCCTGCACCAGGCACCAGCTGCGGTACAGCGGCAGCTCCTCCACCGGCAACTCGATGAGAGCGCCGGACACCAGCTCCCGGCTTACGGCGTGGCGCGTCAATAGCGCCACGCCCAGCCCTGCGAGAACGCATTCGCGTTGGGCCTCCGCCGACGCCACTTCCAGCGTCTGGGTGAAGTGCACCCGTTTCTCCTTGAAATATTCCTCGCAGGCCAGCCGCGTGCCTGACCCTGGCTCGCGCAGCAGCAGCGTATACGGCTCAAGGTCTTGCAAGCGCAACGGGCCCATGTGGCACAGCGGATGGTCGGGCGGCGCCACAGCGACGATCGGGTTATTGAGAAATGGCAGGAATTCCAGGCCCATGTCCTGAGGCACCATGGACATGATCACCAGATCGTCCCGGTTGTCCGAGAGCCTTCGGATCACTTGGCCGCGGTTGACCACCGTGAGGTTCAGGTTGACCTCCGGGTGCTGGCGCTTGAAGGCGGCGAACAGGTGCGGCACGAAGTACTTGGCGCTGGATTCCACCGCCAGCTTCAGTTGGCCTTGCAGCGAGCCCTGCATGTCCGACAACTGCATGTCGAGGTTTTCCAGGCGCCCGAAGATGTCCCGGCTGGCGCGTTGAAGGGCTTCGGCGGCTTCGGTCATGTAGAGTTTTTTGCCAACGTACTCAAACAGCGGCTGGCCAATCAGCTCCTCAAGTGATCGAATCTGTAGGCTAACGGCCGGTTGTGTGAGAGACATTTCGTCGGCTGCGCGGCTGTAGGACCTCAGGTCGCACACCTCATTGAAAATCTGCAGTTGACGCAATGTCATACGCATCAATGACTTACGCATTTTCTATAGACTCTCGGGCGGGGCGGATGAGTCAACTATAAGTCTTTGCTTATGCACGACCCAATAAATATTCATTTTTGTTAATCAACAGCCAGGACTAGTGTGGTGCTGCGACCGATTGTTACATCTGGTCACGCGTCGACCTGAAGCTCCAGGTCGTGGTACCACCGGCTCAAGGAACCTCCAATTGATAACAAAGATCCTGATCGCCAACCGTGGTGAGATTGCCGTCCGCATCGTGCGCGCTTGCGCCGAGATGGGCATTCGCTCGGTCGCGGTCTATTCCGACGCTGACCGTCATGCGTTGCATGTCAAGCGTGCGGACGAGGCCCACAGCATCGGCGCCGATCCGCTGGCCGGCTATCTCAACCCGCGCAAACTGGTGAACCTGGCTGTGGAAACCGGTTGCGATGCGTTGCATCCCGGTTATGGCTTTCTCTCGGAAAACGCCGAGCTGGCGGACATCTGCGCCGAGCGCGGGATCAAATTCATCGGTCCGTCGGCTGAAGTCATTCGCCGCATGGGCGACAAGACCGAAGCGCGTCGCAGCATGATCAAGGCCGGCGTACCGGTCACGCCGGGCACCGAAGGCAACGTATCGGGCATCGAAGAGGCCCTGACCGAAGGCGACCGCATTGGTTACCCGGTGATGCTCAAGGCTACGTCCGGTGGTGGCGGTCGGGGTATCCGTCGCTGCAACAGCCGCGAAGAACTCGAACAGGCTTTCCCGCGGGTCATTTCCGAAGCCACCAAGGCCTTTGGTTCGGCGGAAGTGTTCCTGGAAAAATGCATCGTCAATCCCAAGCACATCGAAGCGCAGATCCTGGGTGACAGTTTTGGCAACGTGGTGCATCTGTTCGAGCGTGATTGCTCGATCCAGCGTCGCAACCAGAAGCTGATCGAGATCGCCCCCAGCCCGCAACTGACGCCTGAGCAGCGCGCCTACATTGGTGACCTGTCGGTGCGCGCCGCCAAGGCTGTGGGCTACGAGAACGCCGGCACCGTGGAGTTCCTGCTCGCCGAGGGCGAGGTGTACTTCATGGAGATGAACACCCGGGTGCAGGTGGAACACACCATCACCGAAGAAATCACCGGCATCGACATTGTTCGTGAACAGATTCGCATCGCCTCCGGGCTTCCGTTGTCGGTCAAGCAGGAAGACATTCATCACCGTGGCTTCGCGCTGCAGTTTCGGATCAACGCCGAAGACCCGAAAAACAACTTCCTGCCCAGTTTCGGCAAGATCACCCGCTACTACGCCCCCGGCGGCCCGGGCGTGCGCACCGACACAGCGATCTATACCGGCTACACCATTCCGCCCTTCTACGATTCGATGTGCCTGAAGCTGGTGGTCTGGGCGCTGACCTGGGAAGAAGCAATGGACCGTGGCCTGCGGGCCCTGGACGACATGCGTCTGCAAGGGGTCAAGACCACCGCGGCGTATTACCAGGAAATCCTGCGCAACCCGGAATTCCGTAGTGGCCAGTTCAATACCAGCTTCGTTGAAAGCCATCCTGAGCTGACCAACTACTCGATCAAGCGCAAACCCGAAGAGCTGGCCCTGGCCATCGCCGCCGCCATTGCCGCCCACGCAGGCCTGTAAGGAAAATAACAATGTCCAAGAAGATTCACGTAACCGATACGATCCTGCGCGACGCTCACCAATCGCTGCTCGCTACCCGCATGCGCACCGAAGACATGCTGCCGATCTGCGACAAGCTCGACAAAGTCGGCTATTGGTCGTTGGAAGTCTGGGGCGGCGCAACATTCGACGCCTGCGTGCGCTTCCTGAAGGAAGACCCGTGGGAGCGCTTGCGCCAACTGCGTGCGGCGCTGCCCAACACTCGCCTGCAAATGCTGCTGCGTGGTCAGAACCTGCTGGGCTATCGCCATTACAGCGATGACGTGGTCAAGGCGTTCGTGGCCAAGGCTGCGGTCAACGGCATCGATGTGTTCCGTATTTTCGATGCGATGAACGACGTGCGTAACCTGCGGGTCGCCATCGAGGCGGTGAAAGCCGCCGGCAAGCACGCCCAGGGCACCATCGCCTACACCACCAGCCCGGTGCACACCATTGAGGCTTTCGTAGCCCAGGCCAAGCAAATGGAAGCCATGGGTTGCGACTCGGTGGCGATCAAGGACATGGCCGGTTTGCTGACTCCGTACGCCACTGGCGAGCTGGTGAAGGCATTGAAGACAGAGCAGTCGTTGCCGGTATTCATCCATTCCCATGACACCGCTGGCCTGGCGGCGATGTGTCAGCTCAAGGCCGTAGAAAACGGCGCCGATCACATCGACACCGCGATCTCCAGCTTCGCCTGGGGCACCAGCCATCCGGGCACCGAATCGATGGTTGCAGCCCTTAAGGGCAGCGAGTTCGACACAGGTCTGAACCTGGAATTGCTGCAGGAAATCGGCCTGTATTTCTATGCGGTGCGCAAAAAATACCACCAGTTCGAAAGCGAGTTCACGGCGGTGGACACCCGCGTCCAGGTCAATCAGGTGCCGGGCGGGATGATTTCCAACCTGGCCAACCAGCTCAAAGAGCAGGGCGCGTTGAATCGCATGAACGAGGTGCTGGCAGAGATTCCACGGGTGCGCGAAGACCTTGGCTTCCCGCCGCTGGTGACCCCGACCTCGCAGATCGTCGGCACCCAGGCGTTCTTCAACGTGCTGGCCGGTGAGCGCTACAAGACCATCACCAACGAAGTGAAGCTCTATTTGCAGGGCGGCTACGGCAAGGCTCCGGGTTCGGTGAATGAGAAGCTGCGCCGTCAGGCCATCGGCAGCGAAGACGTGATCGATGTGCGTCCGGCCGACCTGCTCAAGCCGGAAATGACCAAGCTGCGTGGCGAAATCGGCGCACTGGCCAAATCCGAAGAAGACGTACTGACTTACGCCATGTTCCCGGATATCGGGCGCAAGTTCCTCGAAGAACGCGAAGCCGGCACCCTGACTCCGGAAGTGCTGTTGCCAATCCCTGAGGCGGGCAGTGTGAGCTCGGCGGGCGGTGAAGGCGTGCCGACCGAGTTCGTCATCGATGTTCACGGCGAAACCTACCGCGTCGACATCACCGGCGTGGGCGTCAAGGCTGAAGGCAAGCGTCACTTCTACCTGTCCATCGATGGCATGCCCGAAGAGGTCGTGTTCGAACCACTCAATGAGTTTGTCGGCGGCGGCAGCAGCAAGCGCAAACAAGCCACTGCGCCGGGCCATGTCAGCACCACCATGCCGGGCAACATCGTCGATGTGCTGGTCAAGGAGGGCGATGTGGTGAAGGCCGGCCAAGCGGTGCTTATTACCGAAGCCATGAAGATGGAAACCGAAGTGCAGGCGGCTATCGCCGGCAAGGTCACCGCCATTCATGTCGCCAAGGGCGACCGGGTCAATCCGGGCGAGATCCTGATCGAGATCGAAGGCTGAGCTAACAGCCTCGATACAACCGTTTAACCTCGGGGGGGCATGTGCTCCCCTTTTTTTTGCCTGTCAGAACATCATTCGCCATTGGCCCATCAACGCCCCGTTACGGTTGTCCTGACCGGTTTCACCCTTATAACTCACCCCCAGGGTATGCCTGGGCGAAACGGCCAGGTCCAGCCCTGTTTCGAAGAGCAGGCTGTCACGGTCCAGTTCGACGCCTTCGACGGTATACGACTTGCCTGCGCCGACCAGGCCCTGGCGGGAAGCGCCTCGGGTCTCGCCGTAGAGATGTTTCCAACCGAGACTCAAGCGCGGCGTCAGTCGCATGCCCTGGTCAAGAGAGAATGACCGGGCGAGGTGCAGGCCCAGGTTGCTGTGGAAATAGTCCTGGGTCTGACCGTTGAACTGCAACGCCGCGTCGCCACCGTTCTCCGAATAGCGATCGCGTTGGTAGCGTTGGTAACCAAGGTCGATATAAGGCTCGATATCGAAGTGACCGATGTTCAGGTTGTAACCGAGCTGGCCAAAGACCTGCTGCGTATTGGCATCGTAGCGACCTTTGAGGCGATCCCTGAAACCGTTGAAGAGCACATGACGCTTGGTACTGCCGTCATGATTGCCGTAAACGGCGCCCAGGCGCAACGCCCATGGCCCGTCCTGGCGCAAGGCGTAGGCGCCCAGGTGCCAACTGTCGAGCCGACCATCGAACTGCTGGCCGTCCAGCCGGGTTTGCGTCTTGCCGCCGATTATCCCCAGGCGCCAATCAGGGCTGATGGCCCAGTCGGTTCCCAGCATCACACCTCTGGTCGAGTGTTTCAGGGCATAGCTGCCCAATTGTTTGCCGATACTGCCGCTGTTACCAATGGCCTGGACCCAGACTTGACCGTCAGCATGCACGTTCCCCGGGTTTTTCTGGCCCATGGCCGAAAGCATTCCGCTGCTGATCGGCGCGATGCTGCTCAAGGTGGCGTTGCCCAGATCCGCAGTGTTGTAGCCACTCAGTTGGTCGATGGCGCTGGCGGCGGTCATCATATCGCTGCCGAGCAAGGCGTTGATGGCGGCGTTGGGTTTTGCGACTGGCTGGGTGGTTTGCAATTGGCCGGTGGGTTTGGGAGCGGTGCTGGTGATTTTGGGTGGCTCGACGGGTTTGATTGCTGGGGCTTCGATCCCTGGTCGGGCACCAGCTGCCTGTGCAACGGCGGGCCCGTCGTTGGGGACGGGCGCTGTTGGTTTGACCGGTTGCAGCGCTTCGATATGGGCCGCAAATTCTTGCCCGTTTTCGGTAGTTGCTGCTTGCTTGAGGGGAACATCGTTGCGCGCGTAAGTCAGGTTGACTTGCGTATCGGTGGGGCTCAGCGTCGCCGTCATGAATGCCAGATTGCTGGAGACCGTGCCGAACGTTCCTTCGATCTTCCCCGCGCGGATGACCGTGTGCTCGCGCGCCTCAATGTATTCGCCCGGCACGCCGGCGACGGTCAGCGTCGCGTTGTTGAGGAGCGCGGTGCCTTCAACGTTGATCGTGGAGCTACCACCATCTGCATTGACCCCGTAGATCAGTTCGGCACTCTCCGCCAACGAGAAGTCCTGAGTAATGGAGGGTGCGCCTATTTCGGGGCCGACTTCCAACTGGCCCGCGACACTCAAGAACTCCACAGTGCCATTGCCGCTGAAGCTGGCCCTTTCGCGTACATGAACCTGCCCATTGACCACGCCGGAGTTCGTCATGCTGGCACCTGGCTCGACAGTCACGCGATTGGCGACCACACCCTGGTTGTCCAGCTTGCCGAGAACCCCTACCTGGCCGTCGATTCGGCCAGTATTGAGCAACGTGGCCTCTGGCTCGATCACCCCCCAGCCTGCGAAATGCCCGGTGTGTTGCCATTCACCTTGCGCAACCTGCAAAGCCATGAAGTTTCGGGTTTCAGCCAATATCGGATGCTTGGCGGCGTCCAGGCGCAGAACGTTTTTTCCACCGCCACCATCAATGATCCCGGGGAATTTTGCGTTTGCGCTGATGATGACCCAGTCATTTTTGCCCGTCCATTTTGCGTCGCCTTTACGGGAGGTGTTGGCATTTTGCCGCTTGGTATCCTTAGCTTCGGCGAAGGCCTTGAGGTACTCTTGTTGCTCGGCGGTTGTGAGAATATCGGCTGATGGCTGAGCCATCGAAACATCGGCGCAGCCGAGCGCCAAGGCGATTGCCAGGGCAAGGTGTTGGGGTGGGTGTAAATGTTGGATAGACATCGAGTGCGGCCTCTCTTGAAAGAAGTCCGCACTTTAAAAATTCCACCCCCGGTCACGCTGCCAGCTAACGCCGCGCCTTGGGCAAGCCACAGCAGATGGCATCTGTAGGCCGGTCGTGTTGCGATCCAGAGATCGTCGCGTTGGCTTCCATGACATGAAGCGTCGCCCTACAAGATCCTCGGAACTGTCCTGTCAGCTGCGCTTGAGATAAGCCTTCCCATAATGCCGCTCCATCCGCGCCTGGATCAGCTCCAACGCGATGGACATCAACCAGTAAATGATCGCCGCCGTGGTGAGCATTTCGATGTAGCGGTAGCTGGAACGACCATAGGATTGCGCCAGGAACATCACTTCCCAGACGCCCATCACCGAGATCAGGGACGAGTCCTTGAGCATGGAGATGAATTGGTTGGTGGTCGGTGGAATGATGGTGCGCATGGCCTGGGGCAGGGTGACGCGCCAGAAGATCACGGTTTCACCCATGCCCAGCGCAAGGGAGGCTTCGCGCTGGCCATGGGGGACGCCAAGGATGCCGGCGCGGAAGATTTCGCTCAGGTAGGCGCCGTAGTTCAGCGACAGGGCGATGATCCCGGCGGCAATCGCGCCCGGCACCAGCCCCAGTTGTGGCAGGCCCAGGTAGATCAGCAGAATCTGGATCAGCAGCGGTGTGCCGCGAAAGAACGACGCGTAGAAACTGGCAATGCCGAAGGCTCCCGCGCTGCTGGACAGCCGCGCCAGGGCGGTGATGAAACCCAGCAAGGACGAAGCGACGATCGAACACAGGCATAGAAACAGCGTCAGCGCCGCGCCCTGCAGAAAGCCGTTGGGTGCCAGGTGCACGCCCAGCAGATTCGGCAGCTTGTCCAGGATGATGGAGAATTTCAGGTCGAAGCTCAGGAAAAAACTCGCGAACAACACCAGCATGGCTGCCCAGGTCAGGTACAACCGTGTGCGAAAACCGAAGATCTTTTTCAGGCGCGACTCGGCCACCGGTTGCGGTGGCCGAGAAGGGGATGGAAAGGAAGTCATTGGCTGATGTCGGCGCCGATCCATTTTTGGGAAAGCTTGCTCAAGGTGCCGTCCTGTTTCAACTGGGCGAACACTTCACGCACCTTGCTGTTCCACTCGGCGTCGCCTTTTTCGATGGCCACCGAGTTCGGCTCGGAATAGAGCGCCTCGCCCGCCAGTTTGAAGCGTTTGTCTTCGCTCAGGCGCGGCTGCGCAGTCACCAGATTGGTCAGCACCGCGTCCAGCCGCACCCCGGCACCCAGCCCCAAATCCTGGAAGGCCACGTTGTCGGTGTCGTACGGGGCGATCTGCACGTCCTCGAAGGGGTAGCTCAAACGGGTGTCTTCGGCGCCTTCGATCACCAGGTTCTTGTTCAGGTAGCTCTCGTAGCTGGAGGCGCTGGTGAGGCCGACTTTCTTGCCGCTCAGGTCACTGGCGCCATGGATGCTGTCGTCCTTGGCGTTGACTACGATCACCGCTGGCGAGGCGTAATACTGGACCGGGAAATCGAACACCTCGGCGCGGGCCTTGCTTGGCGTCATGGAGCAGATGCAGATGTCATAGCGCCCGCTCCAGCGCCCGGCGGCAATCACGTCCCAGGAGGGGGTTTCCAGGCGCAGTTTCACGCCCAGTTTTTCGGCGACCGCTTTGGCAACATCCACGTCGAAACCGTCGAGCTGGTTCTGATCGTTGAGGAATGAGAAGGGCGGATAGCTTTCCATCAGCACGCCGACCAGTTCTTTTTTCTGCTCGATGCGATCCAGCGTGGCGCCAGCGAGCGCTTGTGACGAAACGGCCAGTAGAGTCAGGCCGAGGGCCAGCAGCGGTTGAAATTTCACGAGAGATCCCTGGCTGAAAAATAAGTTGTGGTTAACCGATGGGTGCGTATTAAATAGTTATAAGAAGGACTCCGGTAGTGAGTATTTTTCATAAGCTTATGAGTGAATCGCATATGGGCGCAGCAACGATAGTCATCCTTGATGGCGGCATGGGCCGCGAACTGCAACGCCGGGGCGCCCCGTTCCGGCAGCCCGAGTGGTCGGCGCTGGCCTTGAGCGAAGCACCCCAGGCGGTAGAAGCGGTACACGCGGCCTACATCGCCAGCGGCGCCAACGTGATTACCAGCAACAGCTACGCCGTAGTACCGTTTCACATCGGAGAGGAGCGCTTTGCAGCCGAGGGCCAGGCATTGGCGGCGCGGGCTGGGGAGCTGGCGCAGCGGGCGGTACAGGCCTCAGGCAAATCAGTACGGATTGCCGGGTCGCTGCCACCGTTGTTCGGTTCCTATCGACCCGATTTGTTCGATGCTTGCCGTGCCAATGAACTGTTGGCGCCGCTGGTGACAGGCCTGGCGCCTCATGTTGACCTGTGGTTGGCCGAAACCCAAAGCTCGACGGTTGAAGCGCGAGCGATCCACGCCGGGCTGCCGAAGGACGGCAAGCCGTTCTGGCTGTCATTCACCCTGAAAGATGAAGACACCGATGAAGTGCCGCGCCTGCGTTCCGGTGAGCCGGTGGCGGACGCGGCGGCAGTGGCCGCCGAGCTCGGCGTCGAAACGCTGCTGTTCAATTGCAGCCAACCAGAAGTGATCGGCGCAGCAATCGATGCCGCGCGGGACACCTTCGAGCGTCTGGGGGTGAAGATCCACATTGGAGCCTACGCCAACGCGTTCCCACCGCAGCCGAAGGAGGCGACGGCCAACGACGGGTTGGACCCGCTGCGCGAAGACCTTGATCCACCAGGGTACCTTCAGTGGGCGGCTGACTGGCGCAAGCGCGGGGCAAGCCATCTGGGCGGCTGCTGCGGGATTGGGCCGGAGCATATTGCGGTGCTGGCGCAAAAGCTGGTCTGAGCCTGGTTCATCGTACTGTGGAATAACCCTGTGGCGCGGGGCTGCGCAGCGGCCCTAAGAACTTGCGGTTGCTGCGCAACCGAGCGCAAGCAAGCGCCTTCGCCACGGAGTCGTGAGATTCTGCTGACATTTGGACTTACGCTTTTCCCCGAACCCTCTAACCCCTCCATACATATGTATGTCATTTCCGCTCGAACGGCGCGATAGGGTCCCAGCCCTGATCACAACCGGACACTGAAATGACTGTTTTCTCTGAAAATGAACGTGGTGTGCCTTCTTTCGCGCGCTTGAAACCCATCAGCCTGTTACCCAACGGGAGCCGATTTCAACCTCATACATTTGCCGATCAATGGTTAGCCCAATGGGGCCTCACCGGCGAGGTGCAGGTTCAGGTCACTTATCTGGAGGTCGAGACTGTCGATTCGGCCGCTGAACGCAAAACCGCCGCGGTGACGTTGCGGGACGCCGTGACACAAGGCTTTCTGAGAGCCCATCAAAGCCGGGCTTCCTCCTCCGCCTTGTCCCCGCGAGAGGGCTGGGTTTATCCCCACCGAAGTCAGATGTCCCTGGACTTTTCGTCACTGCGGGCCAACGGTAAAGCACTCTCGCAAGACGTCCTGCAGCAATTGCGAGCCGGCATCGAGCCCGGTTATCAGGGCACTGGACAGCCCCTCATCACCGAGGTGGATGCTCACGGCAATCTGCTCGGCGCCCGTGAAAAAGAGCAGCTCCGGCAATTGGGGCTTCTGGATGCCAATCAGGTGAAGCTGGCCCGGTTGCTCGCCGCGCTTCCAACGTTCGACACGGTACTCAAGAGTCTGCTGGTCGGCAGAATCAAGGCAAAGCTTGCGCAAGGGAAATTCCGTGCCTCGGCGTTTGAGCACCTGGACCCGGATCACTGCTACGTGAACCACTTTAGCGTCGACTCGATGGGTAAGCGTGCGTTGATCTCCTCGCAGCGTTTTACCGACGTCATGTTGAGCTGCCTGACAACGGACACACGGCCCACCTACACGGTCGATGGCGTGGGATTCTTCAGTCGTGCGGATACGGTGGAAGAGGCTGACAGCCTATTTGTCAGCCCATTGGATCGGAAAACTGCAGCGATCATGGAGTCGGCATTCTATGTCGCTCAACCGGCCACCAACGAAAGTCTCAAGCGGCAGTTTCAGGATGACCTCCTTGCGTTTCGCACGGGTAAGTACGTAGCGGACTGGCTCGATGCACCAAGCCCATCCACAGCTGAAGCGGCGCTTGCTTTTTTGCTGTCCCGGCGCTTCTTGTATTTGTTCGATCTGTACAAGGCTGATCGGGATCCGGCCCTCCAATTGACTCTGAGTGAGCGCAACCTGCAGAACGATGAGGATCGCCTGCTGGACCTCATCACGACCCATCCTCGCATGACGGACAGAAACCGCCTGTTGCGGGCGCCCATTCCCCATGTTTATGCCGTCATGCTCGACATGGGTGCCGCAGAGCCCCGCAAGTGGCCCGCTGCAATGACCATCAAGCGGGCAGATCAGTCCGCATTGTTCCTGTACTCGCTGGAAGGAGGAATCCAGAAATTCCGTTCCTTCAAGGATCTGGTCAATAAGGTCAGCCCTGTCTATGAGGGACAAAAACGCAGGATTCGGGATATCGCCTCTGAATTGTCTGGACACGCCTTTGAAATCGCCGCAGATGACCTGCTGTGGTTTCAAAGTGCCGCGCTGGAAACGTTTCTGAATGCGCCTGTAAACGAAACACTCGCCTTGCCTGCCTTTGCCCTGAATGTCGAAAATGCGCTGGACCTGCCCATGCTGTCCCTTGCCGGGCCACTGGCTGTCCGCCAGGAAACCCTGGTTGAAGACAATCGCCCCGATTTTGTTAAAACGGCGACCTCTGCGGAAAAATCGCATTACCGCGGTCTGGAGCTGCAGGTGCTGGAAGCCGCCTATACATTGGCAGCCAGTGATATCCAGACGTTGTTGCAGTTCACCCGCCAGAAGATCAGGCAATATCTGCAAAAGGTCGTGCACGCGGACATAGACCCCGATCCGGACCTGTCCATGGTTACGTTTTTCTATGGGAAGAAGGCCAACCCGAGGCAGTCCCGTGTCAGCAGCCTGACCCAGTTGCTATTGGATAACCTGCGACCGTCTCAGCACCCGAATGCAATGAGGGAGGTACTGAGCGCCTACCTGATCGATCCAGACGGCGAGCGTATCCGCAACCCGGCCAACGGCTATTTCATCACGTTGAGCGGGCGCGAACTGGCCAAGATGGTGACGAGCATCGATGCCGGTGGCAGTTATGAGGCCATGCTCAGGGAGCAAATGAATAAACCGGCCTACAAGAAGGCCTGGCAGACAGCGTACCTGGCCAATCTGAAATTCAAAGGCTATGAGGCCTCGCTCAAGGGCGACGCAGTGTTCAAGGCCATGGTGGTCGATAAGGCCTCCAACCCACCCAAATCAACTAAGAAACTCGCCCTCTGGCTGGACGCTGTCCTGAGCTTGCCGTCGGTAGAGGCCCGCCCCCCCGTCATGGGGCGCAGCGTGCATGTGTACGGTCTGATGTTGGGTGGAAGCATGGCCGTCGGCGGCCGACACGCCCATATGGGCAATGCGGTCAGCATCAATGGTGTGCTGGTGTTTTCCGATCAGGAAGGGCCGGATATCAAGGGCACCGTGGGGGTTTATTTTCCCGACAGTCCCGAGGGCGAGGACTTCCACGAGTTTGCCGATCTGAGCGAGGGCGTTGCCGAGCTGTTGTCACGGGAGGATTGGCAGGCGTATTTCCGTTCGCGCATCTCCACGCGTAACCCTTCCGAGATAAAACGCACGCTGGGGCAGCAAGGGGGGCGTCCGCTGATTCGCGGTTCGTTGATCACCGGCGACCTTCTTGAAGCCCTCCACCGGGCGCACATCAACTTTCACAGTGCCCATGCCGATCAACGCTCCAACAGTAACCGCGATGTCCGTCATCAAACCTATGGCAGGTTCGGGCAGATGGCGATCGAGGTTGTCATGGAGTTGGCCGGTATGTTCCTGGCGCCGGGTTTCCAGATGCTCAAGAGCGCCGTCAAGACCGGCTTGCTGGTGTACAGGACCGGGGCTATTCCGCTGAACCTGAAGACTCTGGCGCTTGTGCATGCGGTAGCGAACCATGGCGGATCGCGTCTTGCCCGAGGCACCGTGCCCTCCCGGGGCCAATCTTTTTTCCGCGCGGTGACCGCGCGCCAGAGTCAGGATGAAGCGCTGTCCGGGTTGCCATTGGACATGGCGATCTATGCTCCTTATGCGGTGAAGGATGTCTCGGTGATCCGTGGGCTGACCGCGGACGCGCGAGGCTTTTATCGTGCAACGATCAACAATGTGGCCACCGGCAGTGTGACGGCTCGCCCCGTGTATGTGCGACAACCCGACGGGACGGTGTTCCGTGTGCATGACCACACGAAGCTGGATGCAACCGAAGCCACCCTGGTCAACCCGATGACGGGGCTGGACATCCGCTCCAGTGGGGTGATGCGCAGCACCGTGGCGCGCATGTCCGATGGGCAGTGGCGTGCCGTGGGCTTTGGCCGGGGCGGCGGCAAACGGCCGGCGCAGACGCCTGCCCAACCGGGCCCGTCAAAGAAGCCTGCCCTATCGGTTTCCGCTGTTTCCAATTCGATACGCACGCCGGGCAGTTGGAACAATCGGATCATAGACCTGGTGCCGTCAATCATGACGCGCCTGGCGATCTGGCCACAAAACCGCAGCTTGCTGATCATTGATGAAATATCCGCACAACGTGCCTGGTCGGTGCGTTTTACCCCGGGGCAACATGAAACGATTTATCCGGTGGCCGAGCATCCGGATAGAGCAGATACAGATGTCGTTTTGAGACGAACCGGTCATGACCATTACAGTTTGCTCTTGGGTGAGCGCGTGGTGGATATCGATGCCGATGGTGATTGCCTATTCAAGGCCTTGGCGGCTGGGTTGAATGAAGGGCAGGCCCAGGAGACGTTCACGATGCAGAGGCTGCGCGATGCGGCAGCCGATCATGTCGATCTACATCCGGAGTTGAGTCAATACGTGGCGCCGCCAGTCTCCAGAGTGCAGCAAGCGCTTTTTGAGAATGCGCCATCGCTTGTCAATCTTCTGGACAATGCGGCGATGCTCGATCTCACCCGGATCGTCTACGGAACGCCCAACCCGCAGCGCTTGTTCCAACCGACCTTGGATTACTTGGACCTGCATGCAAACAGAACTGTTCGTATGGCAATTACTGCGGCACCAGGGACTAAGTTACCTCCTGAGATCCTGCAGGAAGTCGGCCGCATGTTATCGCCCCGGCCCCCGGCAAATCTGGCGGCAGGCACCAGCGGCCCTTTTTCCGCGCAGGAAAAAGTCACCATGAAGCAACTGTTCGAGGACATTCTGCTGCCGCCTGTCGATGATCAGAACATTCTTCGGCTGCTCGGTGACAAGTACCTGCTGGTTTCCAAAGACGTGGCCCACATCATGCTGGAGTATGGGCTCACCGCCCGGCAGTTGGTCGGTCATCATCCCCGCAATAGCCTGGCCTATGTCAGGCATGAGGAGGCGCTGCACGATCATCTGGACCCGGATGAGCTAGAAACGCTGCTGGACGGTGCCCATCTCGTGGATCGCAATGATCTGGATGACGTAAAAGACCAGCTGATGCGCGTTCGGGACAAGTTCGTCGATGACGATGCTGAGCTGTTTGATCAGTTCATGTATGCCGACATGGTCGAGCGGACCGTTGATTTATTCAGAACGGCCCTTGGGCGTTTCCCTGATCTGCTGCGGCGGGCCAACATTATCCTGAGATCCCGCGTTATCGCTCACAACCTCGGTGGCATGTTGTCCGTGAGTGACGTCGCGAGGTGGATCCGTAATCCGGCGCTGTCCGACAGGCGCTTTGAACTCATTGCCGCGTATGCAGACGCCCGTTATGCCGAACTGGAGCGTACGGGACGCATCGACCTTGACTGGATGCAGGTGTTCAATGATCAGAACCTGCAAAACATTCTCGTTTATCGACCTAATTTGATGGCGTTCATGAAGTTCCTGGGCGGGGCGCGGAAGAACGTTGAGAGCATAGACGTACCTGCCGTCGCGAAATTGTTTAGCCCTCCAGGGGAGTTGCCGTCCAATAACCGGGTGGCCATCTTGTTAAATACCCCGGGTTTAGTGGGGAACCTTATGCGTCTGCGAGCCGATTACGCCATGCAGATCTGGCTCGACCTGATTGGGCCGCATTTTAGCGATGCGACTATTCGGCAGGCGCTTGGACGACCGGGGTCGCTGCGTACTGGACTGGAATTTGGATTGGCATTAAGAGAAAGCCTGGGGGCAGAAGAAGCCCGTGCGAATCGAATCATCCAGACCCTGTTCGCCATCGGCCAACGACGGGCCCAGCTCTATCTCTACAACTTTAACTTCCCAGCTAACCGCTTGGGGCATAGCCGTCTGGATTTTGCCGTGTACCTGGAAAGTCATCTGAGCATCCCGCAATGGGCCTGGCAGTATGCACGACGGGGCGTAACTCCTGACTCGCTCAAGCAGTTTGGTGAGGTGAAGCGCAAGTCGGAGTGATTTGACGGTGGGCAGGCGACGAATGTGTCGACTGCCCAATAGCCATCGCGAGCAGGCTCGCTCCCACAAGGGATTGGCGGCGAATACAGATTCTGCATTCGCCCTGGGCTCCTGTGGGAGCGAGCCTGCTCGCGATAGCTGACTGTCAGGCGAAACAATTCAAGAGCGACACTCCACCAACCCAAGCACCTGCCCACCCGCGCTCTGGTTCTCCTCACTCAGCCAGCGCTCGAATCCTGCCCGGATCGCCGGCCATTCCGAATCCAGCATCGAGTACCACGCGGTGTCGCGGTTCTGGCCCTTGACCACCATGTGCTGGCGGAACACCCCCTCAAAGGTAAAGCCCAGCCGTTCGGCGGCGTATTTGGAACGGGCATTGGCGTTGTTGCACTTCCACTCCAGACGCCGATAACCCAGGGCGAAAGATTCCTTGGCCAACAGATAAATCGCCTCGGTGCTTTTCGGCGAGCGCTGCATCGGCGCGCCGAAGGTCACATGGCCGATCTCGATGCGGCCTTGTGCTGGCACGATCGACATCAGGCTGAGGATGCCCTGCACCTCGCCACTGGCGCGGTCGATCACGCTGAAGAAATACGGGTCGACGTTGGCGGCGTGATTGGCCAGCCACGCATCGAACGCACTGCGATCCTTGAACGGGCCGTAGGGCAAGTAATCCCAGAGTTTCGGGTCGGCACCGGGCCCTTCGAGGGCTTGCCACAGGCCGTCGGCGTGACGCGCCGGATCGAGTTTTTCCAGGCGGATGAAGCGCCCTTCGAGCAACTGCGTAGACGGCGCCGGAGCGCCTTTCCAATCGGCGAGGGAAATCGACATGCTGCGCTCCTTACAGGGCTTTGCGAAATTGAATGTAACCCGGGCGCTCGGCGATGCGCTCATAGAGCTGGATCGCCGTCGCGTTGGTTTCGTGGGTCAGCCAATGCACCTTGCAGCAACCATCGGCCTTGGCGGTGGTGTAGACAAATTCGATCAGCTGGCGACCGACCCCGGTGCCGCGGCTGTGCTCTGTCACCAGCAGGTCTTGCAGGTAGCAGGAGTTTTCGATGCTCCAGTTCGACCGGTGATAAATGAAATGCACCAGCCCTACCGCCGTGTCGCCGTTCCAGGCGAGGGCGCCGTGGGTCGGTTCGCGGTCATCGAGCAGACGTTGCCAGGTGCTTTGGCTCACGGCCTGCGGCAGTTCGGTGTTGTAGAAACGCAGGTAGGCCTGCCACAACGGCAACCAGGCGGCGTGATCGTCAGCGCTGACGAGGCGGATCTGGGGATGGCTCATGTTCACTCCTTGGACGATAGGTCATGCATCAGGTGTGCGAGGGCCTGGTCCTGCGGGTCCAGGCTGGCGGCAAGACCCTGGCGCACCCCGCTGATGTCCGCGGGGCTGCGGTTCTGGCTGAGTTTGCGTTTGCCTTCCAGGCGCTGGATGGGCAGGGTGAAACCGACGATGGCCTTGAGCATGCTGTCGATGTACTGCGCCGGGGCATCATCGATTTTCCAGGGCTGGGCGCGGCCGGCTTCGTGACGATCGGTCAGGGCGCCCACCAGGTTACGCAGGCGATGGGGATCGCTGAACACCTCTGCGCGGCCATAGGCGTGTACGGCCAGGTAGTTCCAGGTCGGCACGACTTTGCCGTGTTCGGCCTTGCCGGGGTAGAAACCGGGGCTGACGTAGGCGTCGGCCCCGGCGAAAACCACCAATGCTTCGGCACCGGCTTCCAAGTCACGCCATTGTGGATTGGCCCGGGCCATGTGGCCGTAGAGGCTGCCATTGGGGCCTTGTTGCGGGTCCAGCAACAGTGGCAAATGACTGGCCTGCAAGCCGTGTTCACCGTGAGTGATCAATACAGCCAGGCGGCAATCACCCATCATGGCATGCAGTTGGGGCAGGTCTTCGACGACAAAGGCTTGTGGGTTGTACATGACGATTTTCCTTGGCGAATGCGAGCATCCTAGGCAGGCTATTGGTCTGTTGTAAGAGCCACTTATGACCAATTCGATAGGTCCATTTGCGAGGGCGCTCATGAACAATGCCGTGCCGCCACTGTCGTTCAACCCCGCAGGCATTGAGCTGGACCGCCGCCAGGGGCTCAGTCGCCAGCTTTACCAGGCTTTGCGTATGCGGGTGCTGGATGGGCGGTTGGCCAGCGGTACGCGTCTGCCGGCCAGTCGCGATCTGGCGGCGGCCTTGGCGATTTCCCGCAATAGCGTGGTGCGGGCCTATGACCAGCTCTACGCCGAGGGTTTCATCGAGGGACGGGTCGGTGACGGCACTTATGTGGCAAAACTGTCGTCGACGGCCCTGCCGCTGAAAAACATATCCACAAAAGTATCCACAGGGTTTTCAACAGGCTTATCCACTGGTTTATCCACAGATTGGCTGGATTTACCTGTGGGTCCATCCAGTAAAGTTATCCACAGTGGTGCATTGGAACGGGTCGAAAAGCACCATTTGCCCCAACCACCCCTGGGTCCGCCAAGGGCATTTCGGGTCGGTGTTCCGGCGTTCGATCTGTTTCCTTTCGAGGTTTGGGCCAAGCTGAACGCGGCTTTCTGGCGCAAGCCGGATCTGCAGCAACTGTGCTATGGCGATTCCCAAGGTGATGCGCGCTTGCGCGGTCTTATCGCAGCGTATCTGCGCAGCTCCCGAGGCCTGCACTGCACAGCTGAACAAATTGTGATCACCAGCGGAGCTCAGCAGGGCATTAGCCTTTGTGCACAGCTACTGGTGGACCCGGGTGACGTCGTGGCTGTGGAAAACCCCGGCTATCGCGCCGCCGGGCATGCGTTCTCTGTCGCCGGTGCCGAGGTCAGAGGGGTGCCCGTGGATGGCGATGGTCTGGATTGCGCGGCGCTGGGTACGTTGAACCACTGTCGGCTGGCTTATGTCACGCCGTCCCATCAATACCCGACCGGGGTCGTCATGAGCCTTGCGCGGCGCTTGGAGCTGCTGACCTGGGCCGAGCGCAATAATGGCTGGATCGTCGAGGATGACTATGACGGCGAGTATCGCTACAGCGGTGCGCCGCTGGCGCCCCTGGCTGCACTGGATCGCCAGGGGCGGGTTCTTTATGTCGGGACGTTCGGCAAAGTCGCGTTCCCGGCCTTGCGCCTGGGTTATCTCGTGTTGCCACCCGGCCTGGTAGACGCCTTCGCCCGACGTCGTGCGGTGGATGTACGCCACTCTGAAGTCAGTACCCAGGCGGTGATGGCCGAATTCATGGCCGCCGGGCATTTCCAACGGCACATCAGGCGTATGCGCCGGGCCGCCCTGGCCAGGCGCGACGCGCTGCTGGCCGGCTGGCCGAAGGCGGTTCCAGGGGTTGGCGCCATGCCCACGGTGGTGGCGGGCCTGCACGTCACTGTGCCGGTGGACAGCGTCGAGCGTGAGCAAGAGCTGATAGCCCGAGCGACCCATGCCGGTGTCGAAATCAATGGCTTGAGTGGCTATTGGTTGCCCACCACGACGACGCCAGTGCGAGCCGGGCTGGTGCTGGGGTTCGCGGCCGTCCCGCCAGCAGCGATTGGCACCGCGCTGGCGAGCCTGGCCAAGGCCTGGAGAACAGGAGGCTGAGCGCCTGGCACAATCCCTGTGGGAGCGAGCCTGCTCGCGAAGACGTGGGCGCATCCAACATGGCGGCTGGCTGATCCACCGCTTTCGCGAGCCAGCCCGCTCCCACAGATTCAGATCCTGACCGTTATGAGGGCCGCTTTGGAAAGAACACTTCCCTGGCCTGATCCACCGCAATTTCGCTGCGGTAAAGATCGATCAATTGACGCTGGGTGAGATCCTGGGTGGCGTCGGCGCGTGCTCCCTTGTTGACTTGTTCCGGTGTTTTCAAGCGACCGGAAAGGTAGGCGTGGGCGGGGACCCAGTCGGTGGAGTAACGGAAATCGGCAAACCAAAGCGTTTTGTTTTCCTTCACGTCCCTGATCTCATACCGGTCGAGATAGCCGCGAAGAGGGCCTTTGTTTTTTTGTCGGTTCTTTAGTTTGGTGATGGAAATACGGTTGCGGCTTTTAAGCCAAATGACGCCATCCATGGTCGGAGGGCGATGTTTGATGACATTCAGTACGGCATCGAAGGCTTCCTCGTACAGGGCCTTCGCTTGCGTCTTGAGTGCCATGCGCAGGGCTTCGGCGGTACGCTTTTGTTTTACTGACACTTCAACGGTTTCGTTCGAGGCACTGTCCACTGCCTTTTTGATTGCAATGCCGACTTTCTCCATCCTGTTTGCATGGGCGTTCAGGATCATTCCGAGACCGGTGGGCGATCGGCCTGGCGCATTCATGTGCTCCTCGACCTGCGCCTGGAACGCCTCCAGCCCATCGATCAGGGCTTGGCCCTTTGCGAGGCTGGTTGCCAGTGGCGGGACGATCTGCGGCGTGTCGGCGAGCGCATGGGGCACCCACTCACCGGTTCCCTTGCGGTGGAAGGTGGCGATGATCTTGTCCGTGACCGGGTTCTTCACATCGACCCAATCGGTTTCTTCCTGCATTTTCGTTAAACGAGGCTCACCACTGACAAGGCCCCAAAAGCGTGCCCTGATGAACTTTTTCCTGAACCTGGGGCGTGGCTCGTAAGGGTTGCCCATGCTGCGCCGGTTGCTTCTCTCATCCAGGGCCTGGGCCAAATGTTGCAGTGCCCGTTTTTTCAGGCCGCCGATCTGCTTGTTCAGCCGATTGAGTTCGGCCGGCCGGGCGCTGTCCTTGTATTCAGTGCCCACGTATTCGAGTTGTTCTTCAAGGGCGGTGAACTGTTCCGTGAGACTGCCAAATGCATCGATTTGCTCATCCAGCCGGATCACGCTGCGTTCCTCGATGGCGTCGTGCAGGCTTTGGAAGGCGATCGTGGCGCTATCAACCAGTTGGTTAATGACGGCCCAACCTTCGGGCACTGTATTGATGCTGTCGAGCGACAGGCAGAGGTGGCGATACATGTCCAACTGGATAAGACGAATACCGTCGCTCTTGTAGGTCGGCATTCTTCCACGGTGCTGCCGGATAAACTCAAAACCTTCACGCCCCAGTATCTTGAGCCTGGAAAAACGGGTCTCCATGTAATCCAGGCGCTCGTTCATATCCTCGCCGACCCGGATCATGCTTTCGGCTGCATCGACGTGCTGCTGCTCCACGACCGCGACGCCGGTGGTGGCCATGTCCATGGCTGTTCTCAGGGCAGGGGTAAACCGCTCTTTCAGCGCGTCTATCTCTTCGAACGTGAAGTTGATCTGTGCGTTCAGGTAGCCAAGCCTGGCTTTAGGCGCGTCGGGTCTTGATTGGAAGACGGGCCATTGCGTCAGTATGTTCAGCGCTTCTTCATAGCTTTCGCGCTGGGTTTTCAAGGTGCTCAAGTAAACGTTGCGCTTGGTCTCCTTGGCGGAGCCCGAGGCGCTGTTCAATTCTTGCGCATTCATTGTCAGCAGTGCCTGGTGCTCCGGTTTTTTTTCTTCGAAGCGGTTCAGTTCGGCCAGCAGTTGAACGCTGCGGCGGTGAGTGTCGGCGATGACTTTTTCCATCGCACCTTTTGAGCCCGTTCCGCGCAGGCGCAGACGGATGTCGATATGCCAATTGCCGTGTACATCCAGCCTCAGGGGAGGGCCCAGGCGCGAGGGATTCTTCCCGTCGACGACGCAGACCTTATCGCCCACCATCAGCACGTTGAACCATTTTTCTCCCACTTTGGCGTACCACCGCCCCTGTCGTTGATAGAGCCCTTTGGACATGCCATCGGTATGGGCCTGCCCTGGTGTTTCGGGCGCGTCGACACTGAAACTCTCAAGGAGCTTGGCACCCTCTCCCGATTTGCCTGTCAAGGCACCGCTGGAATGGATGGACTCATAGTGTTCGGGGTGCGGTTGCTTAGCGGTGGAAGGCGCGAGTTTTTCGATAATGAGCTTGGGTTTAACCAGCTTGACCGGCTCCTCTAACACCTCCGGCGCCGCTGCCCTGCGACTGCGTGTGCCTTCTCTGGCATGGTCGATAGCGTGGGTGGTGATCGCCATGGCCAGGTTCAGCAGCAGGTCGACGAATGCCTCCCATGTGGCTTGGTCGTTGGCGTGTTCGCTGTCCTGCATCAGCGTTTCAATGTCATCCAGAATTTGCCAGAGCCAGACGGCGGTGCCCACGGCAGCGCCCAGATAAGGCAGGGCCAGGTTGAAAATCAGCCAGCCTGCCTGCTTGAACGTACTCCAGCGGGTTTCGCTGTTGGAGACCGATTGCCGGTCTGCAAGCTCGACCAGGGCATTGGCATTGGCCTTGAACAACAGTGGCAGGAAATCGGAGCCCAGGGTTTTTTCGCTCAAACCGACGGGGGCGCTATCGAGCCATGATGTAAAAGGGTCCGTCGCAAACTCAACGATGACCCAGGGTGAGGGCAGCGGGCCCGAGAAAATGTATCGGCTGTAATTGCTGCGCACCTCATCGGGCAGCCAGGCCAGGACCGATTGGCGCAATTCAGGGATTTGCCTGATCGCATACAACAGGTTGCTGGAGGAGGGGTACTGGCACAACTGCGGCTCAAGCAGCGGTCGATAAAGCAGGCAGGGACCGGCGTCTGGATTCTTCGGACCGATCACGAACATGTTGGTCACGATGTCTTCCAAGGGGATCAGTTTCTGTTGGGATATGAAGGCCAGCCTGCGCAAGACGATGGGTTGTCCGTCGACCTTGCGATCGGCTTCCTCCGGTTCCATCAGTGCGGCGACATAACGGTAACCCCGTTCGTCGATGTTCCCACGCCCTCGGATCTTTCCCTCCAGCGCCAGCATGGGCAGTTGAATGCGCAACTGGGAGGTGTACAACTCTTCGCGGCGGGCTGATTCGGTCGGATCGTCGAGCAGTTTGCTCTTCACCAGATCGGGATAGACGCGACCGATATCGATTTTGGTGATCAGGGTTTCGATGTAGTCGGTCGTCATCCAGGTGGGCAACACCTTGCCGGTGAGGGACCTGACGGTTTTGTTGCCCAGGGGCAGTGCAATCAGGTTTTGCAAGGCCAGCTCAACGAGATTGAACCGGGTGGTCTCGAATTTGCCCGGAACGATAAAGGACCCCCAGGCCACGAGGCTGCGAATCTGGATCTCGATTTTTTCCGGATCGAGTGTCGCAGCGTCGGCATGGTCCGCTTGCATCTGCTTCTTGAGGGCGTTCAAGGCAAACTCCTTGATAGGAGCAATATCGTCCAGGTAGGTCTTGCCGGCATGGGAACTGCTCAACGCCGAAAGGTTTTTCATGTGCTGGGCGAACAGAATCTGATCGGATATCGACGCTGCCAGCAGCCAGTCGGGGATCTTTTTATCGAACCAGGTCGCGCCAAGACCTTTTTCTGCGTCCAGCCCGCTGGTCACTGGCTGGTCGTCTTCGATGGATGCAACTTTTTTCAGAAAGCTGGGGGAACCGAGGATCTTGACCTGCATGGCTATCAGGCCGCAGGCCTTTTGATCGAAGATGTTGCCGGTGGGCTCATACAGCCGCCACTGGATTTTCTTGCGGAACGTGGTGTCCAGTTGCGTCGGGAGAAATTGCCCCAGCGCCTGCTGTGAATCGAATTTTTTATAGCTGTCGCGCAGCGAGTACGTAAGGATGACCTCTTTGCTGGCGATGGTTCCGATCAGTACCACCAACGAATTTTCGTTCAGGCGGCTCACTTTGGTCCCGTCAACTTCATCGATGTCGATCAGGTACGCGTGAGTGTCGTAGCGATCATGTTGCTTGCGGTCCTCCGGGTTGGGGTAAAGGAACAATTGCCTGGCCATGTCGCATTCGGTCGCGGTCCAGCCATTGACCTCTTTGACGTCCCAGATCTTGCGCAGCGTTCTGGAGAGCTCATGCCAGCGTGGGCCGGATGTGCCCACTGGCGCGTTCCAGTACGCCAGTTGTTGTTCCTGGCAGGCGGACAACATGACGGGCTCCAGTTCGTTGATCAGGGCTCCGATCTGTTCGATACGTACCGGCAGATGCACCTCCGGGGTGCTGATCGGTAGCTGAGTCAAAAAGTGCACGCCTTCGATCAGCATGGTCGAATCGCTCGCGCCTACTCGTTCGGCCACCATATCGCTGAGGGTTTCGTAACGGGTGGGCAGTTCCAGGATTTCGCCGTCGACAATGTCCCAGCGAGGCTCGCCAACGACTGTGTTGAGCGGATCGAGGTCCAGTGTCGGATACATTTTCTTGAGGGCCCTGCGCAGGAGCACGGCGGCAACTTCCGGGGAGGTAGGCCCTGCGAGTAGCTGGTTGAGCACAGCATTCTTGAGGCTGGCTTCAGGTGTAGTGTTCGTGGTTGTAGAGGTTCTGGTCATCTGACGCTCCCTGTCTTGCGATAGGTGGAATCCCCGCCGCTGAATGCTTCGGGGATTCCATGCTAGGGAGGTACAAGACAGGGAAGGTGGTAACTATGTATAGGCCGGCTGACAATGCCCGGTTGGGAATAAACCCCTTGCCGCAGAGCCTTTACTGGCCGGATTTAATCCGGGTCCAGGCCCGCGTCCGCGCGCGCTCGGCGTCCCTGGGCAACGGTTGCAAGGTGTAGAGCGTAGCCATCGCCGCCTCGGTCGGATACAGGTTGGGGTTGCTGCGGATCGCCGGGTCGACCATTTCGGTGGCATCCTTGTTGGGGTTCGGATAGCCAACGAAATCGCTGACCGGTGCGATTACCTCCGGTTGCAGCAAATAGTTGATGAAGGTGTAGGCGTCGTCCGGGTTTTTCGCCCCTTTAGGGATGGCGAGCATGTCGAACCAGATTGGCGCGCCTTCCTTGGGCAGGCGCATGTCCACGGTCACGCCGTTCTTGGCATCCTTGGCGCGGTTGGCCGCCTGGGAGAAGCTACCGGAGTAACCGACCGCCACGCAGATATCGCCGTTGGCGATGTCGGCCATGTACTTGGACGAGTGGAAATAGGTGATGTGCGGGCGGATCTTCATCAGCAGCGCTTCGGCCTTGGCGTAGTCCGCCGGCTTCTTGCTGTTGGGGTCCAGGCCCAGGTGCTGCAAGGCCAGGGGCAGGATCTCCGACGGTGAGTCGAGCAGCGCCACGCCGCACTGCTTGAGCTTGCTGATGTTCTCTTCCTTGAAAATCAGGTCCCAGCTGTCCACCGGCGCGTTGTCACCCAGGGCAGCTTTGATTTTGTCCGGGTTGAAGCCGATCAGGATGGTGCCGTACATGTAGGGCACGGCGAATTTGTTGCCCGGGTCGTTGGCTTCGATCAGCTTCATCAGCTTGGGATCGAGGTGGTTCCAGTTTGGCAGTTTGCTGCGGTCCAGGGGCTGGAACACCCCGGCCTCGATCTGCTTGGCCAGGAACACGTTGGACGGCACCACCACGTCGTAGCCGGAATTGCCGGTCAGCAGCTTGGCCTCCAGCGCTTCGTTGGTGTCGAAGATGTCGTAGACCAGTTTGACCTGGCTGTTCTGCGCCTTGAAATCGTCCAGGGCCTTGGGCGTGATGTAGTCGAACCAGTTGTAGACACGCAGGGTGCGCTCTTCGGCCTGGACAGCGCCGCACAGCAGCGCGGCGCACACGGTCGGAGCCATTAAACGCTTGAGTCTGTTCATGCTTGTATTCCTCATTCGGCGCTTTGGAAACCTTCGAGAACGTTGACGGCATTGATGCCGATTTCTGCCACCGCGTAACCGCCTTCCATCACGAACAGGGTCGGTTTGCCCAATGCAGCGATGCGCTTGCCCATCGCCAGGTAATCCGGGCTGTCGAGCTTGAACTGCGAGATCGGGTCGTCCTTGAAGGTGTCCACGCCCAGGGACACGACGATGACATCGGCGTCGTAGCCTTGGATTTGCCCGCAGGCCTGCTCCAGCGCGACGCTCCAGGTGTCCCAACCTGAGCCGGCCGGCAAAGGGTAGTTGAAGTTGAAGCCTTCACCGGCGCCTTCACCGTACTCGTCGGCGTAGCCAAGGAAGAATGGAAACTCGGCTTCCGGGTGGCCGTGGATCGAAGCGAACAGCACGTCGCTGCGCTCGTAGAAAATCGACTGGGTGCCGTTGCCATGGTGGTAATCGACATCGAGGATCGCGACCTTCTTATGGCCCTGGTCGAGAAACGCCTGGGCGGCGATGGCGGCGTTGTTGAGGTAGCAATAACCGCCCATCAAGTCGCCGGCGGCGTGGTGCCCCGGCGGGCGGCACAGCGCGAAGGCACTGCGAGCGCCGCGCTGGATCTCGGCCTGGGCGGTGAGGGCGACCTGGGCGGCGCTGTAGGCTGCCTGCCAAGTGCCAGCGGTAATCGGCGCGCCGGCGTCGAAACTGTAATAACCCAACTGGCCGTGCAGGCTCGTGGGTATGACCGTGCGAAAGGTCCGCGCCGGCCAGGTGAAGGGCAACAAATCGCCCTCGCGGTTGTACTTGGCCCAGCGGTCCCAAGCACCTTTGAAAAATTCCAGATACGCCGCGCTGTGGATGCGCTGGATCGGCCCCAGACCAAAATCCTGCGGCGCCTCCACTGGCCCCAGCCCCTGCGTCTTGACCCGCTCCAACACATGATCGGCCCGGGACGGCATCTCGAAGCAGGGCATCAATTGCCCGTCCATCAACTCGCAACGCCCGTGGTGCAGGTGGTGATCGTCTGAATAGATCGTCAGCATTTTTTTGTTCTCCGCAAGGCTGGTCGGTTTGAACACAGTCTTGCGGCGTGCGGCGTTTCAGAGAACGGCAGGAGAGGCCAAAAGGGGATCGAAATGGCCAAAAGGTTTGACCGTAAATCGCCCCTTGGTGGCGCGGGTGTTCGCGGGGGTGGGGCATGGAAGCCCCTGTGGGAGCGAGCCTGCTCGCGAAGGCGGCAGCACGTTACACCTGATCTGAAGGCATACACGGCATGTGGCGAGGGAGCCTGCTCCCGCTCGGCGGCGCAGCCGTCGTAAACCGGCTGATGCGATTTGTCTGGAGAATGCGTCAGCCTGTTTTGGGGCGGCTTCGCCGCCGAGCGGGAGCAAGCTCCCTCGCCACGGGGTTGATGGTGTAACGGCTAGCGTGGCTCGACGTTATCCAGCGCTCGGTTCGCCAGCAATGAACTCAGTTCGATCAGTTGCTGGATGCCGAGGAGGAAGTGGCGGTGCGAGCCTTCCAGATCGAAAGCCAACTCGTTGACCATCGCTTCGGCAGAAGCCAGAGTTTCGCTGAGGTTGGCCAGCAGGCATTCGTTGTCGAGGCCTTTTACGACGGAGAATAGCTGGCCGGGTGGATGGTTTCCGCGGGTTTTGCTGGTTTGGCCGCCAGGTAATAGTCCAATGCGCGTTTGGAGGCTTCGTCGAGCTTTTTTGCGTTGAGACCGTCCAAGTAGGGGGAGTTGGGATCTGCTTCTGCTGGGTTTGGTTTAATCTTGAACATAGTGAAGCTCCTTTCACGTGAGGAACTTTCGTCAACCGGGCCGCCAAACCCGTTCGCTGGTGTCAGCGACAGGGAGACGATAGGTGGTGAGGGCAAGGCGCACAAGCAGGCGGATTCTGGCGTAGTTGTAGGCAACTGCGCAGGGTTGCGTGGGGTGGTGGAAGTGTGACGGCGGGTGGGTAAACAGAGCTTCGTGTCGCTCTGCGATTCGTGGCGAGGGAGCTTGCTCCCGCTCGGCGGCGCAGCCGTCGTAGACCGGTTGTTGCGGTCTACCTGGCGTCAGCCTTTAGGACGCCGGATGTGTCTGAGCGGACGCCATCGCGGGCAAGCCTTGCTCCCACAGGGTTAGGTGTTGTGCGTGAAAGCGGCGATTCCCGAAGGTTCAGGACCTGAACTGACTCGGTGCCACCCCACTCCAGCGCACAAAGGCATGTCGAAAACTGGCGGTTTCGCTGAAGCCCAGCATTTCGGCAATCTGATAGATCGGCAATTTGTCCTCGCACAGCATCTGCTTGGCCCGTTCGAAGCGCAGTTCGTCGAGCAGTTCCTGATAGCTGCAGCCCATATTTTTGAGGTGACGACGCAAGGTGCGCGACGAGCAGTTCATCTGTTCTGCCAAGCCTTCCAGGCCGGGAGCGGCGTTCAATTGTGCACTGAGCAGTTGGCGAATCCGCCCCAGCCAGGCCTGGCGACCGGTGAACTCGGTGTTCTGCCGACGGCAGCGTTCGGCCATGGCGTGGTGGGTGATGGGGTCGGCCAGGGGCAGCGGTTGTTCCAGCCAGTGACGGTCGAAGGCGAACGCGTTGTCGATGCTGTCGAAACGCACCGGGCAGTCGAAAAGCGCTGCGTAGCGCGCCTGGTAATCGGGCGCCGAATGTTCGAAGCGCGCCGCGCGCAGGGGCAGCGTCTGGCCGAGGAGGTCGTTGCAGATGACTTTGAGCGAAACCATGCAGAACTCTGCGTTGAACACCGCCAGGGCCGGGTTCTCCCGATAATCGCTGGCGCTGAGCCAGACCGTTTCATGGCCTTCTTCCAGGTGCAGGTCGAAGAGTGTTCCCAATAGCGCCGGATAGCGCAGCGCCAAACGCAAAGCGTCACCCAAAGTGGCACTGCTGAGCAGGGCATACCCCAGCATCCCGTAGGACGACACGTGCATGCGCAAGCCCAGTTCCAGGCCGATGTCGCGCTTGAGGGCCACGGCATTGGCGCAGACCTGCATCTCCTGATTGGTGGTGATGCGCGTGTCGGCCCGGCTCAGATCCGCCGCGCTGATGCCGCTGCCGGTCAGCAATGCATCACTGGGCAGGCCTTCGTGCTTGAAGGTATTGAGTACCAGGGAGACGGCGTTGAGTGTGGTCAGGTGGGAGTGCAGCATGTTCGTTTCCGGCCGGGGGAGGCTGGAAATGGAGCAAGTTGTGTGCCGAACGAAGATTGCCAGGCTTGAGCGAACCCCTGTGGGAGCGAGCTTGCTCGCGATAGCGGTGGAACATTCAATATTGATGCTGAATGAAAGTCAGCCATCGCGAGCAAGCTCGCTCCCACAGGTTTTGCCGGGTGTCAGCTCAACTCGCCACACAGGTCCAGCTCAACCAGCCGGCGAACCTCATCTACCGGCAGCCCGGCGCCGATCAACGCCTGCAACTTGCCGAGCGCGGCTTCGCGGGTCATGCCGCCGCCGGACAGCACGCCAGCGCCCCGCAAACGGCTGCCGGCCTCGTATATATCCAGCTCGACGCCACCTTCATGGCATTGAGTCACGGCCACGACCACCACGCCGCTGTCCCGCGCCCGCTCGAGGCTGGCGAGGAAGGCCGGGTTGTCGCTCGGGCCGGTGCCGCTGCCGTAGCATTCCAGCACCAGGCCCTGGATGCCGCTGCCCAGCAGGCCATCGAGAATTTCGGCGCTGATGCCGGGAAACAGCGGCAGCGCCGCAACGTTCGCCAGTTGCTTGGGCTGGTTGTAATTGAGCTGTGCCGGTAGCGAGGTTGCCTTGATGCCACCGCCCTGACGCTCCAGGCGTTTGAACGGATGGCGACCGAAGCTGCGCACCTTGGCGCAACGGGTCGGGGCCAATAGCTCGCCGTGGAAATACAGATGCACACCCGGCGCCAGCCCCTGGCCGAGGGCGACCAGCGCGCCACTGAGGTTTTCCCAGGCATCGCTGTCGGTCACGCCGGCGGGCAACATGGAGCCGGTGAAACACACCCGCGCATGCAGGCCGAGTAACTGGAAGCTCATGGCGGCCGCGCTGTAGGCCAGCGTATCGGTGCCGTGCAGGATCAATACGCTGTCGCAGCCCTGTACATCCACGGCGTCGACCACTGCTTCGCGCAGTTGCTGCCAGTAGGCCGGGGTCATGTTGGCGCTGTCGATCAGCGGCGACATTTCCCGAAAACGCCATTGCGGGATGACGAGTTCGGGTTGGCTGTGCAGGTAATCGCGCATCCGTGCTTCGAAACCGGATGCCGGGGCCAGACCATGGGCGCTGGCCTGCATGCCGATGGTGCCACCGGTGTAGAGCACCATGACGTGCTGGGCGGCAGGGTAGGTCGAGAAATTCATGGGTGTTCTCCGAGGACGAAAGCGACAGCTCATCGGGCTGTCACAACATAAGGTCGAGCATGACGCCGACCTTACGCTGTGTCACGCCGGGCGCAGAGGGTGCGCCCGGTTTTTCCAACAGCCTACCGATCAGCGTTGCGCGGCGGCCACGCCTGCCGGAGCCTTTCCAGGCGCGGCTACCGGTGCCGAAGGGTTGGCTGTCCAGGCCCTGCGGTCCAGATCCAGGTCCGGGAACTTGCTGGAATCGAAAACCGGAACCTTGATGCCGGCCGAACGCTGGTCATCGTAGTCACGCAGGATGCGCATGCCGACCTTGAACAGCAGGAACAGCGCGATCAGGTTCACGAACGCCAGCAGGGTCATGGTGATGTCGGCGAAGGCGAACACGGTGCCGAGGTTCTCGATGGCACCCCAAAAGATCAACACCAGTACCAGGGTGCGGTAGCCGATCAGCACCTTGCGGTTTTCGCCGACCATGAAGCGCAGGTTGTTCTCGCCCAGGTAGTAGTTGTAGAGGATCGAGGTAAACACGAACAGCGACAGGGCCACGGAGATGAATACCCGCCCCCAGTCACCCACCACGGCGGCGAGGGAGTTCTGGGTCAGGGCAATACCGTCACCTTCGAAGCCCGGGGTGTAGAAGCCCGACAGCAGGATCAGCAGCGCGGTGCAGGTGCAGATCAGAAAGGTGTCGAGGAACACGCTGAACGCCTGAATCACACCCTGAGCCACCGGGTGCTCGACCGAGGCCACGGCGGCGACGTTTGGCGCACTGCCCAGGCCCGCTTCGTTGGCGAACACGCCACGCTTGACGCCCATGACGATGGCGCTGCCGATCAGGCCGCCAAAGGCCTGGTCAAGGCCGAAGGCGCTTTTGACGATGGTGGTCAGCATGGCCGGCACCTGATCGAACTGCAGCACGATCACGTAGAGGGTGACGCCGATGTACGCCAGGGTTTTGACCGGCACCAGCAGGTCAGCGACCTTGGCGATGCGCTTGATCCCACCGATGAACACCAGGCCCAACAGCACCGCCAGGCCAATGCCTGTGTAGGTGGTGTCGAAACCGAAAGCGTTGTTCAGCGAGTGAGTCACGGCATGGGCTTGCAGGCCGTTGAAGGCGAAGCCGAAGGTGATCAGCAGCAGGAACGCCATGATCATGCCCAGCCAGCGCTTCTGCAGGCCGTGCTGGATGTAATAGGACGGGCCACCACGGAACTGGCCTTCGGCGTCGCAGCGCTTGTAGAGCTGGCCGAGGGAACATTCGAAGAAGCTGCTGGACATGCCGACCAGCGCGGTCACCCACATCCAGAACACCGCGCCGGGCCCGCCGAGGGTGACGGCGATGCCGACACCGGCGATGTTGCCCGCGCCGACACGACCGGCCAGGCTGAGCATCAGGGCCTGGAAGGAACTGAGCTGGCCGGCGCTGCTTTTGAGGCTGTCACGGAATACCGCGAACATGTGAAAGAAGTGGCGGAACTGGACGAAACGCGAGCGGATCGTGAAGTAGCTACCGAGCCCGACAATGAGCACGATCAGCACTTTCCCTGAGAGGAAGTCGTTGATGACTTCGAGCATGAGTATTCCTCGCTGTTTTTTGTTTAAGCAAATGCTGGCCATTTGGAAACATCGTGTTACATCGGTCGGCGCGCGGCACGACAGGTGAGGCGATGTTTCGTCCCGGTCCATATTGCGGGTTTGTTATTAGTTCGGTTTTCGCATGTGTTGGGGGTCTCGTTTCTGACGACCGCTCACGCGAAGAGGGGCGGCACTATACCTACCAGTGCGGCGCCCGTCTGCACGATTGTGGTGCGTGCGACGAAACGGACCTTTGAATCACCTGGCCTCGCGGTCAGGTTCTTGTGGGAGCGAGCCTGCTCGCGATGGTTGGCGACGCGGTTTTTTCAAACGGCAGCGCGTCATCGTTTATCGCGAGCAGGCTCGCTCCTACAGGTTCTCTAAGCGTTTGTAGCTATCAGTTAAAAAAAAGGGCTTGGGGAATAAATCCCCAAGCCCTCAAAAGGTGAGAGGTGTCTAGTCCCTCGACCTGGTGAGCAGTCATTGCGTCGATCACGCCTTCAGCGGGACGAGACGCGGAGCAATCATGTTTTCGGGGCGCAGGATGTCGTCGAGCATGGCGTCGTCGAGCAAGCCTTCTTCGCGCACCAGTTCCAGTACGCCGCGGCCGCTTTCCAGCGCAACACGGGCGATACGGGTGGCATTTTCATAGCCGATGTACGGGTTCAGGGCGGTGACCAGGCCGATCGAGTGCTCGACCAGTTCGCGGCAGCGCGCTTCGTTGGCGGTGATGCCGACGATGCAGTGTTCGCGCAGCATGTCCATGGCCCGTTGCAGCAGGCGGATCGAGTCGAAGATCTTGAAGGCGATCAACGGCTCCATCACGTTCAATTGCAGTTGCCCGCCTTCGGCCGCGATGGTCAGGGCCAGGTCGTTGCCGATGATCTGGAACGCTACCTGGTTGACCGCTTCGGGGATCACCGGGTTGACCTTGCCCGGCATGATCGAGCTGCCTGGCTGGCGAGCCGGCAGGTTGATCTCGTTGATGCCGGTGCGAGGACCGCTGGACAGCAGGCGCAGGTCGTTGCAGATCTTCGACAGCTTGACCGCGGTGCGCTTGAGCATGCCGGAGAACAGTACGAAGGCACCCATGTCGGACGTGGCTTCGATCAGGTCGGCGGCCGGTACCAGCGGCTGGCCGCTGATGGTTGCCAGGCGCTGCACGGCCAGGGCCTGATAGCGCGGATCGGCGTTGATGCCGGTGCCGATGGCGGTGCCGCCCAGGTTTACTTCGGTGAGCAGTTCAGGCGCCAGGGTTTTGAGGCGTGCCAGGTCTTCGCTCAGGGTGGTGGCGAAGGCGCGGAATTCCTGGCCGAGGGTCATCGGCACAGCGTCCTGCAGTTGGGTGCGGCCCATTTTCAGGACGTGGCTGAACTCTTCACCCTTGGCGGCAAAGGCTTGGATCAGGCTGTCGAGGCTGGCCAGCAACGCGTCGTGACCCAACAGCAGACCCAGGCGAATCGCGGTCGGATAGGCGTCGTTGGTGGACTGCGCCATGTTCACGTCGTTGTTGGGGTGCAGGTACTGGTATTCGCCTTTGTTGTGGCCCATGGCCTCCAACGCAATGTTGGCGATGACTTCGTTGGCATTCATGTTGGTTGAAGTGCCAGCGCCGCCCTGGATCATGTCCACCACGAACTCTTCGTGGAAATCGCCGCGGATCAGTCGTGCACAGGCTTCGCTGATAGCGGCGTGCTTGGCTTCGCTGAGTTGGCCCAGCTCGCGGTTGGCATCAGCGGCGGCCTGTTTGACCATTGCCAGACCGACCACCAGCTTGGGGTAATGCGAGATCGGGACGCCGGAGAGACGGAAGTTGTTCACCGCTCGCAGGGTCTGGATGCCGTAATACGCTTGCGCCGGTACTTCAAGTACGCCAAGCAGGTCTTTTTCTGTGCGGAATGATGCAGCGGAAGACATGATAGAAATCATCTCGATAAGGACCCGGTCTGAGCCGGAACGCTGTGAATCCTAGGCTTTCAGAAAAATTAGGGCCAATGCTGTTAAACACTGCCCTATGCACATTCGGCATAATGCGGGTGTGACGCCGACGGTACGGCGAGCGTGTGACTGTTTTGGTGCGTGCCTTGGGAGGACGTGATGAATCTAGAAAGCAAATGGCTCGAGGACTTCAGTGCCCTGGCCGCGACTCGCAGTTTTTCCCAGGCGGCCGAACGGCGCTTCGTGACGCAACCGGCCTTCAGCCGACGCATCCGCAGCCTCGAAGCGGCGCTGGGGTTGACCCTGGTCAACCGCTCTCGCACACCGATCGAACTGACAGCGGCGGGGCAGTTGTTCCTGGTGACGGCGCGCACCGTGGTCGAGCAACTGGGTGAAGTGCTGCGTCATCTGCACCATCTGGAAGGCGGGCAGGGCGAAGTGATGCAAGTGGCGGCCGCGCACTCCCTGGCGCTGGGCTTCTTCCCGCGCTGGATCGCACAACTGCGCAACGAAGGCTTGAACATCGCCACGCGGCTGGTGGCGACCAACGTTGGCGACGCCGTGCATGCGTTGCGTGAAGGGGGTTGCGATCTGATGCTGGCCTTCTATGACCCGGATTCGGCCATGCAAATGGACCCGGAGATTTTCCCCTCGCTGCACTTGGGCCAGACCGAAATGCTGCCGGTGTGTGCCGCCGATGCTGAGGGCAAACCGCTGTTCGATCTTGAAGGCGAGGCCAGCGTGCCCTTGCTGGCCTACAGCGCCGGTGCATTTCTCGGACGCTCGGTGAACCAGTTGCTGCGCCAGCGGGCCCTGCGTTTCACCACGGTTTACGAAACGGCCATGGCCGACAGCCTCAAAAGCATGGCGCTGGAGGGCCTGGGTATCGCCTGGGTGCCACAACTGAGCGTGCGCGCCGAACTGGCTCGGGGCGAACTGGTGGTCTGCGGCGGCGCGCAATGGCACGTGCCCCTGGAAATCCGCCTGTACCGCTGCGCGCTGGTGCGCAAGGCCAACGTGCGCTTGTTGTGGCGCAAGCTCGAGGGCGGCGCGGCGCAAGGCGTGACTGGCACCTGATACCACGAAGATCTTCTGTGGGAGCGAGCCTGCTCGCGATAGCGGTGTGTCAGGCAACGATGATGTTAAATGTCAGTCCGCTATCGCGAGCAAGCCCGTTCCCACAGGGGCATTGTGGTGCTTTTTCGCTGACCTGAGAGTCAATAAAACCGCCGTTTAACCACAAATGACAGATGGTCGCGACAGGGGCTGTTTATCTATTTCATTGAGGTATACTGCGCGGCCTTCGGCCGGTCCAGATCGGCCATAATTCGTACAACAAGCCACGCCGGTTTCCTGCGTGGCTTGTTGTTTTTTGACGCGCCTGCGGGCGCCCAGAGAGAAGAGGCACGACGATGAGTGCACTGGTTGGCGTGATCATGGGCTCCAAGTCCGATTGGTCCACCCTTAGCCACACCGCCGATATGCTGGAAAAGCTCGGCATCCCTTACGAGGTGAAAGTGGTCTCCGCCCACCGCACCCCGGACCTGCTGTTCCAGTACGCCGAAGAGGCTGAGGCGCGTGGCATCGAGGTGATCATCGCCGGTGCCGGTGGCGCGGCCCACCTGCCAGGCATGTGTGCGGCCAAGACTCACCTGCCGGTGCTGGGCGTGCCGGTGCAGTCGTCGATGCTCTCGGGCGTCGATTCGCTGCTGTCGATCGTGCAGATGCCGGCCGGCATTCCGGTCGCGACCCTGGCCATCGGCAAGGCCGGTGCGATCAACGCGGCCCTGCTGTCGGCGAGCATCCTGGGCGCCAAGCACCCACAATTTCATACCGTGCTGAAAAAATTCCGTGCTGAGCAGACAGACAGCGTCCTGGACAATCCAGACCCACGCATTGCCTGAGGTGGTTGACGAATGAAGATCGGTGTAATCGGTGGCGGCCAGTTGGGTCGCATGTTGGCCCTGGCGGGAACGCCGCTGGGAATGAACTTCGCTTTCCTCGATCCGGCGCCGGACGCCTGCGCCAGCGCGCTGGGTGAACACCTGCGGGCCGACTACGGTGATCAGGACCATCTGCGCCAACTGGCCGATGAAGTCGATCTGGTGACCTTCGAGTTCGAGAGCGTCCCGGCCGAAACCGTTGCCTTCCTGTCCCAGTTCGTCCCGGTCTACCCGAGTGCCGAAGCCTTGCGCATCGCCCGCGACCGCTGGTTCGAAAAGAACATGTTCAAGGACCTGGGCATCCCTACACCCGCGTTCGCCGACATCCAATCCCAGGCCGACCTGGAAGCCGCCGTTGCTTCCATCGGCCTGCCGGCCGTCCTCAAGACTCGCACCCTGGGCTACGACGGCAAGGGCCAGAAAGTCCTGCGCAATCCTGAGGATGTGGCCGGCACGTTCGCCGAGCTGGGCAGCGTGGCCTGCCTGCTGGAAGGTTTTGTACCGTTCACCGGGGAAGTCTCGTTGATCGCCGTGCGGGCTCGCGACGGGGAAATCCGTTTCTATCCGCTGGTGCACAACACCCACGAGGACGGCATTCTCAAGCTGTCCGTCGCCAGCACCGATCATCCGCTGCAGGCCC
The DNA here is from genome assembly GCF_030687245.1 of Pseudomonas sp. FP1154. Lineage (NCBI taxonomy): Bacteria > Pseudomonadati > Pseudomonadota > Gammaproteobacteria > Pseudomonadales > Pseudomonadaceae > Pseudomonas > Pseudomonas sp. FP1154. The sequence goes on along the minus strand of NZ_CP117465.1, from coordinate 5,842,483 downwards.
TGGCCGAGGACTACTCCAGCCGGGTGCTCAAGCAACTGGACTATGTCGGCGTGATGGCGTTCGAGTTCTTTGAAGTGGACGGCGGCCTCAAGGCCAATGAAATCGCCCCGCGCGTGCACAACTCCGGGCACTGGACCACCGAAGGCGCCGAGTGCAGCCAGTTTGAAAACCACCTGCGGGCGGTGGCCGGGCTGCCGCTGGGCTCGACCGCCAAAGTCGGCGAAAGCGCGATGCTCAACTTCATCGGCAAGGTGCCGGACAGCGAGAAAGTCCTGGCGATTGCCGATTGCCACCTGCATCACTATGGCAAGGCGTTCAAGGCCGGGCGCAAGGTCGGTCACGCCAACCTGCGCTGCGCTGACCGGGCCACGCTGGCCCAGCAGATCATCAAGGTCGAGACACTGATCGCCGAACAATAGTCTTCAGTGTCGGTGGAACCATTGGTCGGCTAACTTCTCTGATGGCTAGGTGCCAAAGCCCGAACGGGCTTTGGTCTAGCTACTTACCTCAGAGGGAAATGCCATGGGAATCATTGGAACCATCTTTATCGGCTTGATCGTGGGCCTGCTGGCGCGCTTCCTGAAACCGGGCGATGACAGCATGGGCTGGATCATGACCATCCTGCTCGGTATCGGCGGTTCGTTGGCAGCCACTTACGGCGGCCAGGCCCTGGGCATCTACCAGGCTGGCGAAGGCGCCGGTTTCATCGGTGCCCTGGTGGGCGCGGTGGTGTTGCTGGTGATCTACGGTCTGATCAAAAGAAACTGATTCTGTGACAAAGCCCCCTCTGCGTTGGCGCGCAGGGAGGGCTAGAATGCCCGGCGTCGCACTTCCTACTTATTGCCGAGCCCATTCATGCGCCGTTTAGTCTTGACCCTCCTTCTGCTGGGCAGCGGCCTGGCCCACGCCGCCGAACTGCCGGAAACCGACTGGCTCGAACTGATGCCCAAGTCGGACCAGAAAGCCCTCGAGGCCATGCCCGAGATTGACCACAACACCCCCGAAGCCAGCGGCACCTTCACCGAAAAAGGTGGCTTGAAACAAAGCAAGGGCTTACCGGCGGTGATGTATTCGAGCAAGACCGTGGCGTCGATGAACGACCGGCATATCCGCCTGGGCGGCTACCCGGTGCCGCTGGAGTCCGACGCCAAGGGCCGCAGCACGCTGTTCTTCCTGGTGCCTTACCCCGGCGCCTGCATTCACGTCCCGCCACCACCGCCCAATCAACTGGTGCTGGTGCGCTATCCCAAGGGTTTGAAGCTGGACGACATCTACACGCCGCTCTGGGTGACCGGCACGCTGAAGATCGAAAAGGTCGACAATGACCTGGCCAGTGCGGCGTACGCGCTGGAAGCGGAAAAGGTGAGGGTGGTGCAGGAGGCGGATCTGTAACGGCCGGCTGGCCTGATACAAATCCCAATGTGGGAGCGAGCTTGCTCGCGAAGCGGTGGGTCAGCCATCAACGATATTGACGGTCAGTCCGCTATCGCGAGCAGGCTCGCTCCCACAAAGTTTTGTGGTGTGGCTTAGAGCGGCTTGCTACCGATGCTCACCCCGAGGGTATGACTGGCCTGCGGCAACAGCGTTACCACATCGTCCATCACGTTCGCCGTCTCGATACACAGCATGCGCTGCCAGCCATCGTCGGCCATGTCGCTGAAGGCCTTGGCGCGTTCGGTCCAGGGGTTCCAGATCACCGCCGAGCGTGAACCGCTGCTGGTCAGTTCGATGCGTCGTTCCCAGTGCGGGTCAACGATGCTCAGCTTCGCTGGGGTATCGAGATAGATGCGATCAGTCTCGCCGGCAAAGTGCAGGTCGCCGGCCTGGGTCACGGTATTCCAGTCGTCCAGTGTTTCGATATAACGCAAGCCATCCACGCCTTCGACATGCACGTTGCGCACGTCACTGACAGCGAAGTAACTGTGCAGCGCCTGGCTCAGACTGACGGTTTCGCTGCCGCGGTTATGGCTGGTGAGGTGGATGTGCAACTGCTCGTCCATCACGATAGTCAGCGTCAGGTCCACCTGATGGGGCCAGCCCGAGAGGCCGTTTTCGGGGTAGGGCAGCACGAATTCCACTTTCAGGCTCTCGCCCTGGGCTTCGATGCCCTTGAGCTCCCAATCCATGGCCCGCACCAGGCCGTGAGCGGTGGCCGGATCGTTGCTCACGCGCATGGCCTGCACGCTGTCGGGGTTGCGCGTCAGGTTGCCGAACCACGGCCAGCACACCGGCACCCCGGCACGGATGCTCTTGCCCGCCTTGAACGTTGCCTGGTCGTTGAGCCAGATCAGCGGCGGCTGGCCGTCGACCTGATAGCTGAGGATGTGCGCGCCTTGCTGGGCCACCAGCAACTCGGCCTGACCGTGGCGGATGCGCCAGCCGTTCAGTTCATCCAGTTTGACGGCTTCGACATGGGGCGTAGGCATACTGCAAGTCTCGCTCAGGAACATGAACTGCAATGGACCGCAAAACGGCCCCCGTGTTTAACGGGCGCGCGGCGGAACCGAGCGGGTACGGCCACTGCCATCGATGGCGACGAACACAAACACCGCCTCGGTGACCTTGCGCCATTCGCTGGACAGCGGATCGTCACTCCAGACCTCGACCATCATCTGGATCGAACTGCGGCCGATCTCCAGCGCCTGGGTATAAAAAGACAGCTGGGCACCCACGGCCACCGGCACCAGAAACGCCATGCGATCGATCGCCACGGTGGCCACGCGTCCACCGGCCACTTTGCTGGCCATGGCCGTGCCGGCCAAGTCCATCTGGGAAACCAGCCAGCCGCCGAAAATATCGCCAAAGCCGTTGGTTTCGCGGGGAAGCGCGGTGATTTGCAGGGCCAGGTCGCCTTGCGGGATTGGATCTTCCTGTTCGAGCTCTATCATGCCGGGGGTGCCTCTGACCCGTAACTCTGTCTTATGTATCAGGTGAATAGCCGTCTTTGAAAAAAACGATTCAGCCCGAACATGCGTTCGTCACGTTTTTCGTAAAGGCGTGCCAAAGGGAAACTCTGCGAAACCGGCTGGCAGGTTACTACGCCACCAACGACGTTTTCGCACAGCAACCCCTTACAGAGTGTTGCAAGGTTGCGAGTATATCGAGCGATAGACGTCGAGACGACCACCCGGTTCCGATTTTGACTGTCAATTACGCACCTCTATGTGCTTTTTTGAACAATTTGCTATCGTGCCGAGCCTGCCCACCGTTGTCCGGGGTTGCAGAACTGACTATAAGAGAAGCCCTTGCCATGACCACTGCGCCTTCGAGCACGGCGACACCCGTTCAATCGGCTCGTCCGTTGACCCGTAACGATTACAAGACCCTGTCGCTTTCTGCCTTGGGCGGTGCGCTGGAGTTCTACGATTTCATCATTTTCGTGTTCTTCGCCACCGTGGTTGGCAAATTGTTCTTCCCCGCCGAAATGCCTGAGTGGCTGCGCTTGATGCAGACGTTCGGCATTTTTGCCGCCGGTTATCTGGCCCGGCCGCTGGGCGGGATCATCATGGCTCACTTCGGTGACCTGCTGGGACGCAAGAAAATGTTCACCTTGAGCATTTTCATGATGGCCGTGCCGACCCTCATCATGGGGTTGCTGCCGACCTATGCCCAGATAGGCATGTGGGCGCCGATTCTGCTGTTGCTGATGCGCGTGATCCAGGGCGCGGCCATTGGTGGTGAGGTGCCGGGAGCCTGGGTGTTCGTTTCCGAGCACGTTCCGGCGCGCCACATCGGCTACGCCTGCGGCACGCTGACGTGTGGCCTGACCGTGGGGATTTTGCTGGGTTCGTTGGTGGCCACGGCCATCAACAGCATCTATACGCCGGTGGAGGTCGCGGATTACGCCTGGCGGATTCCGTTCCTGATGGGGGGTGTGTTCGGCCTGTTCTCGGTGTACCTGCGCCGTTGGCTGCACGAAACCCCGATATTCGCCGAGCTGCAACTGCGCAAGGCCCTGGCTGCGGAAGTACCGTTGCGAGCGGTGCTGCGTGATCATCGTGGCGCCATTGCCCTTTCGATGTTGCTGACCTGGCTGCTGTCGGCCGGCATCATCGTGATCATCCTGATGACCCCGACCGTGCTGCAAACGGTGTATCACTTCAGCCCGACCACCGCGTTGCAGGCCAACAGCCTGGCGATCGTATTCCTGAGCTTTGGCTGCATCGGCTCGGGCGTGCTGGCCGACCGCTTCGGTGCCGGGCGAGTGTTCGTGTTCGGCAGCGCGTTGCTGTTGATCACCTCCTGGACCTTCTACCACAGCCTGTTCAACCACCCCGACTGGCTCTTTCCGCTCTATGCCCTGAGCGGGCTGCTGGTGGGCACCATCGGCGCGGTGCCCTATGTCATGGTCAAGGCGTTTCCGGCCGTGGTGCGCTTCAGCGGCCTGTCGTTCTCCTACAACCTGGCCTATGCAATCTTCGGCGGCCTGACTCCGATGATCGTCACTTTGCTGCTCAAGGAAAGCCCGATGGGGCCGGCCTATTACGTGGCGGTTATCTGCGGTATCGGGATTGCGGTGGGGGCGTATCTCTGGAAGGAAGGTCGTTAAGCAGTTATTGACTGTATTGACTTCATCGCGAGCAGGCTCGCTCCCACACCGGATCTGCGTTCACCGCACATCCCCTGTGGGAGCAAGCCTGCTCGCGATTGGGCCTGCTCGATCGTCTTTTAAATCTCAATAATGGCCTTTCATCCAATTGTCATATTTCAGCCATAGAGTGTTCACACGGCTTACCGATACTTGGCCGACTTAACACACCTATCTGCTAGGAGTAAGGCATGAAACTGAAGCGTTTGATGACGGCAATGACCTTTGTCGCCGCTGGCGTTGCGACCGCCCACGCGGTTGCCGCTGTCGACCCAGCCATCCCGAGCTACACCAAGACCACCGGTGTGTCGGGCAACCTGTCCAGCGTCGGCTCCGATACTCTGGCCAACCTGATGACCCTGTGGGCCGAGAACTACAAGAAAGAATACCCGAACGTAAATATCCAGATTCAGGCCGCCGGTTCTTCCACTGCGCCACCTGCTCTGACTGAAGGCACCTCCAACCTGGGCCCGATGAGCCGCAAGATGAAGGACAACGAGCTGCAGGCCTTCGAAACCAAATACGGTTACAAGCCTACTGCTGTTCCAGTGGCCGTGGACGCCCTGGCGGTGTTCGTACACAAGGACAACCCGATCAAAGGCCTGACCATGGCTCAGGTCGATGCAATTTTCTCGTCGACTCGCCTGTGCGGCGCCAAGGCTGACGTCAAGACCTGGGGTGACCTGGGCGTGACCGGTGACCTGGCCAACAAGCCAATCCAGCTGTTCGGTCGTAACTCGGTATCCGGCACCTACGGCTACTTCAAAGAAGAAGCCCTGTGCAAAGGCGACTACAAGTCCAACGTCAATGAGCAGCCTGGTTCGGCGTCGGTTGTACAGTCCATCAGCAGCTCGCTCAACGGTGTTGGCTACTCGGGCATCGGCTACAAGACCGCCAGCGTGAAAACCGTTGCTCTTGCCAAGAAAGAAGGCGGCGAGTTCATCGAAGACACCGAAGAAAACACCCTGAACGGCAAGTACCCACTGTCGCGTTTCCTCTACGTTTACATCAACAAGGCTCCGAACAAGCCTCTGGCCCCGCTGGAAGCTGAGTTCCTGAAGCTGGTTCTGTCCAAGCAAGGTCAGGAAGTTGTGGTCAAGGACGGCTACATCCCGCTGCCAGCCAAGGTTGCCGCCAAGGCCCTGGCTGACCTGGGTCTGTCCGAAGGCGGCAACGTCGCCAAGAAGTAACACCTGAGCCCGGGCCACACCCGGGCTTTTGTGGGGGCGAGCTAGCTCGCGATAGCGGTAGGTCAGTCAACATTGAGGTTTGAATGTGATGACCCCATCCCGAGCAAGCCCCCCACACCCCAATTTCTGTCCGCTGCCGGTATTCACGGGCGGCGGATTTGTTGCGTCACTGCATTGTCATCTTTCTGTCATACAGGATCGCTAGGGTGTGCGCATGAATGATCTGGCCAATTCCACAATGACTACGACTTCCCCTCCCAAGCGCATTGACTTCAATACGCCTGAACTGCAACGCAAGCGCCGTATCCGCGCGCTCAAGGATCGCCTGACCCGCTGGTACGTTCTGGTCGGCGGGCTCGCCGTGCTGGCGGCCATTACCCTGATTTTCTTCTTCCTGGCGTATGTGGTCCTCCCGCTGTTCCAGGGCGCGGACCTGACCTCCAAGGACTCGATTACTCCTGCCTGGATGCAGGACGCCGGCAAACCGCTGATGATCGCCATCGAAGAGCAGAACCAGGTGGCGATGCGGATCTCCGACAAGGGTCAGGCGCTGTTCTTCGACATCGATACCGGAGCAGAGCTGCGTCGTGTCGACCTGCCGGTGCCGGCGGGTGCCAGCGTGACCTCCATCGGCGAAGACCAACCCGGCAGCCCGCTGGTGGTGATCGGTCTGTCCAACGGCCAGGCACTGGTGGTGCGTCATACCTATAAAGTCAGCTATCCGGACGGCAAGAAAACCATTTCGCCGGCCATCGAGTACCCGTACGGCGAAACGCCGATTGTGCTCAACGAGCAGGGCGCGCCGCTGGAGCACGTATCGCTCAACGCCACTGATTCGACCCTGTTGCTCGCCGGTTCCACGGGCGCGCAACTGCAGGTGCTGTCGATCACCAGCGAAGAAAACATGATGACCGGTGAAGTCACCAGCGAGCAGACGCGTATCGATCTGCCGCAGATGACCGAGCCGGTCAAAAACATCTTCGTCGACCCGCGTCAGCAATGGCTGTATGTGGTCAACGGGCGTGCCCAGGCCGATGTGTTCAGCCTGCGGGAAAAGAGCCTCAACGGTCGCTACAAGCTGCTTGAGAACGGCGACGCCCAGGTCACCGCCAGCACCCAATTGGTAGGCGGGATTTCCCTGATCATTGGTGACTCCACAGGTGGCCTGGCTCAGTGGTTCATGGCCCGCGATGCGGACGGTGAGCAACGCCTGAAACAGATTCGTACGTTCCAGATGGGCACTGCGCCGATCGTTGAGATCACCGCCGAGGAACGGCGTAAAGGTTTCGTGGCCTTGGACGCTTCCGGCAAACTCGGCGTGTTCCACAGTACCGCTCACCGCACCTTGCTGGTGGACCAGGTGGTCGACGGCCAGGGCCTGTTCGGCATGTCACCTCGGGCCAACCGTCTGATCGTGGAGCAAGGCGGCAAGTTGCAACCGTTGCTGCTGGATAACCCGCACCCGGAAGTCTCGTGGAGCGCGTTGTGGGGCAAGGTCTGGTACGAAAACTACGACGAGCCTAAATACGTCTGGCAATCGACCGCAGCCAACACCGATTTCGAACCCAAGATGAGCCTTTCGCCGCTGACCTTCGGCACCCTGAAAGCGGCGTTCTACGCGATGCTGCTGGCTGCGCCGCTGGCGATTGCTGCCGCGATCTACACCGCGTACTTCATGGCCCCGGGCATGCGCCGCAAGGTCAAGCCGGTGATCGAACTGATGGAAGCGATGCCGACGGTGATCCTCGGTTTCTTCGCCGGCCTGTTCCTGGCGCCCTACGTCGAAGGGCACCTGCCAGGTATCTTCAGCCTGCTGATGTTGTTGCCCGTTGGCATCCTGGTGGCCGGTTTCGTCTTCAGCCGCTTGCCTGAGTCCGTGCGCCTGAAGGTGCCAGAGGGCTGGGAAAGCGCGATGCTGATCCCGGTGATCCTGTTCGTGGGCTGGCTCTCGCTGTACATGAGCCCGTACATGGAAGCCTGGTTCTTCGGTGGCGACATGCGCATGTGGATCTCCCATGACCTGGGCATCACCTACGACCAGCGCAACGCCCTGGTAGTCGGCCTGGCGATGGGTTTCGCGGTCATCCCGAACATCTACTCCATCGCTGAAGACGCCGTGTTCAGTGTGCCGCGTGGCCTGACCCTGGGCTCGCTGGCCCTCGGTGCCACGCCGTGGCAGACCATGACCCGCGTGGTGATTCTCACCGCCAGCCCCGGCATCTTCTCGGCGCTGATGATCGGCATGGGCCGTGCGGTCGGTGAAACCATGATCGTGCTGATGGCCACCGGTAACACGCCGGTCATGGAAATGAACCTGTTCGAAGGTCTGCGCACCCTGGCGGCCAACGTGGCGGTGGAAATGCCTGAGTCGGAAGTCGGCGGCAGCCATTACCGCGTGCTGTTCCTGTCGGCACTGGTGCTGCTGCTGTTCACCTTCATCATGAACACCCTCGCCGAGCTGATCCGTCAGCGTCTGCGCAAGAAATATTCGTCGCTTTAAGAAAGGTAGAAGTCTGTGAAACAGAACTCCCTGAAAGGATGGTTCAAGAGCGGCGCCCCCGGCGTCTGGATCAGCGGTGGTGCGGTGTCCATCGCGGTCATCATGACCATTGGCCTGCTGGCAGTGATTGCCGTGCGCGGTCTGGGCCATTTCTGGCCGGCGGACCTGATCCACGCCAGCTACAACGTGCCGGGCATGCCCGCGCATCTGGTTGTAGGCGAAGTGGTGCAGAAGGAATCAGTGCCCCGCGAGCGTCTGAAAAGCGCTGGCCTGCCGGTGCCGGACGAAGGCCCCGAGTTCATGACCCGCGAGTTGATCAAGGTCGGCAACCGGGACCTCAACGGCACGGATTTCACCTGGATCGTCGGTGACTGGCTGACCAACCAGACCACGCCGCCGGAGCTGATGGCCATCGAGCGTCGTGAGTGGGGTAATTTCTACGGCTACCTGGTCAACGTCAAAGAGAACGGCAAGGTCATCGCCGAAGGCGAAGCGGCCTGGCCGGAACTGCAAGCTCGCGTGGCCCGGGTCAACAAACTCGCGGCTGAGCTCAAGACCCTGGAAAAATCCGACATCGGCGCAATCAACGCAGGGCTTGAGCGCATTCGTCTCAAAGGCCGCAAGCTGGAGCTGGAAGGCAAGCTGGACGCTGCTGCACAAGCGGACCTGGACGCTGACCGCGCCGAGCTCGATGCCCGCTACAAAGACATCGAAGCGCGTCTGGGCGACCTGCATTCGCAGTTCAACCGCGACAGCCTGACCGCCCGCGATGCCAATGGCAAAGAACTGGAAATCGAGATCGGCAAAGTGGTGCATGCCTACCAGCCGAACGGCATGGGGACTTTCACCAAGATCGGTTTCTATTTCAGCAAGGTCTGGGAATTCCTCAGCGACGATCCTCGTGAAGCCAACACCGAAGGCGGGATCTTCCCGGCGATTTTCGGCACCGTCATGATGACCCTGATCATGGCGATGGTGGTGACGCCATTCGGTGTGCTGGCAGCGGTGTACCTGCGCGAATACGCTCGCCAGGGACCGATGACCCGCCTGATCCGCATCGCGGTGAACAACCTGGCGGGCGTACCGGCCATCGTCTACGGTGTGTTCGGCCTGGGCTTCTTCGTTTATGTGTTAGGTGGTTCGGTTGACCGGTTGTTCTTCCCCGAAGCCCTGCCGGCACCGACATTCGGTACCCCGGGCCTGCTCTGGGCGTCCCTGACCCTGGCGCTGCTGGCGGTGCCGGTGGTGATCGTCGCCACGGAAGAAGGCCTGGCGCGTATCCCGCGTACTGTGCGCGAAGGCTCCCTGGCCCTGGGCGCGACCAAGGCTGAGACATTGTGGAAAATCGTGCTGCCCATGGCGAGCCCGGCGATGATGACCGGCATGATCCTCGCAGTGGCTCGCGCCGCGGGTGAAGTGGCGCCATTGATGCTGGTAGGTGTGGTGAAACTGGCCCCGTCGCTGCCGCTGGACGGCAACTACCCGTACTTGCACCTGGACCAGAAGATCATGCACCTGGGCTTTCACATCTATGACGTAGGCTTCCAGAGCCCGAACGTCGAAGCGGCGCGACCGCTGGTATACGCCACGGCGCTGTTGCTGGTGCTGGTGATTGCCACGCTCAACCTGTCGGCGGTGTGGATCCGTAACCACCTGCGCGAGAAGTACAAAGCACTCGATAGCTGATTTCACACTGATCTTTTGTGGGAGCGAGCCTGCTCGCGATGGCATCACCTCGGTTTTAAAGCCAAACCGAGTTGCCTGAATCGCGAGCAGGCTCGCTCCCAGACAACCGAACCGAATTTGTTAGCACAGGGAGCCTCCCATGCAACACGAGACACAAGCACGCGGCATCAACATGTCGGCCCTGGGCCGCGACAAGCAGAGCCTGGACCTAGCTCAGGAAACCGTCGCCATCGAAGTGCCCGGCCTGAACCTGTTCTACGGTCAGAAGCAGGCGCTGTACGACGTCAGCCTGAACATTCCGAAACAGCGCGTCACCGCGTTCATCGGCCCGTCGGGCTGCGGCAAGTCAACCTTGCTGCGCACGTTCAACCGTATGAACGACCTGGTGGACGGCTGCCGCGTCGAGGGCGAAATCAACCTCTACGGCAACGACATCTACCGCAAGGGCGAAGATGTGGCCGAGCTGCGTCGTCGTGTGGGCATGGTGTTCCAGAAGCCTAACCCGTTCCCCAAAACCATCTACGAGAACGTGGTCTACGGCCTGCGCATCCAGGGCATCAACAAAAAGCGCATTCTTGACGAAGCCGTGGAATGGGCGCTCAAGGGCGCGGCGCTGTGGGACGAGGTCAAGGATCGTCTGCACGAATCGGCACTGGGCCTGTCCGGTGGTCAACAGCAACGTCTGGTGATTGCCCGTACCATCGCCGTTGAGCCGGAAGTCTTGTTGCTCGACGAACCTTGCTCGGCCCTGGACCCGATCTCGACCCTGAAAGTCGAAGAGCTGATCTACGAGCTCAAATCCAAATTCACCATCGTCATCGTGACCCACAACATGCAACAGGCGGCGCGGGTTTCCGACTACACCGCCTTCATGTACATGGGCAAACTGGTGGAATTCGGCGACACCGACACCCTGTTTACCAACCCGGCCAAGAAGCAGACCGAAGACTACATCACCGGTCGTTATGGCTAGTCGAGGCCGCTGCAAGCCGCACGTTTGACGCGGCGATACAGAAGCGGTGCGGTATCAGGATCAACATTCAACTGCTTGAAGCTTGCAGCTTGAAGCTTGCAACTTTCGCGGAGCGCACAAGATGATTTCGAAGGAAGGCCTTACTCACCACATTTCCGCACAGTTCAATGCCGAGCTCGAGGAGGTGCGCAGTCACCTGCTGGCCATGGGCGGGCTGGTGGAAAAGCAGGTCAACGACGCGGTGACCGCGCTGATCGAGGCCGACTCCGGCCTGGCCCAGCAAGTGCGCGAGATCGACGACCAGATCAACCAGATGGAGCGCAACATCGACGAAGAGTGCCTGCGCATCCTGGCCCGTCGTCAACCGGCCGCTTCCGACCTTCGCCTGATCATCAGCATCTCCAAGTCGGTGATCGATCTGGAACGAATCGGCGACGAAAGCACCAAGATCGCCCGTCGCGCCATTCAGCTGTGCGAAGAAGGCGAGGCGCCGCGCGGTTACGTCGAAGTTCGTCACATTGGCGACCAGGTGCGCAACATGGTGCGCGACGCACTGGATGCCTTCGCCCGTTTCGACGCCGACCTGGCACTGTCGGTGGCCCAGTACGACAAGATCATCGACCGCGAATACAAGACCGCGCTGCGTGAGCTGGCGACCTACATGATGGAAGACCCGCGCTCCATCTCCCGGGTGCTGAGCATCATCTGGGTGCTGCGTTCTTTGGAGCGTATCGGCGATCATGCGCGCAACATCTCGGAACTTGTGATCTACCTGGTGCGCGGCACCGACGTGCGGCACTTGGGGCTCAAGCGCATGAAGGCCGAAGTGGAGGGCACCTCGTCCGAAACCGCTAATGTTCCGGGCGAAACTGACGATAAGTAAGATTGCCCAAGAAAAGCGCCCGGCCTTCTGGTCGGGCTTTTTTTTGCGGCTTTTTTAATCGAAAGCAGCACCCCGCGAACGAAGAGTCCCGGCGTGACTGAAGGTTTTTTGGCAATATGCCATCAGTAAAAGCGGTATGCTTGCCGGGATTTTTTAGAGGTGTATCTGGATGAGTAAGGTCAGTGTGTTGGTCGTGGACGACGCTTCGTTCATTCGTGACCTGGTGAAGAAGTGCCTGCGCAACTACTTCCCGGGCATCCGCATCGAAGATGCGGTGAACGGTAAGAAAGCCCAATCCCTGCTGGCCCGTGAGGCGTTCGACCTGGTGCTGTGCGATTGGGAAATGCCGGAAATGTCGGGCCTGGAGCTGCTGACCTGGTGCCGCCAGCAGGACAATCTCAAGGGCATGCCGTTTGTGATGGTCACCAGCCGCGGCGACAAGGAAAACGTGGTCCAGGCGATCCAGGCCGGCGTTTCCGGCTACGTCAGCAAGCCGTTCACTAACGAGCAACTGCTGACCAAGGTCAAGCAGGCCCTGCACAAGGTTGGCAAGCTCGACACCCTGATGAACAGCGCTCCGACCAAGATGAACTCGGCGTTCGGCAATGATTCGCTCAGCGCGCTTACCGGCGGCAAGGCGGCTCCGGTTGCGGCGGCGGCTCCGGCGTTCAATCCGTTTGCCAAGCCTGCTGTCGTTGCAGCTGCCGCGCCTGCCGCTGTTGCTGCTCCAGCCCGCGGCATGCTCAATAGCCCGCCGGTCAAAGCGCCTTCAGCCTCCACCGCCCCGGCTGGCGCCAACCGTGGTCAGGGCCAGTTGCGCCTCTCCAGCGGCACCCAGCAATGCGTGATCAAGGCCCTGAGCCTCAAGGAAGCGCTGCTGCTGGTCAAACGCACCGACACCCTGCCACAGGTGCTGGAAAGCGCCGTGCTGGACATGGAGCAGGGCGACAACGCCGAAACCGCTCGCCTCAACGGTTACTTGCACGCCATCGTTGCTCACGAGCAGACCCCCGACAGCGAATGGCTGCAACTGACCTTCCGTTTTGTCGATAAAGACCCACAGAAGCTTGACTACATCTCCCGCCTGATTGCCCGCGGTACAGCGCAGAAGCACTTCGTACCTGGCGCCTGATTCGGCGGCGCCCTTCAGTCAGTCATCGCGAGCAGGCTCGCTCCCACAGTGATCTCTGTTGTTCACAAAATTTGTGTCCACAGCAGATCCAGTGTGGGAGCGAGCCTGCTCGCGATGGGGTCACCAGCGACAATAGCGCCCTATCGGCCAACCCATTTTGAAACATCCGTCGACTACGCTGGTCCATCCAGCTGCTAGGCTGCTGTACAGGCCTTCATTTCGACAGAATTTTTGCCCATGTTTTTGCCCCTGCTGTTTGCCTGTGGTCTTGTCCTGGCCTCCACCTCGGCCGTGGCCATGACGATCTACAAATCCACCGATGCCAATGGCGTGGTGTCCTACAGCGATCGCCCCAGCAAGGGCGCGCAGGTGTTCGTGTTCCGTGATCGCATGGTCGAACGTCTCGAGCGCCAGGTGTTTCTCGATATCAAGAAACAGAAGGGCGCGGACGCGGTGTTCGTGCGCAACGACTTGTACGCGCCGGTGGAGATCGAATTGAGTTTTGCCGGGCTACGCAACGTCAGCGGGGCGCCGAGCCGGCCGATCCGGCGGGTGCTGCCGGCGCGCAGTAACCTGCGTCTGGCGCTGCTCACGGCCACGCGCCCCGGAAAGCCTTTGGTGTATACCCCGCGGTTCGAATACTCCCTGGGCGACCCTGCAGGCACGGCGCAGGCCTATCGATACCCGCTGCCGTGGCGTGGCGGTCCGTTTCGGCTGAGCCAGGGGGCCAACGGTCAATACAGCCACTATGGCCCCAAAAACCGTTATGCCATGGACATCGCCATGCCCGAGGGCACGCCGATCATCGCGGCGCGCGGCGGCGTGGTGGTCAAGACGGAAAATCACCAGACCGGCCGTGGCACCGACCCGTCGGGCAACTTCGTGCGGGTGCTGCACGATGACGGGACCATGGGCGTGTACCTGCACCTGCAAAAAGGCTCGGTGAGCGTGCGGGAAGGGCACCGGGTGATGGTGGGAACGCCGCTGGCGCTGTCGGGCAATACCGGCAACAGTTCAGGTCCGCACCTGCATTTCGTGGTGCAGCGCAATACCGGGTTGGGGCTGGTGTCGATTCCCTACCAGTTCAATCAACCGGTGGGCGACTTGCCCAACTTTGCGTTGGGCAAGCAGTAAGTCCTGAATAGGCAGGGGGCTCTTGTGGCGAGGGGATTTATCCCCGCTGGGGCGCGAAGCGAGCCTCAGCACTGCTAACTCAATTGACCCGTCACCCTGGAATGTCAGCTTTTGGGGCTGCTTCGCAGCCCAGCGGGGATAAATCCCCTCGCCACAGGGGTGTTCAATATCAGGTTGACGCTCAATCGAGCATCAACACCTTCGCCAGAATAATCTTCGGCCCTTTCATCTTCTTGATGATGATCCGCAGGCCTTCGACTTCCAGCACTTCTTCCTCTTCCGGCACGCGCTTGAGGGTTTCATAGACCAGCCCGGCGAGGGTCTCGGCCTCGATGTGGTCCAGGTCGATGCCCAGCAGACGCTCGACCTTGAACAACGGCGTGTCACCGCGCACCAGCAGCTTGCCCGGCTGATAGGCCAGGATGCCGCGCTCGGCCTTGCGGTGTTCGTCCTGGATGTCGCCCACCAGCACTTCCAGCACGTCTTCCATGGTCAGGTAACCGATGATGTTGCCGTCGGCCTCTTCAACCAGGGCGAAGTGCGAGCCGCCCTTGCGGAACTGCTCCAGCAGCTGCGAGAGCGGCATGTGCCGCGACACGCGCTCCAGTGGGCGGGTGAGTTCGGCCAGGTTGAACGACTCGGGAATGTGATCCAGGGCCGCCAGTTCCAGTAGCAGATCCTTGATGTGCAGCAGGCCGACGAACTCCTGGCGATCGCTGTCGTACACCGGATAGCGGCTGAACTTGTGGCGACGGAACATCGCCAGGATCTCCTTGAGCGGCGCATTGAACTCCAGCGTCACCAGGTCTTCCCGGGAGTTGGCCCAGTCCACCACTTCCAGCTCGCCCATTTCCACAGCCGAGGCCAGCACACGCATGCCCTGGTCGCTTGGGTCCTGGCCACGGCTGGAGTGCAGGATCAGTTTCAGTTCTTCACGGCTGTAATGGTGCTCGTGATGCGGGCCGGGTTCGCCTTGGCCGGCGATACGCAGGATGGCGTTGGCGCTGGCATTGAGCAGGTAGATCGCCGGGTACATGGCCCAGTAGAACAGGTACAGCGGCACGGCGGTCCACAGCGACAGCAGCTCGGGCTTGCGGATCGCCCAGGATTTGGGCGCAAGCTCACCGACCACGATGTGCAGGTACGAAATGATGAAGAACGCGGTGAAGAACGACACGCCCTTGATCACTTCCGGTGACTCAACGCCGACCGCGCCCAGCAGCGGCTCCAGAACGTGGGCGAACGCCGGCTCACCGACCCAGCCCAGGCCCAGGGAGGCCAGGGTGATACCCAGTTGACAGGCCGACAGGTAAGCATCGAGCTGGCTGTGAACGGTACGCAGGATATGCCCGCGCCAGCCGTTTTTCTCAGCGATGGCCTCGACCCGGGTCGAGCGCAGTTTGACCATGGCAAATTCGGCCGCAACGAAAAAGCCGTTGAGCAGAACCAGGATCAGAGCAAAAAGAATCATGCCGAATTCGGCGAAGAGTGTTGCCAGGGACAAGCCAGGGGAAGGGTCCATGATGGAGTTTTGCGGGTTCCGTATATTCGAAAGGATTGGAAATGAGTGCCTGAAAAGGCAGGCACAAGTCAGCCAATGTAGCGGCTGACTGGGCTGTTGCCTAGTGGCGAGTGCTGGCCGGTCTCAATCGGCGGCGCGGGTGAGGCGCGCGCGAACCGTCTGTGCCGGGGCAAAATGGCAGGTAAACGTACTGCCATGGCCGGGCACGCTGCTGATTTCCATGCGCCCGCGATGCCGCAGTAACACGTGCTTGACGATCGCCAGGCCCAGCCCGGTGCCGCCGGTATTGGAGTTGCGGCTGGAATCGACGCGGTAGAAACGTTCGGTCAGGCGCGGCAGGTGTTTGCTGTCGATGCCGATGCCCGAATCCTGCACGCTCAGGTGTGCGCCTTGGCCGTCGCCCCACCAGCGAACGTGAATCCGGCCTTGTTCCGGCGTGTACTTGACGGCATTGAACACCAGATTGGAGAAGGCACTGCGCAGTTCGGCCTCGCTGCCCTTGAGCTGCACGTTCGGGTCGGCTTCAAGGGTGATGGTCTGCTGCTTGGGCCCGGAGAGTTCCTGGGCATCCTCAACAATGATTTGCAGCAAGTCGTCGACAGGCACCGGCTGGTTGTCCGAGGGGTAATCGGTGGCTTCAAGTTTGGCCAGCAGCAGCAGGTCATTGAGCAGGGTCTGCATACGCCCGCTTTGCTGGTGCATCTGCTGCAAGGCCCGGCTCCAGCGTGGGTTCACTTCCTCGACATTGTCCAGCAGGGTTTCCAGATACCCGCAGATCACGGTCAACGGTGTGCGCAATTCATGGGAGACGTTGGCGACGAAGTCTTTGCGCATCTGTTCCAACTGATGGATGCGCGTCACGTCACGCACCAGCATCAAGTGCTCGTTGTTGCCGTAGCGCGTGAGGTACAGCTGAATGCGCACCCGGTCATTGGTGGGCGAAGGAATCTCCAGCGGCTCGGCGTAGTTTTCCTGTTCGAAGTATTCCTTGAAGCGAGGGTGGCGCACCAGGTTGGTCACCGGCTGGCCGCTGTCCTGGGGGGTCTTGAGGCCCAGCAGGGTTTCGGCGGCGCGGTTCCACCATTCCAGGTTGCCATCGCTGTCGAGCATGATCACCGCGTCCTTGAGCGCCGCAGTGGACTCCTGGACCCGGTCGATCACCGCTTGCAGGCGGCCACGCACGCGCTGGTCGCGCCGTTGCAGGTGATAGATGCTGTCGAATACCTCACCCCACAGGCCATAGCCGTCAGGCGGGGCCTCGTCGGGTTTATGCAGGCGCAGCCACTCATGCATGCGCAGCAATTGCTTGAGCGTCCAGGCCAGGTACAGCGCCAGGCCCGCAGCCAGACTCCAGCCGTAGAAGCCGGTGATCAGGCCCACGACCAGACAGCCGGTCACTAGCAACAACATGTGGCGAATCAGGGTGCCATGCCAGTTTTGATTCAATTGAACGCGCGTCCTTGTCAGCTTGTCGGGCGGTAAGGGCTCGGGTCAGGCCTTGGTCGAAAAACGGTAACCGGTGCCGCGCACAGTTTGTACCAGATTCTCATAGGCATCGCCGAGGGCTTTGCGCAGGCGACGAATGTGCACGTCCACGGTGCGCTCCTCGACATAAACATTACCGCCCCAGACCTGGTCCAGCAGTTGCCCACGGGTATAGGCGCGCTCCTGGTGAGTCATGAAAAATTGCAGCAGACGGTATTCGGTCGGGCCCATCTCGGCGGGTTTGCCGTCGATGGTCACGCGGTGGCTGATGGGGTCCAGCAGCAGGCCGCCGACTTCAATCGGTGCCTCGCCGTCGGTCGGGCCGGCGCGCCGCAACACGGCCTTCAGGCGTGCCACCAGCTCCCGAGGGGAAAACGGCTTGGTGATGTAGTCGTCGGCGCCGACTTCCAGGCCCTGGATCTTGTTGTCTTCTTCGCCCTTGGCGGTGAGCATGATGATCGGGATATCACCGGTCAGCTCATCGCGCTTGAGGCGTCGCGCCAGTTCAATGCCAGACGTACCGGGAAGCATCCAGTCCAGCAGAATCAAGTCGGGCTTGCGGTCGACGATGATGGCGTGGGCCTGTTGGGAGTTTTCTGCTTCCATGCAGTCATAGCCGGCCATCTCCAACGCAACGGCGATCATCTCGCGGATGGGCGCTTCGTCGTCGACGATCAGAATGCTCCTGCCAACCATGGGGTAATCCTCTTGTCATTTAACTGTCTTGCGCCGCATTAGATAACGGAATTATTGCAGTCGTGTGACACTTGTTTCGGCACCCGGCAGTGTAGAGGATCCTGGACTAAGCTTTTGAGTCCGATTCCTGACAACTGCAAAAGAAGGTTTCCATGACTTACCTTACCCAATCCATCAAGGCTCTGGGCCTGGCGGTTGCCTTGGTGCTGCCGGCGCTGGCGTACGCGGCTGACGAACCGGCGATGATCAAAGATGGCATGCTGACCGACCATAAGGGCATGACGTTGTATACCTTTGAAAAAGACCAAGGCGGCAAGTCAGCGTGCATTGCCAAATGCGCCGAGAACTGGCCACCGCTCAAGGCTGAAAGCGCTGCCATGCCCATGGGTAAATGGACCGTGATTACGCGCGACGATGGGTCGTCGCAGTGGGCCTACGACGGCAAGCCGCTGTACACCTTCGTGAAGGACAAGAAAGCCGGAGACAAGACCGGTGACGGCGTGATGGGCGGTGCCTGGAAGGTTGCCAAGCCCAAGTAGCTGATCGGTGCTAGAACGCTTTTGTGGCCGGGGAGCAAGCTCCCCCGCCACAAAGATTTCATGACCGTGGGTTCAGCGCTGGGTCAGCGGTCTCACCGCAACGCGTAATCCAGCACAATCCCCACGAAAATCGCCAACCCGGCCCAGTGGTTGTGCAAAAACGCCTTGAAGCAGCGCATCCGGTCCCTGCTCCGGGTGTACCAGAATTCCCAGGCAAAACACCCGGCAGCGGCCACCAGCCCCAAGTGGAACCAGCCGCCCAACTGGAATTTCGACCCGGCCAGCAGCAGGCAACCCAAGGCCAAGCCCTGCAGCGTCAGGATGATCACGCGGTCGGCATCGCCAAACAGAATGGCCGTGGACTTGACGCCGATCCGCAAGTCATCGTCCCGGTCAGTCATCGCGTAATAGGTGTCGTAGCCCACCGTCCACAGCAGGTTGGCGATGTACAGCAGCCAGGCCGCCGCCGGCAAATTCCCGGTTTCGGCAGTGAACGCCATCGGCATGCCCCAGGAGAACGCTGCCCCCAGCACCACTTGCGGATAGTAGGTGTAGCGCTTCATGAACGGGTAACTGAACGCCAGCGCCAGCCCGCCGAGGGACAGCAAGATGGTCGGTGCATTGGTGCACAGCACCAGCAGGAAGCTCACGCTCATCAGCACCGCGAAGAACACCAGCGCCTCTTTCGAACTGATCTTGCCGCTCACCAGCGGGCGCTGTTCGGTGCGTTTGACGTGGCCGTCCACCTTGCGGTCGGCCCAGTCGTTGATCACACAACCACCGGCGCGAGTCAGAACCACGCCAAGCACGAAAATCACGATGTTGGCCAGGGACGGCGAACCTTCCCCGGCAATCCACAAAGCCCACAACGTCGGCCATAACAGCAGATAGATGCCGATGGGCTTGTCCAGGCGCGTCAGTTGCACGAAGTCCCACGCCCGCGGGTTCAGGCGGTTCAAGGATTTGAGCAGTTGCACGTACATCAGCAGTTCTCCGAATAGGCGCGGGCGACGGTCCACAGGCGCGGCAGGAAAATTTCCGCCACCAGCACACTCAACGTTCCGCGATCAAAACGCGAACGGCGGCCCCACAGTTCACGGGCGCGCACCTCAGCCGGCAACCATTGTTCGGGGTAATGGCAAACCTCGATGGCCCGGCGCTGGAACGCTTGGTCGCAAAACAGCAACTCGCCCAGAGAGCGACTGCCCAGCTCGTCCATCTGCAAACCGTCGCCCTGCAACGCGCTACGCGCCGCCACACTGCGGGCAAACACCCAGGCCTCGCCATGGCCGCGCAGATACACCTCGCGTACCCAGCCTTCGCTGCCCTCGGCCAGATCCAGCGCGGCACATTCATCGGCACGCAAGGGTTGCCAACCTTCGAACAGCGGCGTCACGCTGAAACGCTCATCCGACAGCCGCGTCAGGCGCCGGGTCAGGGACCCTTCGTCGAATAGCCAGTCGAGCACACAGGCGTCAGGGCGAGGCGACAGCAGGGGCTGGGGCAACCATTGGAGTGTAGGAAATATCGAATTTGTATGCGGCACAGAGGTCTTGAATGGCAGCAAATGAGGCCGCGAGCTTACCATGTCGGTTGGCGAATTTGATTCAGCGGGGCGGTCTTAGCGTCGATCATGCTTGCATCTCTCGCGACCGATCAGTACAAAACGCCCTGAGCCGGAAGGGGCAGCTTTACATCGACCCAACCATACCGGCAAATGCCGACACCTGAGGAAGTACCTGAATGAAAAAGTGGCAATGTATTGTCTGCGGCCTGATCTACGATGAAGCCCTTGGCTGGCCGGATGACGGCATCGCGCCCGGCACTGCCTGGCAAGACGTACCCGAAGACTGGCTCTGCCCGGACTGCGGCGTGGGTAAATCGGATTTCGAAATGATCGCTATCTGATCGTTTCCTGCATGGAGAGCTACATGGAGAGCAACATGAGTGCACCTGTCGTCATCGTCGGTACGGGCCTTGCCGGTTACAACCTGGCCCGGGAGTTTCGCAAACTCGACAGCGAAACTCCGCTGCTGCTGATCAGCGCCGATGACGGTCGCTCCTACTCCAAGCCGATGCTCTCCACAGGCTTTGGCAAAAACAAAGACGCCGACGGCCTGAGCATGGCCGAGCCGGGCGCCATGGCCGAGCAACTGAACGCCGAAGTGCGCACCCACACCCGCATCAGCGGCATCGATCCGGGCCACAAACGCTTGTGGATCGGCGAAGAAACGGTGAACTACCGCGACCTGATCCTGGCCTGGGGCGCAGAAACCGTGCGCGTGCCGGTGCAGGGTGATGCCTCGGACCTGATCTTCCCCATCAACGATCTGGAAGACTACGCACGCTTTCGCGCAGCGGCTGCCGGCAAGCGCCGGGTACTCTTGCTCGGTGCCGGGCTGATTGGCTGCGAATTCGCCAACGACCTGATTCTGGGCGGTTACGAAGTGCAACTGGTCGCGCCGTGCGAGCAAGTCATGCCGACCCTGCTGCACCCTGCGGCCGCCGCTGCGGTACAGGCCGGGCTGGAAAGCCTCGGTGCGCGTTTCCACCTGGGGCCGGTGCTCAATCGCCTGCAACGGGTGGCCGACGGGCTGGAGGCGCACCTGTCCGACGGCCAGGTGATCGCCTGCGACCTGGTGGTCTCGGCCATCGGCCTGCGCCCCCGCATCGATTTGGCCGCCGCTGCCGGCCTGGTGGTCAATCGCGGCGTGGTGGTCGACCGCCACCTGAAAACCTCCCACGCCAACATCTACGCCCTGGGCGACTGCGCCGAGGTCGACGGCTTGAACCTGCTGTACGTCATGCCGCTGATGAGCTGCGCCCGCGCCCTGGCCCAAACCCTGGCCGGCAACCCGACCGCCGTGCGCTACGGTGCCATGCCAATTACCGTGAAAACCCCGGTGTGCCCACTGGTGGTTTCGCCACCGCCACGGGGCAGCGAAGGCGTGTGGAGCGTTGAAGGGCAGGGCAGCGACATCAAGGCCCTGTGCCGCGATGCCAACGGCAACCTGCTGGGCTACGCCCTGACCGGCGCGGCCGTGATGGAAAAACTGGCACTGAACAAAGAGCTTCCAGCGTTGCTGGCGTAAATGCCTGTCCTTCTGTCGTAAATACCCTGCTTTCGGCGCGACAAAGGCCACCCTGACACTGGCGCCGCCTGCGGCCCCGTGCCATCCTCACTCCCGTCTGCCGCAGAGTAGAGCCTGCGGCGCCTTAGGGGCTGTTTCCATGAGTACAGCCCAGACATAACAACAAAAAAACCGTCAAAAGGGGCTTCATTCATGCGTAAACCAGAACTCGCCGCCGCCATCGCGGAAAAGGCCGACCTCACTAAAGAGCAAGCCAACCGCGTCCTCAACGCCGTTCTCGAAGAAATCACCGGCGCCCTGCACCGCAAGGACAGCGTCACCCTGGTAGGCTTCGGCACCTTCCTGCAGCGCCACCGCGGCGCGCGTACCGGCAAAAACCCACAGACCGGTGAGCCGGTGAAGATCAAGGCCAGCAACACCGTCGCCTTCAAGCCGGGCAAAATGTTGAAGGACAGCGTCAATCCATAATCGCCGCGGGTTCCCCGGTTAGGGGGCAAGCGGTAGAAAAAAAGGGCATGCCGATTGAGTCGGATGCCCTTTTTTTATGGCTTTTTCCCGAACGTCGAAGGCCCCAAACCGCCAATGTGGGAGCGAGCCTGCTCGCGATGGCCGCCTGTTGGTTGGGCGAGGGGATTTATCCCCGCTCGGCGGCGCAGCCTAGATTAACGCCCGTATACCTTCTGCAACTGCGCCTCTGTCAGCGCATCCTCGAACGGCACCGGCACTGATTTCACCGCGCCGTAGAGGTTGCGATAACGCCAATAACTGCCGTTGTGGGCCAGTTGATAACCGCGTTCGACCACGCGCTGACCATCGAGCACATAACGCAAGGTTTCCTGGGCGGCTGGCGGTGGGGTCGGTAGCATCAGGTCGGTGGTCAGCACGCGCATCGATTCGTCGATGCACTCGTCCAGCACCGCCGTGACTTGCGTCAGATCCAGGCTGCCATCATCAATGCAGCGGCTGCCGCAACGCCGAATCGGCTGGCTGGTGACTTCGATGCGCATGCGGTACAGCGCCGAACCGGCAATATCCTGGACCTGCACCTGATTGATCAGCACGAAACTGCCGCGATCGGGGGTGAGCATCAGTTTAGGTTCGACCAGTAGGCGCGCGGTCACGGGCCCCGCTCCCTGCTTGAGGCCGGCCGCCAGCGAAGCCTGCTGGAAACGCTGTTGCAGACGTTCCTGCAACGGTACGCCCGCCAACAGGTCGGCCAGCGGGCGCGACTCCTTGGCCGCAGCGGTTTCCGCATCCCGCTGCAAGCTGCCGCTGCCCATCTGGGTATTGATCAGGCTGGCGACCAGCAAACCGGCAAGCCCGGCGGTGTTGCCGGAACTGGCAATCAGATTATGGCTCGACGACGCGGCCTGCTGCGCGGCCTTGGCGTCGACCACAGTGCTGGCCCCCACGAACGCCGGCGGCAGTTGTACATCCACCTTGACCCCATGGGCCTGGACGTAAGTCACCGCCTCTTGCGACTTGAAACCGGCCGGCGGCGCAGGCTTCTGCGCGCAACCGGCCAGCACCAGCAGGACCAGCGTGCCGGCCGCTAACAGTGCCCGTTTCATTGTTGTTCGAACGGGGTGATCATTTGCTGGCGGCTGGTATCCATCGCCTGATAGAACGCGTTGGTCAGATTGGCGTAGTTGGGCTCGTCCCACTCACCCTGAGCGGCCTGCACGACGGCAAAAGGTTTGAACCACAGCAGCTTGTTGTCGGCCAGATCAACCACCATGCCTTGCCCGCCCACCTGCGCCATCGGCACGCTGGTCGGCACGACGCTGTAATAGCTGCGAGTGGCGCCGGTAGCCAGAATGTTGACCAACAACAGGCGATCCACCCCGTAAGTCGCCTTGAGCGGCGTCAGGTCGCGGACCGTGTAGCCTTCGCGGAAACTGACTTCCTTATAGACCTTCAGATCCACCGGCTCGTCGATTCGTTTGGCCTTGTAACCCTTGGCCTGCAACTTGGCGACAATGGCGTCCGGCAGCGTGTTGAGGTCCTTGACTTGCCATTTCTCGACATTGTCGCTGAGCGTGCTGTTAACGCCCTTGTTGATGGCCAAATCCAGAAGGCCCTGATTGCCGGTCAGCGCCAGCACAGGCTCCGGCACCACAGTAATCGCCACGCCGATAGTCGGCTCCTTGGCATCCCAGAATTGATGATCCAGCGGTACTGGCGGTTGAACGTGGGCGCAGCCGGTGAGGGTGAGGCAGGCGAGTAACGTCAGTGCAGCGAGGGTGCGGAAGGTGTGAAAAGACATGCATCAAGTCCTTATGATTTAAAAACGATGCTGCCTGTGTCGGCAGCATTGGGCGGAACGATAGTGGCAGATTGATATTTTTTCTGCTGAGTTACAGGACGCTCGGGGGGAAACTGCTAATTTTGAAGCCGCGTGGCGGTTGTCCGCGTGAATCTATAAGGCGCATACGGGCTTGTGCGGTTCGTTCCGACGGGCAGCTACCGGCCAAAAGTGGACTGTCTCGTTGGCAATTTTCGGAACCGCGAGAGTCGAATATTTGGTGAAAAACCTACCTTTTGTAGTCGCTTTCGCATGCGCTTATGACTGGAGTCTGTGGTGCGAGTAAATGCAAGGTCTGCTGCGCTAGCTAAGTGTCATTTGTTACTGCGAAGCATCGCTGTGGGGCTGGACACACTTCAGGGCATGGTTGGTCGTTGAGTCTCTCAGTGCTGCCTTTCGGTTGCGGCCTTGGCTGGAAAAGTGTTTTTTTTGAGAATGGAGCTAATGTGGATGGAGCAGGTAGTAATTCCATGCGCTGGCGTACCGCTTGTCTTTAAGTGGAACTCTCAATCGCATAACTAAGGACTGGGTGCAGTGATGGCGGCTAAATCTTCAGGAAGCAGAGGTCAAAGTCGGCGAAAGCCTCCTAAAGGTCCGGCGAAGATGGAAGACACGACCTCGCTGACCCCTAAAAAAGACCCCGAGCTGGTTTTCGGACTGGTCGGTCCAATCGGGGTAAATCTGGATCCTGTCATCGCTGTGCTTAAGAGTCAGCTGAGTGGGCTTGAATACACCCCTTATGTGGTAAGGCTTAGTGAGCAGATTGAGACCTTCTTTGACACGTTCCATAACTCTAAACCTGAAGCGGAGCGTATTAGCGCGCTAATGGACGCTGGGACCAAGCTTAGGGTGCAGGGTAATGAAGGCGCCGCAGTTGCAATGCTGGGGTTAGCGGCGATCAGGCAGTTGAGGGATGATCACAGTGAAGGGATACCTTCACGTCAGGCTTTCATTCTGAGGTCACTGAAGCATCCAGACGAAGTGGAAATGCTACGCGCGGTTTATGGCAAAGGATTTTTCTTAATTTCCGTTTATTCTCCCAGAGATATGCGCGTTACTGCCCTTGCTGAAAAAATCAGCCGCTCTCAATTTGGTAAGGGAACCAACCCAAGGGCGGTAGCTGAGGAGCTCGTTCAAAAAGATGAACAAGAGGAAAGCATACCTCTGGGCCAAGACGTAAAGGATGCTTTTCCTCTTGCCGACCTGTTTGTAGACGGCAGAAGCAAATCAACAATCGATTTGCAAATAGGACGCTTTCTTCAATTGCTTTTCGGGAACTCTTTTCTTACTCCTACACGAGACGAGCATGGCATATACCATGCGAGATCCGCAGCGTTGCGCTCGGCGGATCTGAATCGACAGGTCGGTGCTGCGATCCTGAAGCCAGAGGGGGACATCATTGCAGTAGGCTGTAATGACGTTCCCAAGTCGGGAGGGGACCTGTATTGGCCAGGGGACAGAGATGATGCCCGCGACTTCCAGAAGGGCATCGATTCCATGGCAGATGAGCGGGTGCAGGTTTTAGGAGAAATGCTGGAGCGCTTAAATTCCAGTAACCTGCTTTCAGCGAAGGCAAAGGAAAGGGATATCATGGCTCTAGTGCAAAGTTTAATATCCGGCTCAGACAAAAAAATACTTAAAAACAGTAGGATAATGAATATACTTGAGTTTGGCCGGAGTGTTCACGCTGAAATGGCAGCGTTGATGTCTGCTGCCCGATTGGGAGTGTCTGTTGCAGGGGCCACGCTATACTGCACGACTTTTCCATGTCACATGTGTGCACGCCATATTGTTGCTAGTGGCATAAAGCGTGTGGTCTATATCGAGCCCTATCCCAAGAGTAAAGCCAAACAACTGCATCAGGACTCAATTAGTATAGATGCCCCTACCGCATCCAGAACTCAGGTAAATTTTGAGCCTTTTCAAGGCATCGCCCCTCGTCAGTACCAAGAGATTTTTGAACCAAGCCGAGCGCGAAAAGATGAAAATGGAAAAGCCGTGGACTGGCGGGAGCTGGGGCACCAGCCCCGCATCATCAGGTACATAGACACTTATCTTCAGCTTGAACAACTGATAATCGGTCGTGAAATTCCAAAGCTTCTTGCAAAGCTAGATGTTAAACTGTCAGCAGACTGAGTACGGAGCGAGGCAACATGAAAAAGTCAAGCACTTTGGCGCAACAGGTCATGAAGGCTCAGCAAGCAATGAAAGAGTGGCCAGACTCTATTCGGACCGGGCTTAAGCTTGAAAATTCAGTTGGCTTTATAAGCGCTGGCGTGGACGAAAAAAAAGAATCCGGTATGAATACGAAAAGTCGGGGGGGCAAATAATCTTTAGATTGACCTACTGTTATTTTTTTATAAAGTCGCTGTTCATATCAAAGCGGCAGAAACCGAACTTTAGTTTTCCATCGTAAGTGATGGCATGTCCTTATCGAACATGCCATCAAGTAAGCCTGAGCTGGACTGCGAGGGCTATCTATCGAGCAGGCTTAGGAATAGGTTTCTCGTCTTTCACGTATCTGACAGGTGGCCGAACGGGAAGCTGTGGAATTTTAGGTTTCTCTTTTTGTGTGGCGGGCTTATTTTTGTCCTGCATCATGACTCCCCTCAAAGAGGCTGCCGCTAGTATCTTCCAAAGAGATCCTAACCGCTGGTCGTTCGGGTAATTTTGGCTGCATCTTTGTTTGTTCATTGTTTTTTGATGAGGGAGCAGGTTGTGCATGTTTGCCTTGCTCCTGGGAGCTGGCGCTGCTTTTAGGATCACTCATTTTAGCCGCCTCTAATTTATTTAAAATACCCGCCATGGAGTTTAGACTGATATCAATTTTTCCAAGCTGGTCTCCGACATACTTATCAATGACTTGATAATTCTTTCTTGGTGAGGATACATCCATGTCAAGTGCTACGAATAGTGTAGCAGCGATGCCTAATGGTGCTAGTGACGACAGCAACCACTTGAACGAACGGTGCACCATCTCTGAGCGTTTGAAATTGACTTCAGCATTATTGGTTGCGCACTCTTCAAATGCATCGGATAGATATTCATCAAGCTCTGATTTAATGTCAATCGAATGCGCCTCAGGATCCGGCAGATCCTTCGCTGCCTCAACGTCAGCGTTGTATTGGACTAATGCGTTGCAGTATTGCTTTATCTCTGAAGCTGAGGGCATTTGTTTAAAAGTATTGCCCCAGAACGCTTTGACGGCCAGTGTGCTTGACGTGCCGAGGCAGGCCAAAAATAATAATACGAGAAGTACAATGATGTAGGCGATTATGCGAAGTTCGCCAAAATCAAGCATCCGCAACATGTAGCTCGATGCGGCTATCAATGCCAAAATTAATGAAAAAACGATTTGGATACGGATGGTAATCTTTTCTTTCGTATCATTTTCTTGAAGATACATTTTTTCAAATACTATTAATAGCTCACTCCTTTGCATTCTTAACTCTCTATTCTAGGAACGTCCACATTGGACGGTTTCTTGGTGACTAGTACGGCGCATCAGTCACCAAACCAGACCCAGCAATCTGCGACCTTGTTTTTTGTACCACAATGGCGGCACCAAGAACGTAAAATATCAATACGTATTTGGCTTTACCACCAGTCCTAGCCCCTTGTCGTAAGTGGTGACGGGGCGGATGGTTGCATGCTTGAGGGTGAGCGTGAGATGAAGGCAATAGCGGCTGGCCACGCAGATCCCGCTTATCTGGTTGCTCTCCCAACACAGTAGTACCTCTACCCAACTCACAGCTCCGACAGGAGCGGGCTGATCGCATTTGAGAGCAGGCTGATTCGAAAGTGCTGATGGTTTGCTTTTGGCCGATAGCTGACGAGGGTCGTTAGTCGTTAGTTCTTGAGCCGTTTGCTAGGTGTCTGTAAGTGATGCAGCGAAACGAAAGAGCAACCCAGTGATGAAATGAAACAGGCTCGCTAGGAAAGCTGCGGTCAGATGCAAATACATTAAACCCGACGCAAGACGTCGGGTTTGATGTCGGATGGTTTGCTATCGCGGATCAACGTTATCCAGCACCCGGTTCGCCAGCAACGAACTCAGTTCAATTAGTTGCTGAATGCCAAGGGCAAAGTGGCGGCGCGAGCCTTCCAGCTCGAAGGCCAGATCGCTGACCATCGCATCGGCCGAAGCCAGGGTTTCGCTGAGGTTGGCCAGAAGAGATTCGTTGTCGATGTCTTTTACGACGGTGAACAACTGGCCCGGTTTAGTGGCGTCTTTGGGCTTCTTCTGTTTTGGCAACAGATAGAAATCCAGGGCGCGTTTGGCAGCTTCGTCGTGCTGTTTTTTTTTGCGGCTTGGATGAGGAGACGTTGAGTCAGTTTCAGGAGGATTTGGAGTAATTTTGAACATCGTTGCGTTACCTCTAATGAGTAGGCCGCAACCATCTCGCTACTAAACGAAAGGAGGCAGCTGTGCGCAAGTTAGTAGACCGGTAGAGGTAACGGATCCCGGCGCGCCCGAAGGCGCCATGCGCACAGCCACCATCGAGTGCAGGCAATGCCTGACTGATGAGACTTATGCAACCGTTACTACTTCCGGGCTACTAAACCCGACCACTGAAGGGCA
Organism: Pseudomonas sp. FP1154; assembly: GCF_030687245.1. Classification (NCBI taxonomy): domain Bacteria; kingdom Pseudomonadati; phylum Pseudomonadota; class Gammaproteobacteria; order Pseudomonadales; family Pseudomonadaceae; genus Pseudomonas; species Pseudomonas sp. FP1154. Next base: position 5,814,176 of record NZ_CP117465.1, on the reverse strand, counting down.
GTGGCAGGGAAACGATAGAACCCATGGGCAGGGCGCACAAGCGGGCGGATTCTGGCGTAGTTGTAGGCAAAGGCGCAAGGATGCGTAGCTTGATGGAAAAGCGGTGCTAAATAGGTGGGGCGGGTAGCCATGCCACGAATTCCGCCTTCGCCAATGTGTCTCCTTCGATGGCATCGGGGTGAGCGTCGTATCAGCGACTATCGCAAATACTCGCAGTCGCTATCACCTAGAACGCCTGCTCGGAGCAGGAGGCATGGGGGTCGTGTATCGCGTACGGGACCTGCTACACGAACAATACGGTGATCCCGATCCGTACATTGCGTTGAAAATGCTCAGTGAGCAACTCGATGGCTCGCCTGACGCGAGCGCGCTGCTCTACAGCGAGTTCGCCCTGAGCAGACGATTGCATCACCCGAACGTGTTGCGTCCATACACCTTCGAAGTGGATGCTTACCATCGACGGGCTTTTATCACCATGGAACTGATGCGCGGCTTGACCTTGGACCAACTGCTTTGCGAGCGGCCGCTGGGTTTGCCCTGGCATGAACTGCAAGCCATCGCCGCGCCTCTGCTAGACGCCTTGGCGTATGCCCACAGCCGGGGCGTGCTGCACGGGGACATGAAGCCGAGCAACGTCATGCTCAGCGAGGAGGGGGTGCGTTTGTTCGATTTCGGCTTGGGCCTGGCGCAAGAAGGGCCTTTGAAGAGCCTGCCAAACCTGAGTCGAGACCGCCTCAACGCCTGGACCCCGAGCTACGCCGCCCCTGAGTTGCTTGACGGCGCACCGTTATCAGCGGGGGCCGATGCCTATGGGGTGGCTTGCTTACTGTATGAGCTGGCGAGCGGCAAACACCCGTTCCGCCGTTTACCTTCAACCCAAGCTCGAGACGCCCGTATGGAGCGCGAACTCAAGGCGCCGCGCAATTTGCCCAGGCGTTGCTGGGCGGCGTTGCGCTTGGCGCTGACGTTTGATCCGGGACAGCGCCGCATTACTGCGGCGCAGTTGCGTGACGCCTTGGGTGCTGAGTCGTCCTGGTGGTGAATTGGTTGCGCACATGGCACGATCGAGAACATGAGTAGCGTGGTGAGCGCTCTGACCCACAGCGGTACTCCGCTGTGAAAAGCTTTTACACCGGCCAATTGAGCAGCTTTATCGCCGACGACCTTCGAGCCATTCCGTCCCGCTAGGCATGCTCGCGTATTAAAAGAATATCGTGGTCGTTAACCCGAACCACGAGTGCCTCGCGTCTGACCCTGTGAACGGATCATTCACTCACGAGGTTCAACCCATGTCCCGTCCTCCTTCATTCCTACGTCCTGCTGCCCAGGGCTTCGCCGTGACCTTGCTGGTGGCATTGGCCGGTTGTGGGTTGTCTTCGTCCCGGGAGGCTGCCAAGCCGGCTGAACCGCCGTCTGCGTCCCCCGCCCCGGTGCGGCAAAGCGAAGTCGCTTACGTGCGCGAGCCTCTGGTCAAGCGCATGGCCGCCCCGGCTTCGATGCCTTCGCCAAGGGTGAGGACCGATGCTGTCGCGGGGGATTACCGCGCCGAGCCCCGCGAGCAGTATGAAAAACTGCCGGACAATCCCATTCATAGTGTTGCCCAAACGCCGGTATCGACCTTCAGCGTCGATGTCGACACCGGCAGCTATGCCAATGTGCGACGTTTCCTCAATCAAGGTAGCCTGCCGCCCGAAGGCGCTGTGCGACTGGAGGAAATGGTCAACTATTTCCCTTACGACTATGCCTTGCCCACCGATGGATCTCCCTTCGGCGTGACCACTGAAGTGGCCCCGTCGCCATGGAACCCTCACACGCGCCTGTTGCGTATCGGCATCAAGGCGAGCGATCGCGCCGTGGCTGACCTGGCGCCGGCCAACCTGGTGTTTTTGGTAGATGTTTCCGGCTCCATGGACCGACGCGAGGGCCTGCCGCTGGTCAAGAGCACCCTGAAGTTATTGGTGGAGCAATTGCGCGAGCAGGATCGGGTGTCTCTGGTGGTGTACGCCGGCGAATCCCGGGTGGTGCTCAAGCCGACCTCGGGCCGCGACAAGGTCACGATCCGCAACGCCATCGATCAGTTGGACGCCGGCGGTTCCACCGCAGGTGCGTCGGGTATCGAGCTGGCCTATCAGATGGCTCAGGAAAGCTTTATCGACAAAGGCATCAACCGCATCCTGCTGGCCACCGATGGCGACTTCAATGTCGGCGTCAGTGACTTCGACAGCCTCAAGCAAATGGCGGTGGACCGGCGTAAAAGCGGTGTATCCCTGACCACGCTGGGCTTCGGTGTGGATAACTACAATGAACACCTGATGGAGCAATTGGCCGATGCCGGTGATGGCAACTACGCCTACATCGACAACTTGCTTGAAGCGCGCAAGGTATTGGTGGACCAGCTCAGCTCCACCCTGGCGGTGGTGGCGCGGGATGTGAAGTTGCAGGTGGAGTTCAACCCCGCTCAGGTCAGTGAGTATCGGCTGTTGGGGTATGAGAACCGCGCGCTCAAGCGTGAGGATTTCAACAACGACAAGGTTGATGCGGGCGAAATCGGTGCTGGGCACACAGTGACCGCGTTGTATGAAATTGTTCCGAAAGGCGAGCAGGGCTGGTTGGAACCGTTGCGTTATGCGAGCACACCCAAGCTGGAGGGCAAGGCAGGGGAGTTGGCGATGCTGCGAGTGCGCTACAAGCCCGTTGAAGGTGGGAGCAGCCGATTGATCGAGCATCCTGTCGGCAGCACGCAAAAAAATGACAAGGCCAGCGATGACTTGCGCTTCTCGGCCGCTGTGGCCGCCTTCGCCCAACAGCTCAAGGGGGATGGCCGCTACACTGGGACGATGAGCTTGAAGGACACCGCGCAATTGGCCCGTTCCGCCCGGGGTGATGATCCGTTTGGGCTGCGTGCCGAATTTGTCCAGTTGGTGGAACTCGCGCAGAGCCTTGAGCGCTGATCCTGACCACGACGAGGATCAAATGTGGGAGCGAGCCTGCTCGCGATAGCGGTGGATCGATCACGATCATCATTGACTGATCCGACGCAATCGCGAGCAGGCTCGCTCCCACGGTATTCTCTTGTCGCCTGCCAGAACTGTGTTAACCGCAAAGGAGTTCGTCACCGACATGCCCGCTCCGCATGATTGTCCCAGCGACGAATCGCTGCTGGCCCGCTACCGCGATGGCGACGGGGCGTGTTTTGAAGTCCTGTACGCCCGCCATCGACAGGGGCTATATCGTTTTCTGGTGTCCTTGAGCAACAAAGCCGAACTGGCCGAGGAAGTCTTCCAGGACACTTGGCTCAGCCTGATCCGCAGCACTACCCAGCCACAAGGACGGGCGAGTTTTCGTACATGGTTGTTCCAGATTGCCCGCAACCGCTTGATTGATCACTGGCGCAAACACGGTGTCCGCAACCCGCTGCACGACAGTTACGACGAACAGGTTCATGTCCAGCCCGACGACACCAGCAACCCCGAACAGCAGTTGAGCCTGAGTCGCGATCAGGCCCGCCTGGACGCCGCGTTGCAAGCCTTGCCCGAAGACCAGAGGGAAGTCTTCCTGCTGCGACTGCACGGCGACCTGGAGCTGCCGCAGATCGCCGCCCTGACCGGCGCCCCGCTGGAAACGGTAAAAAGCCGCTTGCGTTACGCCCAGCAGAAATTGCATCGACTGCTGGCCGAGGAGGTACCCGCATGATTGATTCCAAACACACCCCGAAGCCCGATGACGAAATGCTGATCGAGCATTTCCGTCAACACGCCAGCGGCGAACCGCCCGTGTCCCTGGACGCTTTCATCCTGGCTGCCGCCCGTCGCGAAGCCCCGACGCCTACGCCCAGTCTGTGGAAACGCTGGCTACAGGCCTGCCAACGGCCGCGCTGGCAGATGGCATTCGCCACGGTTGCCGGGGTCGCGTTGATGATCGGTCTGGTGGTTCGCTCGCCAGTACCTCAGAGCGACCTGTCCGCGCCAGCTCCGATGGAGTTTTCCGCCAATCGACAGGAGTCCGCAGTCGCCGCCGCACCGCCGCCCGCCATGTCCGCTCCCGCGCCGATAGCCCGCATGGCAGCACCCCAGGGCGAAATCGCTCAAGCCCCGGCAAGCGCTGACCGCGCCCTGGCGGAAAAGCCTGCGGCGAAAATGAGCAAATCGGCGCCCGCTGCACGGCCGTCGCTGGAGCAGGAACTGCTGGAAATCCTGCGCTTGCGCGAGGCGGGTGAGGACAAGGCTGCTGATGAAAAGCTGCTGGCGCTGCATCAGCGCTTTCCCAAGGAGGACTTGCCGGCGCGGTTGGAGGCGTTGCGCAAGCGTTGAGTGAAATCAGCGTCCACAAAAAAGCCCCAGGTCGCAAGACCTGGGGCTTTTGATTCTGCAGATGGTGCACCAGGCGGGATTCGAACCCACGACCCCTGCCTTCGGAGGGCAGTACTCTATCCAGCTGAGCTACTGGTGCGACGCGGGCGCCATGATACTCATATGCAATGCGGGCGTCCATGCTGCTGATTTGCCGGTGTTTTCATAAGCATAGGTGGGTATGGGCTACGCTGATCAGAAAAAGCAGGCAAATTCAGGTTTTTCGTTCTTTTTTTCGAACAGCCTATTGTCCTTCCCCCCCATCGGCCCTAGGATTCGTTTGAGATTTCAAACGCTCTTGTCTGGGTGCTGAACCGCACGTCTGTGCTTATGTGCGTTATTTCTGTGCTTCAGCCCGGTGGATGATTTCCCTGACGGCAGCCCTTGGGGCGCCTTTCTACAAATCTAATTCGCTCCGCGTGCGCGCGGTGCTGTTAAGGAAAGCCGACATGCAGCTTAAAGACACCCAGTTGTTCCGCCAGCAAGCCTTTATCGATGGCGCTTGGGTCGACGCGGACAATGGTCAGACGATCAAGGTTACCAACCCGGCAACGGGTGAAGTGCTGGGCACGGTGCCGAAGATGGGCGCTGCCGAAACCCGGCGGGCGATTGAAGCCGCCGACAAGGCGTTGCCGGCCTGGCGCGCCCTCACCGCCAAAGAGCGCGCCAACAAGCTGCGCCGCTGGTACGAATTGCTGATCGAAAACCAGGATGACCTCGGTCGCCTGATGACCCTGGAACAGGGCAAGCCGCTGGCCGAAGCCAAGGGCGAAATTGTTTACGCCGCCTCGTTTATCGAATGGTTCGCCGAAGAAGCCAAGCGCATCTACGGTGATGTGATTCCTGGCCACCAGCCCGACAAGCGCCTGATCGTGATCAAGCAGCCAATCGGTGTGACTGCTGCCATTACCCCATGGAATTTCCCGGCTGCGATGATCACCCGCAAGGCCGGCCCGGCTCTGGCCGCGGGCTGCACCATGGTCATCAAGCCGGCTTCGCAAACCCCGTTCTCGGCGCTGGCGCTGGTTGAACTGGCCCACCGTGCCGGCATCCCGCAGGGCGTGCTGAGCGTGGTTACCGGCAGTGCCGGCGACATCGGCGGCGAGCTGACCAGCAACCCGATCGTGCGCAAGCTGTCGTTCACCGGCTCGACCGAAATCGGTCGTCAGTTGATGGCCGAATGTGCCAAGGACATCAAGAAAGTCTCCCTGGAACTGGGCGGCAACGCGCCGTTCATCGTGTTCGACGACGCGGACCTGGATAAGGCCGTCGAAGGCGCAATCATTTCCAAATACCGCAACAACGGTCAGACCTGCGTCTGCGCCAACCGTCTGTACATCCAGGATTCGGTGTACGACGCCTTCGCTGAAAAACTCAAAGTGGCAGTCGCCAAGCTCAAGATCGGCAATGGTCTGGAAGATGGCACCACCACCGGTCCGTTGATCGACGAGAAAGCGGTTGCCAAGGTGCAAGAGCACATCGCTGATGCAGTCAGCAAAGGCGCGACCGTGCTGGCTGGCGGCAAGGCCATGGAAGGCAACTTCTTCGAGCCGACTATCCTGACCAACGTACCCTCGAGTGCCGCCGTGGCGAAGGAAGAGACCTTCGGCCCGTTGGCGCCGCTGTTCCGCTTCAAAGACGAAGCCGAAGTGATCGCGATGTCCAACGACACCGAGTTCGGCCTGGCCTCGTACTTCTATGCCCGCGACCTGGGCCGTGTGTTCCGCGTGGCCGAAGCCCTGGAATACGGCATGGTTGGCGTCAACACCGGGTTGATCTCCAACGAAGTCGCGCCGTTCGGCGGCATCAAGGCCTCGGGCCTGGGCCGTGAAGGCTCCAAGTACGGCATCGAGGATTACCTGGAAATCAAATACCTCTGCCTCGGTATCTGATCCTGCTGCAAGCGCAAAGGGCACGAGAGCGCTGTCCCTTTGCGCGTTTTACCCGTTCTGTTTCTTGTGGCCGGAACGCTGTGACAGTCGATCATCGCATGCTGTCGCAGTTGCCTCCCGTCCATGTACGCCTTGACCCACGCCGACCGATGAGCGGCGAATGAGGACATATTCAATGAGCAACAAGACCAACGCTTCCCTGATGAAACGCCGCGAAGCCGCTGTACCACGCGGTGTTGGCCAGATTCACCCGATCTTCGCCGAATCGGCGAAGAATGCCACGGTAACCGACGTTGAAGGCCGTGAATTCATCGACTTCGCGGGCGGTATCGCGGTGCTGAACACCGGCCACGTACATCCGAAAATCATCGCCGCCGTGACCGAACAGCTGAACAAGCTGACCCACACTTGCTTCCAGGTGCTGGCTTACGAGCCGTATGTGGAACTGTGCGAAAAAATCAACGCGAAGGTGCCGGGTGATTTCGCCAAGAAAACCCTGCTGGTGACCACCGGTTCCGAAGCGGTGGAGAACGCGGTAAAAATCGCTCGCGCCGCCACGGGTCGCGCCGGTGTAATTGCCTTCACCGGTGCCTACCACGGCCGCACCATGATGACCCTGGGCCTGACCGGTAAAGTCGTGCCGTATTCGGCCGGCATGGGCTTGATGCCCGGCGGCATCTTCCGCGCGCTGTACCCGAACGAACTGCACGGCGTGAGCATCGACGACTCCATTGCCAGCATCGAGCGTATTTTCAAGAACGACGCCGAACCACGTGACATCGCGGCAATCATCATCGAGCCAGTACAGGGCGAGGGTGGTTTCTACGTGGCGCCCAAGGAATTCATGAAGCGCCTGCGCGCCCTCTGTGATCAGCACGGCATTCTGCTGATCGCTGACGAAGTACAGACCGGCGCCGGTCGGACTGGCACCTTCTTCGCCATGGAACAAATGGGTGTTGCCGCCGACCTGACGACTTTCGCCAAATCCATCGCCGGCGGTTTCCCGTTGGCCGGTGTCTGCGGTAAGGCCGAGTACATGGACGCTATTGCCCCTGGTGGCCTGGGTGGCACCTACGCCGGCAGCCCGATTGCCTGCGCTGCTGCGCTGGCGGTGATGGAGGTGTTTGAGGAAGAGCACTTGCTGGATCGCTGCAAGGCGGTGGGCGAGCGTCTGGTGACTGGCCTCAAGGCCATCCAGAAGAAATACCCGGTCATCGGCGAAGTCCGTGCCCTGGGTGCGATGATCGCCGTGGAGTTGTTCGAAAATGGCGATACCCACAAGCCGAACGCGGCGGCCGTGGCTCAGGTTGTGGCCAAGGCCCGCGACAAGGGCTTGATCCTGCTGTCCTGCGGCACCTACGGCAACGTCCTGCGGGTGCTGGTACCGCTGACCTCGCCAGACGAGCAATTGGACAAAGGCTTGGCAATCATCGAAGAGTGCTTCTCCGAGCTCTGATTTTACGAGCCCTGAGCTGTGCGCTGACCCACAAAAAACCCGCTTCGCAGCGGGTTTTTTCATATTCGGGAACATATTCCCAGGGGTGGAGCTGTCTGCAACGGCCACCATTGGCTAAGGTGCAAGTATTGCGAGGGAGCGATGCTGCATGACTGCCGTGGATTTACCCGCTGTACCCCGTGTGTTGATCGCCGAGGCCGATCCGGTGTCTCGGGAGCTGCTTGAGCAGGTGCTATCGGGCATACGCTGCGATGCCCGGGTGGATACGTGCGGCGAGGGCCAGCAGGCCCTGAATCTGCTTGCGCACAACGCCTATGACCTGGTGATCGCCGATTGGGAATTGCCGGGCGTCGATGGCCTGAGCATCCTGCGGGGCCTTCGCCAGCAGCATCGAAAACCGGTGTTGCCGTTCATTCTCATGAGCCGGCGCAACGATAGCGCCAGCGTACGTGAGGTCTTGCCGCTGGCGCCTGCGGCCTACCTGACCAAACCCTTGAACCGGGAAGACCTGACCCAGCGTTTGCAGGGGCTACTGTTGAGCAGCGCAGAGGATTGCTCCACCGACGTGTCAGCCCCGGAGCAGACCCTGACAACCTTTCTGGAGCGTCGACGTGATTCTTCCGAAGGCGCGCCGCTGATGACCGATGTGCAAGTGGCAGTCAAGCGCAGCCTCAACCCCGGCGGTCTGGACCTGAAACTGCTGGAAGAAGAAATCCGCACCGACCCGCAAATTACCGCCGTGCTGATTGCTGCGGCCAACAGCGCTGCGCAGCATCAGGGCGGCGGCCTGGTGCAGACGGTCGCGCAGTCGCTGCATCAGCTTGGTACCGGGCAGAGCATGAACCTGATTCTGGGGCTGACCCTCAAGCGCTGTGCCCGGCTCAGTGTCCCGTGTCTGGCGGACTATGCCGAGCGTTACTGGGAGTTGTCGCTGCACACCGGTGAGTACGCCCGGATGCTGGCGCGGCTGCTGGATCTGGAGCAGGAGCGTTGCTATTGCGCCGGGTTGTTGCATCGCTTGGGGGACTTGGCGTTGTTGCGATGCCTGGAGGAATGGACGCAGGCCGGCGGCGAGCTCGACGAATCGGAGGAGGTGGGCAATTTGCTCGATCAGTTCGGTGCCAGCTTCGGTTCCGCGCTGCGCACCCGCTGGCGTCTGCCGCTGGAGCTGCGGGAGTTGATTGCGGCGGCCTATGGCCTGGGCGGCGGGGTTTACTCCCGCGAGGCACTGGTGATGAACATGGCGGCGCAAATGGCCCATCTGACCGAGCATGAAGGGCTGGAAGAGCTGGCCCGTGGGCGCACGGCGCGTTTGCTGAAGATCGGATTGCCGGAGTTGATGCGATTGCGCCGCAAGTAAGGCCGCTGACCAACCCTGTGGGAGCGAGCCTGCTCGCGATGAGAGGGGTGCCATTCACCGATGCGCTGGCTGTCAGTCCGCCATCGCGAGCAGGCTCGCTCCCACAGGGGGTATGACTGGAGTTTTGCTGACGCCTTGGCGACGAGATTGCTCAAGCCGCAATGATGCGATTTTTCCCCTGGCGCTTGGCTTCGTACATGGCCGCATCGGCGCGGGAGAACAGGGTGTCGAGGCTCTGATCTTCGGCGGTAAGGCTGGTCAAGCCTTGGCTGACGGTGATGCCGAAGCCTTTCTCCCCGCTGCGGAAAGCCAGGCGCTGAATCTCGCGCTGCAGACGCTCGGCGACTTGCAGTGCCATGTCCGGGGCACAGCCAGGGAACACCGCGGCGAATTCTTCACCACCGATTCGTCCAAACAGATCACCGCGTCTGAGAACGGAACGTCCGCTTTCGGCGATTTTCTGCAGCACGTTATCGCCTTCCTGATGACCGTAGGTGTCGTTGATCACTTTGAAATCATCGATGTCCAGCAACAGGAACGCCATGGGTGTGCCCTGCAGTCGTGCCTGCTCGAATTCACGGTGAGCGCATTCGAAGAAGTGGCGGCGATTGCTGCTCTGAGTCAGAACGTCGGTGGTTGCCAGTCGTTGCAGTTCGCTTTCCAGCAGCTTCTTTTCAGTGATGTCTTCGGCAATGCCCACCACGATCACCGGTTGCCCCGACTCAGCCTTACGGTTGATGAAGCACTTGTCGCTCAGCCAGCGGATCTGGCCATTGGCAGCGATGATGCGGTACTCACGATCCTCCACGGCACCTTTGACCAGCACTTCGGCCAGGCTGCGCTCCGCGTATTCGAGGTCGTCGGGGTAGATTGCGTCGCGCCATTCATTGAAATCAGCCAGCACCAGACCTGCCGGCCGACCGAAGATTCGTTCATAGGCGGGGCTGACATACAGGACCTGTCGGGTTTCCCAGTTGAACGCCCAGAGCACCGCGTTGACGCTGACCAGCAATGAGCTGAATAGCTGCTCACGCTCGCTCAGGCGCGCGACTTCGCCCTGGGCGTGCATCAGCGCCATGAGCGTCTGGGCCGCTTCGGGCCAGTGAGGTTGGGACGAATCCTGTAGGTTCTTGTCGACCATCGGCACAAATCTCAAAGAACGTGCACTGCTGTGGATTGGCACGCGCTTGCTCCAAAGCCCGCCAGTATGGCGAAGTGCTCTTTGAGATAAGGGATTCGGGGCGAAGTTCCTTTTCAGGCGACGAAGGGCGGGGTGCAGTGTCGGAGTTGCCGAAGGCTGCGATCTTTTGATCCTGATCTTTCGTTCACCTGGATGCGCCACCTGCGATCAAGACCACGGCGCAGGTTTGTTGCTGCCGGGTTGCCGTGAAGGCAACGAACTCTTGTTTCAGGCTCATGGCGTCTCTCGTAGGCCAAAGCATGAGGGCTTTCCGGCGAAATTCTTAGGGGGTAGAGGCCATCGCGGGGTGACGTTCTCCAACACGCTACTGGCGTATCAGGGCATGCTCATCAAGGCCATTCTCAGACGCTTGATCAGTTTCGGGGTCTTGAGACAATCGGCCGGGCGTTTGTTACCCAGGGCGGGCACGGTCTGTTCCAGCCACCAGAACCCTTCCTTGAGCCCCCTTTTTCCGTAGAGCACCACTGCCATGTCGAGGTTGTCATCCATGGCCTTGGCCAGCGTGCGGGCGTTGTCGTCGAGGTAGTCCTCTTCGTACAACCGCACGAAAGTTTGCCAATCGGCATCGCCGACGTATTCGTCTTCCAGTCCCATTTTAAAAACCTGCAAAGGAAATCAAGTTGCTGCCGGTCGGGTTTCGCGCCGACGGTGCCAGGATCCCATCATAACCATTGGCCTTGGCCCAGGCGCCTATTTGATGAGTCTGGGTGTATTTGTTGCCGGTAATGCTCTTTAGCGAAACCCCCAGTTGTTTACGCACGTCAGCCCGGGTCAGATCCAGAACGTTGTTGAGCTGCACTTTCTTGCTTACCAACACCCGGGTGGAAAGGTCCACACCCCAGTGGTTGACTTCGCCCATGGCGGTCTTGCGTGAGTTGGCGCCATAGACACCACCCAGTCCGGGGGCGGTGTAACGGTGTCTGGAGGCAACGTTCCACTTGTGCGCCGTCCAGGTTGTGCTGATCCGTCCTGGCTCTTCAAAGCGATAAACCGTCCGGTTGACCTTGCGGCCCTTAGGTGGCGTCGAGCACTTCATCAGACCCGAGGGGTCGATCCAGCTCACCGGGTTTGGCGCGTACTGGTAGAGGTTCAGCCCACCGGCCAAACCGATGGGGTCCGGTGTGGTAAAGCGACCGATGTCCGGGTCGTAGAAGCGCAAGGTGTTGTAGTGCAGCCCGGTTTCCCGGTCCAGGTATTGGCCCTGGAAACGCAGGTTCTGCTCTTCGATGTAATACGGTTCGCGTAGCTCTTCTACGGTGTTGCCCCACACCTGGTAACGGGCCCGCCAAAGAGTGTGTCCGTCGGCTTCCGAGAGTTGTTCGGGCAGGCCGTTGGAGTCGTTGTGGTAGTAACGGATTTTCTGGTGGTCACCCAGGCCGTCGACCCTTGCCAACGGTTCGTGGCTGTCGTCGGCGTAGATGTACAGGCTGGTTTGGTTGTCGCGGTGTTCCTGCAACAGTTGCAGTGCATCCCAGGTGAAGCGGGTGCGGCTAAGCAGGGTGGCATGGCGGTCGTATTCGGCTTTTTCGATGCGCCGGCCCAGCGGGTCGTAGGTCATTTTCACGACCGAGCCATTATCGTTACTCACCTCCACCAAACGCTGTTCGGCGTCGTAGCGCATGCGCTGGACACCCCGCCGGGCGCTGCGCTTTTCTACCATGCGGCCGAAGCCGTCATAGCGGTAGCGCTTGTCCTGATAGGTCAGCAAACGGTTATGAGCGACCCGTCCGGTGCCCAGGCTATCGAGCAAGTTGGCGGCCGGATCATAGGCGAAGCCTTCACGCTGGCCCTGGAGGTTGTCCTGGCTGGCGAGAATGCGTCCGGTGGCGTCGTAGTGCAGCAGATGGCGATGAGGGGCGTCAGGCTGGCTGTCGAAGCGTTCTACCAGTTGATCACTGCTGTCATAGCCAAACAGTGATTGCGCCGCCGGTGGTAACAGCGCGGACTGGCCCTGTTGCCGACGTTGGCGTGCGCGCAGGCGACCGCTGCGGTCGTATTCGCTGCGGGTGCTGAGGTGCCCTTGGGTGCGCAGCACTTCACGGTGCAGGCGGTCGCGTTCGAAGTCGCTGATGACCTGGCCGTCAAGGTTGATCTGGTGCAGGTGGCCGCTGCCGTAATGCAGTCGGTTTAGCCAGCGACCATCGGGGAGCCGCGTCTGGGTCAGATTGCCCAGCTCATCGTAGCGATGCTCCAGGCGTCCGGCCCAGCCTTGCTCGGCGATCAGTTGCCCAAGAGCGTCGTAGTTCAAGCCGATGCTTTGCTGCTCACCGGTAAGCGCGGTGAAGGTGATGGCGTTGACCTGATCGAGCGCGTCATAGCGGTACTCGGTGCGCCCGTCTGTGGTGACTTTGGCCACCAGCCGACCCATTGCGTCGCGCTCCAGCTCATGGGTGATCGATGCTTGCGGCGCGAGGTCCAGGTCGGTGCTGCCCGCAACCGCGAGCGCTTCCATGCGGGTGACGTTGTCCAGTGGGTCGTAGGCGTAGCGTTTGAGGCTGCCGTCCAGGCTGTGCTGGGCGGTCAAACGGTCGCCAGCGTCCCAGGCAAACCGGTAGCATTCACCGTTTTCGTTGGTCAGCGCCAGCAGGCGGCCGTAGTTGTCGTAGCTCAGCTCTACCCGTCGACCATGCGCGTCGGTACGCACGCGCAGTTGCCCATTGAGGGTGTGCTGGAAATGCGTGGTGTGCCCGGCGGGGTCGCTGTAGCCGATCAATTGGCCGCTCGCATCGCGCTGATATTGCTCGGTACGTCCGTCCGGTAATTGCTTGGTCAGCAGCCTGCCTTGGTCGTCATAGCTGAAAAGCGTCCGTTCCCCCAGTGCGTCGGTGCTGCTGAGCAACGTCCCGCGCTCGCAATAACTGAACCGTGTGGTGTAGCCGGAACAATCAGTGTGCTCGCTGAGCTGGCCAAGGGGAGTCCAACGCATGGTTTTGCGTTTGCCGATGGCGTCGACAACTTCCACCACCTGACCGTGGGCGTCATGGCGATAGCGGGTGACGTTGCCCAACGGATCGGTTTCGCGAATGCGGTTGCCACGCGAGTCATAGCGGTACTGCCAGGTATTGCCCGCGGCATCGGTTTCGGTCAGGGGCAGCGCCCAGTGTTCGAGCCACAGTGTTGACTCACTGCGTCCGAGTGGGTCAGACGTCTGGCAAAGGTTACCCGCCTCGTCATAACTGAATTGATGTTGTCCGCCGTTGGGGGCCGTTGCCGCCACCAACTGGCTTTCGTCGTTCCACTGGAAGACCCAGGTACGGTCCAGGGCATCGGTGGCTTCGGTGATCTGATACCGCCTATCCCAGCGACGGGTGCTGATGCGATTCAAACCGTCGGTGATGCGCGTAGTCCCGGCAGCCAGGTCGTAGTCAAAGGCGTAAGTGTCGCCCGCGTCGGTCCAGTGGCGAACAACCCGCCATTCTCGCTTTTCGATTAAGGCCCATTCGTAAAAGCAGCGCAGCCCGGTGGGCAGTTGGTGCTCTACCATGCGCCGTCCGGCATCGTAGGCGTAGCGGCGTTTCACGTAACCGTTGGATTGACGGACCTCGGTCAGATCACCCCGGGCGTCGTAATCGTAGTGCATCAGCACTTCACGGCGCTGATCAGCGTAAAGCCGGTCTATCCGGCTGACCCGTTGCGGCCAGCGTTTGTGGTACGCCAGCGCGATGCTGGTCAGGTCGAAGGTGTCTCGCAGCTGTACCAGCCGACCTGTGTCGTCGTAGTCGAGGTAGATGCGGTTGTCATTGCGGTCGCCCAGCTGACTCAGGCGCAGCAGCGATGCATGGCCCGGGGTGGGTTCGAACAGCCGGTACAGGCCGTCTGAGCTGTCGATCAGCAATTGGCCATTGGCATGCCGTCGTACGCTGAGCCCTTCACCGGGACTGAACACGGCGCCGCCCAGAGGGATGGAACCCATGTCGATGCGCCGGCCCTGTTCATCGGTGTAGACCAGCGTTTCACCGCCCTCGGGGTGAGGCAGGATCTCGACGCGCACCTCGTAGGCTACGCTCCAGCCCGCACCGAACATACCTTCGCGGCGCTCGTCGCGGCTGTTGTAGAAGCGTTGCCAGTCGATTGGCAAGATGCCGGGCAGGACGAAGTCCATCTCCTCGACATCGCCCAGAACTTTGGCCCCGGTGGCGGCATGCACCGGGTTCGACGAACCCATAGTAGCGTTGGCCGCGGCGCCCATCGCGCTGCTGACCGCCATCGACGCCGCGCCGCCCACCAGCATGCACGGCAGGTTACTCAGGAACTTGCCTTTGCCGCCCTTGAGCATCAGCAGCGCGGTGACTGCCAGACCGACGCCCGGAGTCTTGCCGCTGCGAATCTCGCGCACCACCACCGAGCCGCCGCCAATGGTGACATCGGGTGAAATCAGCCCGGATGACACGACCTTGGCATCGCAGGTGCTGCGGTCGCCGCTGCGCACTGCTGGCTGGCCGTTGATGGTGACTTTGTCCGACCCTTCGGCCAAAAACTGCGGCGGCATCGGCGGATGTTTCATGCACGCGATCATATCCAGCGGCTTGGGTACGGCGCCGGGCGCGGGTGTTGCAACAGTGGGGCGCCACATCTGCGAGAAAAAGTTCTCGGCCATGTCCAGATAGCTGGGCTCGGCTTGCGGCTCAGGTGCCTCAAGCTCGGTGCCTGCTGGTGCGACATGGGATTGAATCGCCCCAGCGGCGCGAGCGGCTGGGATGTTGTTGGTCAGGGTGTTGGTTGAGCCGGTGAGGATGTTCGCTTGCACCGTGGGCGGGAACAGCGCGTTGCCAATGCCTTCGCAGATATTGCTCAGCCCTTCGTCGGCCCCGGTCTTGCTCATGGCAAGGCCAACGACGGCGCCCACCACGGCGCCGAGCAGGAAGCAACCTAACCCGCCTGTGGCGACTGTGATGCCTGTAGCCGCCACCACCGCAGCCGTCGCCAGGGCGGTAATCGCAATGTTGGCTGCTACCTCCAGCACGCCTCCAAGAATGTCAGCCATCATTGAGGTGTGGTCCAGCGCATCGCCCAGCCGGGCGGCCCAGAGAGCGTCAGACATGCAGTTCGCTCATCAAGCCGGAACGTCAAACAACAACGAGCCCTTGATCGTCGCCCAATGCGCTGCTTCAGCATCACCGAGCTTCTCGGCTTTCACATAGCTCAAGGCAAGCATTTTGCGCGTGCCGGGCAGTACCAGGGCGAGCTGAAACTGGAAGACCTTTTCGTTGCCCTTGTTGAACTGGCTGCGCAGCTCGATGCCTTCGACTTCCTGATTGGCGCCCAGGCGCACGGCGACGCCCGGTTGAGCGCGCAGGTCCTGGACCTGTTTTTCCAGGCGTTTGAGCTGCTCGTCGAGGTTGCTCTGCAGGGTTTCGCCGTCGGCCAGCAAGCTGCGGCTGACGATCAAGGAGGTGCCCAGTTCAGGGAACTTGAGGATGTTGATCGTTGCATCCAGCAACTCGCTGGGCGGCAGCTGGAACTGGAATTCATTGATGCGGTAAGTCATGGCGCATAAATCTCGAGGTTAACCCTTGGGGAACGCGGCAGCGATGTTGGCGTCGATGCTGGCCTTGACGCCCTGGCCGTCGGGCGTGGCACCGGGACCGCCGCCGTTGTTCAGGTGCAGCACGCCGCCGGTGTTGAATTCGGCATCGCCGGTGGCGTAGAAGCTGATTTGCACGCCGGTCAGATTGATCTGGCCGCTGGCGTTGAGCTCCAGAATGCTTTCGCCGCAGACCAGGCGCAGGTTCTCGCCCACTTCAATGACGTAGCTCTGGCTGATGCTGTCGGTCTTGCGCAGGCCCACCGACAGGATGTCTTCCTGCTTGACGATGCGCAGGCGGTTGTTGCCGATGGTCACCGTCTCGTTGTGGCCGATGCTCTTGTTGCGGTCGTGACCCACCGAGTGGCTTTCATCCACCTCCACCACAATGTCCTGATTGCGTTCGGCATGGATGTACAACTGCTCGGCGCCTTTTTTGTCTTCCATGCGGATTTCGTTGAAATTCGCTGGCGTGCCGCCCTTGCTCGAACGGCTTTTCATGCCGCTCTGGGTGGCGTTTGCGGGCAGGTCATAAGGCACTGTCTGTTCGGCGTTGTAGACGCGACCGGTGATGATCGGCCGGTCGGGGTCGCCTTCCAGGAAGCTGACAATCACTTCCTGGCCAATGCGCGGGATCTGCATCGAGCCCCAGTTTTTCCCGGCCCAGGACTGTGACACGCGAATCCAGCACGAGCTGTTTTCGTTGGACTGGTCGTGACGGTCCCAGTAGAAATGCACCTTCACCCGGCCGAACTGATCGGTCCAGATTTCCTCGCCCTTGGGGCCTACCACCAACGCGGTCTGCGGGCCTTTGACGATGGGGCGATGGGTCGTGGGCAGCGGCCGGTAGCTTTGTTGGGCGACGATGCAGGTCAGGCTGCTTTCGAACTGGGCCGAAGGTGCGCCGCCGCCGGTTTCACCGCTTTCCTGGGACACGTAATAGCGCGCGCCGACGATCAGGTATTCGCGGTTCTGGTCCTGGCGGGTGAAGCCGGTGAGGCTGAACAGGTGGCCCGAGCCCAGACCGCGAGCGTTGCCGGCCAGCTCCACTTGCTCGTGCAGGGTTTGCAAGGCTTCGATGCGGGTGCGGGCGTAGTGTTCGCCGTCTTGGCTCTGGACATAGGTGCCGGGGTAGTCGTACAGCGGATAGTCGCCGGCGGTGTGCGGGCGCGGCATGGCCGAACGCACGTCGATGCGCGCGCTGGGGCGCTGGAAGTCGTAGTCGTTGAGTTCCAGCGAGCCGGGCTGCACTTCCTGGGCCAGGTGCCAGTCGTGGATATGGTCGCGCTCGCGCTGCTGTTCGTTCTTGGGGTAGTAGGGCACCGAACCGTAGCCGGGCACCGTGGTGTGGGCGCCATAGGCGTCGGCCAGCACCAATACATGACGGCCCTGTTCGTGGCGGAAGAAGTAGTAGATCCCTTCCTGTTCCATCAGGCGACTGACGAAATCGAAGCTGGTTTCGCGATACTGCACGCAGTATTCCCACTCGCGATAGGGGCGGCTGAGGGCGTCTTCGAAGTCGGAAAAACCCAGGTCGCGAAACACCTGCTTGATGATCTGCGGGATGGTCAGGTTCTGGAAAATCCGGCAATCGGAGGTACGGGTCAGCAGCCATAGCCAGGGCCGCAAGGTCGCCTGGTAACTGGCGAACTGGCCTTGGTCAACGTTCTGGCTGAAGCGCGAAACGATGCCGTGGAAATGCCGCTCGCCGCCGCCGTCCAGTTGCAGGCTCACGCACATGGGTTTGCCGAGCACCTGGTTGAGGTCGATGGCGTTGTCCAGCGAGTGCAACTGCAACTCGTAGTTGAACAGCCGCCCCAGCTCTTCGCCGCCGCCCATGTCCTTGAGCAACAGCACCTCAGGTCCCAGGGGGCTGGTGATTTTGGCCAGGCGTGAGGCTTGGTTGAATAACATCGAGTGTCCCGTGCAAGTTGTAATAGCTGAAGGAACGCAACCCCCACTGTGGAAGATGCCACTGTGGGAGCGAGCTTGCTCGCGATGGCGGCGTATCAGTCAACATTGATGTTGAATGTACTTGCGCTATCGCGAGCAAGCTCGCTCCCACAGGGTTTTACGGTGTTCCTTACCGTCAGGCCGCGTCGCTGAAATCGTACTGCAATTCGTTATCCCGGGCGCTGATCCGCACGCCGGCCAGCGCCTTGCCTTCGAGCATGCGGGTCAGGAACTCGCGGCTCATGTCCGGCAGCAGACTGTTGGTCAGGATGGCGTCGATCATGCGTCCGCCGCTTTCGGTTTCGGTGCAGCGCGAGACGATCAGGTCGATCACCGCGTCGTCGTAGTCGAAGGCGACTTTGTGGGTGTTCTCTACGCGCTTCTTGATGCGGTTGAGTTGCAGGCGGGTGATGGCCTTGAGCATCTCGTCGCTGAGCGGGTAGTACGGAATCGTCACCAGGCGACCCAGCAGGGCCGGCGGGAAAATCTCCAGCAGCGGCTGGCGCAGGGCCTTGGCGATGTCCTCGGGCTCGGGCACGTTCTGCGGGTCTTTGCAGACCTGGGCAATCAGTTCGGTACCGGCGTTGGTGGTCAACAGAATCAAGGTGTTCTTGAAGTCGATCACCCGGCCTTCACCGTCCTCCATCACACCTTTGTCGAACACCTGGAAGAAAATCTCATGCACGTCCGGGTGGGCTTTTTCCACCTCGTCCAGCAGCACCACGCTGTACGGTTTGCGCCGCACGGCTTCGGTCAGTACGCCGCCTTCGCCATAGCCGATGTAGCCCGGTGGCGCGCCCTTGAGGGTGGACACGGTGTGGGCTTCCTGGAACTCGCTCATGTTGATGGTGATGACGTTCTGTTCGCCGCCATACATGGCTTCGGCCAGGGCCAGGGCGGTTTCGGTCTTGCCCACGCCGGAGGTGCCGGCGAGCATGAACACGCCAATGGGTTTGCTCGGATTGTCCAGGCCGGCGCGGGAGGTTTGGATGCGCTTGGCGATCATCTGCAAGGCGTGGTCCTGGCCGATGATGCGTTTTTTCAGGTGCTGGTCGAGGTTGAGCACCGTTTCCAGTTCGTTGCGAGCCATGCGGCCCACCGGGATACCGGTCCAGTCGGCGACCACCGAGGCCACGGCCTGGTAGTCCACGGTCGGCAGAATCAATGGGGTTTCGCCTTGCAGCGCGGTCAGGCGCTGTTGCAGGTCCACCAGTTGCTCGCGCAGGGCGTGGCTTTCGTTGTCGCAAGCTTCGCTGTCCACCACGCCGACGCGCTCGCGCAGGGTGGCGCGGGTGGCGAGCAACTCGTCCACCAGGGCTTTCTCTTCGGCCCAGCGGCCTTCCAGCTCGGCCAGGCGTTCGCGTTCGGCGCTCAGCAGGTTTTCGCTCTGGGTCTGGCGGCTACCGATGGCGATGCCGATGGCGTGTTCACGGGCGATGATTTGCAGCTCGGTTTCCAGCGCTTCGATGCGCCGACGGCTGTCGTCCACTTCGGCCGGCACCGCGTGCAGGCTGATGGCGACACGGGCGCAGGCGGTATCCAGCAGGCTCACGGATTTGTCCGGCAACTGGCGCGCCGGGATGTAGCGGTGGGACAGTTTGACCGAGGCTTCCAGGGCTTCGTCGAGGATCTGCACCTGATGGTGTTTTTCCATGGTCGAGGCCACACCGCGCATCATCAGCAGCGCCTTGTCTTCGGACGGCTCGGCCACTTGCACCACTTGGAAACGCCGGGTCAGGGCCGGGTCTTTTTCGATGTGTTTCTTGTACTCGGCCCAGGTCGTGGCCGCTACCGTGCGCAGGGTGCCGCGGGCCAGGGCCGGCTTGAGCAGGTTGGCCGCGTCACCCGTGCCGGCAGCGCCACCGGCGCCCACCAGGGTGTGGGCTTCGTCGATGAACAAAATGATCGGTTTGGGCGACGCCTGGACATCTTCGATGACCTGACGCAGGCGCTGTTCGAACTCGCCTTTCATGCTCGCGCCGGCCTGTAGCAGGCCGACATCGAGGCTGCGTAGCTCCACGTCCTTGAGCGATGGCGGCACGTCGCCGGCGACGATGCGCAGGGCAAAGCCTTCGACCACGGCGGTCTTGCCCACGCCGGCTTCACCGGTGAGGATCGGGTTGTTCTGCCGGCGGCGCATGAGGATGTCCACCAGTTGGCGGATCTCTTCGTCGCGACCGACGATGGGGTCGAGCTTGCCGCTACGCGCCTGTTCGGTGAGGTCGACGGTGAAGCGCTTGAGGGCTTCCAGTTTGCCCATGGCGCTGGGGGCCATGGCGCCGCTGGCTTCGCCCGGCACGGCGCCGGCGTTGAAACCGTCGCTGGCGGTCAGGGCGTTTTCCGGAGAGTCGCCGACGTATTCGTCAAAGCGCTCGCTCAAGGCCTCGACCTTGACCTTGTCGAACTCCGACGACAGCCCCAGCAACGCATGGCGCAGGCTTGGCGTCTTGAGAATGCCCAGCACCAGGTAACCGGTGCGCACCTGGCTTTCGCCAAACATCAGGCTGCCGTAGACCCAACCGCGTTCCACGGCTTCTTCAACGTGGGAAGACAGGTCGGTGATGGAGGTCGAGCCCCGTGGCAGGCGGTCCAGGGCTTCGGTCAGGTCGCGGGCCAGGCGTGCCGGCTCGATATTGAACTGGCGGATGATGCGGTGCAGGTCCGAGTCCTGCAGTTGCAGCAACTGATGAAACCAGTGGGCCAGTTCCACGTAGGGGTTACCGCGCAACTTGCAGAACACGGTGGCGGCTTCGATGGCTTTGTAGGCCACGCTGTTGAGTTTGCCGAACAACGCGGCGCGACTGATTTCACCCATGCTCATGGCTCCTTGAGGTCTGTGAGGTGTTGGCCTGTTCGGCGTAATGCCGGGCCAGTATTAAATCCTTGGCATCTGTTTCGGGGCGTCCCAACCAGGTGTTGAACCCCAGGCGCAAACTACCGTTGAGTTGCAGCGCCGGTACTTCGGGTTGTTCCAGGATCAGGTTCAGGTCCCAGTCCAGTTCATGGCCCAGGTATTCGGCGACCCAGGCCACCAGCTCGTTGAAGGGTTGGCTGCCGGGCAACATGCCCATGTAGTCATCGAGCTTGAGTGGCCCCAGGCGAATGCGGAATTTGTGCTGGCGATCCCACACGTAGCGGCCCAGGCAAAAGTCCACGCCCAACTGATTGGCGCTGACGCCCACGCGGCTGCGTTCTGGCAGTTCCAGCCATTGGCCGACGTATTCTTCGATCTCCACCGGCAGGCCGAAGTACTCGCTGATGATGGCCTTCAGGCCGTCCGGGTAGCGGGTTTGCGCCGACAAGTGGCCGCTGTAATGCAGCTTCGCCGTGTCGGGGATCAGCCCCTGCTTGAGCAGGCTCGGCATGCCCCGACCACTGAGGGCGGCCAGGCGCGCCGACCAGTAGTCATCGTCCGGGCGATCATGGCTGACCGTTGGCCGCGCTTCGGCCCAGGCCCGGTAGAACAGGCTGAGCAGGCGATGGTGGAACACATCCAGGAACCGTTTGCTGGTGCTGTCGGCGTTGTTGCGCTGACGTTCGCGCACGTATTCGGTGATGTGCAGCGGCAGCGGGCCGTTGGGGCCGCCGAGGCCGAAGAAGAACTGCTCCAGGCGTGCCGGCGCACCGTCGAGGCCCGGTTGCACCGAGGCCAGGGTCGCCGGGGCGAAGGTGCATTCGGCCTGTTGCCCCAGGCGCAGCGGGTCATCGGCCAGGCGCAATGAATGGCCCAGGCGCGGCAGCTCGGGGGATTCGCACTCGATACGGCGCAAGGCCTGGAAGAAGTCGTATTCCCAGGGCTCCTGGTGCATCGCGTCCAGGGTACTCAAAGGGTCGGACGACGTCCGGGCTTGGCTTTCCATCGCATGATCTCGCCGCGTTCGGTGGTACGGATCACCGTCTCGGTAAAACTGTTGATCGACACGTAGCGTGCCAGGAAGCGCTCGAACACCGCGCCGAGCAAAAACACCCCGGTGCCGCGAAACGCGTTTTCATCGAATTCCAGGGTGATTTCCAGGCCCCGACCAAACACGATCGGGCCGGGCATCGGCAAGCGTCGGGTGCAGGCCTTGCTGCTGACTTCGCGCAGGCCTTCGATTTGCAACTGCACCGCCGCATCGTTGCTGTCGCCGTACAGGCGCAGCAGTTCGCGCAGGGCGGCGGCGCCCTGGCCTTGCTCGCTCAGGGACAGGTAATTGAGCGAGAGCTGGCTGATCAAACGCCAGGCCTTGGCGTCGTGGGCATGGCTGGCCCGTGGTCGACTGGGGCCGGCGACGCAACGAATCGCGCCGACGGGCGCGCTGTCGGCCAACGTGAAATCAGTCTTGCCGTTGCCCACACTCATGAACAGCGGTAGGTCGCGGTTGGTGCACAGCGCCGTCACGCCCAGTTGGCGCAGGTCGTGGCGATAGGGCGCCTGCTGGCTGTCCACCAGGCTGACGAAGGTTTCGCTGCCCACGTAGGTCGAGCGCGGGCCGTTGCGTCGTTGGTCGCTGGACAATACTCGTGGCTCACGCCGTATTGTGTAATAGGCCTGGTCGCGGCCATAACGGGACGGATCGCGCACGGCATAGAACGGCAGGAACGGCTGCTCCGGCCCGGTGCCGTGGCCGGTGAGGCCGGTCAGCGAATGCACTTCGAAATCCATCGGTCGGGTGCGGTCGGCGATGACGTGATGTTCGTTGACCCGCTCCGAGAGGTGGATGCGATCCAGGCGCTTGGGGAACAGGTTGATCGCCGGGGTGCAGAACGGCAGAAACTGCGCGGCGCCGACGCTGCCCTCCAGGCTCGGGTCGTGCCGGTCGAACAGCACGATCAGCTCCAGCTCCTGACCGTCGCAGCGCTTGACCGCGCGGCTCAATTGGGTGAAGTCGACGAACAGGAACCGATGGGGCAGGGCGAAGTATTCCTGCAACAGGCGATAGCCCTGGAAGGCGCGCGAGACCACGGGCAGCGCGGCATCGGCATCGTCGAAACCCCGCGAGCACAGCGCGTCCTGAGGCAAGCGTTCAACCCAATCGCCGCCGGGCTTGCGGGCGAACACCGCGCAAGCATTGCTCAGCAGTTGTTCGTAGAGACGGAAGGGCTGTTCGTCGGCACCGCTGAGGTACAGCGGCAGGTTGTCCAGGGGCAGGCTGTTGAACGGCAGTTCGGCGCCCGTACGCAGGGTCAGGCGCAGGCCGGCCTTGGCCTTCGGTTCGCTGGCGGCCAGGCGTCCGAGCACGGCGGACGGGTTGCCGAAGTACTCGGCCTGGCTGACCTGCAACGGCCACAACGTCACCGCGTGGGCGGTGCGGTACTCGCAGCAGGTCTGGGTTTCACGCCCCAGGGCGGCGCGCAGGACGGTGTCCCGGGGCAGCGCAAAGCCGCCGCTCAGCGAGCCCTCATCGGGGTCGGTCTGCAGTTGCACCACGGTCATCGACGGCGTGGGCGCCAGATAGTGGGGATAGGCGATTTCCAGCAGGTTATGGGTGAAGGTCGGGTACTCGGCATCGAGCTTGAGCTGCACCCGCGCCGTCAGGTAGGCGAAGCCTTCCAGCAAACGTTCGACGTACGGGTCGGCGCAGTCCATCCCGGACAACGTCAGCCGACTGGCGATCTTGGGGTATTCCTTGGCGAACTCCGCCGCGCTTTCGCGCACGTGGTGCAGTTCCTGGTTGTACAGCTCCAGCAGGCGCGGATTCATGGGCGTCTCCGCTGGTCGGCTTGGACCACGCGCACGTGGCCGGTTTCCAGGTCCAGGTCGGTTTGCAGCATCAGGCGCAGCGGCACGGGCTGCGCCCAGAGGTCACCCTCGATCTCGAAACTCAAGGCGTTGTGGTTCATCTCGGCGGTTGCTCGGGCTCGCACCCTCAGGGTGTGGCGCAAGATGCGCGGTTCGAACGTGGCGATGGCTTGGTGGATCAACGCTTCCAAGGCCGGAAGGTCGACGTTCGATGCGCTGTTGCCGGCCAGCGCCGGCAACCCGAAATTGACCACAGACGTGCCTGCCGGGGTGTGCAGCGTGGCGTCGGTATCGAGCAACGATGTGGTGTTGAGCAACCACGCCAGGTCACGCAGCACCGAGGCTTTCAACTGGGTGAGCGACAACACGCGCTTGTCGGCGCTTTCCTTGGGGTTGCTCGGATCGTCGTCGGTCAACCGGTCCAACAGGGACGGTTGCAGGCGATCGCGGGTGGCGATTTCGGTTACCACCGAAAGAGCGCCGTATACATTTTTTGATCCCATTGGCCAGGGCCGCAGGAGGCGAATTGGCTCACATCCGAGACCTCCAATGTTTCCTTGACCAGGCGTACTGCTTGAATTTTGGTCAAGCAATCGCGGCTGGGAGCGGGCATGTGTTCGCTGCGTTCGACCAAGAAAATCGGCACTTGGTTGAAGGTCTCCACACGCAGTTGCTTGTCCGGGCCCAGGCTGAACTGGCAAGGCCATTCCATATCGAGCGTCAGGTGGCTCTGGTCAGGTTTAACGAGCGTGCAGCGACCTTGAACGTCGATCAGGCTCACCGGATGTCCGACGAAAACTGCTTGCGTCAGGGCTGCCGGAGCGACTGTTTCCTGCCCGGCGCACGCGCTTAGACTGACGAGGCTTGCCGCCAGCGCCGAAAGAAACAAAGGGCTGCGCATCACGAAAGCTCCCAGAACCAGATGGCCTTGGATCTTGAGAACAGATCACCGCTCTTGGTCAGGCCACGGTTCCACAGGTCGATGTGATCACCAGTAGGTCGACCGGCAGTGTCGCTGTTCTGTTGGTAGCAGTCTTTGAAGAAGATGATTCCGGTTTTGCCCATCAGTGTTGTGCGGTCTGCCACGCTGGTGGTGTAGACCTTCGGTGGGCCTAGGCGGTTCTTCCTCCATAGCCAGTTGGCCAATGACTCCGCGCCGCGGGCATGTCCATGGGCGCATTTGGGATCCAGCGTATAAGTCGATGAGTTGACCGGTAAGGTCTTTTCTCCGCACAAGGCGATGCTCATACGAATAGCGCACTGGTTGACATAGGGACCGTCGCAAGCCGGACTGGCGGACGGGTAGGGCGGATAGCTGTTCCACAAATTGATAAACGAAGGCTTGGCCATGACTCAGATACCGGGTGGGAAAGGATTGGATTCGAGCAAGCACCAAACACCCCCGGCGCCTGGCACCGGGGGCGTGTTCGATCACACCTTGACGTTCTGACGGATGTTCCAGCCGAACTTGACCGGACCGCCTTCCTTGGTCCCGTCGGCTTTTTGCGGCTGATAGTCGACCATCACCTTGGCGAAGTTCAGGGTGACGTTTTCGGTCAGGCGATCATCGTTGCCCGAGCCGCCGGTGCTCAGGGACGTGATCAGCACTTCTTCAAGATTGATGATCATGTACTCGACCTGGCTTTCACCACCGGCCTTGCGCACGGTCAGCTTGACCTTGTCGATGTGCTTGCCGCTGGCGCAATGCATCATCAGGTTGGGCGATGCCTTGTCGACGAACTTGGTCAGCGACAGGTCCTGCACGTTGACCTTGCCCGCGCCACCGCCACTGCCCACGTGCATGTTGCCGGACTGGGACATGCCCCAGCTCCAGTTCAGGACATCGATCTCGTCCTTGTGGGCCTTGTCCATGGACTCGCCCTTGATGTCGCCGATCTTGATGAAAATATCAACAGCCATGTTTTCTCCCTGTGTGGTCTCTACCACATTGTTTGATTGACGCCGACCTTGCGAAATCTGTTCTGCTGAACGCTACGAAGGCGATCTCTAACCCACTGAAGATCCCCTGTGGGAGCGAGCCTGCTCGCGATGACGGCGTGTCAGGCAACGCAGGTGGCGACGGATCCACCGCTATCGCGAGCAGGCTCGCTCCCACATGTTTACCGCGTACCGTTCAACAGGTTTTTACGCACCCTTGGCCGAAGGCAGTTTCGATACCAGGCGCAGCGACACAGTCAGCCCTTCGAGCTGATAGTGCGGGCGCAGGTAGAACTTGGAGTTGTAGTACCCCGGGTTGCCTTCGACCTCCTCGACGATGACCTCGGCGGCGGCCAGTGGGTGCTGGGCCTTGGTGGTCTCGGTGGAGTGCGCCGGGTCACCGTCGACGTAGTTGAGGATCCAGTCCTGCAACCAGCGCTGCATTTCGTCCTTCTCTTTGAAGGAGCCGATCTTGTCGCGCACGATGCACTTGAGGTAATGGGCGAAACGGCAGGTGGCGAACAGGTACGGCAGGCGCGCGGCCAGGTTGGCGTTGGCGGTGGCGTCCGGGTCGTCGTATTCGGCCGGTTTCTGCAACGACTGGGCGCCGATGAACGCGGCGAAGTCGGTGTTTTTCTTGTGCAGCAGCGGCATGAAACCGTTCTTCGCCAGCTCCGCTTCACGGCGGTCCGAAATGGCGATTTCGGTCGGGCACTTCATGTCCACGCCACCGTCATCGGTAGGGAAGGTGTGGGCTGGCAGGTTTTCCACTTCACCGCCGGACTCCACGCCACGGATGCGCGAGCACCAGCCGAAGTGTTTGAACGAACGGTTGATGTTCACCGCCATCGCATAAGCGGCGTTGGCCCAGGTGTACTTGGAGCTGTCGGCGCCGTCGGTGTTTTCTTCGAAGGCGAAGGCTTCCACCGGGTCGGTCTTGGCGCCGTACGGCAGGCGCGCCAGGAAGCGCGGCATGGTCAGGCCGATGTAACGCGAGTCTTCCGATTCACGCAGCGAACGCCAGCCGGCATATTCCGGCGTGGTGAAGATCTTGGTCAGGTCGCGCGGGTTCGACAGTTCCTGCCACGAGCCCATGCCCATCACGGTCGGCGATGCGGCGGCAATGAACGGCGAGTGCATGGCGGCGCAGACTTTCGACAGCTCGCCCAGCAACTCCACGTCCGGTGGCGACTGGTCGAAGTAGTAGTCGCCCACCAGGCAACCGTACGGTTCACCGCCGAACTGGCCGTATTCTTCTTCGTACATCTTCTTGAAGATCGGGCTCTGGTCCCACGCGGTGCCCTTGAATTTCTTCAGGGTCTTGTGCAGGTCGGTCTTGGAGATGTTGAGCACGCGGATCTTGAGCTGCTCGTCACTCTCGGTGTTGTTGACCAGGTAGTGCAGGCCACGCCAGGCGCTTTCCAGCTGCTGGAAGTCGGGGTGGTGGATGACCTGGTTGACCTGGGCGGTGAGCTTGGCGTCGATGGCGGCGATGATTGATTCGATCGACTTGATGGCGTCGTTGGACACCAGGTCAGTCTGCGCCAGGGCCTGCTCGGCCAGCGTGCGCACGGCGGTTTCGACGGCTTCGCGAGCGCGCTCGGTCTTGGGCTTGAATTCTTGCATCAGCAGCGAGGCGAACTCGCTGGGTACTTCGGTGGTGCCCAGGGCCTGGGACTGATTTTCACGTGCTGATTCGTTCATGATCATTCGTCCTGATTAAGCCTTGGGCTCGTTGTCGGCGGGCTTGGGCGCGCTGGCCAGGGCCTGCAACAGGGCAGGGTCCTTGATCGCTTTCATGATGATTTCTTCGGCGCCAGTCTTGCCGTCCATGTAGGTCAGCAGGTTGGCCAGTTGGGTGCGCGCTTCGAGCAGCTTGTTCAGCGAGTCGACCTTGCGGGCCACGGCCGCCGGGCTGAAGTCGTCCATGCTTTCGAAAGTCAGGTCCAGGCTCAGGTTGCCTTCGCCGGTCAGTTCGTTGGGAACATGGAACGCCACGCGAGGCTGCATGGCCTTGAGGCGCGAGTCGAAATTGTCGACATCGATTTCAAGGAATTTGCGATCGGCCACAGGTGCCAGAGGCTCGGCGGGCTTGCCAGCCAGGTCCGCCATCACCCCCATGACAAAGGGCAACTGGACCTTTTTCTCGGCGCCGTAGAGCTCGACGTCGTACTCGATCTGCACTCGAGGCGCACGGTTGCGCGCGATGAATTTCTGAGAACTTTGCTTCGCCACGTTGCTGCTCCTGGTCGCTTGAGCGACGGTGTTGGCGTCATCGGGGGTGCCGGTGACGTGACTGCGTGATCCGTTCGCTTTTATTCGCTGTCTGGGCCGCGCAGGTTTTCAAATTGACTCATGCCGTCGGGAATCAGGTTGCGCACGATGGTCGCAAAGTCGGCGTTCACCAGAATCTTGGCCCGATTCAACAGCACCGGCAGGGGGCTGGAGGGCTCTTGACGGGCGTAGTACGCGAGAATCCGGTCCAGGCTGCGCAGCACGTCGTCGCGGCTGTTGATTTCGCCAGGGGCGGTGCTGCGTGGCGCGCCCGCGCTCGGCGCGGTGGCGTGTTCAACCGGCGCGGTGTTGTCGTCGCCGCTGCTGATGACTTCGGGCAGGGCGCTGTCGCCGCTCTGTGGGGCGAACTGGCCGAGAATCTGCAGGGCCATCTTGAGCGGTTGCTTCAGCGGGCCAAGGTCCACGCCTTGGGCGGAACCGACTTGATCGCTGACGTGTTGCTCGATGGCTTCGGCGGCGCTGCGGGCTTCCAGCAGGGCGGCGCGGGTGATTTCCAGCTGCTCGGGATCACTGTCGAGCAGGGCTCCGGCGAGCTGTTCAGCGCCGAGGCTTTCATTCGGGAAACTTTGCAGGCCGCTGGCATTGGCGGCGGCGCGCAGGCTCACGGCACCGAAGGTGCGCGAGCGGGCCAGAATGCTTTCGCGCAGCAGGCCAATGGTGATATCGGATGTCAGGCCGGCGAGGGCGTTGATGCGCACGGTGGGATCGTTGTCGTCCTCGGCGTCCAGGCGCGGATGCAGCTCGGCCCAGTACTGCTTGAGCAATTCGCTGGTCAGCGTCAACACACGGGCCAGGCCCGGTATGCCTTCCAGGGCCAGGGAACTTTGCAGCAGGAAATGGGTGATGCGCAGGTCTTTGCTGCGTTGCAGCAGGTCCAGGCTTTGCTGCTGGATGCTGCGCCACTCAGGGGGTTCGGCAGGCAATATCGAATCGCCCATGCTGCGCTCGGGCTGACCTTGGGAATCGCGTTCCAGGCGCAAGAAATCCGCGTCATATTCCAAATCTTCACCGCACGGCGAAGTCGCGGATACGGCGGCGAGCAGCAGAGGCACATCCACTTCGTT
The DNA here is from genome assembly GCF_030687245.1 of Pseudomonas sp. FP1154. Taxonomy (NCBI): domain Bacteria; kingdom Pseudomonadati; phylum Pseudomonadota; class Gammaproteobacteria; order Pseudomonadales; family Pseudomonadaceae; genus Pseudomonas; species Pseudomonas sp. FP1154. Next base: position 5,785,422 of record NZ_CP117465.1, on the reverse strand, counting down.
CGATCTCCCTATCGCCCGCTGAATAACTCGGGCAGTGCACACGCAAGTTCCGAATGGAACTCCACATGTTCCTTGAGGCTAATGGCTCTTTAGATGCTTAATGATCTTAAAGTGCCATCACGTATATTCAAGAAGTTGTGCATTTTTGGTGTAGTACTTATGGCTTGTCAAGGTAAGCTATTTCCCCTGTGTGACAGTTGTGAGGCGCTTAACAACCTGCGCGACCAGTAGGTCAAGGCAGGCACTGATGCAGGTTTTTTGTCATGCAGGCGGGTTAATATCAGCAATCATGCTGGCAAAAAGCCGTTTCGCAGTCGGTTGCAAAGGTTTGTCGGCGAGTCGTTCGGGCGTAGATCCCGGCACTCGATCGCATGCGCAAGTGTTCAGCAAGGAGGCAAGATGGCGCTGTGTTTGACTATCACTAGTTATCACAAGATTACCCCGGGCCAGTGTTCTGAAAAGTCCATGGACCAGGGAGTGATGGCAATTGGCCGTAATTCCGATAATGACTGGGTATTACCGGACCCTGAGCGCCTGGTTTCCGGCAAACATTGCGTTATTCAATACAAAGACGGGCGTTATTACTTAACCGATAACAGCACTAATGGTGTGGAATTGGTCAAGGCCGGTGTCCGTTTGCGCAAGGGCAACAGTGAGCCGCTGCAAGACGGCGAAGTTATCCGCATTGGCGATTATGAAATCCAGGCGCGGGTGGATTTCAACCTGCCAGTCTCCGACAGCAATCCGTTCGCTGAGGCGCCCAGCAGCTTCGAAGCCTTGATGGGACATCAGGGTGCCGGCTTGAATACACCTACGCCGATGCCCGTGGCTCCCCCGGCCCATTTCCAGGGCGCCTCGGCCATGGACACCTTGCCCGACCTGTTCGACTTCCTGAGCCCGGGCAGTGTCCCGCCGGCCACCCAGCCTGACCATGTGCCGGCCCAACAGCATGATTTCCGTCCACCGACGCCCATTGCTCCTCCCAGCCCGCCGCCGGTGATCGAGCCTGTGGCGCAGGCCTCGGCCTCGGTGATACCGGAGGACTGGGACCCGTTCAGCGACAAGCCCGCGCCCGTGGCAGTTGCTCCGATTCCTGTCGCTGCGCCACCGGTTGCGCCACCGCCCGTTGTCGAGCGGCCTGTCGTAGAGCCGGTGCCGACACCCCCGCCTCAGGTCCACGCCACCGCCGAACCTGCGCCGCTGCGCGAGGCGCCGGTGACCAGCGTTCAAACCCCGGCCACGCCGCCCAAGCCGCTCGACGCCGCCCAGCCCGACCTGTTGCAAGCCTTCCTGCGCGGCGCCGGGCTGGATCAGTTGCGCCTGGACCAGGCCCAGGCCGAGGCGCAGATGGAAAGCATCGGGCGCAGCTATCGGCTGATGGTCGAAGGCTTGATCGATGTCTTGCGTGCCCGCAGCAGCCTCAAGGGCGAGTTCCGCATTCAGCAAACGATGATCCAGCCGGTGGAAAACAACCCGCTGAAGTTCGCCCCCAATGTCGAGGAGGCCATGTTGTTGCTGCTGCGCCATGGCAATCAGGCGTTCATGGCGCCGGATGTGGCGGTGCGTGACAGCTTCGACGACCTGCGCGCTCACCAACTGGCAGTGATGGCCGGCGTGGAAGCGGCCATCAAGCATTTGCTGGCGCGCTTTGAGCCGGCGCAACTGGAAGAGCGCATGGGCAAACCCGCTGGTCTGTCGAGCATTTTCAACGGCTCGCGACAGGCTCAGTACTGGCAGCAATTCACCGAGCTCTACAGCAACATTTCCCGGGAAGCCCAGGAGGATTTCCAGGACCTGTTCGGACGCGAATTCAGTCGCGCCTACGAAGAGCACAGCGCGCGACAGCGCCGCCTATAACACTTTTAAAAGCAATCAACGGATAGCTCAAACGTCATTGAGGACGCAGGATGATTTTCAGGTTTTTACTCGCAGTCGCCACCGTGCTTCTGCTGACGGCATGCGCCAAGGATGCGGCCGATCCACAGTCCGAAGAGGCTGACACCGCCGCCGTCGAACTGCACTTTCACGCCATTGCCGGCCTCAACCCCGGCGCCACCGGCCATCCGGCGCCGGTCCGGGTGCGAATTTTCGAACTGAAAAATGCCGCCACCTTCGCCCGCTCCGATTATTTCGCCCTGGCCGAACGGGCCCAGGCGACCCTCGGTGCCGACCTGATCGATCAGGACGAAGTGCTGGTCCAGCCCGGTCAGCAGTTGAGCCTGCAACGCGATCTCGATCCGGCTACCCGCCATATCGGCGTGCTGGTGGGCTATCGCGAACTGGACCGGTCACTGTGGCGCACGGTGATGAATGTCCCGCCGCGCCAATACACCGAATACCAGATCAGCCTCGACGTGCGCGCCGTGCGCAGCGCCGTCGTCGTTCCCCCATCCAGCCCTGCCCAATAAGCAATCGGAGCCCCCATGTCCTGGAACAATCGCGTGGTCTGGTCGGAAGGCATGTTCATTGGAACGCAGCACTTCCAGCAGCATGACCGTTACCTGGAAAACCTCATCGACGCCCGTAGCCGTCCGCTGTCGGCCGGCGCCTGGGGTTTTTCCCAATTGCTGATCGACCAGGGCCTGCTGGCCCAGGGCAAGCTGGCGATCGTTTCGGCGCGGGGCCTGCTGCCGGACGGCACACCGTTCAACATCCCCGAGGATGACCTGGCGCCGCCTGCGCTGAACGTCGATGACAACCTGCGCGATGGTCTGGTGTATCTGGCTTTGCCGCTCAAGCGTGCCGGTGCGCGTGACACCGTTGACGAAGGTGAAGCCCTCGGCGCTGCGCGCTACGTGAGCCAAGTGTGCGAAGTGCGTGACGATAACGCACCGTTCGAGAACCGCGCGCCGGTTGCCTTGGGTTCGCGGGCCTTGCGCCTGTTGACCGCGCAGGACGGCATCAGTGACTACGCCGCCATCGGCCTGGTACGCATCAAGGAGAAACGCGCCGACCGCGCCCTGGTGCTGGACGACAGCTACATCCCGCCGCTGCTGGATGTGGCCGCCTCCAAACCGTTGGCCGCGTTTCGCAGCGAACTGTTGGGCCTGCTCCATCAACGCGGCGAAGCCCTCGCCGGGCGGGTGGTGGCGTCCGGTGCCGGGGGCGCCTCGGAGATCGCCGATTTCATGCTGCTGCAATTGGTCAACCGCGCGCAGCCGCTGATCCAGCACCTGAGCCAGTTGAGCCCGTTGCACCCCGAACGGTTCTACAGCGAGCTGGTCAGCCTGGCCGGTGAGTTCTCGACCTTCACCGCTTCGGGGCGTCGGCCTCAGGAGTATCCGCAATACCAGCACGATGACCTGGCGCTCAGCTACGCGCCGGTCATGCAAGCCCTGCGTGAGGCCCTGTCGATGCTGATCGACAGCAAGGCCACGCCGATTCCGATTGTCGAGAAAGCCTACGGCATCCACGTGGCGATGCTGGCCGACAAGACCCTGCTCGAGAGCGCCAGTTTCATCCTGGTGGTGCGTGCCGATGTCCCGGCCGAAACCCTGCGCGGTCGCTTCGGCCAGCAGAGCAAGGTCGGTTCGGTGGAGCACATTCGCGATCTGGTCAACCTGCAGCTGCCGGGCATCGGCCTGCTGCCGTTGCCGGTGGCGCCACGCCAGCTTCCCTACCACGCCGGCTCCACTTACTACGAACTCGACCGCGGTAGCGATCACTGGCAGCAATTGAGCAACTCCGGCGGGTTCGCGTTCCACATCGCCGGCCAGTTCCCGGGGCTGAATCTGGCTTTCTGGGCGATCCGAGGATAAACCGCGATGAGCAACGACGATCGTACTCAGTTCATGCCGACGCCCGGTGGCCGTGGCGCCGACCCATTCCGCCCGGACTCTGGCCGTCCGGACCCTGGTCGTCCACAGCCGGCGCCCGCACCGCTGTCGATGCCGGCCGCCCCGGTCCTGACCGGTAAGGCCCAAGGCCTCAACCCGCTGGAAAGCGCGGCCGGTCCGCTGCTGGCGCTGTTGACGCGCCTGCGCAACACCATTGCCCATCCGGCTCCGGCCAGCCTGCGGGCGCAGCTGTTGGCGTACCTGCGTCAATTCGAGGAGCGCGCCGAAGCCGCCGGCGTGGTGCGCAATGACGTGCTGCTGGCTCGTTACGCCCTGTGCACCGCCCTGGATGAAGCCGTGTTGAGTACCCCCTGGGGCGGCACCAGCGACTGGGGCAAACAGAGCCTGCTGATCACCGTGCACAACGAAGCCTGGGGCGGCGAGAAGGTGTTCCAGCTTCTGGAGCATTGCCTGCAAAGTCCACGGGAACGCTTGTACCTACTGGAGCTTCTGTACCTGTGCATGTGCCTGGGTTTTGAAGGGCGCTACCGGGTGATGAACGACGGGCGCAGCCAACTGGAAGCCTTGCGCGAGCGCACCAGCGCGGTGATCCGCAGCGCCCGTGGCGACTACGAACGTGAGCTGTCGCCGCACTGGCGCGGCGTTACCGTGGCCCGGGATCGGCTGGCGCAATTCATGCCGCCGTGGATCGCCGTGGCCATCGGCGCGGCCTTGTTGCTGGCGCTGCTGTTCGGTCTGCGCATGAAACTGGCTTCCGATGCCGAGCCGGTGTTCAAGAACATCCATGCCCTGGGAGAAATCCCGGTGCAGGCCATCGACCGCCCCGTGGTGCAGCCCAAAGTGATCGAACGACCACGCCTGGCCGGTTTCCTGGCCGATGAAATCCGGGCCGGTCGGGTCGCGGTGGAAGATGCCGTGGATCGCTCGGTGGTGACCATCCGTGGCGATGAACTGTTCGCCTCGGGCAGCGCCAGCATCTCCGACGATCTGGAGCCGCTGATGCTGCGCATCGCCGATGCCATTCGCAAGGTCAAGGGCCAGGTCCTGGTGACCGGCCACAGCGACAATCGCCCGATTGCCACCCTCAGGTTCCCATCCAACTGGGCGTTGTCCGAAGCGCGGGCCAAGTCGGTGCTGCAAATCCTTTCGGCCAAGACCGGCCAGGCCGAGCGCTTCAGCGCCGAAGGCCGCAGCGACACCGAGCCGTTGGCTTCCAACGCCACCGCAGAGGGGCGTGCGCGCAATCGTCGGGTTGAAATCACAGTATTGGCGGAGGGGGTCGAGTGAAGGCGTTTTTCAGTTTTATGATCCGCTGGGTCATCCCGCTGCTGGGGCTGATCGCCCTGAGCCTGATCATCTGGTTCGTCGGCCCGTTGCTGGACTGGCTAGTGCCCGAAGGCCGTCGTTGGGCGTTGATCATCCTGGTGTTTGCGGTGTGGATCGCCTACCGGGTGTTTCGCATCATCCAGGCGCGCCGGCAGGCCGCCGAAGTCATGCGCAGCCTGGCCGCACAAACCCCGCCCGACCCTACCAGCATCGCGACGGCCGAAGAACTCGAAACCCTGCGCCAGCGCATGGACGAAGCCTTGGCGCTGTTGAAGAAAGCCAAGCTGGGTGGGGACGAGCGCCGCAACCTCTACGAACTGCCGTGGTACGTGATCATCGGCCCGCCGGGTTCGGGCAAGACCACTGCGCTGGTCAACTCCGGGCTGCATTTCCCGTTGGCCGCGCAACTGGGCGCCGGCGCGGTACGGGGCGTGGGCGGCACGCGCAACTGCGATTGGTGGTTTACTGACCAGGCGGTGCTGCTCGACACCGCTGGCCGCTACACCACTCAGGACAGCGACGCGACCGTCGACAAGGCCGCCTGGCTGGGCTTTCTCGGGCTGCTGAAAAAACAACGCGCCCGTCGCCCGATTGACGGTGCGTTCATTGCCATCAGTCTGTCGGACCTGCTGCTGGGCAGCGACGCCGAGCGCGCGGCTCATGCTGCGGCGATTCGCTTGCGCATCCAGGAGCTGTACACCCAACTGGGCGTACGCTTCCCGATCTACCTGATGCTGACCAAGCTCGACCTGGTGCCCGGGTTCATGGAGTTCTTCGACAGCCTGAGCAAGGAAGAGCGCGCCCAGGTCTGGGGCATGACCTTCGCCCTGGACGATGGCAAGAGCAACGACAGCCCGTTGGCGCATCTGCAAAGCGAATTCGCCGGCCTTGAGCAGCGCCTCAACGACCGCCTGGTGGAACGCTTGCAGCAAGAGCGCGACCCGGCGCGGCGCGACTTGATCTACGGTTTCCCGCAACAGTTCGGTGCGCTGAAAGATTGTCTGCAAAGTTTCCTCGAAGGCGTGTTCAAACCCAATGCCTTCGAAGAGCGTGTGCTGCTGCGCGGGGTATATTTCACCAGCGGCACCCAGGAAGGCAGCCCGATCGATCGCTTGATCGGTTCCATGGCCCAAAGCATGAACCTGGACCGCCAGCACCTGGCACGCCAGACTGGCACCGGGCGCAGTTACTTCATCGAAAAACTCTTCACCGCCGTGGCGTTCGCCGAGCGTGGGTTGGTGGGCGTCGATCCCAAGGTCGAGCGTCGACGCAAGTGGATCGCCCGGGGCGTATTGGCCTCCACGGTGGCTTTGGTGCTGGTGGTTTCGACGTTGTGGTGGATCAGCTATCGGGCCAACCAGGCGTACATCACCCAGGTCGATCAGAAAGTCGCGCCGCTGGGTCAGGCCGTGCAGAGCCTCAGTCCGGCACAACGCGATGTCCTCGCCGTATTGCCATTGCTCAACGCCGTGAAGCACCTGGCCGACGACGCGCCCGATTGGGCCGAGGGCCTGGGTCTGTATCAGGGCGACATGCTCGAAGCCGAGTCCGGCAGTGTCTATCGCAAGTTGCTGATCGCCGTGTTCGCGCCACGCTTGCTGACACGTATCGAAGAGCAACTGCACAGCGGCGGCAGTTCGGATTTCCTCTATGAAGGATTGAAGGCCTACCTGATGCTCGCTGACAACGAGCACTACGATGCCGACTTCATCAAGGCCTGGGTTGCCCTGGATTGGGACCGCAGCCTGCCGCGTGACCTGCCGGCCGATCAACGGCTGGCCCTGGGCGAGCATTTACAGGCGCTGTTCGAGCGTCGTCCGCCCACCGCCCGCCTGGACCCGCGCTTGATCGAAGACCTGCGCCGGCAATTGCAGCAACTGCCCGTGGCCCAGCGCGTCTATGACCGGGTCAAGCGCCAGAAACTGCCCGAGGGCATCGCCGATTTTCGCCTCAACGAAGCCGCCGGGCGCGACGCTGCGCTGGTGTTCAGCCGCAAGAGCGGCAAACCCTTGGGCGAGCCACTGAGCGGGTTCTTCACGGTCAAGGGCTATCGCCAGGGCTTTTTGCTCACCAGCCTGAACCAGGCTGGAACGCTGGCTGAAGAGCAATGGGTGTTGGGTCGCGACGAGGCCGGGCAGCAGGACGTCGCCAGCCTGGCCGCCGAAGTGCGCCGCCTGTATTTCCAGGACTATCAGCGCCAATGGGACGCCTTGCTGGCCGACATCGACTTTGTGCCGATCACCAGCGTGGCCCAGGCCGCCGATGTCTTGCGGGTCCTGTCCGGGCCAAGTTCGCCGTTGAAAAAACTGCTGGTGGCGGTGGCGAAAGAGACCGACCTGCAACAGGAGGAACGCTTGCTGGCGGCCCAAGGCGAGCAGGTCGAAGGCGGTGTGGACAAGCTCAAGGAGCGCCTGGGCAGCTTGCTCGGCCAGGAGCAAGCGGCGCAAAACGCACCCCAGGCCAGCGTTGATCCGGTCACTGCGCATTTCGCCGAGCTCAACAGCATCGTCAGCAAAAACGAAGGCGAACCGGCGGCTATCGATGGCCTGCTCGCCGACATGAATGCCTTGTACGTGCAGGTCAGCGCCATGGTCGGCGCCAGCGGCGACGCCCTGCTCGGCGAAGCCAAGAACCAGGCCCAGGCTGCTGCCACACGGGTCAGCCTCAACGCCGAACGCCAGCCGCCGCTGGTGCAAGGCCTGGTCAAATCGGTGGTCAACTCCACCACCAACAGCATGATGGGCGGGGTGCGCAATCAACTGAACGCCGCCTGGACCAGCGAAGTGGTGAACATCTACCGCCAGTCCCTGGCCGGTCGTTATCCCATGTCGCCGGGCAGTGCGCGGGACGCAACCCTGGACGACTTCGGTCAGTTCTTCGGCGTCGGCGGGGTGATGGACAACTACTTCCGCAAATACCTGCAGCCCTACGTCGACACCTCGACCCCGGCCTGGCGCTGGCAGCCGGGTGCGGCACAGAAGCTCGGTATCGCCCCTGGCGTGCTGCAAACCTTCCAGCGTGCGGCCACCATCCGCGATGCGTTTTTCCGTTCCGGCGGCACCCAGCCGATGGTGCGCTTCGAGCTCAAGCCGGTGGCGATGGACTCGACCATCACCCAGTTTTTGCTCGACCTCGACGGCCAGCAGCTGAGCTACGACCACGGCCCGAGTCGTCCGACCGCCATGCAGTGGCCCAACCCCGGCAGCATCGGCGTGGTACGGATCTCGATCCTGCCGCCCTCGGCCAATGGGCGCTCCGGTATCACTCTGGACGGCCCGTGGGCCTGGTTCCGCCTGTTGGAACAATCGGACCTGACCGCCGGCAACTCGCCGGACCGCTTCAACCTGCGGCTGCGGGTCGACGGCGCCAGCGCCTCTTACGAGCTGCGGGCCAACAGTGCCTTCAACCCGTTCAAGAGCCGCGTGCTCAGCGGCTTCAGCCTGCCGGAGCGTCTATGAGTACAGCGGGCTTCTATGGAAAGTTGGCCAGCCGCGGGGACTTCGTCAGCCGGGGCTTGCCCCAGAGTTTTATCGGCCCGTGGGATTCGTGGCTGGCGGCGGGATTGCTCGCCAGCCAGACCGGCCTGGGCGAGCGTTGGCTGGATGCCTATCTGGTCAGCCCGCTGTGGCGCTTCATGGTCGCGCCCGGGGTCTGTGGGCCCGACGCCGCCGTGGGCGTGGTGATGCCGAGTATCGATCGGGTCGGCCGCTATTTTCCGCTGACCGTCGCGGTGTTGCTGGAGCCCGACGCGGACCCGGCGTCCGTGGTGGGCGGTGCGGACGAGTGGTTTGAGCGGGTGGAGAACCTGTTGCTGAGCACGTTGAGTGTGGAGGCCAGTTTCGAAGCGTTCAACGAACAGTTGGAGACCCTCGGCAGCCCGATGTATCTGCCGCGCACGCCGAGCAGCCGCTTTGCCAGCCTGCATCGCTTCGACGCCACCGACCCGCAGCGGCGCATGAGCGCCCTGGCCGAAGCGGCCTGCGAAGGCGTGAGCGTGTGGTGGGGCCAGGGTTCGGAACGTATCGCGCCCGGTCTGATGCGCTGCCAGGGTTTGCCGGCCGCCGCTGATTTTGCGCAATTTTTGCTCGGCCAAGAAGGTGTTGTGTAGATGCGTCCAAGTGCTGGGAAAGCCTTCAAGTCTGCAAGCAAGAGCCATGTCGGCATGGTTCGCCAGGTCAACGAAGACGCGTGCCTGGAACTGCCGGAAAACGGCCTGTGGGTGGTCGCCGATGGCATGGGTGGGCACGCGGCGGGCGACTACGTCAGTAGCCTGATCGTCGACAGCTTGCGCGGCATTGCCGCGGGCCGCTCGCTGGACGAATACGTCGCCGCGCTGCACAGCGACTTGCTGCGGGTCAACGCCGCCGTGCGTGAAGAAACCGCCAACCGTGGCGTGACCATGATGGGCAGCACTGTGGTGGTGCTGGTTGCGCGGGACCTGCGCGGCATGTGCCTGTGGGCCGGTGACAGTCGTTTGTATCGCCTGCGCGACGGCAAGCTCGACAGCATCTCCCGCGATCACAGCTACGTCCAGGACCTGCAGGACAGTGGCCTGCTCAGCGAAGCCGAAGCCCGGGTGCATCCACGGGCCAACATCGTTACCCGTGCCATCGGGGTCGAGGCGCAACTGAATCTGGCGATGGTCGAGTTGCTGCTGGTGCCCGGCGACAGCTACCTGCTGTGCAGCGACGGCCTGACCAAGACCGTCGAGGACGATGAAATCCGTGAAGTCCTGAACCACGACGATCCCGGTGAGATCGCCAGCAGCCTGGTGTCCCTGGGCCTGATGCGTGGCGCGCCGGACAACATCACTGTGGTTGTCGTGAAGGTGCCGTCATGAGCTTGACCTTGAACATTGTCATCCCTGGCTACGACATCGAAGGGCCGATCGGTGAAGGCGCGATGGCCAGCGTCTACCTGGCGACCCAGCGCTCGCTGGAGCGCAAGGTGGCGCTGAAAGTCATGGCGGCGGCGCTGGCTGCCGACCCGACGTTCTGCGAGCGCTTCCTGCGCGAAGGCAAGACCCTGGCGCGTCTGTCCCACCCGCACACGGTCACCATCCATGACATCGGCAACGTCGGTGAGCTGTATTACATGGCCATGGAATACCTGCCCAACGGCACGCTCAAGGAGCGCATCGCCGCCGGCCTGTCGCCGGAGCAGGGCCTGATCTACATCCGCCAGATTGCCTCGGCCCTGGGCTACGCCCATGGCTTGGGCCTGGTGCACCGTGACGTCAAGCCGGCCAACATCCTGTTCCGCGCTGACGGTACGGCGGTGCTCTCGGACTTCGGCATCGCCAAGTCTCTGGACGACCGCACCCAATTCACCCAGGCCGGTTTCGCCGTCGGTACGCCCAGCTACATGAGCCCGGAACAGGCCCGTGGGCAAGACATCGACGGTCGGGCCGACCTGTATGCCCTGGGCGTGGTGCTCTACGAAATCCTTGTCGGCAAACTGCCGTATACCGGCAACGACGCGCTGTCCACGGCCCTGGCGCACTTGACCGAACCGCTGCCGGAGTTGCCGGTGCATCACGGTCATTACCAGGACGTACTGCGCAAACTGCTGGCCAAAGACCCGGCGGAGCGTTTCCCGGATGCAGCGGCTCTCTTGCGGGCGCTGGACAATCTGCCTGAGGAATCGGCGCAAGCGACGCTGATCCGGCCGTTGCCGCTGCCCGTGTCGACGCCACCGAGCGGCGATGACCTGGCTGGATTGACTCCGGTGTCCATCGATATTCCGACAGGGCCGGCACAGCCGCAATCCCAGCCCAAGCCAACCCCGCCGCCGGTGAGCCCGACTCAACGCTCTAGCGTTTCGTCGCAGCCCAAGACCCCGCTATTCGCCCTGGCCGCCGTCGCGGTGGCCGTTGCGCTGGCGTTGGGGGGTGGGGCTTATTGGTGGCTGTCGGGCGATGGTGGAGAAGCCACGAAGCCGCCGATTGTCTCGACGCCGCCGGTAAATCCACCACCGGTGAAGACTCCGGAAGTGCCTGCGGCAAAACCGCCTGTGGCAACGCAGGCCGATGGCGGCCAGCGTCCATTGTTGATGGCTGGCAAGAAAACCCTGTTCCAGCGAGTGCTGAGCAAACCGGGCGCCAAGCTCACTGAAGAAGCGGGCGCTGCGCCGGGCAAGGCTTTGCCGGCGTTTTCCGTGCTCTACGTGTATGAGCGCAAAGACCTCGATGGCAGCCCCTGGTTGCGGGTCGGCGCGGCCACGGACGGGCGCAGCGACGGTTGGTTGCCGGCCACGCAGGTCAGCGACTGGAAGCAAAGCCTGGTGCTCAAGTTCACCGAGCGTTCCGGCCGTGCGCCGGTAATGTTCCTGCGCCAGCCCGGCGAAGTGGAAAAGCTGCTGGCCGACCCTTCAGCGGCCAGGAATGTCTTGCTCAAGGCCCAGCAGAACCGTGAAGACAATCAGCAAGTGCTGGCCCTGGAACCGGCCGCCAGCGCCGTGCCGCAGAATCAGTTCTACCTGTTGCCGATCTTCGATTCCCGCGAAAGCTTCGATGAGACCGGCCAACCGGTGCAGCTGCTGAACGTGGCCTCCATCGATCCCGGCAACACGCCGAAGGCTACCCCCAACACGCCCATCAGCACCGCCAACGCCGACGCGTTCCGTACCGCCGTGGTGCTGGTGGTGGACACCACCGTGTCGATGCAGCCCTACATCGATCAGGTCCGCGACGTGGTCCACGAACTGCAAAGCCGCATCGCCGAGCGTGGCGAGCTAGACAGTGTCAGCTTCGGCATGGTGGGTTTTCGCAGCAGCACCCAGAAAACCCCCGGCCTGGAATACGTCGCCAAGACCTTGATCACCTTGGAGCAGGGCCGCGACCCGCAACGCTTCATGGAGATGGCGCGACAGGTCAAGGCGTCCACGGTGTCGAGCCATTCGTTCAACGAGGATGCGTTTGCCGGCGTCATGGAGGCGGTGGAGGGCATGGACTGGTCCGGCTATGGCGGGCGCCTGATTCTGTTGGTCACCGACGCTGGCGCCCTGCGCAAGAACGATCCGTTTGCCGCCACGCAAATGAACGAGGCCGAAGTGCGGCAGGCGGCGCTGGGTAAACAGATCAAGATCTACGCCCTGCACCTGCTCAGCGACGCTGGCAAGAAAACCCACGGCGGTGCGCAGAGCCAATATCGCACCCTGACCGCCGACGCCAACCCGCAGATCGGTGACCTGTACATTCCGGTGCCGGGCGCCGATGTGCGCAAGTTGGGTGAGCGCGTCGACGAGATCGGCTCGGTGTTCGCCGACCTGGTGCACCAGGTGCGCAGCAACAAACCGCAAAGCGTGCCCCACTTGGGCGCGGCGCCGAGCCTGAGCGATAAATCGGCGGCGGTGGGCTACGCGATGCACATGGACTTTTTGGGGCGCAAATCCGCCAGCCAGGCCCCGCAATTGGTCAGCGCCTGGACTGCCGACCGTGACCTGACCAACCCGGCGCTGCCGGCGTTCCAGGTGTGCGTGATGCTGACCAAGCTGCAACTCAACGACTTGCAGCAGTCGCTGAAGCTGATCGTCGATGCGGCGCGCAAGACCCAGACTTCGCCCAAGGATTTCTTCCAGGAAATCGCCAGCGCCAGTGCCTACATGAGCCGTGATCCTTCGGCGTTGCGCAAGGGCGGCAACCTGGCTGATGGCGGGATTCTCGGTGAGTACCTCGAAGGGCTGCCGTACCGCAGCAAGTCGCTGAACATGACCCAGGATTTGTGGCTGTCCCTGAGCGTGGCCGAGCAGGAAGATTTCATCGACGAGCTGGATTCGAAAATCCGTCTCTACGAGACCTTCCACAACGATCTGGCTAACTGGGTGCGGTTCGGCGATGCCGAGCCGGGCGATGCCCTGTACCGCGTTCCATTGTCGACGCTGCCGTGATGCTGAATATGAGCGCCGTACACAAAAGCCGGGGCGTCGGCAGCCAGCGCTACAGCCTGGTGATTCCACGGCTGCAATTGCGTGCCGGCGAACAACTGGCGGTGGTCGGCCCCAGCGGTTGCGGCAAGAGCACTTTGCTGGATCTGCTGGCCTTGGTGCTGGCGCCGGATCAGGCCGGGCAGTTTGACTTCACACCGGCCAACACGCCGTTGGACATCGCCGCGCTGTGGCGTGCGGGGCAGCAGGGCGCCTTGGCGGACCTGCGCAGCCGGCATCTAGGTTATGTGCTGCAAACCGGTGGTTTGCTGGGTTTTCTGGACGTGCGCGGCAACATCGAGTTGTCGCGCAAACTGCTTGGCATGGCGGATGACGGCAGCGTCACGCGCCTGGTCGGTCAACTGGACATCGCCGACCAACTGGGCAAGAAGCCGGCGGATTTGTCCGTCGGCCAGCGCCAGCGGGTCAGTTGCGCCCGCGCCTTGGCGCATGGGCCGCGCCTGTTGCTGGCGGATGAACCCACCGCAGCCCTCGACCCACTGAACGCTGAGCGGGTCATGCAGTTGCTGGTGGCCCAGGCTCGCGATCACGGTGTGTGTTGTGTGGTCGCCACCCACGATGAGTCACTGGCCCGCGCCAGCGGTTTGCAGGTGCGGCGCATCAGTTGTCGTCGCGACGCAGATGGTGGCGTCACCGCAACCCTTGGGGAGGCTTGCTGATGCGCGGCGCGCTGGTGGCTTCCCTGGCCTGGCAGGATTACCGCAACGACGCCTGGCTGTCGGCCTGTTCGGTGCTGGCGCTGGTGGCGGTGGTCGCGCCGTTGCTGGTGTTGTTCGGCCTGAAATTCGGTCTGGTCAGCAGCCTCACCGAGCGCCTCGAGAATGATCCGGCTACCCGGGAAATCATCCCGTTGGGTGGCGGCCGGTTCAGCGCTGAGTTCGTCGAGCAATTGGGCCGGCGCAACGACGTGGCGTTTGCCCTGGCCCGCACGCGGCAGATTGCGGCCACTGCGGATTTGAGCCGCGAGGCTGAGCCCGTCACCGTCGAGATGATCCCCACGGCGGCCAATGATCCTTTGTTTGAGCGCCTGCCGGTGCCGCAAGGCCTGGATCAAGTGGTGCTCAGCCACACTGCCGCCGAAAAACTCGGCGCCAGGGCCGGTGATTGGCTGCAGGCCAGTTTCGCTCGGCAGGTGGCCGGTCGTAGCGAGGCGCAGCGCACGCGCGTGCAGGTGTTGCACGTACTGCCGCTGCAAGCCTTTGCCCGGGATGGTTTGTTCGCGCCGCTGGCGCTGCTGGAAGCGGCCGAGGATTACCGCGACGGTCGCGCCGTGCCCGCGTTCGGCTGGCCGGGCGACGCGGTGGGGCAGAGCGCGCAGCGGGTCTACCCGGCGTTTCGCCTGTACGCCCGCAACCTGGGTGATGTGGAGCCGCTGCGCGAGTATTTCGCGGCGCAGAACCTGCTGGTGTCCACCCAGGCCCAGACCATCGCACAGGTGCAATCGCTGAGCCGCAACCTGTCGATCGTGTTCTGGATCATCGCTGGGTTGGCGTTGGCGGGAGCGTTCGCGGCGATTTTTGCCGGTGCCCTGGCGGCGGTCGAGCGTAAGCGCCGGGAACTGTCGGTGTTGCGCCTGCTGGGGGTTTCTACGGCGGCGCTGTTGTTGTTCGTGGTGTTGCAGGCGCTCTACAGCGCCGCACTGGCGGCCTTGTTGAGTGCCGGGCTGTATGGCCTGGCGCAGTCGGGCCTCAATTATTTATTTGCGCAGTTGCCGGGCGAGTACGCCAGCCATCTGTTGCCGCGTCACTACACCTTGGCTCTGGTGGCCGTGCTCGGCGTCAGCGCCGTGGCGGCGGCTTGTGGTGGCTGGCGGGTGGCGCGCATCCAGGCGTGTGAAGGAATTCGCGATGTATAAGTTATTGGGCGCCGCCGTGGCGCTGAGCCTGGCCGGTTTAACCTGGGCCGACGAAAGCACCGACAAACTGGACAACCCCAAACCGCTGCCCGGTGACGTCAGCCTGCCGCTGCCGTGCGAAGGGCAAATGGTGTTCCGTTACGTCTACATCCTCGCCCAAGGCACCCTGGATGATCGGGAGATCAGCCTTGGCTACCCGTTCAGCGAGGGCGAGGCCGGCTATAAGCAGTCGTTCATTTCCGGTTACCGTCGGGACTTCATCAACGGCCAGTTCACCCTCAAGGACCTGCCCAAGGACTGGAACAAAACCATCGCGCCGTTGATGCCCAAGGCTGACGCCAAGACCCCGCTCAAACCGATGCTGTACTTCATCGGCAAATACGAGGTCACCGCTCGCCAATACGCCCAGGTCATGGCCCAGGCGCAGTCGTTGGCCAGCGGCGAACCCGCGCCGGCCTGCGAGACCCTCAAAACCGAGCTGCCCCAAGGCATGGCCGGGCGTTTGCCCAAGGTGAAACTGTCCAAGTTCGAGGCCGAACGTTTTGCGGCGGTGTACAGCGCCTGGCTGATGAAATACCACAAGGATCTGCTGCCGGTGAGCGGTCGCGGCACCTCCGCCGAAGACGGCGGGCTGGGCTTTGTGCGTTTGCCCACCGAAGTCGAGTGGGAATTCGCTGCTCGTGGCGGGCAAGCCGTCAGCCGCCAGGACCTGGAGGGGCGCTTGTTTCCCCGACGTCTGGAAGGCAGTGAAAGCGACGGGCCACTGGCCGACTGGGCGGTGTTCAATCAGGTCGCTGGCGGCACCGGCCAGGCGGCGCGGCTGATGCCCGTCGGGATCAAACTGCCAAATCCCATCGGCTTGTTCGACGTGATCGGCAACGCCGCCGAGATGGTTCAGGAGTCCTTCCAACTGGTGCATGCCGGTCGCCGCCAGGGCGCCTACGGTGGCTTCGTGGTCAAGGGCGGTAACTACCTGGAAGGCGAAGGCACGCTGTTCACCGGAATGCGCCGCGAGTATCCGTTGTTCGCCGCCGACGGCACCGAGCAAAGCAACGAAACCACCGGGTTCCGCGTGGCGGTCGGGGCATTGTCGGCGCCGCGCTCACGTTACAAAGAGCTGTTCGCCCAATGGGAGAAAGAAGGCCGCCTCGCATCCCTGACTGATGCCATCGATGAAGCCGAAGACCCGACCAAGCGCCTGGACAGCATCATCGCCGCCAGCGTCGACCCACGCCTGCAGGCCGAGCTAGGGCTGGTCAACGAAGAGCTCAAGCGCAACGTCTCGCTCATCGCCCAGCAGCGCGAGGAAGCGGCGGGCAACCTGATCCAGTCGGCGGCCCTGGTGGTCGAGACCATCAATAACTACAACATTCGCCTGACCAATTTGCAGAACAGTCGCCAGCAGGCCTTGGACGCCAAGGACGAGGCCAGCGCCAAGCTGTTCGCCACGGCCATCAACAACGGCCGCAGCGCGCTCGAGGGCGCCGTGGCGATTTACATCGACAACCTGGCCACCGGCACGCGTTACACCGATGCCGTGATCCAGGCGCAGTTTCAACGCATCAAGGAGGAATTGGAGCGCAAGCCGGTGCTGGGCAAGAGCCTGGTGGCGCGCGCAACGTTATTCGTTCGCCATGTCGGTCAGTATCGTCAGCAAAAACGAGCCGACCCGGCGGCGATATTGAAGGAACTGCTCGCATCGAGCAGTCAGCGGTCTTGATCGTTGATTGTCAGCGAGCTTGGAAGGGACTCAGACGGCGGTGGGCCGTGCTGAGCTGGTCAACACTTAAAAAGAGAACACAATCATGCTTTTCTCCCGTAAACCTTTTGCTTCGGTTTCCAAGCGTCACCTGCTGATGGTCGCTGTCGGCTTCAGCACCGTCCTGACCGGCTGCGCTACGTCGCCGACTTCCAAGGTCGCGTCGAGCACCAAGGTCGAGTACTACCCTAACTGCTACGAGCCGGTGCAGCACTTGCGTTCCACCGAGGGGAACATGACCAAATCGGTACTCACCGGCGCAGCCGTCGGTGCGGTCGGTGGTGCCCTGTTGGGTGCGCTGACCGATTCGGAAAACCGTGGCCGCAACGCCGCCATCGGCGCCGCCGGTGGTGCCTTGGCCGGTGGCGCAACCGGTTACTACACCGAGCGTCAGAAGCAGATCGCCGATGACAACCAGCGCATCGCCTCCTACGCCGCTGACGTCAACAAAAGCGCCGCCGATATCGATCGCAGCACCGCGTACGCCAAGGCTTCGCAGCAGTGCTACCAGAGCGCGTTCACCAAGCTGGTGGCCGACCGTAAGGCCAAGACCGTCAACGAAACTGAAGGCCGCAAGCGCCTGGCAGAAATCGTCTCCGGTCTGAAAGAGTCCAACGACCTGATCGTCGCGGTCAACGGCAAAGCCGCCGAAGACCTGAACAACTACACCCAGGCCTATGAAAAAGACCTGCAACAAGTGGGTGTGCAGCGTACTGACGTGGTGACCGTAGCGACCGCCGAAACCAAGCCGGTTGTCGCTTCGACCAAGACCAAAAAAGCGGTGAAACCGGCGAAAAAGCCGGTGTTGCCAACCGTGCCGAAAGAAGCGGTCACCACCGAAAAAACTCTGCAGACCGCCAAGGCCAAGCAGGATGAAAGCAAGCAGGTCGCCAGCGCCGGCACCAGCCAGGTCAACAGCATGTGCAAAAACCCGGACCTGGGTGACTGGGCACCGGTGCCTTGCCCGAATGTTTGATTGACTGTTGCTGATCATTCCCTCGAGGGAGTGATCAATGCACAAAAACCTGTGGGAGCGAGGCTGCTCGCGATAGCGGTGGTTCAGTTGGCATCAATGTGGACTGATACGCCGCCATCGCGAGCAGGCTCGCTCCCACATTTGTTTTGTGTTGGTTTGAATATCCGCGACTGCTCTCAATCCCCTGTGGGAGCAAAGCTTGCTCGCGAGGCGGCCTGACAGCCGGCCTGGCTCTCCCGGTTGTACGTCGATCAAACTGTGGGAGCGAGCCTGCTCGCGATGGCGGCCTGATAGCCGGCCAGGATTTGGTTGACTGGGTACATATCCGTTGCTGCGGTAGCGGCTGCTGGCGGTTCCGCCCTTACGGCGGGTCACTTTTGGCAAACGCCCCAAAAGTAACCAAAAGGTCTTGCCCCACCACTCGGTGCCTCGCCTAGGCTCGGCATGCCCGAACGCAGGCATTGCTCCGTGGGCCCGCCGCGAAGGGCCATCCATGGCCCAGCGCGGCTATCCCGGCATCCATGCCGGGATGCCCACTACGCAATACCTGCGTTCGGCCAGCGTGGTTAACGGGGCCCCCAGATCAAAATCAAAAGCGAGGCGGCCTGACAGCCGACCTATCTCATGCGGCTGTGCATCAATCGGACCTGTTTGAGCAGGCACTTGTGGGAGCAAAGCTTGCTCGCGAGGCGGCCTGACAGCCGGCCTGGTTCTCCCGGTCGTACTCCAATCCAATTGTGGGAGCGAGCCTGCTCGCGATGGCGTCGGCACAGTTTGCATCAAAGCAAAGCTCTACCCCTTGGTCCCAGGCGCCGCCATCTCCTTCGTTTCCAAATGATCCAACGCCCGTTCAACCAACAACTGAACCCCATCGGCCATGCGGCTGATTGCCAGGGCGACGCAGCGGCGTGAGTCATCGACATCGTCAGCCAGGTCGGCGGCAATGGTGCTGATGGAGAGCAGGTCTTCGGAGGCATTGGCGAGCAGGGTTTCGGTGTCGATGTGAGGGGCGACGATGAAAAGCTGGTTTTTATCGGGTTCGGGCGGTGAGGAAGGTTGGGGTTTGAGGTAGTAATCGAGGGCGCGGGTGGCGGCGTCTTCGAGCTTTTTTTCTTCGAGGGCTTCGACGCGGGATTTATGGCCGCTTTGCGGCGGATTCGGTGTTGCTTTGAACATAATGATTTCCCTGGAGGTGGAGCCGACACCCATCGATTGCACTTCGAAAAAGGTGGCAGCTGTACGTAGGTGTGCAAGACCGGTCCAGGAACCCGGCAGACCCGAAAGTCTCCCACGCGCAGCCGCCATAACAGTCGGCGAGCATAGAAAAATGCTCGGCGAATAGCCATAACGAATGCGTTCCTAGATCGGACTTGCACGTCCGTGTCACCGTTTTTTGCGATGACGGACAAAGGTTAGCGGCGCTCGAAATCGCTGCCTAGTTCATGAACAACGCTGCGTATTGAAGGAAATGTCCGAGGGTTTGGCGGGGGAAAAGATCAAAGGATCGCAGTCTTCGGTAGCTCCTACAGAAGTGGATGTAGGAGCTACCGAAGACTGCGATCCTTTGATCTTTCGCTTGGAATTCCATGCCCTGCGCAATTGATCAAGACTTGTTGGGCGACAACTCCGCCATCCCCTTGAGCAACTCGATCGGCAGCGGAAAAACGATGGTGGAGGTCTTGTCCCCGGCAATGGAGCCCAGTGTCTGCATGTAGCGCAGTTGCATGGCGCCAGGCTGGCGACCGAGCATTTCGGCGGCTTGCATGAGTTTTTCCGAGGCTTGCAACTCGCCTTCGGCGTGGATCACCTTGGCCCGTCGTTCCCGCTCTGCTTCGGCTTGCCGGGCGATGGCGCGGATCATCGATTCATTGAGATCCACGTGCTTGATTTCCACGTTGGCCACTTTGATACCCCAGGCGTCGGTCTGGGCGTCCAGCACTTGCTGAATGTCGCTGTTCAGTTGCTCGCGCTCGGCCAGCAATTGGTCCAGGTCATGTTTGCCGAGAACGGCGCGCAAGGTGGTCTGGGCCAGTTGGCTGGTCGCCATGAGGAAGTTTTCGACCTGGATAATCGCCTTCTGTGGATCGAGCACGCGAAAGTACAACACCGCGTTGACCTTCACCGAGACGTTGTCGCGGGTGATCACGTCCTGCGCCGGTACGTCGAGGACAATGGTGCGCAAGTCGACGCGGATCATCTGCTGCACCACGGGAATCAGCAGGATCAGCCCGGGCCCTTTGACCTGCCAGAACCGGCCGAGCTGAAAAACCACCCCGCGTTCGTATTCGCGCAGGATCCGGAACGTTGAAGCCGCCAGTGCTATTAACAGCAACAACAGCATCGTGAAACCGATTTGCATACCCATATCAGGCTCCTTGTGAATCAGCGGCGGCCACTTCCAGTAGCAGACCCTTGCGTGCGATGACCCGCACGGCCTGGCCAGGCCGCAGCGGCATCGCGCTTGTCACCTGCCAGCGTTCGCCTTCCAGCTGGATCCAGCCATGATGGTTATTGCCGGCCTGTAACGCTGTCACCGCCGTGACGCTGCCCAACAACGCGGCATCGCCGCTGACGGGTTGGCGCGGTCGGGTTTTCAATGCGCGGACCAGGAGGGCTATCAGCAAAAAGCCACTGATCAGACCCAGGACGATCATCAGTGGGACCGGTATATCGGCGTTGGTCAGGATGATCGCGCCAATGACGCACAGAATGATGCCGCCCAACCCGGCGACTCCGTAGTTGGGCAGGGCGGCCTCGGCGATCAGCAAGGCCACGCCCGCGGCAATCAGCCAGAAACCCAAGGGATTGGCCGTCAGTAGCGCGAGTCCGTCAGCCGCCAATGCGGGCCCGCTCATGGCCAGCAATGCGACCATCAAACAGCGAATGTTCACTGGATCCTCCGCGATGTGATTGGGAACTCTATCTAGAGTCTAGTTCACGCGTGGTTTGATCGAATTTTGATCAGTCTGGCGGTCGTCAAGAGGCTAGACTGCGGGGAGTAACCCAGCCATCCGATCTATGCTCAGGAGTCCCGCATGCAATCCCCGATCCACAGCCTGCCCGCGCTGTTCAAACAATTGGGCCTGTCTGACGACCCCGTTGATATCGACAAATTCATCACGACCCATTCACCCCTCAAGCCTGAACTGCACTTGGCTGACGCGTTTTTCTGGAGCACAAGCCAGCAGCAGTTACTGCGTGAAGAAATCCTTGAGGACGCGGACTGGGCGGAAGTGGTGGACCAGTTGAATGTGTTGCTGCGCAAGGGACGCAACGAGTGACACGGAAGCAGAACCTGTGGGAGCGGGCTTGCTCGCGAATGCGTCGTATCAGCCAGCATCACCGACAACTGGCCCAGCGCTTTCGCGAGCAAGCCCGCTCCCACAGAGAAAGGTTGTTATTCTTTACTGTTATTAATAAATAGCTTCTTATTCCTTAATCAATCTGGCTCACCTCCCTATACTCGCCTGCAACAGACACGCGGGAGAGCACCCATGCGCAACGAATCGATTCGCTACCTGATTGTGCCGGGCTGGCAAGGATCGCCGCAAAACCACTGGCAAACCCATTGGCAGAACAGCCTGCCCAACAGTGCCCGGGTCGAGCAGGCCGACTGGTTGACCCCTCGGCGTGAAGACTGGGTGGCGGCGCTGGCCGAAGCCATTGCCGCCGACAGCAGGCCGGTGATCCTCATTGCCCATAGCCTGGGTTGCATCACGGTTGCCCATTGGGCGGCCAGCGCGCCGGTGCAGTTTCTGCAGCAGGTGCGCGGGGCGTTACTGGTGGCGCCGGCGGATGTCGAACGGCCGGCCTGCGCGCCTGCGTTGCGCAATTTCGCGCCGATTCCCACCGATCTGCTGCCATTTGCGAGCCAGGTGGTCAGTTCCGACAATGACCCCGCCGTAAGCGTTGAGCGCGCGCTTGAACTGGCGCGTCATTGGGGCGCCGAGGCCGGGATTCTGGCCGGGGCGGGGCATATCAATGTCAAGTCTGGCCATCAGCGTTGGGAGCAGGGGTTCGCCTATCTCTATCGTCTGCAAACCCGCATGGAGCACCACGCCCTGCGTCGCGCCTGAATTTTTTTGCCCTCCCGTCTCCCGGCGGTTGGGGCGGGAGTCTGCCATGAGCTTGCATGAAACACTGGGTCAGCCGTTGCTGACGTTTCCCGACGCACAAAAAAGCCCCCTGAGCATTCGCGCCAAGGCGTTGGTGTTCGTCGACCCGCGTTCGCGGCAACTACGCCACGCATTGGAGCAACTGGCGCCGCGCTCGATCGCGGTACTGATTCGCGGCCAAACCGGTACGGGCAAGGAGTTGCTTGCCCGTTACCTGCATCGTGAAAGCGCTCGCGGTGGGCTGTTCGTTTCGGTCAATTGCGCTGCGATCAGCCCGACTTACGCCGACGCCGAATTGTTCGGTTATGCCGTCGGCAGCCACAACGGCTCGGCCAGTAGCCGCGCCGGCTGGTTCGGCTCGGCCAATGGCGGCACCCTTTATCTGGATGAGATCGGCGATTTACCGCTGCCGATCCAGCTAAAATTGTTGGCGGCTCTGGAGAACCACGAAGTCATCCGCGTCGGCGCCCACCAGCCCAGCCCTGTGGATGTGCGCCTGGTTGCGGCCACCAGCATCGATCTGGCGCAAGCAGTGGCTGCCGGTAAATTCCACCAACGGCTCTATGACTATCTCAGTGAAGGTCAACTCGAGTTGCCGGCTTTGCGCGAGCGGGTGGGCGATATCCTGTCCCTGGCCGAGTACTTCCTGGGCATCTACAGCCAGCGCCTCGGCCTGGCGGTGCCGCTGATCAGCGAAGCCGCGCAGCACGCGCTGGAACGGCACGACTGGCCGGGCAATACCCGCGAGTTGGAGAACGTCATTCATTTTGCGTTGCTGGTGAGCACCGGCGATCAAATATTGCCAGAACATCTCAATTTACCGCATCAACCGACACCCGCAACGGTGATTGAGCAAATGGTTCTTGAGTTGATCAGGCAAGGTGACCGGCAACAACTTGAGCGATTAAAGACATGGATCGCCGGGATCTGATGCCTGCGTCAATAATGTTACTGAATCATTTGAGTACTGATGATTTTTATATTGTCGGCGTTGTTGTTGCGCGGATCCCGTAAATGTTGGGGCTGTTTCATTTTGCGGCCAGTTATAAGTTGTCATTCAAATAATTTGTCTGGGTTTTGATCTTGATTGGTGGCGCCGTAGTGATGGTTAATTAAATGGCGCAAGCAATGTGGCGACCAAACTGGAAGGCTGCCACTTATCAATCAAGTAACGGACTAAGGATTTGAAAATGGAACTTAAGAATAATGAACCTGGCGTGGCGACATGGTCGGACCTGAAAACCTTTAAGATTTTTTCAGTCTCGGGCGGTAATCAGTTGTACCGCAACGGTTATCAGCAATTGAAGGTTAAAGTGGTTGTCGAGGTCGAAGACTGGCTCTGGGGCAGTGTCGCTCTAAGCCAGTCCGAGCTGGACTCCATTGTTCTGGTCGATGCATTGACCGGATTGGCATTGACCAAAGACCGGCACCGCGAAGACATCAAAGACTGGAGGTACACCGAGCGGGAGGACAGCCGTTTTCGCCAGCTTCCTCCGAATGGCCCTATCCAAGGCTCGGTGCCGTCGGGTGAGTTTGTTTACACCAAAGATTTTTATGTCACGACCCGTTCCGACACACCGATAGATTTACAGCTGTGCATCACGCGGGCCGATGGCAAAAGATTTCTATCTTCCAAGGCCAGCGAGTTTGGCTCTCTGGTATTGATTCCACTGGCGCCCGCTGTTTACCGAAGTGAGCAGTACTCTGTTCGCGCCATCCCCGCCTACTATTCCAGCCAATCGCCTGATATCGCGAAAGTCGAGGGTTTTGTCCTGGAGTTGATCGTTGACCAGCAGCGAATGGAATTTGTGGCGGACTTTTATATGAGGACGCATCTTCAGATAGGAAGCTCGGACAATCGATACTCGGGTTATTACGTGGTGGGCTATGGCGATGGCCGCGCAATACGAACGTCAGCCTATTTGAGTTGGGAACGGCCGGATGCGGTAGGAAGGAATTTAAGCGAAAAGGGCGCGGTTGCATTCGTTCTCGCGTTCGGAAAAAAGGGTGGGCCGGTGTGGGTCCGAGAGAATAGAAACAGTGCTGCACTGGAAATGCGTGATGTATTTGGAAATTTCCATCAACTGCGC
Source organism: Pseudomonas sp. FP1154 (assembly GCF_030687245.1). Lineage (NCBI taxonomy): Bacteria > Pseudomonadati > Pseudomonadota > Gammaproteobacteria > Pseudomonadales > Pseudomonadaceae > Pseudomonas > Pseudomonas sp. FP1154. The sequence continues at coordinate 5,761,560 of NZ_CP117465.1, read as the reverse complement.
GTCGGGATAACTGAAGAGACGTTGGCGGTCTGGGTCGCCCGGTAAATCAGAAACCATGTTCAAGGAAGAATAGATGAGTCGCTCAGTTCCATTCAAAGAGCAGTTAACTTCGGCTGCCTTCAGGTTTGATAGTTTCATTCGCTCGGGTGTTGATCCTCGTACCGGTAGTTATAGTTGCAGCGTGGCGCTGGATGCAGCGCCCACTGACGCAGCCGGCGGGTCGAAGGTGCCGCTTACCCTTTCATATGATTCCTTCAATAATCAAAACATGGGTTTAGGCATCGGCTGGTCCCTGCGCACCTGCAGCTATGAGCAACGCCGACGCAAGCTGACACTGTCGAACGGCGTGACCTATCAGCTTCTGGTCAGCGAAGGCCAGGCCACGTTCAAGGATAAAAAGCTCGATAACCTGAACGTTACGGTGCAAGGCGATGAACTTGTCATTGAGCACATCGATGGGCGGACCGAAATACTCTCGCGCCCCTCTGCAACGGCTGAGGAGTGGCTGCTGACGCATGCGTATTGCCCCAATGGCAAGCAAACGCGCTATGCCTACAGGCTCATCTCCGGACAGCGACGTCTGACGGAGGTTTATCACCAACATCACCGCCTGTTGAGTATCGACTATGCCCAGAACGGAGGAACGCCACCGACCATTACCTTGTGGCCGGATATGCCTTCAAAAAGACTCCAATACCGGTTCGCGCTCAACAATGAACTACTCCAGCGCATCATTCTGGTCACGGCCGAAAATAATCAGTTGATGTGGTCCTTTGGTTATCGGCGAATCAATGGTTTTTTGCTGATGACCAACGTCCAACAGCCAAGCGGCGCGCAGGAAACGCTCAGTTACAGGCCTGAGGGACATCGCTTGCCTACGGGGGCGCCGGTCTCTTCGTTGCCGGTTGTCGTCCAGTCGGTCATGTCCCCCGGCGGGGGGCAGCCGGCCATGATGAGCCAATATGAATACTCGCGCAGAAACTTTCTCGGGTTCGATTCGCGCGCGCTCTGGACCGCTGACAGTGATGTGCTTTATGGCTTGAGCGGGCAGTACGAGTACGCTTGCACCCAGATACAGATCGCCCTGGATGAAGGTGGTCAGCGTGAGGCGTCTCGCGTCACGCGTACCTACAACCGCTTTCATTCGATGATTTCGCAAAGAACGATCAGTGGCGGCAAGATGCAACTGCGGGAGATCGAATACCACGATGTCCCCAATAGGGCTTTCGAGGATCAGCCCCCACAGTTCCAGATGCAACGCGTGGTGCGCGACAGCTTCTTTGACAGCAGCGATGCCGCGGATGCGGGGCGCAGTAGAATCAGAAGCGAGGTCACCCGCACGTCCTATGATGAACATGGGAATCTGCTGGAAAAGACCAGTCCGAGCGGAGTGCGTGAAGTCTATGAATACTTCCCCGCACAAGGGGATGCTGACTGCCCTGCCAGTCCATTGGGCGTGCCGTCCTTGCTCAAACAGAAGTCCATTTTCGCTTCCCCTGACTTCGCTGCCGCGCCTACAACGGTGGTCCGTTACACCTACGCTGAGCTGCCTTCGTTACGTCCCGGTGGCGGCCGTTGTGTGCAGCTCGCCAGTGAAACACTGTACGAAGACGGCGTCAGCGAGCCACGGGTGGACTGTCGATTAAAGTACGTCAATGACGTCAATGACGTCTTCCATGCGAGGCTGCAAAGCAAAGTTGAAACGGTAGGCGGTGTGCGGACTGAATACCATTATGCCTACCAGCGTGAAAACGGGCATGTCCGCACCGACCAGACCTTTAGCGCCGAAGGCGTGAGGCACTTGCGACAGAGCTGGCATGACGAGTGTGACTGGCTGATCAAGACCCGTGAATCCGGGGGCAGCAGCGTCAGCATGAAATACGATTCGCTGGGGCAACTGATCCGTGAAACGGTGATGCCAGGCACCGACAGCGCAGCGTCGCGTCAATTCACCTATCAACCGTTCACACCCGAAGATCCGTTTGTCACGGTCATCGTCACGGATTCGCGGGGTGTCCAGACAGCGACCCGCAGTGACGGGGTCGGCCGCACCATCAGCGTCCAGAAGCAGGATGTCGATATGCCTGGCGCGCCCATGCGCCTGATCTATCAGGCCGAATACGACAGCCTCGGGCGCCTGAAGGCGGATGAAGAAACCGACTGGTTCGAGGGCCAGGCGAAATCACTGAAAACCCTGTACGAGTATGACCCGTGGGGACATCAGAGCCGCGTCCGTCGCCGTGGACAGGTGATCGTGCATGATGAGGTCGACCCGGTAGCGCTCACTCGCACACAGTGGATGGAAGGCGCCGGCAAGACGCGTACGTTCACGAACGTTTTTGGCAAACCGTCGCGCATCGAACGGGTGGACCTGTCGGGCGTTGTTCGAGAGGTCACCGCCTACGAATACGATGGGCTGGGACGGTGCATCAGGCAAAGGGCTTCTGACGGGGCGGTGACTCGCTACAGCTACGATCTGGCGGGCCGGGTCCTGAGTACGGTTTTGCCCGACGGTACGGTCATCAAGAAGCAGTACGCGGTACACAGCCAGGGTGACCATCCCACGCAAATCAGCGCCAATGACTACGTGGTGGGTAGCCGAACCTACGATGGGCTGATGCGTATTACGCTCAATCGCTCAGGTGGTCGCACTGAACGATTGGTCTATGAAGGCTCCAGCAGGAACGCTTCGCAGAGGATCACTGCGGCCGGCAAAGTCCTGCGGTTCACCCTTGATCCGTTGCTCGATGATTGTGTCACCGAGCGCGCAGGCAGCCAGGCGCCGGTTTCGACAAGGCATCGTTTTGATCCGCGCACCGGCCTGCTCCAGGAGTCGGCCAACGCGCTGGTGCAGCGACGCATAGAATATTCTGCGTCCGGTCGGCTCAAGCAGGAAAAATGGGTAACTGCGCTCGACCGGTTCGAAAGTTCGCAAACCCACTCGTTGATGGGAAAGCCAATTTGCCATACAGACGTCAACGGCGCGGATCGCACCTGTCTTTATGACGAAACGGGACGGTTGTCGGGCATCACCCAAGGCCGAGTCCGCGTCGCCTACTCGTACAACGCTCAAGAGCACCTCAGTTGTATCACCGTCACCGACGCTCAATCGGGCCTGTCGATGGTCACCGACCTGGTGTACGACGAGTTTGGCCGCGAGGTTCTTCGACGTTCCTCCTCCCAGGAAAAAGACGTCCTGGAGTTGGCCCAGTCGTTCGGCCCCGGCGATAAGCTCAGCCAGCGCACGCTCAAGGTCGGGAACGTCCTCCTGCGCCTGGAATCGTTCACCTATGATCTGCGTGGCCGCTTGGAGCGTTACGCCTGCAAGGGTGAGCAGGCGCCCGTGGATACGCAGGGAAAAGTTATCGTTTCCCAGGATTTCACTTACGACTATCTCGATAACATTCGTCAGGTCACCACCCGTTTCGTAGGTGGCGAGAACATTGCGAACTATCGGTATGACCTGGCTGACAAAACGCAACTCAGTGCCGTCATCCACAGTCATCCCGACTATGTGGCGGGCAATACAACCTTCAGTTATGACGCGGACGGCAATCTGCTCAACGATGGGCAAGGGCGCAGGCTGCTTTATGACGAGTTGGGCCGCCTGGAAAGCGTGACGTCGGCGGACTCCAGATCGACGTTGGCCCGCTATCGGTATGACGCCGCGGATTGGCTCCATGCCTTTGAGCTGACGGGGGAGAAGGCATACCGGCGTTTCCACCATCAAGAGCAGTTGTGCAGCGAAGTGGCGGGTGACGAGAGGCGCAGCATCGTGCGCGAAGGGCGGCAGTTGCTGGCCCTGTTGCAAGGCCAGGAGACGGCGCTGTTTTGCACCGACGCTTACGGCAACGTCCTGCAGGCACTTTCCGGTGCAGACACCACCACGCAGGCTTATTCACCCTATGGGCAACGCCCGGTGTCCGACGGGTTGGGTAGCCTGTTCGGTTTCAATGGCGAGCCGCTGGACCCCGTGACGGGATGTTACCTGCTGGGTAATGGCTACCGGGCTTACGATCCGGTACTGATGCGATTCCACCGGCCCGACAGTTGGAGCCCGTTCGATGGCGGCGGCCTCAATCCTTATGCCTATTGTCTGGGAGACCCGATCAATCTCAGCGACCCGACAGGCCATATTTCTGCCTGGGGTTGGGTCAAGATAGGTCTTACTGCTGCTTTTGCTGTGGCTTCCGTCGCATTGACCCTTGCGACCCTTGGCGCATCCGCACCTTTGGTCGGGGTGTCATTTTCGGCTGCGGCGGCGTTGACGCTGGAAGTGGTGTCAGGCGCGGCATCGATTGCATCGGTGGTGTTGACGGAGGCAGCCCCGGATGCCGTCGCCACGCAGATTCTCAGTTACACCAGTATTGCGCTGGGTGTTGTGTCCGGCGGGGCTTCCCTGGCGGGCAAGGTATTGGGCAAAGGCACAAGCGTGGCGTTGCAGAAAACCGTCGAGGCACTCGGTGATACCGTGACATTGAATCGTGGCAATGCCTTGCGTGCGGTACGTGTTGGTGAATATGCCAAGGCCGCGAGCCGTCTGATTCCTGAAGGCGGGCGGCGTAACTTCATCGCTGTGCAAAACGACCTGAGGAATGTACTGACAGCCAAGGATGTGGTCGGTTACGTCAAGTATCCGGTTGACGGCGTCAGGTACACGATCGATAGAGACCGGTACATCGAAAAAGCCAAAGAGTATCTCCAGCGCGCGGACGAATTTTTCGGCAGCCAGTCGCTTTGGCAGGCACAGGACGAAATCTATGGTGACGTCAGGAAGCGAAGCGCCGATATCCGATTTGCCTGACGAGGAAATTACGCCTGCTCATTTATGGCTTATGGGTATAAGCACCTCAATAAAAGATATTGTTAAGGCATAAAAAATATCGGTATCGTCCACATCACGCCAGCGATAGCACTTCGCTGGCACTTCCATTGTTTGACCGTGGTCCATGACGACGGTGATCTTCGATAAGGACACTGCATGAAAAAGGTTCTGTTATTCACCGCGTTGGCAGCAGCCCTGACCTCGGGTCTGGCCCAGGCGGCGGAGAAACTCGTCGTGGCGGCCACCCCGGTGCCCCACGCTGAAATCCTTGAGCTGATCAAGCCGGCCCTGGCCAAAGAAGGCGTGGACCTGCAAATCAAGGTGTTCACCGACTACGTTCAACCCAACGTACAGGTTGATCAGAAGCGCCTGGACGCCAACTACTTCCAGACCCTGCCGTATCTCAAGAGCTTCAACGAAGGCAAAGGCACCGATCTGGTGACCGTGATCGGCGTGCATGTGGAACCGTTCGGTGGTTACTCGAAGAAAGTCAAAAGCCTGGCCGAACTCAAGGACGGCGCGACCATCGCCATCCCCAACGAAGGCAGCAACAGTGGTCGTGCCCTGATCCTGTTGCAGAAGGCGGGCCTGATCGAGCTCAAGGACCCGAAAAACGCCCTGGCCACGCCCAAGGACATCGCCAAGAACCCGAAAAACTTTCAGTTCAAGGAGCTGGAATCGGCCATGCTGCCGCGTGTGCTGGATCAGGTCGACCTGGACATGATCAACACCAACTACGCCCTGGAAGCGGGTCTTAACCCGGCCAAGGATGCGCTGGTGATCGAAGGTTCGGATTCGCCCTACGTGAACTTCCTGGTGGCCCGCCCGGACAACAAGGACAGCCCGGCCATGCAGAAACTGGCCAAGGCCCTGACCAGCCCGGAAGTGAAGGCATTTATCGAGAAGAAATACAGCGGCGCGGTACTGCCGGCGTTCTGATCGAACAGCAAGGATTTTAAGTTTCAACGCCGACGGCTTTGCCAGCGTCGGCGTTTTTTTTGTGCCGACGCTCAGAACCCGTCTTGATCGATGTAGCTATGCAGGCGGTTTTTTCAATGCGCGGCGCAGGGCCACGAGCAGTTTGACGATGTCGCGTGGGTCGAGGTGTTGCGGGGCTTTCACGTCAGCCATTGTGATCTTCCTTGTGATGGGGGCCAGGCAGTCTGGCCATAAGCTGCGGTTCCTTGGAGAGGTCCGTCGAGAAATAGACCCGTCCTACAGCCAGTGGAAAAATAGCCTTCTTACTTGGCCCCTGCAAATACCGTCGATCAATCCGGCCAGCTCCAGGCCGGCGCATCCAGTATTCCCTGGCCGACGATCCCGGTCTGGCCCAGATCTTTCTCCAGCACGATGCAATTGCAGTCGTTGTCCTGCTGCAAGGCGGTGATCAAGCGCCGGGCATGGGAGACCACCCAGACCTGACAGTGCGCTGAAGCGCGGATGATCAACCGCGCCAGGGCCGGCAACAGGTCCGGGTGCAGGCTGGTTTCCGGTTCGTTGAGCACCATCAGCGAGGGTGGGCGCGGGGTGAGCAGTGCGGCTATCAGCAGCAGATAGCGCAGGGTCCCGTCGGAAAGTTCGGCAGCCGACAGCGGGCGCAGCAAGCCATGCTGATGAAACTCGATGCCGAAACGCCCGCCTTGCAGTTTCTCGATATGCAGCCGGGCACCGGGGAATGCGTCGCTGATGGACGAGTGCAGGGCTTGATCGTCGCCGATCTCAAGAATGGTTTGCAGGGCAGCGGCCAGGTCACGCCCGTCGTGGTGCAGCACCGGCGTGCGGGTGCCCAGTTGCGGCTGGCGCGCCGGGGCGTCGGCGTCGCTGCGAAAGTGGTCATAGAAGCGCCAGCGACGAATGAACTCGCGCATTTGCAGCACCTCCGGTGAGGTGCGCAGGCTGCCGACCTGGTCGAACAAGCTGTCAAAGGTGGGCGTGTACTGAGCCAGGACGTCCCAGGTGCGACCGTCCCGGGCACGGATCATGGGCCCGTTGCGATCCACCAGCAGGCTGGCGGGACGAAACACCGGGCCGGCCCAGATGCATTCGCGCTTGATTTCAGGGTCCAGCGAAAACGCGGACAAACTCGGTTCCGGCAGGCCGAGGGAAATCGAATAGCTGAAATCTTCCCCGGCAAAACCCAGGCGCAGACGTTTCGTGCTGAGCCGCACCGTAGCTCCGATGGGCACCTCGCCGTTGCGCATACGCCGGCTGATCACTTCCGGCCCGGCCCAGAAGGTCGAGTCCAGCCCGCCTTCGCGGGCCAGGGCGTTGACCACGCCACCCTGGGCGGTCTCCGCCAACAGGCGCAGGGCACGATACAGATTGGATTTGCCACTGCCGTTGGGGCCGGTGATCAGGTTCAGCCGGCCCAGGGGGATCACCAGTTTGTTGATCGAGCGGTAGTTGGCCACCGCCAGTGTCTTGAGCATGTGCAAATTTTTCCCGCTGCCGCAAAGGCACTAGTCTGCCTGATGGGTGTATCCATTGTGATCCTGTGGCAGGTGTTGAACCCTGTTCTAAGCTCACAGTCGTATCGTCACTGGTACGTCCGTACAACGCAAAGGAGTCTGCATGGCTGGTCCTCGAAGTAAAGTTCTGGTTGGCCTTGGCTTGTGTGTGGTGTTGGCCGGATGCGGTGATGAAAAAACCGAGGAAAAGGCCCTGCCGAGGGTTTTCGTGCAACAGGCCGTGCCCACCGAATATGCCGCCTCGGTGACCCTCACCGGTGACGTCCAGGCTCGGGTGCAGACCGATCTGTCGTTCCGCGTGGCCGGCAAGATCGTCGAGCGCAAGGTGGATGTCGGTGATCGGGTTTCGGCCCGACAGGTGCTCGCCCGGCTCGACCCCCAGGATCTGCAGACTCGTGTCGACTCCGCCCAGGCTCAGGTGGCTGCCGAACAGGCGCGGGTCAAGCAGAGTGCGGCGGCGTTCGTGCGCCAGCAAAAACTCTTGCCCAAGGGTTATACCAGCCAGAGCGAATATGACACGGCCCAGGCGCAACTGCGCAGCAGCCAGAGTGCGCTGACCGCTGCCCAGGCCCAGTTGGCCAACGCCCGCGAACAACTGAGCTATACCGCGCTGATCGCCGAGGCTCCGGGCATCATCACGGCACGGCAGGCGGAGGTCGGCCAGGTGGTACAGGCCACGGAGCCGATCTTCAGCCTGGCCCAGGACGGAGAGCGCGACGCCGTGTTCAATATCTACGAATCACTGTTGCGCGAACCGCCCTCGGATCCCGCCATCGTCATCAGCCTGCTGGACAACCCGGCCATCAAGACCACCGGTACGGTGCGCGAGATCACCCCGGCGGTTTCCGCTGAAACCGGCACCGTGCAGGTCAAGGTGACGCTCAGTGAGTTACCCGAAGGCATGCGCCTGGGTTCGGTGGTCAGTGCCACCGCCAAGTCTGCCGGCAAGACCGCCGTGGAACTGCCCTGGTCGGCGCTGACCAAGAACCTTCACGATCCGGCGGTGTGGCTGGTGGACGATGCAGGCAAGGCGCAGTTGCACAATGTCACCGTCGGCCGGTATCTCACCGGAAAGGTCATCATCAGCGACGGGCTCAAGGGGGGTGAGACCGTGGTCACCGCGGGTGGGCAATTGCTGCATCCCGGCGTGCGCGTAGAGATCGCTGAAAATACCCATGAGAAATCCCCGACGGGAGTCCAGCCATGAAGCGTTTATGGATGGTCTCGGCTGGCCTGTTGCTGGCGGCGTGCTCGAAGGAAGAGCCGCCACCTGAGCCGGTGCGCCCGGTGTTGTCCATCGAGGTTCGCGCGCTCGACCAGCAAGCCCTTGGGCGCTTCGCGGGCAGCATCCAGGCCCGTTACGAGACCAATGTGGGGTTCCGCGTGCCGGGACGGATCGCCAGCCGCAACGTCGATGTCGGCGCCGAAGTGAAGAAGGGTGATTTGCTCGCTACCCTCGACCCCACCGATCAACAGAACCAGTTGCGCGCCGCCCAGGGCGACCTGGCACGGATCGAGGCGCAGTACATCAATGCCCAGGCTAATGCCCGTCGCCAGCAGCAGTTGTTCGACCGTGGTGTCGGCGCGCAGGCGCAACTGGACATTGCCCAGACCGATCTGAAAACCACCGCGGCTTCCCTGGAACAGGCCCGTGCATCGGTGGAGCAGGCTCGCGACCAACTCAACTACAGCCAGTTGCACACCGACCACGATGCCGTCGTCACGGCCTGGAATGCCGAGGCCGGGCAGGTGGTCACTGCCGGCCAGCAAGTGGTGACCCTGGCGCGCCCGGACATCAAGGAAGCGGTGATCGACCTGCCGGCCGGCCTGGCTGAGCGCCTGCCCGCCGATGTCGTGTTCGAGGTTGCCGGGGAACTGGACCCGAGCATCCGCACGACCGCCACCGTGCGCGAGATCGAACCCCAGGCCCAAAGCGCCACCCGCACGCGCCGCGCACGGCTGACCCTGGGCGATACACCGCCAGGCTTTCGCCTGGGCACGGCCATCAGCGTGACCCTGAGCTCAACCATCGAGCCGCGCATCGAGCTGCCGCTCAGTGCCTTGCAAGAGGTTGATGGCACAACGCGGATCTGGCTTGTCGATCCGCAGAGTCAGACCGTTTCCCCCCGAGAGGTGAGGATTCTCAGCCGCTCCACCGACTCGGTGCTGGTGGCCAATGGCATCAAGCCCGGCGACCGTGTGGTCAGCGCCGGTGTGAACAGCCTCCAGCCGGGGCAGAAAGTGAAACTCGACGAGGACGCACGATGAAAGGGCCTTTCAACTTATCCGAATGGGCCCTGCGGCATCAGTCGTTTGTTTGGTACTTAATGTTCGTCGCCCTGTTGATGGGGGTGTTTTCCTACATGAACCTGGGGCGCGAAGAAGACCCCTCGTTCACCATCAAGACCATGGTCATCCAGACTCGTTGGCCTGGCGCGACCCAGGAGGAAACCCTCAAGCAGGTCACCGACCGCATCGAGAAAAAACTCGAAGAGCTTGACTCTCTCGACTATGTCAAAAGCTATACCCGACCAGGGGAGTCGACGGTGTTCGTGTACCTGCGCGATACCACCGACGCCGAGGAAATCCCCGGGATCTGGTATCAGGTTCGCAAGAAGATCGACGACATCCGTGGTGACTTCCCCCAGGGCCTGCAGGGCCCGGGATTCAACGACGAATTCGGCGATGTGTACGGGTCGGTCTATGCCTTCACCGGCGACGGGCTTTCGATGCGTCAGTTGCGCGATTATGTGGAGCAAGTGCGCGCCGAAATCCGTGAGGTACCGGGCCTGGGCAAGGTCGAGATGGTGGGCGAGCAGGATGAAGTCCTGTACCTGAATTTTTCGACCCGCAAGCTCGCCGCGCTGGGTATTGATCAGCGCCAGGTGGTGCAGAGCCTGCAATCCCAGAACGCTGTGACTCCCGCCGGGGTGATCGACGCCGGGCCGGAGCGGATTTCCGTACGCACTTCCGGGCAGTTCCAGTCGGAAAAGGACCTGGCCAACGTCAATCTGCGGCTCAATGATCGTTTTTATCGCCTGGCCGACATCGCTGACATCAGTCGCGGTTATGTCGACCCCGCGACCCCAATGTTTCGCTTCAATGGCACGCCGGCCATTGGCCTGGCCATTGCGATGAAGAAGGGCGGCAACATCCAGGAATTCGGCAAGGCACTGCACGCGCGCATGAACGAACTGACCGCCGATCTGCCAGTGGGCGTCGACGTGCATACCGTGTCGGACCAGGCCGAAGTGGTGGAGGAAGCGGTCGGCGGTTTCACCAGCGCGTTGTTCGAGGCGGTGATTATCGTGCTGGTGGTCAGCTTTATCAGCCTTGGCTTACGAGCCGGGCTGGTGGTGGCCTGCTCGATTCCGCTGGTATTGGCGATGGTCTTTGTGTTCATGGAATACAGCGGCATCACCATGCAGCGGATTTCCCTCGGTGCGCTGATCATCGCCCTCGGTCTGCTGGTGGACGACGCGATGATCACCGTGGAAATGATGGTCACGCGCCTGGAGAAAGGTGAAACCAAGGAGCAGGCCGCGACCTTCGCCTACACCTCAACGGCCTTCCCGATGCTCACCGGGACCCTGGTGACCGTGGCCGGGTTCGTGCCCATCGGCCTGAACGCCAGCTCCGCCGGCGAGTACACCTTTACCCTGTTTGCAGTCATTGCCGTGGCGATGCTGGTGTCGTGGATCGTCGCGGTGCTGTTCGCCCCGGTGATCGGCGTGCACATCCTCAGTACCCATGTGAAACCCCACAGCAACGAGCCAGGACGGATCGGCCGGGCTTTCAATGGCGGCTTGCTGTGGGCGATGCGCAATCGCTGGTGGGCCATTGGCATCACCGTGCTGCTGTTTGCGTTGTCGGTGTTTTGCATGCGTTTTGTGCAGAACCAGTTCTTCCCGTCTTCGGACCGCCCGGAAATTCTGGTGGACTTGAACCTGCCGCAGAACGCTTCGATGGACGAGACCCGCAAGGCGGTCGATCGCCTGGAGGCGACGCTCAAGGGCGACCCGGACATCGAGCGCTGGAGCACCTACATCGGTGAGGGCGCGATTCGTTTCTACCTGCCGCTGGACCAGCAGTTGCAGAATCCGTACTACGCGCAACTGGTGATCGTCAGCAAAGGCCTGGAATCGCGCACGGCCCTCACCGAACGCCTGCAAAAGCGTCTGCGCGAGGACTTCGTCGGCATTGGCAGCTACGTGCAGGCCCTGGAAATGGGCCCGCCGGTGGGGCGGCCGATCCAGTACCGGGTCAGCGGCAAGGACATCGACCAGGTGCGCAAGCACGCCATCGAACTTGCCAGCGAACTGGACAAGAACACCCACATTGGCGAAATCATTTATGACTGGAACGAGCCGGGCAAGGTGCTGCGTATCGACATTGCCCAAGACCGGGCGCGGCAACTGGGCTTGTCTTCGGAGGACGTGGCCAGGCTGATGAACAGTATCGTCAGCGGTTCGCCGGTGACCCAGGTCAATGACGACATATACCTGATCAACGTGGTCGGTCGTGCCGAAGACGCCGAGCGCGGTTCGCCGCAGACCCTGCAGAACTTGCAGATCGTCACGCCGAGCGGCACCTCCATTCCGCTGCTGGCGTTCGCCACAGTGCGCTATGAACTGGAACAACCCCTGGTGTGGCGTCGCGACCGCAAGCCCACCATTACCATCAAGGCCGCGGTGCGCGATGAAATCCAGCCCACCGATCTGGTGAAGCAACTGCAACCGGCCATCGATCAATTCGCTGCCGGTCTGCCGGCGGGCTACAAGGTCGCCACCGGGGGGACGGTGGAAGAAAGCAGCAAAGCCCAAGGGCCGATCGCCAGCGTCGTGCCGCTGATGCTGTTTTTGATGGCGACCTTCCTGATGATCCAGCTGCACAGTGTGCAGAAGATGTTCCTGGTGGCCAGCGTCGCGCCCCTTGGGTTGATCGGCGTGGTGCTGGCGCTGGTGCCGACGGGCACGCCCATGGGTTTTGTGGCGATCCTCGGGATACTGGCACTGATCGGCATCATCATCCGCAACTCGGTGATCCTGGTGACCCAGATCGATGAGTATGAACGTGACGGGTACGAGCCCTGGGATGCGGTGGTGCAAGCCACCGAACATCGGCGTCGGCCGATTCTGCTCACCGCGGCCGCCGCGAGCCTGGGGATGATCCCGATTGCCCGGGAAGTGTTCTGGGGGCCGATGGCCTACGCGATGATCGGCGGGATCATCATCGCCACCCTGCTGACGTTGTTGTTCCTGCCGGCGCTGTATGTGGCCTGGTACAAGATTCGCGAGCCCAAGCGCGACTGAACAGGCGTTGAATCATTGGGGCTGCGGTGCAGCCCCATCGCGAGCAGGCTCGCTCCCACATTGGATCTCGGTTGTACACCACGTGTGGCCGCTGAGATCTACTGTGGGAGCGAGCCTGCTCGCGATGCGGGTGCCTCATCACCTCTATTTACGCAACAACCGCAACCCATTGAACACCACCAGCAAACTCACCCCCATGTCGGCAAACACCGCCATCCACATGGTGGCAAACCCGGCAAAGGTGAATCCCAGAAAGATCGCCTTGATGACCAGCGCCAAAGCGATGTTCTGTTTCAGGATGCTCGAAGTCTGCCGCGACAGGCGGATGAACGCCGGGATCTTGCGCAAGTCATCGTCCATCAGGGCGACATCGGCGGTCTCAATGGCGGTGTCGGTGCCCGCCGCCGCCATGGCGAAGCCGATCTCCGAGCGCGCCAGGGCAGGGGCGTCGTTGATGCCGTCGCCCACCATGCCGACCCGGTGACCCAAGGCATACAGATCCTCGATGGCTTGCAGTTTGTCGCCTGGCAACAGATCGCCTCGCGCCTGATCCATGCCCACCTGTGCGGCAATCGCCTCGGCGGTATGAGCGTTGTCGCCGGTGAGCATCAGGGTCTTGATGCCCAGCTCATGCAACTGCTGGATGGCTTCGCGGCTGGAGTCCTTCACCGTGTCGGCGACGGCAAACAGCGCCAAGGGGCCTGAGTGGTCGAGCAACAGCACCACGGACTTGCCTTGTTTTTCCAGGGCGAAGAGCTTCTCTTCCAGCTCGGCAGAGCACAGGCCCAGGTCTTCCACCAGACGGTGATTGCCCAAATGATAGGTCTGGCCGTTGATATCGCCGCGCACCCCGCGTCCCGGCAGCGCTGCAAAGTTATCCACAGCGTGCGGCGCCTGCTGTTTATCCACAGCTGCGTTGGCGATTGCGTGGGAGACCGGATGGTCGGAACGGGCGGCAAGACTGGCGGCCAAAGCGGGTGCCGTCGCTTCCACTGTCGGGTCGAGTGGAACGTAGTCGGTCTGCACCGGCTTGCCATGGGTGATCGTGCCGGTCTTGTCCAGGGCCAGATAGTCGAGCTTGTGGCCGCCCTCCAGATACACGCCGCCCTTGATCAGAATGCCTTTGCGCGCCGCTGCGGCGAGGCCGCTGACAATGGTCACCGGGGTGGAAATCACCAGCGCACACGGACAGGCCACCACCAGTAACACCAGCGCCCGGTAGATCCAGTCGAACCAGATCGCCCCCATGAACAGCGGCGGGATCACCGCCACGGCCAACGCCAGGGCGAACACCGCCGGGGTGTAGATTTTCGAGAACTGATCGACGAAGCGCTGGGTCGGAGCGCGGGAGCCCTGGGCCTGCTCCACGGCGTGGATGATTCGCGCCAGGGTGGAGTGGTCGGCTGCGGCGGTCACGGTGTACTCCAGTTCACCGGCCTGGTTGATGGTGCCGGCGAAAACCTTGTCGCCCACGGTTTTTTCCACCGGCAGGCTCTCGCCGGTAATGGGCGCCTGATCGATGGTAGAGCGACCGGCGACGATGTCCCCATCCAGACCCACCCGTTCGCCTGGACGAACCCGCACCCGTGCACCGAGGTTGATGGCCTTGACCGCTTGCACCTGCCAGGTGCCATCGGCCTGTTGCACGGTGGCCTGTTCCGGGGCCATCTGCATCAGGCCGCTGATGGCGTTGCGCGCCCGGTCCAGGGACTTGGCCTCGATCAATTCAGCCACCGTGAACAGGAACATCACCATCGCCGCTTCCGGCCATTGGCCGATCAGCACCGCACCGGTCACCGCGATGCTCATCAGTGCATTGATGTTCAGGTTGCGGTTTTTCAGAGCGATCCAGCCCTTCTTGTAGGTACCGAGACCGCCGCTGAGGATCGACACCAACGCCATTAGCGCGACCACCCACTCCGGCGCGGCGCTGGTGAAGTGGATCACCTCGGCACCCAGTGCGGTGACACCCGACAGCGCCAGCGGCCACCAGGGCTTGGCCGGGGCGGGCAATTCGCTGGTTTCTTTTTCCTGGCCCGGGGCCAACGGCTCGGCCTGCATGCCCAGGGACTGGATCGCATCAATGATCGGCGAGTCGTTGGGCAAGTCGTGAGTCACGCCCAGCACGCGATTGATCAGGTTGAATTCCAGTTGTTGCACGCCTGCAAGTTTGCCGAGCTTGTTCTGGATCAGCGTCTGTTCGGTGGGGCAGTCCATGGCCTGGATGCGAAAACTGCTCAGCCGAGCGCCGTCCGTCGGGGCCTTGCCGAGCTTGACCACCGACGGTGCCGCTTTGGCTGAGCAGCAGGAATGCCCGTGGTCATGGCCGTGGTCGGGCTTGTGGGTATGAATGGAATCGCTCATCGGGTTACGTCCGTGAAAAGTGCCTGTTGCACAGTAAAGACCCTGTAGCCACTATAGGGTCAAGCACCTGTTTTGGAGGTAACGCCATGAAGATCGGCGAACTGGCAAAAATCACCGACTGCCAGGTCGAAACCATTCGCTACTACGAGCGCGAAGGCTTGCTGCCGGAGCCGGCCCGCAGCGATGGTAATTATCGGGTCTACACCCAGGCTCATGCCGAGCGGCTGACGTTCATCCGCAACTGCCGCACCCTGGACATGACCCTGGAAGAAATCCGCAGCCTCCTGGCCCTGCGCGACAGCCCTCAGGACCAGTGCGAAAACGTCAACGCGCTGATCGACGAACACATCCACCACGTCAAGGCGCGCATCGACGGTCTGCTGGCCTTGCAGGCACAACTGATCGACCTGCGCCATCGTTGTGGCGAAGGGCCGGACCTGGATCAATGCGGGATTTTGCAGCGGCTGGAAGTGAGTGGCGCGGTGGCGCCGGAGGTGGAGCATTCACATGTGGGCAGGAGTCATGGGCATTGAGTCCTTGCCGTCAATCTCCAACACACTGAGCTCTGTGTGGGAGCGAGCTTGCTCGCGATAGCGGCTTAACAGTCAACATCTATGTTGAATGTAATGGCCTCATCGCGAGCAGGCTCGCTCCCACAGGGGGAGAGGTGGTGTGGTTTAGACCGCCATCGGCGCCGTCATCGGCGCGTGGTGCTGGTAGCCCTCGAGGGAGAAGTCGCTCGGCTCTACTAGCTCCAGCCACTCAGGCTGGTACACACCGGTCTTGGCGAACTCCGGCACGCGCTCGGAAATCACCAGTTTGGGCATCGGGAACGGCTCGCGCTTGAGCTGCTCGTTGAGCATGTCCAGGTGGTTTTCGTAGACGTGGGCGTCGCCGATGAAATAGGTGAACCAGCGTGGCGTGTAGCCGGTCAGGCGACCGATCAGGCTCAGCAGCGCGGCGCCTTCGGTGAGGTTGAACGGCGTGCCCAGGCCCAGGTCGTTGGAACGGATGTAGAGGGTCAGGGAGATTTCCTTGGTCTCGACATTCGGGTGGAACTGGTAGAGCAAATGGCAGGGCGGCAGGGCCATTTCATCGAGCTGGGCGCAGTTCCAGCCGTGGAACAGGATCCGCCGGCTGCCCGGGTCCTTGATGATGGTGTCGACGCACTGGCGCACCTGATCGATGGCTTTGTACAGCACCACGTAGGCCTGACCGTTTTCTTCGCCTTCGGCGATCTGCCGGTAACCCTGGGCCAGGGTCTGTTCGATGGCGGCCGGGTTGCTCAACGGGATCTGCTTGTAGGCTGGCCACTTGCGCCATTGCACACCATAGATCTCACCCAGGTCGTCTTCGCCCTGGCGAAACGGGTTGGCCAGCCATTGGGCGTTTTCGTTGGCGTTCTGATCCCAGACCTTGCAGCCCAGGGCACGGAATTCGGCGGCGTTGTTGACCCCACGGAGGAAACCGCACATCTCACCGATGGCTGACTTGAAGGCCATTTTGCGCGTGGTGATGGCCGGGAATCCGTCCTTCAGGTCATAGCGCAACATGGCGCCGGGAAAGCTGATGGTGTTTACACCCGTGCGGTTGGCTTGCTTGGTGCCGTTCTTGATGACGTGGGCCACCAGATCGAGATATTGCTTCATGGGTTACCTGTGTCCTTGAACCCGGGGCCAGCGCCCCGGGGTTCGAATTTAAATCTTGGCCGCCGCAGCCGGCGCACGATGATAGGCCAGCCAGATCAGCGCCAGGCCACCAATGATCATTGGCAGGCACAGCAACTGGCCCATGGTCAGCCAGTTCCACGCCAGATAGCCGAGTTGGGCGTCTGGTACGCGGACGAATTCAACGATGAAACGGAAGATCCCGTAGAACAGCGCGAACATGCCCGACACGGCCATGGTCGGCCGTGGATTGCGCGAGAACAGCCACAGGATGGCAAACAGTGCCACGCCTTCGAGCGCGAACTGGTACAGCTGCGAAGGATGACGGGGCAGCTGCGCCGGGTCGCTGAACGGCGGGAAGACCATCGCCCATGGCACGTCGGTGGCCTTGCCCCACAATTCGGCGTTGATGAAGTTGCCGATGCGCCCGGCCCCCAGGCCAATCGGCACCATTGGCGCGACGAAGTCCATCAGCTCGAAAAACGACTTGTTGTTGCGTTTACCGAACCACAGCGCTGCCAGCATCACGCCGATGAACCCGCCGTGGAACGACATGCCGCCCTTCCAGACTTCGAAGATCAGCGTCGGATTGGCCAGGTACGCGCTCAGGTCGTAGAACAAGACGTAACCCAGGCGTCCGCCAACGATCACGCCCATGGATAGCCAGAACACCAGGTCCGAGAGCTTTTCCTTGTTCCAGGTTGGATCGAAGCGGTTGAGCCGGCGCGACGCCAGCAGCCAGGCGCCGCCGATGCCGATCAGGTACATCAGGCCGTACCAGTGGATTTTCAGCGGGCCGATGGCCAGGGCCACCGGATCGATCTGCGGGTAAGGCAGCATTGATATTCCTCGTAAACGTCAAAAATATCCGGGCGACGCTGCCACCTCGGGATTAAGCCAGGATTGCGTCAGAGCAGAAAACTCAAGCCCACGCTGAACAGCAAAGCGGCGAACAGCCGTTTGAGCAAGCGCGGTGACAGGCGATGGGCCAGTCGCGCGCCGAAGCGGGCGAAGACCATGCTCGTCAGGGCAATGCCCAGTAGCGCCGGCAAATAAACAAAACCGAGACTATGAGCCGGCAGCCGCGGCTCTTGCCAGCCCAGAATCATGAAACTTAATGCACTGACCAGGGCAATCGGCAAACCGCAGGCCGATGACGTCGCCACCGCCTGTTGCATCGGCACGCTGCGCCAGGTCAGGAACGGCACGGTCAGCGAGCCGCCGCCGATGCCGAAAATCGCCGAGGCCCAGCCGATCACCGTCCCCGCCACCGTCAACCCGACCTTGCCCGGAACTGTGCGGCTGGCCTTGGGCCTCAAGTCCAGGCCCAGTTGTACGGCGACAATCAGGGCGAACACGCCGATGATTTTTTGCAGGTTCGGACCGGAAATCGCTTCGGCAGTGACGGCTCCGAAACCGGCACCGATCAGGATTCCAACGGTCATCCAGGCAAAAATCGGCCAGCGCACCGCGCCTTTGCGCTGATGCTCGCGCACGGCATTGACCGAAGTGAAGATGATCGATGCCAGGGACGTGCCGACCGCCAGGTGCGTCAACACCAGTGGGTCGAAGCCCTGCAAGGTAAAACTGAATACCAGCACCGGGACGATGATGATCCCGCCACCCACGCCGAACAGTCCGGCCAGCACGCCGGCACAGGCGCCGAGCAGCAGATAGAGCACAAATTCCACCAGCGTCCCTCGCCCATCCTAGAAACAAGAGCGGCATGGTAACGGATCCATGGCCTTGGGCTCCACTCAAGGCGATGGATGCCGGGGCGATGTCTGGGTAGAGTGAAACCCACAACAGCTGTGCTCGGCTTTATTTTTAATGGGACTATCTGATGTGCCTGATCGTATTTGCCTGGCGCCCCGGCCACGCCCGGCCGCTGATCGTGGCGGCCAACCGCGATGAGTTCTACGCGCGCCCGACCTTGCCCCTGGGGCAATGGCCTGACGCCCCTGATGTCCATGCCGGCCGCGATCTGGAAGCCGGGGGGACCTGGCTTGGCGTCGGCGCCGATGGCCGCTTCGCTGCCCTGACCAACATTCGCGACCCGGCCCAGCCGCCCGGCTTCAAGTCCCGTGGTGAACTGGTGGCGCGATTTTTGAGCGGAAATCTTTCAATTGCCGATTATATTTGAGCGAAGTGGTGCCCCGTGCCGGTGAGTACGGCGGGTTCAACTTGCTGTTGGGCGATGGCACCGAACTGTGGCACCACAATGCCCGCGATGCCCGGCCACAGCGACTGGCCGAGGGTGTCTACGGTTTGTCGAACGCCGGGCTGAACACGCCATGGCCCAAGCTGCTCAAGGCCCGGGCGGCGCTGGTCGAGGTACTGGACGACCCGCAGCCCCAGGCCTTGTTGGCGCTGCTGAACGACCCGCAGCCGGCCCCGGTAGCCGAACTGCCGGACACCGGCGTAGGGCTGGCGACCGAGACACTGTTGTCGAGTGTGTTCATCGCCAGCCCTGCTTACGGGACGCGAGCGAGTACGGCGCTGATTGTCCATGCCGATGGGACGCGGCATCTGGTCGAGCGCAGTTATGGGCCGCTTGGGGGGGCATTTGGGGGAGGTGGAGTTTAAGGTTTGATTTTGTGCTGTCATTTCTGGCCCCATCGCGAGCAGGCTCGCTCCCACAGTAGATCTTCAGTGAACACAAACGTTGTGAACAACCGAGATCCCCTGTGGGAGCGAGCCTGCTCGCGATGAGGTCGCTAAAGATTCAGAGCGTCTTGTTCGAAGCCGGATTGATCATCCGCGCCAACCCAAGGTTCTTCAGCGCCAGTTGCAAGGAGCTGTGGATCACCTGCGGATTATCGATCGTCATCACTTCGGCCAGCAGTTCCTGGGCCTTGCTGAGGTTGATCTGACGCAGCATCCATTTCACTTTCGGCAGGTTGGTGGCGTTCATCGACAGGCTGTCAAAGCCCATCGCCATCAGCAGCACCGCCGCCGCCGGGTCCCCGGCCATTTCACCGCAGATGCTCACTGGCTTGCCTTCGGCATGGGCGTCGCGGACCACATTCTGCAGGGCTTGCAGCACCGCTGGGTGCAGATAGTCGTACAGGTCGGCGACCCGCGGGTTGTTGCGGTCCACGGCCAGCAAATACTGGGTCAGGTCGTTGGAGCCGACCGACAGGAAGTCAACCTGGCGCGCCAGTTCCTTGGTCTGGTACACCGCCGCCGGAATCTCGATCATCACCCCCACCGGCGGCATCGGCACGTCGGTGCCTTCATCGCGCACTTCGCCCCACGCCCGGTGGATCAGGTGCAAGGCTTCTTCCAGCTCATGGGTGCCGGAAATCATCGGCAACAGGATGCGCAGGTTGTTCAGACCCTCGCTGGCCTTGAGCATGGCGCGGGCCTGGACCAGGAAGATTTCCGGATGGTCGAGCGTCACGCGTATCCCGCGCCAGCCAAGGAAGGGGTTGTCTTCCTTGATGGGGAAGTAGGACAGGGATTTGTCCCCGCCGATGTCCAGGCTGCGCATGGTCACCGGTTGCGGATGGAAAGCGGCCAACTGTTCGCGATAGATCGCCAGCTGTTCCTTTTCGCTGGGGAAGCGCTGGTTGATCATGAAGGGCACTTCGGTGCGGTACAGGCCCACACCCTCGGCGCCGCGTTTCTGCGCCCGGGCCACGTCGGCCAGCAGGCCGGTGTTGACCCACAGCGGCATGCGGTGGCCGTCGAGCGTCACGCAAGGCAGGTCCCGCAGCGCATCCAGGCCCAGGGACAGTTGCTTTTCTTCCTCCACCACATCGGCAAACTGCTTGCGCAGCAATTCGGTGGGGTTGGTGTAGACCTCGCCGTGGTAGCCATCGACGATCATCTGGATGCCGTCGACCTTTGAATACGGTAGGTCCACCACGCCCATGACCGTCGGAATGCCCATGGCGCGGGCCAGGATCGCGACGTGGGAGTTGCCCGAACCCAATACCGAGACCAGCCCCGCGAGCTTGCCTTCAGGCACCTCGCCGAGCATGGCCGGGGTCAGTTCTTCGCTGATCAGGATGGTGTTATCGGGATAGACCAGGGTCTGCTGGCGTTCCTGTTGCAAGTAGGCCAGCAGCCGGCGGCCGAGGTCCTTGACGTCGGAGGCACGCTCGCGCAGGTAGGCGTCGTCCATCAGTTCGAAACGGTTTGACGTGGTCGGTCACCACCTGGCGCAACGCACCCTGGGCCCACTGGCCGGTCTTGATGACTGTGGTGACCTCGCTGCCCAGGGAGGCGTCGTCGAGCATCATCAGGTAAACGTCGAACAGCGCGCGCTCTTCGGGGCGCAGCTGCGTCGCCAGTTTCGCCGACAGGGCGCGCATGTCGGCCCGTACGCCCTCGATGGCCGTCTTGAACAGGCCCAATTCGGCGGGGATGTCGACGATGGTCTTGTCCGGCACTACGTCGAGGTCGGCGGGCGGCAACATGACCACCGCCGTACCCACTGCCGCGCCGGGGTGAACCTGGCACGCCGACGAACTTGGCTTCCTGGATGCCCTTGCCCTGGCGGCCCAGGCCGCTGATCGACCCGGTGGCTTCGGCGTGGGCGATAACCCCGGCCAATTGCGCGCTCATGGTCACGAGGAAGGCTTCTTCACCTTCGTCGAACTGGCGACGCTCCTTCTGCTGGATGACCAACACGCCGACGACACGGCGGTGGTGGATGATCGGCGCCCCGAGGAACGAGGCGTAGCGTTCTTCGCCGGTCTCGGCAAAATAACGATAGCGCGGGTGATCCGCGGCATTTTCGAGGTTCAGCGGTTCTTCGCGCGTGCCGACCAAGCCGACCAGACCTTCATTGGGCGCCATGCTGACCTTGCCGATCGAGCGCTTGTTCAAGCCCTCGGTGGCCATCAGCACAAAACGGTTGGTCTCGGGGTCCAGCAGATAGACCGAGCAGACTTGGCTGCCCATGGCCTCTTTGACGCGCAATACAATAATCCCCAACGCCGCCTTGAGATCCTTGGCGGAGTTAACTTCCTGGACGATCTTGCGCAGCGTATTGAGCATGGCTCGGGGTCGAACTCCGTCGTCAGTCGCGCGTCAGCAGGCGCGGGGCAAGCTCTTTGAGGGCGCGTCGGTATACCTCGCGCTTGAATGTCACCACCTGGCCCAACGGATACCAATAGCTGACCCAGCGCCAGCCATCGAACTCCGGTTTACCGGTCAAATCCATCCGCACCCGCTGCTCGTTGGAGATCAGGCGCAGGAGAAACCATTTCTGCTTCTGGCCGATGCACAGCGGTTGGCTATGCGTTCTGACCAGGCGTTGCGGCAAACGATAGCGCAACCAGCCCCGGGTGCAGGCGAGTATTTCGACATCTTCTCGCTCAAGCCCCACTTCTTCGTTCAACTCGCGGTACAAGGCCTCTTCGGGCGTCTCCTGAGGGTTGATCCCACCCTGGGGAAACTGCCAGGCGTCTTGATTGATACGGCGAGCCCATAGCACCTGCCCTGCATCATTCGTAAGAATGATCCCCACATTGGGTCGGAAACCATCGGGATCGATCACGGCAACAACCTCGCAAACGCATGTCGCCGCATTGTTCCACAAAGGTTGTGAAAGCAGCAACGAGCCTTCCTACCTTATGTGCACTCTTGTGAAAAGTCCGTATTCTGGACGCCTTTCTTCAGATTCTTCAGCGAGTAACTGCAATGCGGCTGGCTTTATTCGACTTGGACAACACCTTGCTGGGCGGCGACAGTGACCACGCCTGGGGCGATTACCTGTGTGAGCGCGGTTTCCTCGACGCCGTTACGTACAAGGCGCGCAATGACGAGTTCTATCAGGATTACCTGGCCGGCAAGCTCGACAACGCCGAGTACCTGAATTTTTGCCTGGAAATCCTTGGCCGCACGGAGATGGAGGTGCTGGCACAGTGGCATCTGGACTACATGCGCGACTGCATCGAACCGATTGTGTTGCCCCAGGCGATCGAGCTGTTGAGTAAACACCGTGAGGCCGGCGACAAGCTGGTGATCATCACCGCCACCAATCGCTTCGTCACCGGACCGATCGCCGAGCGCCTGGGAGTCGAAACCCTGATCGCCACCGAGTGCGAAATGATCGACGGGCGCTACAGCGGGCGCAGTACCGACATTCCGTGTTTTCGTGAGGGCAAGGTGATGCGGCTCAATCGTTGGCTGGAGGAGACCGGGTATTCGCTGGACGGCAGTTACTTTTATAGCGACTCGATGAATGACCTGTCGCTGCTGGAAGTGGTGACCCATCCGGTGGCCGTGGATCCGGACCCGAACCTCAGGGCCGAAGCCCAGAAGCGGGGTTGGCCGGTGATTTCGTTGCGTGGCTGAAATCGTCATCGCGAGCAAGCTCGCTCCCACAGAGGTTGCGTGATCCACACAAATTCCCTGTGGGAGCGAGCTTGCTCGCGATGAAAGCGCCGCGGCCCAAGCCTTAAACCGGCTTGGCCCCCATCAACCCCGCAATGGCGACAAAGCAGACAAAACTGAACAGCGCCAAGGCAAAGGTAAACTTCCCGCTCCCTCCCGGCGCCTTGCGCAGTTTGTTCAACCGCACCAACAGCCAGAACCCCGCCAGCGCCGCCACGGTGTAGAGCACACTGGAAGCCAGCAACCAGGTCTGCCCCAGTGGCCAGCCGATCTGATGCACCATCCACCACCCCGTGAATGGCAAGCTCACCAGCGCCAGGGCCATCACCAGCCAGACAAACACCCGCGGGCGTTGCAATGTGCGCGCGGCCGCCGTGGCATCGCCGTTGCGGCGCGTCCTCCAGACCCAGATGGCCAGCCCCAAGGCGCCCGCCAAGAGCAATACTGTGGCGACGACATGGGCGATCTTCAGCGCGGTTAACGTTTCCATCGTTGGATTTCCTTGAGTCTTGCCGGGCAGTCTAGCTCTGCTTTAGCCCAGGAACAGCTGATACGCCGGGTTATCGCTTTCATCCCAGTACGGATAGCCGATTTCTTCCAGGGCTGCCGGTACCAGATGACGTTCATCGTGCGGTACTTGCAGGCCCGCAACCACACGACCATCCGCCGCACCATGGTTGCGGTAGTGGAACATCGAGATATTCCAGCGTCCGCCCAGCTTGTTGAGGAAGTTGAACAGCGCCCCCGGACGTTCCGGGAATTCGAAGCGCAGCACGACCTCGTCGATGACGTGGGCCGCATGCCCGCCCACCATGTGGCGAATGTGCAGTTTGGCCAGTTCGTTGTCGGTCAGGTCCACCACCGGGAAGCCTTGCTCGGTCAGGCTGGCGATCAGCGCGCTGCGCGGGTCGTTTTCCGGGTGCGTCTGCACGCCCACGAAGATGTGCGCTTCGCTGCCCGTGTTGTAGCGATAGTTGAATTCGGTGATCTGGCGCTTGCCGACGGCTTCGCAGAAGGCCTTGAAGCTGCCTGGCTTCTCGGGAATGGTCACTGCGATGATCGCCTCGCGGCCTTCGCCCAGCTCGGCACGCTCGGCCACGTGACGCAGACGGTCGAAATTGACGTTGGCGCCGGAGTCGATGGCCACCAGGGTCTGCCCGCTGACGCCGCGCGATTCCACATACTTCTTGATCCCGGCCACGCCCAAGGCGCCGGCAGGTTCGGTGATCGAGCGGGTATCGTCGTAGATATCCTTGATGGCCGCACAGATCTCGTCGGTACTGACGGTGATGACTTCATCCACGTAGTGCTTGCAGATGTCGAACGTGTGCTGGCCGATCTGCGCCACGGCAACGCCGTCGGCAAAGAGCCCCACGGTCGGCAGCACCACTCGCTCGCCAGCAGCCAGGGCGGCTTGCAGGCAATTGGAATCGTCCGGCTCGAGCCGATCACCTTGATGTCAGGCCGCAGGTATTTCACGTAGGCCGCGATCGCGATCCGGCGATCAGCCCGCCGCCGCCCACCGGGACGAAAATCGCATCCAGACGCCCCGGATGTTGGCGCGCAGGATCTCCATCGCCACCGTGCCCTGCCCGGCAATGTGTGTGGGGATCGTCATAGGGGTGAATGTAGACGTAGCCCTTTTCGTCGACCAGTTTCAGCGAATAGGCCAGGGCTTCGGGGAACGAATCACGTGCAACACCACTTTGCCGCCTCGGGAACGTACGCCTTCGACTTTGATTTCCGGAGTGGTCTTGGGCATCACGATGGTGGCTTTGACGCCCAGCACCTTGGCCGCCAGGGCCAGGCCCTGGGCGTGGTTGCCCGCCGAAGCCGTGACCACGCCGCGTGCGCGCTCTTCGTCGCTGAGCTGGGTCAGCTTGTTGTAGGCGCCGCGAATCTTGAACGAGAACACCGGCTGCAAGTCTTCGCGCTTGAGCCAGATGTTGTTGCCCAGCCGCTCGGAGAGCTGGCGGGCAGTCTGCAATGGGGTTTCCACGGCAACGTCGTAAACGCGCGAGGTGAGGATCTTTTTGACGTACTGTTCAAGCATCGGAAAGCATCACTGAGCGGGTTGGGCAGGGCCAAGGAGTCTAACCCGGCTTTTGGCTGGGCGACCACACGAATCCCAAGGTTTTGTTGGGTTATACTCGCGTCCCTCTTTACTCCCCGTCCGCTTTCGGAGCCCGCATGACCCAGGATCAACTCAAACAGGCCGTGGCCCAGGCCGCTGTCGACCTCATCCTCCCGAAACTGGATGACAAGAGCATCGTTGGGGTCGGCACCGGCTCGACGGCCAATTGCTTCATCGACGCACTGGCGCAGCACAAAGGTGCGTTCGACGGCGCGGTCGCCAGCTCCGAAGCCACCGCCGCGCGCCTGAAGGGCCACGGGATTCCGGTCTATGAGCTCAATACCGTGAGCGACCTGGAGTTCTATATCGACGGCGCCGATGAAAGCGACGCGCACCTGAACCTGATCAAGGGCGGCGGCGCGGCCCTGACCCGCGAGAAGATTGTCGCGGCCGTGGCCAAGACCTTCATCTGCATCGCCGACGCCAGCAAACTGGTGCCAGTCCTCGGCGCGTTCCCGCTGCCGGTGGAAGTCATTCCGATGGCCCGCAGCCATGTGGCCCGCCAACTGGTGAAACTGGGCGGTGACCCGGTGTACCGCGAAGGCGTGCTGACCGATAACGGCAACATCATCCTGGATGTCCATAACCTGCAGATCACCAACCCGGTGGAACTGGAAAGCCAGATCAACGCCATCGTCGGTGTGGTCACCAATGGCTTGTTCGCGGCTCGCCCGGCGGATGTTTTGTTGCTGGGGACGCCTGAAGGGGTGAAGACCCTGCGGGCTGAGTAAGCCGGCCAGATAACCTGCTCTTTCAGTGATTCAGTCCCTGTGGGAGCGAGCCTGCTCGCGATAGCGGTCTACCCGACACATCCATGTTGGCTGACGCACCGCCATCGCGAGCAGGCTCGCTCCCACATCAGGTTTTTTGGGGATCAAGGCTGCGGTTTCTTGAAGACGTAGAACAGGTTCGGTTCGCTCACCACATACAAGTTGCCATCATCGTCCATGGCAACGCCCTCGGCCTGAGGGACGGTTTTTTGCAGCCCTTGACGGCCCTTGCTCAACGACAGCGTGCTCAACGGGCGGCCGTCGATGTCCAGCTCGATAATCAATCGCGACTCATCGGACAGCGCCAGTAAATGGCCGCTGCGCTCGTCGTATTGCAGGCTAGAAAGATCGCGTACGAACAGTCCGGCATCGCGCTTGGGGTTGTTGATTACATGGACAGCGTAGGATTTGTCCGGTTTGTGATGGGGAAAGCCCCGCACTTCATAAATCAGCATCGGATCGCGCTCCTTGGCCACGAACAACCGTTTGCCCACTGAGTCGTAGGCCAACCCTTCAAACCCTTTGTTACCGTTCAGGTGCAGGCCAAGCGTCATTTGCTCTGCGTCGGCGCCGTCGAGGAATTGGGTATCGTCGTCCAAGTGAATCTTGATCAGCCGCTGCTGACGCTCGTCGGTGATGACGTAAATGTCCTCGCTGATGAACTCCACCGCCTCCGGGTCGCCGAAGCCAATCAGGGCGATGCGCCTAAGAATCTTGCCGTCCAATGACAGCTCGATCAGTTCGGCATTCTTGTTGGTAACGGTAAAGAGGCTCTTGCGGATCGGATCGTATGTCAGCGCCGAAACGTCATTGTCCAGGCCTTCAATCACCCGCGCCTCGACCGTCACCCGATAGTGGTCCAGGGCAATGGCCTGTTCGCTGGGGGGCTGCCAGAGGGCGTTGAGGTTGAACCAGGCGCGCTCGAACAGGCGCAGGTATTGAGCTGCTGCGATCAAAGCGATCAATACGGTCATTATCAGCAGCAGGATCAAGGGCTTCGGGCGGGCAAGTCGACGCATGTGGGTGGGCTCGGATGAGAACAGGTGGTTGGAAATACCACGGCTGCCTGAACTGAAGCTTAATGGCCGGATGCCACACCCTACGGCGAAGGATGAATTACCTTACAGAGTTGCGCTATCAGCGTTGTTTTTCGAAACGATAGAACAGGTTCGGCTCGCTGACCATGTACAGGTTGCCGGACTCATCGAGGGCTACGCCTTCTGCGCGGGGGATCGTATCTTTGATGCCGTTGAAACCGCCCAGCAAGGTCATGAAGCTGACCTGTTCCCCTGCATCCAGCTCCAGCAACAGATGGGAGTCGGCCGACAGCAGCAGCGAGTGCCCCGTGCGAGGATCGATCGCCAGCGCCGACAGGTTGCGCAGGTCCAGCTCATCGCTGGCATGGATCTGTTTATCGCCCTTGAGCAGTTGGCTGCCGTCGCTTTTCCAGGTAAACAACGCTGGCGGACGCTCTTCACCCAAGGTCAGTTGCTGGTTGCGTGGATCCCAGGCGATGCCTTCGAAGCCTTTGTTCTGGTTCTTGGACGGGCCGAGATCGTAGTGGGGGAAGTCCGTGCTGTTCAGTTCGCGAGTATCGGCATCGACCTGGATGATCGACAGCGTGTGTTTTCGTTCATCGGTAATGGCCATCAGGCCATTCTCCATGTAGGCCACGCCTTCAGGATTGCTCCAGCCCACCAACGGCATTTTGCGCAGCACGTCACCCTGCAGGGTGAGTTCCACCAGAAACGGATGCTTACCCATGATCGCGAACAGGGTTTTGGTCTGTGGGTTATAGGTCAGGTCGGACGCTTCATCCTCTTCCATTCCTGGCAGGACCTTGGCGTCAATCACGGCGTGGTAGTCCGGCAGCCAGATGCTTTCCTGGCGCTGGGCGGAGTTCTCGAAGCGTTCCGATGCCCAAAGCAGGGCCCGGTCATCCCAGTGCATGGTATACGCCAGCCAGTAAAAGGCCCCGGCTGCTAACAGCGACCAGGCATACCAGGGCAGCGAGAAGCGAGCGCGGCGGACGGGGCTGGAGGAGGGCCGAGCTAGAGGAGTGGCCATCAGGGGATGTGTTCCAGGTATTCGGGTTAGGAAAATGAATGGCTCAGACGCCGTATTCCCTGGAATTATCCGGATGGCATGTGAAAAAAATGGTAAATGGCGAGAGCCGTCCATCCATGTGGACACGAGCCGGCTCGCGCCCACGCGGGACAGCGCCTTGCGGTTAACGAACGCTGCTTTCGAAACGGCTCGCGCCTGGCAATTCCAGTACCAGTTCATCCCCGACGTTCAACGGTCCCACGCCCGCCGGAGTGCCAGTGAGGATCACGTCGCCGGCCTGCAATGAGAAGCAGCCAGCCATGTATTGGATCATCGGCACGATGGGGTTGAGCATCAGGCTGCTGTTGCCGTCCTGGCGCACTTCACCGTTGATGGTCAGGCGAACCGGGATGTCGGTCAGGTCGGCAAAGGTGCCGCTGGACACGAAAGGTGCCAGCACCGCCGCACCGTCGAAGGATTTGGCGACTTCCCAGGGCAAGCCCTTGGCCTTGAGCTCGGCTTGCTTGTCCCGCAGGGTCAGATCCAGGGCCGGGGCGAAGCCGGAGATGGCATCCAGCACTTCCTCGGCACTGGGCCGGGTCGACAGTGGCTTGCCGATCAGCACGGCAATTTCAGCTTCGTAGTGCACCGCGCCACGGTCGGCGGGGATGCTGAAACCGCCTTCCAGCGGCACCGCGCAGCTGCCGGGCTTGATGAACAGCAGGGGTTCGGTAGGTACAGGGTTATCCAGTTCCTTGGCGTGTTCGGCGTAGTTGCGGCCAATGCACACGATTTTTCCCACCGGGAAATGAATACGGGTACCGTCGACATACTGGTGCTGATAGCTCATTACCGACTCCTGCTTCTGGGATTCATCAGGTATTTTTTGCATTAAACCGCGAAAATCTTGCCCGGGTTCATGATGCCGTTCGGGTCGAACACTGCCTTGACGGCCTTCATGTATTCAATTTCTACCGGCGAGCGACTGTAGGTCAGGTAATCGCGTTTGGTCATGCCTACGCCGTGTTCGGCGGAGATCGAGCCGTTGTATTTCTCGACGGTTTCAAAGACCCATTTGTTCACGGTCGCGCACTTGGCGAAGAATTCGTCCTTGCTCAGGTTCTCTGGCTTGAGGATGTTCAAGTGCAAGTTGCCGTCGCCGATGTGGCCAAACCAGACGATCTCGAAATCCGGGTAATGTTGGCCGACGATAGTGTCGATGTCGCGCAAGAAGCCCGGGACTTTCGAAACGGTGACCGAGATGTCGTTCTTGTACGGTGTCCAGTGGGAGATGGTTTCCGAGATGTACTCGCGCAACTTCCACAGGTTTTGCAGTTGGGTTTCGCTTTGGCTCATCACCCCATCGAGCACCCAGCCCTGTTCGACACAGTGTTCGAACGTTTCCAGGGCGTGGTTGGCGACTTCTTCGGTGGTGGCTTCGAACTCCAGCAGGGCGTAGAAGGGGCACTCGGTTTCGAATGGCGCCGGTACGTCGCCCCGATCCAGGACCTTGGCCAGGGCCTTGTCGGAGAAGAATTCGAACGCCGTCAGGTCCAGCTTGCCCTGGAAGGCATGCAGTACGGGCATGATCGAATCAAAATCGGCGGTCCCCAGGACCATGGCGGTGAGGTTCTTCGGAGCCCGGTCCAGGCGCATGGTGGCTTCGACCACGAACCCGAGGGTGCCTTCGGCGCCGATGAACAACTGCCGCAGATCGTAGCCAGTGGCGTTCTTGATCAGGTCCTTGTTCAGTTCCAGCAGGTCACCTTTACCGGTGACGACTTTCATGCCGGCTACCCAATTGCGGGTCATGCCGTAACGAATGACCTTGATTCCGCCGGCATTGGTGCCGATGTTGCCGCCAATCTGACTGGAACCGGCCGAGGCGAAGTCCACCGGGTAGTACAGACCGTGCTCTTCAGCCTTGTTCTGCAGTTGTTCAGTGACCACACCTGGCTGGCAGACGGCTGTGCGATCGGTAAGGTTCACGTCGAGGATCTGGTTCATGTAATCGAATGACACGACCACTTCGCCGTTGGCCGCTACGGCCGCAGCGGAAAGCCCGGTACGCCCGCCCGATGGCACCAGCGCGACCTTGTGCTCATTGGCCCAGCGCACAATGGCCTGAACCTGTTCGGTGGTCTTGGGGAAGACGATGGCGCTCGGCGCCGGGGCGAAGTGCTTGGTCCAATCCTTGCCATAAGCGTTCAGGGAGTCGGCATCGGTCAAGACTTTGCCAGGCTCAACCAGGGTCTTCAGCTCATCTATCACGGCAGGATTGGTCATCGACAGAACTCTCGAACAATTCATGGTCATCCTGAGAACGCTTCACGTCGCAGGAATGAGTGTTTAGCGGGGTGCGTATGCTAGCATACCGACCCCGCAGCGTAGTGCCCATTGGCTGTTCTGCGGCGACGGCTGTCATGCCGGTCGGACCAGCATGCGCTGTCCGATTCCCTGCCATTTTTCTCCGGGACACAGGTTTACGCAGATGAGCAAGACTTCTCTCGATAAGAGCAAGATCAAGTTCCTTCTTCTCGAAGGCGTCCACCAATCGGCTGTCGACGTCCTCAAGTCGGCGGGCTACACCAGCATCGAGTACATCACCAGTTCTCTGCCGGAAGCCCAGCTCAAGGAAAAGATCGCCGATGCTCACTTCATCGGTATTCGCTCCCGTACCCAATTGACCGAAGAGATCTTCGACCACGCCAAGAAACTGGTGGCGGTCGGCTGCTTCTGCATCGGCACCAATCAGGTGGACCTCAATGCGGCGCGCGAGCGCGGTATCGCGGTGTTCAACGCGCCATACTCCAACACCCGTTCCGTTGCTGAACTGGTGCTGGCCGAAGCGATCCTGCTGCTGCGCGGCATTCCCGAGAAGAACGCTTCCTGCCACCGTGGCGGCTGGATCAAGAGCGCGGCCAACTCCTTCGAAATCCGTGGCAAGAAGCTGGGTATCGTCGGTTACGGCTCGATCGGCACGCAGTTGTCGGTGCTGGCTGAAGGCCTTGGCATGCAGGTGTTTTTCTACGACACCGTGACCAAGTTGCCGCTGGGCAATGCCACCCAGGTCAACGACCTGCACGAGCTGTTGGGCATGTCCGACATCGTGACGCTGCACGTTCCGGAAACCGCCGCCACCCAGTGGATGATCGGCGAGAAGGAAATCCGTGCCATCAAGAAAGGCGGGATCCTGATCAACGCCGCTCGTGGCACCGTGGTCAAGCTCGACGCCCTGGCCGAAGCGATCAAGGACAAACACCTGATCGGCGCCGCCATCGACGTATTCCCGGTGGAGCCGCGCTCCAATGACGATATCTTCGAAAGCCCGCTGCGCGGCCTGGACAACGTGATCCTGACCCCGCACATCGGCGGTTCTACTGCCGAAGCCCAGGCCAACATCGGCCTGGAAGTGGCGGAAAAGCTGGTCAAGTACAGCGACAACGGTACTTCGGTATCGTCCGTGAACTTCCCGGAAGTGGCCCTGCCGGCTCACCCTGGCAAGCACCGCCTGTTGCACATCCACGAGAACATCCCGGGTGTGATGAGCGAGATCAACAAGGTCTTCGCCGAAAACGGCATCAACATTTCCGGTCAGTTCCTGCAGACCAACGAGAAAGTCGGCTACGTCGTGATCGACGTCGATGCCGAATACTCCGATCTGGCGCAAGAGAAACTGCAGCACATCAACGGCACTATTCGTAGCCGGGTGTTGTTCTAAGCAGACCTGGCGTGCAACAAAAAAACGGGAGCCTCGCAGGGGGCTCCCGTTTTTTTCTGTCGAACACATAACCTGTGGGAGGGTTTTGTGTTGTGTCGACCTGTGCCGGTTTATTTCACGTTTACCGTGATCTTCTCGGACACGATCGTCGGATCGAACGGCATATGGCCGCTGTCGCCCAGTATCAGCTGCAAGGTGTGCTTGCCCGGTGCCAGTTTGATCGTAGCCTCGGTTTGCGCCTTGCCGAAATGCATGTGGTTGGCATCGGTGGGAATCGGCGCGCCCGCGGCAGGCAGTTTGTCGACATCAATCAGCAAATGATGGTGCCCGGTATTTTTGGTTTCATCACCCGCCGGGGCCAGCGCGATGTTCTTGACGCCGAACTTGACCTTGAACTCCTGGCCAACGGTGGCACCGTCTTCCGGGGAAACGATGAATACCTCTGCACCCTTGGGAGCAGGGGTTGCGGCGGATGCCAGCATCGAAGCTCCCAGCAACAGGCCGGCCAAGGCGGCACGTGACATAAAGCTTTTCATTTTTTTCTCCAGTTTTTCCATGAAATCCGCGTGGTCATGACAACTTCATGACCATTCGTTGTCGAAGCCTGCAACAACCATAGCAAAGCGAACCTGAAACGAGCGTCGCTTGTAACAATACAAAGGAGTGACCATGCGTTTTCTGCCTGGGCTGATCTGCCTGCTACCCCTCTTGAGCCCTCTGGCCCATGCCGAACTGATCGACGACATCAACGACCGTGGCGAATTGCGCATCGCTCTGGAAGCCAACACCAGCCCTTTCAACTTCAAGGAAGACGGCAAGCTCACCGGCTTCGAAGTGGAACTGGGTCAGATGCTGGCCGGCGAGCTCGATGTTCGCGCCGACTTTGTGGTCACCGATGCCAGCGATCTGCTGGCCGGTGTGGAAAGCGGCAAATACGATGTCGCCATCAACCACATAGCAATGACCCCGGAACTGGCCGAACGTTTCGACACAAGCACCGCTTATAGCCAACCGGATGCGCAACTGTTGGCGCGCAAGGACGACTCGCAACGCCCGATGGTCATGGCACAGTCGTTCCAGCCGGAAGAAAAGAGCGGCCCGCCCCCGAGCCTGGTGATTCCGTTCCAGAAGGGCAATCCGGCGTTCAAGGCCAGCCTGGACAACGCTTTGGCGCGTATCAAGGACGACGGGCGGCTTGAGCAGTTGTCGCAGAAGTGGTTGGTCAAGCAGGAGTAACAATGGGGCGGTGGGCGACGGCGGTGTGTCAGTCGCATCAATGTTGCTGATCCGCCGTCATCGCGAGCAGGCTCGCTCCCACATTTGGATCATTGATGGTTCGCCATTTATGTTCGCAGTTGACCCGTGTGGGAGCGAGCTTGCTCGCGA
Organism: Pseudomonas sp. FP1154; assembly: GCF_030687245.1. NCBI lineage: Bacteria > Pseudomonadati > Pseudomonadota > Gammaproteobacteria > Pseudomonadales > Pseudomonadaceae > Pseudomonas > Pseudomonas sp. FP1154. The sequence goes on along the minus strand of NZ_CP117465.1, from coordinate 5,728,519 downwards.
TGGCGCCCTCAAGTCCTAAGCAGGTCTACGCCAGACACTCGCCAACCAAGGCTGCTGCTCTCGCGGCAGCCCAGCCGGTCGGTAGTAATGCTCAAGCTCTACAAAGCCCGCTTCTGTGAGCAAGGTGCGCCATGCCGCAAGGTCGTGATACGCGCCGAAGCGCTGGCCGTTCCAGCCTTCCTGGTTTTCGCCCCGGGGGTTGGAACTGAACAGCACGCCGCCGGGCTTGAGGGTGGCGTGCAATTGCTTGAGCACCCGTGGCAGTTCCTGGACGGGGACATGAAACAGCACCGCGTTGGCGAAAATCCCGTCAAAGCGTTCGACCGGCAGGTCGAGTTCCAGGAAGTCCTGCTGCCACACCTCACAACCGCTGTCCTGGCGCGCCATCCGGGCAAATTCCTCTGAACCGTCGAGGCCGACCGCGACATGGCCCATGGCCGTGAATGTGCGCAGGTCGCGCCCCGGGCCGCAGCCGAAATCCAGGATGTGCAGCGGTGCCTGGCCCTGGATATGGCGCAGCAGGGCGTCGATGTTCTGGCTGACATCGTGGTCGCGGGTGCCGTCGCGAAAGCTCTCTGCCACGGCGTTGTAATGGCCCAGGGTCGTGGCGGTGATGGCGTGCAGGTCGTCGGTGGTGTGTTTCATGGGTGTGGGTTTGGGTGAGGAGTGTCAGCCGACTATACCGCAAGCCCGCTGATCTGCCTGTGGGAGCAAAGCTTGCTCGCGACTGCAGTCGTCCAGTTGGTATCCATGTTGGATGGAATACTGCTATCGCGAGCAAGCTTTGCTCCCACAGGTCAACTGCTCCCATAGGTCAGCGTTTATTCAAGCCGCGCGCCAGGCGGTCACCACCCAATTGGATCACGGCGACCAATGCCACCAGCAACACGATCACCGTGAGCATGATCTGGCTGTCGAAACGCTGGTAGCCGTAGCGGTAGGCGATGTCGCCCAGGCCGCCGGCGCCGATCGCTCCGGCCATGGCCGAGGAGTTGATCATGGTCACCAAGGTGATGGTAAAACCGCCAACGATGCCCGGCAGGGCTTCGGGCAGCAGCACATGCCAGACAATGTGCCAGCGTCGGCAACCCATGGCCTGGGCCGCTTCGATCAGGCCATGGTCGACCTCGCGCAGGCTGACTTCGGCGATGCGGGCAAAGAACGGCGTGGCGGCAATGGTCAGCGGTACTACCGCTGCCCACACGCCATAGGTGGTGCCGACGATCAGCCGGGTGAATGGGATCAACGCCACCATCAGAATCAGGAACGGTATCGAGCGGAACAGGTTCACGAACGCGCCCAGGGCCCGGTTCAAGGCCGGCGCTTCATAAATTCCACCCTTGCCGCTCGTGACTAGGATCACCGCCAGCGGTATGCCCGCCAGCAAGGCGATCAGCGACGACACGCCAACCATCAGGAACGTGTCGATAAAACCCTGCAACAACCGGTCAAACCACATAACCCAGCACCTCTACCCGTTGTGCCCAATTGCCCGCCCGTTGACGCAATTCCTCGGCGCCCCATGACGAACCGCTCACGGCCAGCAGCAATTGCCCCAGCCCGTGGCCCTGAATGCGCTCGATGCCGCCGTGTAGCAGCCGCACCCGTCCACCGAGGGCACTGAACAAGGCGGCGAGATCCGGTTCTTCTCGATCTATGCCGCTGAATTGCAGGCGCAGCACGGTAGCCGCATCCGCCGATGCCGGCTGCCCCTGCAAGCGACTTTGCAGCTCTTGCGGTATGGCGTGTTGCAACGGCGCCAGCAGCGTCCGACTGACCTCGTGTTGCGGGTTGCCGAATACTTCCCAGACCGGGCCCTGCTCGACCATGCGTCCTTGCTCGAGCACCACCACCCGGTCGCAGACTTCACGGATCACCGCCATCTCGTGGGTGATCAACACGATGGTCAGGCCCAGTCGCTGATTGATCTCGCGTAGCAAACCGAGGATCGATTGGGTGGTCTCCGGGTCAAGGGCCGATGTGGCTTCATCGCACAACAGGATCTGCGGGTCATGGACCAGTGCCCGGGCAATCCCCACCCGCTGCTTCTGACCGCCCGAAAGTTGCGCCGGATAGGCCTTGTGCTTGCCTTGCAGGCCGACCAGCTCCAGCAGCTCGCGGACTTTGCGCTGGCGCTGTTCCTTGGGCACGCCGGCGACTTTCAGCGGCAGCTCAACGTTCTGCCACACGGTCTTGGCCGACATCAGGTTGAAGTGCTGGAAGATCATGCCGATGCGCCGGCGCAATTCCACCAGGCGGTCCTCATCGAACTCGCCGATGTCTATCTGATCAATCAACACCCTGCCGCTGGTGGGTTGTTCGAGGCGGTTGATGGTGCGGATCAGCGACGACTTGCCGGCGCCGCTGCGGCCGATGATGCCGAACACCTCGCCGCGCTGGATCGCCAGGTCGATCCCTTGCAGCGCGGCCACCGGACCCTGGGCACCGTTGTAGGTCTTGCCCAGGCCGATGAAGCGCACAAGGGCGCGGTTCAACTCCGGATGCAGCTCGGTCTGGTCGGCGCTTTGGGGCGTGGGAGCTTCGTGTCTGAGTCGAGCATTGACGGCGTTCATGGTCAGCCTTCCCATCCGGCCTGGTAGAGCTTGCCATGGGCCTTGTCCAGGGCAGCGCGCACGACAGGTGAGTGCTGATAGATGTCGACGAATTTGATCAGCCTTGGGTCGGTTTTGCTCTTGGGTTGGATCACGAACTGGATGACGTACTCCTTGTGATCGAGGCCGTCGAACAGCAAGGCAGACGTGGCGTCGAAGGTCTTCGCCAAGCGGATGTAGGCGGGATAGCCCTGTACCAAGTCGGCGTCGTCATAGGCGCGCACCAGTTGCACGGCTTCGACTTGCAGGATTTTGATTTTTTTCGGGTTGGCGACGATATCGTCTTCGGTGGCCTTGTAACCCACTCCCGGCTTGAGGGTGATCAGCCCGGCTTTGGCCAGCAGTTGCAGGCCGCGACCGCTGTTGATCGGGTCGTTGGCAATGGCGACGCTCGCGCCTTCGGGCAGCTCGTCGAAGCTTTTGTATTTTTTCGAATAGAGCCCGACGTTGTTGATGATCCCCGGCGCAAAGGGCAACAGGTCGAACCCGGCGGCGGCCTTGGCATTTTCCAGGAACGGAATGTGCTGGAAGTAATTCACGTCGATATCACCGGAGGCCAGGCTGACGTTGGGCGCGATCCAGTCGCTGAACTCCACCAACTCGACCTTCAAGCCTTGCTTGCCGGCTTCTTCTACGGCGGCTTCCAAGGGAATGGCAAACGCGGCGGTGGTGCCGATCTTCAACGGTGCGTCGGCGGCAAACAGCGCCGAGCTGAACAGGCCGAGGGCCAGGGCCAGTGCTTTGACTGGCAGGGTCAGGATTTGCTTGGTCATGTCGGATATTCCAGTCATTAATGGGGCGGTGCATATTTTTTGTGGCGAACAGAGCTCTGTGGAAGCAAGGCTTGCCCGCGATGAAGTTGATGCGGTCTCTCAAAAACCGAGGTGTCTGCATCTCGAGCAAGCTTTGCTCCCACAGGGTCAGTGTCGGTAGGTCGAACCGGTGTGTCGTTCGGGCAAATGGGCCTCTGCGTGAAACAGCTTTTCGCGCAGGGTGCCGTTGTCGTATTCGGTCTTGTACGAACCGCGTCGCTGCAACTCGGGGATCACCAGGTCGATGAAGTCCACGTAGCTTTGCGGCGTGACGATGCGGGTCAGGTTGAAGCCGTCGAGGCCGGTTTCGGCGATCCACGCCTCCAGTTCATCGGCCACCTGTTCGGGCGAGCCGATCAGGGTGATGTAGCGACCGCCCAGGGCGTGTTGGTCCAGCAATTTGCGCCGGGTCCAGTCGTTGTTCTGCAGGATCTTGGTGGCAGACTGGATGGCGTTGCTCTTCACGTACTGGATCGGTTCGTCCAGTTCGTACGCGGAAAAATCGATTCCTGTCGAGGCGGAAAAATGCGCCACCCCGGCTTCGGCGCTGGCGTAGCTCAGGTACTCGGCATGCTTGGCCCAGGCGGCCGCTTCGGTCTCGCCGACGATCACGTTAAGGCCCATGAACACTTTGATGTCCCCGGGGTTTCGTCCGGCCCGGGCGGCGCTGGCGCGAACCTTGTCCACCTGGGCCTTGGTCGCGGGTTTGTTCTGGCCGCTGATGAACACGCACTCGGCATGCCGCCCGGCAAACAGCAGGCCGCGCTCGGAACTACCGGCCTGGAACAGCACCGGCGTGCGCTGGGGCGAGGGTTCGCAGAGGTGATAGCCCTCGACCTGGTAGAACTCGCCCTGGTGCCGAACCTTGTGCACTTTCTCCGGCCGGGCATAGATCCGCTGCTCGCGGTCGTTGAGCACCGCGTCGTTTTCCCAACTGCCTTCCCACAATTTGTAGAGCACTTGCAGGTATTCATCGGCCTGGTCGTAGCGGCGGTCATGCTCGACCTGCGCGGTAAGCCCCATGGCTTTGGCGGCGCTGTCCAGATAGCCGGTGACGATGTTCCAGCCGACCCGGCCGCGACTCAGATGGTCGAGGGTGCTCATGCGTCGGGCAAACAGGTAGGGTGGTTCGTAGGTCAGGTTGGCGGTGAGCCCGAAGCCGAGGTTTTTCGTCACGGCGGCCATCGCCGAGACCAGCAGCAACGGGTCGTTGACCGGCAGTTGGATCGACTCCTTGAGAGTGACGTCCACCGACTGTTGGTACACGTCGTAGACCCCGACGATGTCGGCGATGAACAGCCCGTCGAACAATCCACGCTCGAGCAACTGCGCCAGGGCGGTCCAGTATTCAATCGTGTTGTACTGGGTCGAGGTGTCCTGGGGATGAGCCCACAAACCATGGTTGATGTGCCCGATGCAGTTCATGTTGAACGCGTTGAGCAGGATCTTTTTCCTGTCGGCCGCCATCAGATAGTCCCCCGCAGCGGCGGTTTTTCATCGTTGAGGTAGAAGTTGCCCACCGCGTGGTATTTCCAGCGCACCGGGTCATGCAGGGTGTGCACCCGGGCGTTGCGCCAGTGGCGGTCGAGGCCATGTTCGGCCAGGGTCGCCTGACTGCCGGCCAATTCGAACAGGGTGCTGCCGGCGGCCAGGGAAATCTCGGTGCTGATGGCGCGGGCTTCGGCTACGGCAATCGAGGCGGCGGCGACCGTGTCGGCCTGGGTGTCGGCCTGGGCCCGGTCGAGAAACTCACCGGCACGTTCCAGCAGGGCTTCGGCGGCGTGCAGGCGGATGCTCAGTTGGCCGAAACTCTTGAGGGTGTGCGGGTCTTCGGTGGCGACGTCGCTGGTGGCGTCGATCCAGGGCCGGGTTTTGCTACGGACAAAATGCAAGGCGTCCTCATAGGCGGCGCGAGCGATGCCGGTGTCGATGGCGGCGTGAAGAATCTGCGCCAGCGGCCCCACCGGCGTTGGGCGTTCGAAGGCGCTCTGGAAGGGCACGACGTCTTCGGCGGTGACATAAACGTCCTCGAACACCACCGATCCACTGCCGGTGGTGCGCTGGCCGAAACCGCTCCAGTCGTCGATCACCGTCAGGCCTCGGCTGTTGCGCGGGACGAATGCCAGTTGTTGCACGCCGTTTTCATCCACCACCGACGTGGGGATGCGCTGGGCGTAGATCGCCCCCGTGGCGTAGAACTTGCGACCGCTGATGCGGTAGCCCTCACCGTCGCGGCGCAGTTGCGTGATGCGGTCGTGGGCGGTCTTGGTGCCGAGCTCCGCCAATGCATTGCCAAAACGTTGGCCGGCCAGGACTTCGGCATACAGGCGTTGTTTTTGCGCTTGGCTGCCGTTTACCCGTAGCACTTCCAGGGCGTAGAAATGATTTTGCGGAATCTGCCCCAGCGAGCCGTCGGCCTGAGCAATCAGCGCGATGACTTTGGCCAGGGTGACGTTGGACACACCGGCGCCGCCATAGGCCTTGGGCACGCTGATGCCCCACAGGCCAGAGCGGGAGAAGGCCTCCAGTTCCGGGTACGGCAAGCGGCGCTCACGGTCGCGCAGGGCGCTGTCGCGCTTGAAGTCATCGGCCAGGTCGCTGGCCACGATCAGGGCTTGTTCATCGCTGGTGATCACCGCGACGTGTTGAGAAAACGTCATGTACTGCTCCAGAGGTCGGGTCGTCAGATCCAGGAATGCCGGGCCGGCAAGGTGCCGTTCAGGTGGTAGGCGCCTACCGCGTGATACTTCCAGCGCACCGGGTCGTGCAGGGTATGGACCCGTGCGTTGCGCCAGTGGCGGTCGAGATTGAATTCGGCGAGGGTGGCGCGGCTGCCGGCCAGTTCGAACAGTTTTTCGCTGGCTTGCAGGGCGATCTCGGTGGTGAGCACCTTGGCCTCGGCCACGGCAATCGAGGCGCGGGCAGCCGATTGCGCGGTGATGGGCGCGGCGCTGACCTGGTCCAGCACTTGTCCGGCCTTGCGCAACAACGCTTCGGCGGCGTGCAGTTCGATTTTCAGCTTGCCGATGTCGGCGATCACATAGAGGTCGTCACTGGCCCGGTCGACCTTGGCATCGATCCAGGGCCGGGCTCGTTCTCGGACGAAGGCGATGGCATCGTCGATGGCGCCACGGGCGATGCCCGCATCGATGGCGGCCTGGATCAGTTGGGAAATCGCGCCTTGCACGCTTGGCGTTTCGTTGATGCGCCAGTTCTCCAGCACCAAGTCGGCATCCACTCGCACATTGTTCAGCAACACGGTGCCGCTGGCCGTGGTGCGCTGGCCGAACCCTGACCAGTCGTCGACGATCCGCAGGCCCGGGGTGCCGCGCCGCACGAACGCCAGCACCTGCCGGCCCTCGTCATTCAGCGCCTTGACCGCGACCCAGTGGGCAAACAGCGCGCCGGTGGAATAGAACTTCTGACCATTGATGACAAACCCGTCACCGTCAGCGGTGATCCGGGCCTTGAGTTCAAGGGTATTGCGAGTGCCACGTTCCGGCCCTGCGTTGCCGATGCGCCAGCCTTCGAGCACGCTCTGCAGCAGGATTTTTTTCTGCCGTTCGGTGCCGGTGCCGAGAATCAGTTGGAGTACGCCGAATTGGTTTTGCGGGATCTGCCCGAGGGCCGGGTCAGCGGCGGAAATGATCGCGAACACCTCGGCCAGGGTGACGAAAGAAACCTGCGGGCCGCCGTATGCCCGGGGAATGGCGATGCTGCCCAGTCCGCTACGGGTGAATTGCTCGATTTCTGCCCAGGGTAGCTTGCGTTGCTGGTCACGACGCGCGGCCTGCTGACGGGCGACCTGCGCCAGTTCATGGGCGGCTTTGATGGCCTCGGCATCGTTGCGCAACACCTGTGCGGGCAACAGCTGCGGTGCGATGTCCAGATCGCTCTGGATCTTTGCTTGCGCCAAATCCGACATTACAGCCACTCCGTGGCTGCAGGCAGTGCCCTGGCATACTGCGCTGGGGTGATTGTGTTCCGTTCCATACCCACCTCACATCTCAAGAAACGCCGCGATGAATGCGGCGAGCGAAAATCAAGAATGTCCGGTGGTCCGGTTTATATACCCTAAACGTGTGTAATTTATTTTTGAACTAACTTTTAGGAATATCAATAGAGGGCTTTGTGCCGAGCGATGTTGTGGCGAGGGGATTTATCCCCGTTGGGCTGCGCAGCAGCCCCAAAGCAGCCAACACAGCAACCTGCTGCACCGCGATTGCATAGGGGGGGCTGCTTCGCAGCCCAGCGGGGATAAATCCCCTCGCCACAACAGCTTGCTCAGAGTATTCATGTTCGGCGGCGCGTTTCGGCGGCCATGAGCGCCTCTTTCGGTGAAGTGCTCAGGTAGGGGTTGGCGCAACCGATCTTCAACGTTCGCGGCGGCGCCCAGTGGGAGTTGTTGCCCACGCGGTCGAGGATGCAGTAGGTCACTTCCAGGCGCAGGTCTTCCCCCGCCTCCAGAATGATCTGCGGCGGTACCCAGATGTTGATCGGCAGGCCAACCTCGCAGGGCTTGATGCGGGGCAGGTCCATGCGCACGTCGCCCCAGCGCAAGGTAATTGCATCGTCAGCAGCCATGTTCAGATAGGGCTCTATGGTCAGTGGTACACCGCGTTTGACCTGACTCGGGTTCACGCCGTTGCGGCGAATCGCATCAGGAATCCGCACTGGCGCCAGGCCCTGGTTTTCATCACCGCTCAGGGCCGACGGTTGGCCACCGGGACAGTCCAGCTTGACCTGCACCCGTTGCGTTGCTGACAGCGCCGGGCCGCGCCCTACTTGCATCACGCGGTAATGGATGCGCGAGGTCCCGTTTACAACGAAGCTCTCGGGTACTCGCAACGTAACGCTAGTTTGCACGTCGGCCTGGGACAACAGGCGGGAGCCGACGTAGCAGTTGTCCCAGAACAGCTCGATCAGATCGCCCGCGTCCATGCCGGGGTAAGGGGCAATTGCCACTTGCAGGTGCGCAGCGCTGGTGATGTTGATGCGGGTACGCAGAGCGTTGACCAGGGTAGGCGCAGCCAGTTCAGGAATATTCGACGTACATGTCATGGTGTTCTCCTTGATGCTTTAAAACGAAGTCCGTTTCGGGAAGATCAAAAGCGCTTAATCATCGCTATATATTTTTCATTGCGCAGCATGGACCCTGTCTGCGGTTCATCGCGCAGAACTAAAATAGTTCGCATCGCCTGTGGGTCACTAGATAAGGGTTCAGCAGTTTCAGTGTCAATAGCGGAACTTGCTTAATAATTAATTGTATAAGGCTTCAGAAATGTCCTACGCATCGAAGTTAAGAATACGTTGCGTTGTGCGCCATTTTCCTCGGGTTCATTGGTTTGGAAGGGAGGTGCGGCAGGAAGTCGGATAAATAGCGTAGCCCAAAGAGAAGTGTTGCCGGAGATATGTATATACCGCACGTCAACGGGGTGGCTGTGTTAAGTCAACTGGAAGTTTCAGTTTGTTACGCTGGGCTGTTAGTTGTTCCACTTCCATCCTTGGAAGTGGGACAATATCAATAACTTACTGGTCGCCGTGTCCGGCCGAGAGGAACTTGCTGAGGAACTGTCGAGTGCGTTCCTCCCGGGGGGCTGCAAACAAGGCCTTGGCTTCGCCTTGCTCGACGATCACACCTTTGTCGAAAAACACCACGCGGTTCGCTACGTCCCGGGCGAAGCCCATTTCGTGAGTCACAATGACCATGGTGCGCTTTTCTTCGGCCAGGCCACGAATCGTCGCCAGCACCTCGCCCACCAGCTCCGGGTCCAGGGCCGAGGTTGGTTCGTCGAACAGAATCACCTCGGGCTCCATCGCCAGCGCCCTGGCAATCGCCACGCGCTGTTGCTGGCCACCGGAAAGACGCCGCGGGTAGGCGTCCTCCTTGCCCGCCAGCCCGACCTTGGCCAGCAGTTTACGGCCTAAAATCTCAGCGTCGGCACGGGGGATCTTCTTCACCACCAGTGGGCCTTCGATGACGTTCTCCAGCGCGGTGCGATGGGGGAACAGATTGAAGTTCTGGAACACAAAACCCACTTGCTGGCGCAAACGACGCACCAGGTTCTGTTGCTGGTTCAGCGGGCGACTGCCATCGATTTCGATGTCGCCGACCTTGATCCGGCCACTGCTGGGTTCTTCGAGGAAGTTCAGGCAGCGCAGGAAGGTGGTCTTGCCCGAACCGCTGGGGCCGATGATCGCCACCACTTCGCCTTCTTCGATCTTCAGGTCGATGCCATTGAGCACCACTTGACCCTTGAACTGCTTTGTCAGTTTTTCCACGACAATCATGGGTCAGGACTCCTGGTCATGCCGATTGACCCGGGCTTCCAGGACGTTCTGCAGGTGCGCCAGCACGCTGGCCAGAATCCAGTAGATCAGCGCGGCGGCAAGGTACATGGTGAAGATTTCGAAAGTGCGGGCAGTGATCAACTGCGCCTGACGGAACAGCTCCGGCACCTGGATGGTCGCCGCCAGTGCGGTGTCCTTGACCAGGGAAATGAAGCTGTTGCCCAGAGGAGGCAAGGCCGTTCGCGCCGCTTGCGGCAGGATGGCCCGGCGCAGGGTCTGGGCGCGGGTCATGCCGATACTGGCCGCGGCTTCCCACTGGCCGCGCTCGATGGAGCTGATGGCGGCCCGCAGGATTTCACACGCATAGGCCGCCATGTTCAGCGAGAAGCCGATCAGCGCCGCCGGCAATGGATCCAGCTCGATGCCCAGTTGGGGCAGCCCGTAATAGATCACGAACAACTGCACCAGCAGCGGCGTGCCGCGAAAAAACGATACGTAGATGCGGGCGATCCAGCTCACCAGTTTGAAGCGCGACAGGCGCATCAATGCCAGGCCGAAGCCCAGCAGCAAGCCGAAGAACATGCCGCCCAAACTGAGGATGACCGTGTAATACGCGCCCTTGAGCAAAAAGGGCGCGGAGTCCAGCGCGAGTTGAAAAGCCTCTTCCATTATTGGGTGACGTCAGCGTTGAAGTACTTCTGCGAAATTTTCGCCAGGGTGCCGTCGGCCCGCAGTTTGTCGATGGCCTTGTTGATTGCGTCCAGCAGCTCAGGCTCGCCTTTGCGCAGGGCGATACCGGCTTCCTGGCGGGAGAACGGCTCGCCGGCTACAGCGGTGTCCTTGGCCTTGGCGGTCAGCTCCAGAGCAGCCAGCCGGTCTACCAGAATGGCGTCGATGCGGCCTACACGCAGGTCCTGGTATTTGGTTGGGTCATCGTCGTAGGTGCGGATAATAGCCTTTGGCTGGTTTTCCTTGAGCCATTGCTCATAGTTGGTGCCCAAGCCAACGCCGACTTTCTTGCCGGCCAGGTCATCGGCGGTCTTGATGGCGTCTTTGTTCTTGGTCAGAACCAGCGCCTGGATGCCGGAAACAGTGTAGGGCTGGGAGAAGTCATACTTCTTCTTGCGCTCCTCGGAGATGGTGACCTGGTTGATCACCGCGTCCAGGCGCTTGGATTCCAGCGCTGCGAGAATGCCGTCCCATTTGGTCGGTTGCAGTTTGACCTTCACGCCCAGCTCCTTGGCCAGGGCTTCGGAAAACTCCACTTCGAAACCGGCCAGCTTGCCGTCGGCGTCCACGAAACTGAACGGTGGGTAAGTGCCTTCCAGGCCGACGTTGATCACGCCCGCGTCCTTGATCTTTTGCAGCTGCTCACCGGCAACGGCCTGGCCCAGCAGGCCGGCGCTCAATGCCAGGCCCAGCGAACCCACCAACAGGTTGCGACGTAATGCGGAAAAATTCATGACAAGCCCCTGTGTTTTCTTATGAAGAGGTTATTTTGGCTGAGATAAGGCGTAGCCGCGATCCGAAAAGATTGCCACATCCTGCCTTAAAGCAGCCTGGGCGTCTCGCGGCAAATGCGCCTGTGGCGAGACTATAGGGTGGTGTTTATAGATTGGAAAATAATATTAAATCATTCAAATATTCGAGTATGGAATGAAAAAAGTCCCCTGTGGGAGCGAGCCTGCTCGCGATAACCAGTCAATATTGTTTTGGCTGACACGGCGCTATCGCGAGCAGGCTCGCTCCCACATCGAGAACTTCACTACGCCTGGAACGCCGCGTTATACGCAAACAACGCCGGTGCGCCGCCGGTATGCAGGAAGATGATCGGGCCCTCGTCGAAGCGGTCGCGACCCACCCCATCGAGCAGGCCGGCCATCGCCTTGCCGGTGTAGACCGGGTCCAGCAACAGGCCCTCCAGGCCAGCCAGCAATTTGACTGCCGCCAACGTACCGGCATTGGGTTCGCCGTAGCGGGGGCCGAAGTATTCGTCCCACAGGTTCACCTTGAAGGCCTCTGGAAGCGATACATCGAGCAACTGGGCGGTGCGTTCGGCCAAGCCCTGGACCTTGGGGCGCTGGTCTTCTTCGCTGCGAGACACCGTTATGCCAATCACGGGAAGTTGCCCCAGCGTTTCACTGAGCGCCAGCGTCAGGCCGCTGTGCGTCCCGGCGCTGCCCGAAGCCAGCACCACGGCAGCGAAATTCAGGCCGGTGTCCTTGATTTGCTCGGCCAGCTCAAGCCCGGCGCGTACATACCCCAGCGCACCCAGAGCGTTTGAACCGCCAATCGGTACCAGATAGGGCTTCTTCCCATTGCTGCGCAGGCGTGCGGCGAGGGCTTGCAACTGCTCGTCGGCGTTATCCAGGTTTTCTACCAATTCGACCTTGGCGTCGAACAGCTCCAGCAGCAGCCGGTTGCCGTTGCTCAGGTAGTTGCTGTCTTCGGTGCCGATGGGGTTTTCCAGCAGGGCCACACAGCCCAGGCCCAGCTTTGCCGCCAGCGCGGCAGTCTGGCGCACATGATTGGACTGGATCGCCCCGGCGGTGATGAGGGTGTCGGCACCTTGAGCCAGGGCGTCGGCGGCCAGGTATTCGAGCTTGCGCAGCTTGTTGCCGCCCAGCGCCAGAGGCGTCAGGTCATCGCGCTTGATATAGATATCGCGACCGAGCCAGGAGGAAAGACGGTCGAGTTTTTCCAGGGGAGTTGGATGACCGAGCAGGTCGAGACGGTTAAAGCGCGCCAGCTGTTGTTTGATCATGGGGTCGTACTGGTTGCAGGAAATCCATGGACTATAGGCACGCCGATATTGATGGGCAACCGCCAATCGTTTGCCGGGGCGTAAATGGGGACGCATGAGAGGTGAGCACCGAAAACCTGTGGGAGCGAGCCTGCTCGCGATGGCGGTGGTTCAGTGGGTACATCCATTCGCTGACACACCGCGATCGCGAGCAGGCTCGCTCCCACAGGGGCTGTGTTATGTCTGTTGAACACTGAACGAATGCTCTCCAGGCAACGTCATACCCTCCCGTAGGCTAGCGTAGGAAACATGCCATCCAGCCGTGCGATTAGTCCTTAGCTACCTATTCATGTTTAACTTGAACGTTCATTCAAGTTAAACCGTCGGTTTGCTGCCCGCTCACAACAGGAGGCTTGCCTTTGCCGAGTCCGTTTTCGATTTTCACGATTCCGCTTTCCGGGGTACATCGCTCATGAGTGCCTCGTCCCTTCCACCCAGCGGCCTGGTCCGCATGAATCCGCCGGTTTTTTACTTTGCCGCGACCTTCATTCTGCTGTTCGGCCTGGTGGTCATCGCCGTGCCGGAGCAGGCGGGTGCCTGGCTGCTGGCGGCGCAGAACTGGGCGGCCAATACGGTCGGCTGGTATTACATGTTGGCGATGACCCTGTATCTGGTCTTCGTGGTGGTCACCGCCTTGTCCGGCTACGGCAAGATCAAGCTCGGTGCCGACCACGACGAGCCCGAATTCAGTTACCTGTCCTGGGCTGGCATGCTGTTCGCTGCCGGTATCAGCATCACGCTGTTTTTTTTCTGTGTCTCCGAACCGCTGACCCATCTGGTTCAGCCACCGCAAGGCGAGGCCGGTACCGCAGATGCCGCGCGCCAGGCCATGCAGATCCTGTTTCTGCACTGGGGCCTGCACGGCTGGGGCGTGTTTGCTTTCGTCGGCATGGCCCTGGCGTACTTTGCCTACCGGCACAATTTGCCGCTGGCCCTGCGTTCAGCGCTGTACCCGCTGATCGGTAAACGTATTAACGGTCCCATCGGCTACGCGGTGGACGGCTTCGGCATCATCGCGACCGTGTTCGGCCTCGGCGCGGACATGGGGTTTGGGGTGCTGCATCTCAATTCCGGGCTCGATTACCTGTTCGGCATCGCCCATACCCAGTGGATTCAGGTCGGCCTGATCGTGCTGATGATGGGCGCGGCAATCATTGTGGCGGTGGCCGGTGTCGATAAAGGCGTGCGGGTCATGTCCGACATCAACATGCTGCTGGCCTGCGCATTGCTGCTGTTCGTGCTGTTTGCCGGACCTACCCAGCATTTGCTCAACACGTTGATCCAGAACATCGGCGATTATCTCGGCGCCCTGCCGATGAAGAGTTTTGACGTGTATGCCTACGACGAGCCCAGCGACTGGCTGGGCGGCTGGACGGTGTTCTACTGGGCCTGGTGGATTGCGTGGTCGCCGTTCGTGGGGTTGTTCATTGCGCGCATTTCCCGTGGGCGCACTATCCGTGAGTTCGTGTTTGGCGTGCTGCTGATTCCCCTTGGCTTCACCCTGGCGTGGATGTCGATCTTCGGTAACAGCGCCATTGACCAAGTGCTGAACCACGGCATGAGTGCCCTGGGTATGTCGGCCCTGGAAAACCCGTCGATGAGCCTTTATTTGCTGCTGGAAACCTATCCATGGAGCAAGACCGTCATCGCGGTCACCGTGTTTATCAGTTTTGTGTTCTTCGTCACGTCAGCCGACTCCGGCACCGTGGTGCTTTCCACGTTGTCGGCCAAGGGCGGCAACCCCGATGAAGACGGGCCCAAATGGCTGCGGGTGTTCTGGGGGGCGATGACTGCCCTGGTGACCAGCGCATTGCTGTTCTCCGGCAGTATCGATGCCTTGAAGTCGGCAGTGGTGCTGACGTCCTTGCCGTTCTCGCTGATTCTGCTGCTGATGATGTGGGGCCTGCACAAGGCGTTTTACCTCGAGTCCCAGAAGCAGATTGCGCAGTTGCATTCGCTGGCGCCGGTGTCAGCTTCTCGACGGGGTACGGGCGGCTGGCGACAGCGCTTGAGTCAGGCGGTGCATTTCCCGTCCCGCGATGAGGTGTACCGTTTTCTCGACACCACGGTGCGCCCGGCCATCGAAGAGGTGAAGGCGGTGTTCGCCGAGAAAGGTCTGACAGTGGTGACCCAGCCAGACCCGGCCAACGACAGCGTCAGCCTGGAAATCGGCCACGGCGAGCAGCATCCGTTCATCTACCAGGTGCAGATGCGCGGCTACTTCACGCCGTCCTTCGCCCGCGGCGGCATGGGCTCCAAGGAACTCAACAACCGCCGTTACTACCGCGCCGAAGTGCACCTGAGCGAAGGCAGCCAGGACTACGATCTGGTGGGTTATACCAAGGAGCAGGTCATCAACGACATCCTCGACCAATACGAGCGGCACATGCAGTTCCTGCATCTGGTGCGCTGATCGGGCGAAACCTCAGACCAGGCCGCCGTTGGCTCGCAGAATTTGCCCGTTCACCCAGCCGGCGGCCGGGCTGACCAGGAAGGATATGATGCTGGCGATGTCCTCCGGCTGGCCGAGGCGTTCCAGGGGCGGCATTTTGGCGAAGTTCTGGATCTGTTCTTCGCTCTTGCCATGCAGGAACAGTTCGGTAGCAACCGGGCCGGGCGCCACGGCGTTGACCGTGATCTGGCGGCCGCGCAGTTCCTTGGCAAACACCTGTGTCAGTGACTCGACGGCGGCCTTGCTGGCGATGTACACCGAATAACCGGGCAGGTTCAGGCCAACGGTGCTGCTGGAAAAATTCACGATCCGGCCACCGTCGTTCAAACGGGTTGCGGCTTCGCGCAGGGTGTTGAAGGTGCCGCGGGTGTTGATGGCGAACGTCTGGTCGAACAACTCGTCACTGTGCTGGGCCAAGGGCATCACTTGCAGGGTACCCGCGTTATTGATCAGCACATCCACCTTGCCCAGTTGCGCTTCGGTTTCATCGAACATCCGCCGGACGTCGACGGCAGAGGACACATCTGCCTTGATCGCTATGGCTTGGTGACCGGCCTGGCGCAATTGCACCACCAGCTTCGAGGCTTCGGCGGCGCTGTTGGCGTAGTTAATGGCGACGGCATAGCCATCGAGAGCCAATTGCTTGGCGATTTCGGCACCGATGCCGCGGGAGGCGCCGGTTACGATGGCAACTTTGGCGGTTGGAGAGGGCATAAGAGGGCTCCTTTTGAAGTGGATGACGCCAGATTCACATGTTTACCCTCAGCGATAAATGCCCGACGGCTGCCTTGACTGTTCAGTAATTACAAACAATAAGCGCGCTGCATGACGCCTCGTTGATTGGCCGATGCGTGGCCAATCTGCGGCAGATCACCTGCGCCGGCATCCAGCCCCCACACCTGATATGCGAACTTTCGGCCTGACGAATGCGTCTGTGAGGTGTTAGCTTGCCCCTTGTACCAGCCACCCGAACAGAGAGCCTTTCGATGACCTACACCGCTGCCGAAAACCGCTACGAGTCCATTCCTTACCGCCGTGTCGGTCGCAGCGGGCTGGTGCTGCCGGCGCTGTCGTTGGGGTTGTGGCACAACTTCGGCGACAGCACGCCGATCGACACGCAGCGTTCGCTGCTGCGTACGGCGTTTGATCTGGGTATCAATCACTTCGACCTGGCCAACAACTACGGCCCGCCCTACGGCAGCGCCGAGATCAATTTTGGTCGGTTGCTGCGCGAAGACTTCAAGCAGTATCGCGATGAGTTGATCATCTCCAGCAAGGCCGGTTGGGACATGTGGCCGGGTCCTTACGGCCAGGGTGGTGGTTCGCGCAAGTACGTGTTGGCCAGCCTGGACCAGAGCCTGCAACGCCTGGGCCTGGACTATGTGGATATCTTCTATTCCCACCGCTTCGACCCCGACACCCCGCTGGAAGAAACTGCCAGTGCGCTGGCCACGGCTGTGCAGCAGGGCAAGGCGTTGTACATTGGCATCTCTTCGTATTCCGGGGTGAAGACTCGGGAAATGGCTGCGCTACTCAAAGAGTGGAAGGTCCCACTGCTGATCCATCAACCGGCCTACAACCTGCTTAATCGCTGGGTGGAAAAGGACCTGCTGGACGCCACCGATGAACTGGGCACGGGTGTGATTGCCTTTACGCCGTTGGCCCAGGGCCTGCTGACCGACAAGTACCTCAAAGGCATTCCGGCCGATGCGCGGGTCAATCGCCCGGGTGGTGGTTCGTTGCAGGCTTCGCACCTGTCGCAGGAGAACATCGCCCATGTACGCGCCCTCAATGAAATTGCCCAGCGTCGCGGGCAAAGCCTGGCGCAAATGGCCCTGGCCTGGACCCTGCGCGACGCACGGGTAACCTCTGCGCTGATCGGCGCCAGTCGGCCGGAGCAGATTATCGAGAACGTCGGGGCGTTGAAGAACCTGAGTTTTAGCGCTGAAGAACTGGCGCAGATCGACCGTTTGCCCAGGAGGGCGGGATCAATCTGTGGGAGAAGCCTTCGTCGCGGCGGAGTAGTGACTTGAGCCAATCAGCCGATCCGCCAGAAATGGCCGGCTGTACACAAAACCCTGTGGGAGGGAGCTTGCTCCCTCCCACAGGTGTTCGCTCGTCGGCGAGGTGTGCCTAGTTACTGATCGCCAGGATGCTCGCCTGGTACGCCCCTACAAACACATCGAAATCCCCCACTTCGTTCTGCTCAAGCTCGGCTTGCTGAGCCAGGGATTGACGAGCGTTTTCTTCGAATGCGCTCTGTTCCTGGGCAGGCAACGGCTCGGCGCGGAAGAATTCGGCGTGGGCCTTGCTCTGGCGCAGGGAGAACTGGGCGAAACTTTCCTGGTGTTCTGCCATGGCCGCCAGCACTTGGGCGGAGGGGGTCAGTGACGGGTCCCGCACCTTCGCCAATTGCGCGTCCAGTGCCTGGCGGTGGGCGTCGCCCCCCTGGCTCTCGTCGAGCAGCGAGGCCAATGGCGCGATCTTCTCCAGAAGCTCGATAGCCCAGGCTTGCATGTCCACCGATTGCCCTTGGCGTTGCAATTGCAAACCTGGCCGACGGCCTTCCTTGACCACGGTCAGGAAGTTTTTCGTCGCATTGCTGCATTCGTTGTTTTCCAGGAGCGGACTGTCGTTCAGACCGCAATACAGCAGGAACGCATCGAGGAAGCGCGATTCGGTGAGGTCGATGCCCATCGGCAGGAAGGGGTTGATGTCCAGGCAACGGATTTCGACGTACTGGATGCCTCGAGCCATCAACGCCTGGATCGGGCGCTCGCCGGTATAGGTCACGCGTTTTGGGCGGATGTTGGAGTAGTACTCGTTTTCGATCTGCAAAATATTGGTGTTGAGCTGCACCCACTCACCATTCTTATGCGTGCCGACTTCGACGTAGGGCGCGTACGGTGTCGCCACCGCCTTGCGCAGGCTGTCGGTATAGCTTGCCAGGTCGTTGTAGCAGGGGGTCAGGCCGGCCTGGGCGTTGCTTTGGTAACCCAGGTCGCTCATGCGCAGGCTGGTGGCGTACGGCAGGTACAAGGTGTCCGGATCCAATTGTTCCAACTGGTGCGGACGGCCGCGCAGAAAGCCGGCATCCAGAGCCGGCGAGGCACCGAACAGGTACATCAGCAACCAGCTGTAGCGACGGAAATTACGGATCAGCGCGATGTAGGCCGATGACTGGAAATCACGATCGCTCGCTTCAACGGCTTCGGCCTGACGCAGCAGCGGCCAGAGTTTTTCCGGCAGGGAAAAGTTGTAGTGGATCCCGGCGATGCATTGCATGGTCTTGCCATAGCGCAGGGCCAGACCCTGGCGGTAGACATACTTGAGCCGACCGATGTTCGAGGTGCCGTAATACGCGATCGGGATGTCCTCCTCCGCTGGCAGCGGGCACGGCATCGAAGGGCTCCACAGGTACTCGTTGCCGAGTTTGCTGTAGGCAAACCGGTGGATCTTGTCGAGGCTGCGCAAGGTATCGGCCACGTCAGCCTGGGCCGGGGTGATGAACTCCAGCAGCGACTCGGAATAGTCGGTGGTGATCTGCTCGTTGGTCAGCGCCGAGCCCAGGGCCTCGGGGTGCGGGGTCTGCGCCAGATGCCCTGTGTCCGTGACGCGCAGGCATTCACGTTCGATGCCGTGCAGGCACTGCTCGAGCAGGGAGAGGTTGGCGCGCTCGCCGAGCAGAGCCAGGCGGCGGTTTAAAAGGTCGCTCAAGTTGAATTCCTTCACGCGTCAGTCGCCCCAATATGGGGGTGGTCACGACGGTCTACAAGGGTGAAGTTAAAACTGGCGTTTTCGCCTGGTTTTTGTGTGGCCAAAGACAATTCGTCGCGGCCCCTCTGTGGGAGCGAGCCTGCTCGCGATAGCGGTATGTCGGTCAACTTTACATTGACTGCTCCACCGCTATCGCGAGCAGGCTCGCTCCCACAGGGGATATCGATGCCGCATTCGCAGCGCCGAAATTAACCCAAATCGATGACAGGGAGCTATAGGACTGCGAACGTGCCTTGTGCTTTTGCGACCAGTTTGTCGCCTTGCATCACCTCGGCCTCAACCACCAGCGTGCGCCGACCCGGGTGGATGACCCGGGCCGTGCAGAGCACCTCACCGTCGGAGACGGCGCGGATGTAGTTGATCTTGCATTCGATGGTCGCACTCTGCTGGTCAAAACCGTGGACACTGGAACAAGCCAGGCCCATGGCGATGTCCACCAGGCTGAACAGCGCGCCGCCGTGCAGCTTGCCGCCACGGTTGCGTAGCGGTGGCTCAAGGCTCAGGGCGACTTGCGCCACCCCGTCCCCCAGGCTGTGCAGACGGCAGCCGAGCAGCTTGAAAAACGCGCTTTCCACCAACCCGGCTGGCGCGTCCATCAGCGTTTCTTCAACTGCTTGGCGTTGGCGAACAGCGAGGCCATGGCGTTGTTCGCCGGGGCCGCAGTGGCGGTTTCCTTGCGCGGCGCGGTGTTCTGCGACTGGCGCGGTGTCGAGCCCGGACGAGCGCCGCGGGCACCGTCGACTTTCTCGCCCGGTGTGTCACTCATGCGCATCGACAGACCGACGCGTTTGCGCGGGATGTCGACTTCCATGACTTTCACTTTCACCACATCACCGGCCTTCACCGCTTCGCGCGGATCTTTAATGAATTTCTCCGACAGCGCGGAGATGTGCACCAGACCATCCTGATGCACGCCGATGTCGACGAAGGCCCCGAAGTTGGTGACGTTGGTCACCACGCCTTCGAGGATCATGCCCGGCTGCAGGTCCTTGAGGTCTTCGACGCCGTCCTGGAACTCGGCGGTCTTGAACTCGGGGCGTGGGTCGCGGCCGGGTTTCTCCAGTTCCTGAAGAATGTCGGTCACGGTGGGCAGGCCGAAGGTTTCGTCGGTGAATTTTTTCGGGTCCAGGCGCTTGAGAAACGCGGCGTCACCGATCAGCGAACGGATGTCGCGGTCGGTCTGGGCGGCGATGCGTTGCACCAGTGGATAGGCCTCAGGGTGGACAGCCGACGAATCCAGCGGGTTGTCGCCGTTCATGACGCGCAGGAAACCGGCGGCCTGCTCGAAGGTTTTTTCACCCAGGCGCGGGACTTTCTTCAATGCGGCGCGGGTCTTGAACGCACCGTGTTCGTCGCGGTGGGTGACGATGTTCTGCGCCAGCGTGGCGTTGAGGCCGGAGATGCGCGCCAGCAGCGCTACCGAAGCGGTGTTCACATCCACGCCCACGGCGTTCACGCAATCCTCCACGACGGCGTCCAGGCCCCGGGCCAGTTTCAACTGGGAAACGTCGTGCTGGTACTGGCCGACACCGATGGATTTCGGATCGATCTTCACCAGTTCCGCCAGCGGGTCCTGCAGGCGACGGGCGATGGACACCGCCCCGCGAATCGACACGTCCAGGTCCGGGAACTCCTTGGAGGCCAGTTCCGACGCCGAATAAACCGAAGCGCCGGCCTCGGAAACCATGACCTTGGTCATCTTCATGGCCGGGTATTTCTTGATCAGTTCGGCGGCCAGTTTGTCGGTCTCCCGGCTGGCGGTGCCGTTGCCGATGGCGATCAGGTCCACCGAATGCTTGGCGCATAGCGCGGCGAGCACGGCGAGGGTCTGGTCCCACTTGTTATGCGGCACATGGGGGTAGACCGTGGCATGGTCCAGCAGCTTGCCGGTGGAGTCCACCACGGCCACTTTGCAACCGGTACGCAGGCCCGGGTCCAGGCCCAGGGTGGCGCGCGGCCCGGCCGGTGCGGCCAGCAGCAGGTCGTGCAGGTTGTGAGCGAAGACGTTGATCGCTTCTGTCTCAGCGTTGTCGCGCAGCTCGCCCAGCAGATCGGTTTCCAGGTGGGTGTAGAGCTTGACCTTCCAGGTCCAGCGCACCACTTCGGCCAGCCATTTGTCGGCGGCGCGGTTCTGGTTCTGGATGCCGAACTGCTGGCCGATCATGCCTTCGCACGGGTGCATGGTGCCGGGCAACTCATCGCCCACCTTCAGCGCGGAGCTGAGAATGCCTTCGTTGCGGCCGCGGAAAATTGCCAGGGCGCGGTGGGACGGCATGCTCTTGAGCGGTTCGTCGTGTTCGAAGTAGTCGCGGAACTTGGCGCCTTCCTCTTCCTTGCCGGCGATCACGCGGGCGCTGAGGGTAGCCTCCTGCTTGAGGTAATTGCGCAGTTTTTCCAGCAGGTTGGCGTCTTCGGCGAAGCGTTCCATAAGGATGTACTTGGCACCTTCCAGCGCGGCTTTCACGTCCGCCACACCTTTTTCGGCATCGACGAAACGCGCGGCTTCGGTTTCCGGGGACAGGGTCGGGTCGTTGAACAGGCCGTCGGCCAGCTCGCCGAGGCCGGCCTCCAGGGCGATCTGGCCCTTGGTGCGGCGTTTTTGCTTGTAGGGCAGGTACAGGTCTTCGAGACGGGTCTTGGTGTCGGCCAGCTTGATGTCACGCTCAAGTTGCGGGGTCAGCTTGCCCTGTTCCTGAATGCTGGCCAGGATGCTGACGCGCCGCTCGTCGAGTTCTCGCAAGTAGCGCAGGCGCTCTTCCAGATGACGCAATTGAGTGTCATCGAGGCTGCCGGTCACTTCTTTGCGGTAACGGGCGATAAAGGGCACCGTGGAGCCCTCATCCAGTAGCGCGACGGCCGCTTCGACCTGTTGTGGGCGTACGCCGAGTTCCTCGGCGATGCGGCTGTTGATGCTGTCCATAAAACCACCTGAAAAATTGTGAAATCAGACTCGTCACCGCAGAAACCGGGCTCGGCGAGACTGGTTGAGCGGCCTGGCGTGCGCCGCTGCCTGGGTCAAGAGGCTGCCTGTTGACCCGCGAAATTCAGAAAGTGCTGCCTGGCAAGGGAAAAAACGATGGGTCGGGATCACGATCCGACATTCCCTGGCACAAGAGGCCGCGCATTATAACCAGCGTTGCGTTCTTAGGGGGCGTCGTGGTCTGTAGGCTCGATACCCGGATGACTGGAGATAGAGGAAAAATCTGCTAACAATGCACACGGTGCGTATAACGGCAGCTAGGCCATAATGCGCGCCGAGATCAAAGGAGCTTCCTATGAGCAGCACTGCACAAACTGCTGAAGGCGAAAAAATTCTTATTGTTGACGACGATCCGGGGCTGAGCAGCCTGCTGGAGCGCTTTTTCGTCAGCAAGGGCTACCGTGCCCGCACCGTACCGAACACCGAGCAAATGGATCGGCTGCTGGCCCGTGAGGTCTTCAACCTGGTGGTCCTCGACCTGATGCTGCCAGGTGAAGACGGTTTGACAGCCTGCCGTCGCCTGCGTGGCGCGAACAACCAGATCCCGATCATCATGCTCACGGCCAAGGGCGATGAGCTGAGCCGTATCAAGGGTCTGGAACTGGGCGCTGACGATTACCTGGCCAAGCCGTTCAACCCGGACGAGCTGATGGCCCGGGTCAAGGCGGTGTTGCGTCGTCAGTCGGCCCCGGTGCCTGGCGCCCCGGGCAGCGAAGATGAAAGCGTGACCTTCGGCGACTATGAACTGTCCCTGGCCACTCGCGAGCTCAAGCGCGGCGATGAAATACACATGCTCACCACCGGTGAGTTCGCCGTGCTCAAGGCCCTGGTGATGAACGCCCGTCAGCCGCTGACCCGCGACAAGCTGATGAACCTGGCCCGTGGCCGTGAATGGGATGCGCTGGAGCGATCCATCGACGTGCAGATTTCCCGTCTGCGCCGGATGATCGAGCCTGATCCTTCCAAGCCGCGATATATCCAGACTGTCTGGGGCGTGGGTTATGTATTCGTGCCGGATGGCGCCGCCAGCAAGTGATCGGTGATTTGTAGGAGCGGGTGGCCTGGCGGGTTGAATTTCTTCCTGCAGGCGACTCGCGGTCCGTTATTGTGCGAGCATCGCTCGCTCCTGCAAGTGTGTAGCGGCTATTCATGAAAACCCCCGTTTGGTTCCCCCAGAGCTTCTTCTCCCGCACCCTCTGGCTGGTGCTGATTGTCGTGCTCTTTTCCAAGGCACTGACGCTCGTCTACTTGCTGATGAACGAAGATGTGCTGGTGGACCGGCAGTACAGCCACGGCGTTGCCTTGACCCTTCGAGCCTATTGGGCCGCCGACGAAGCCAACCGGGAGAAGATCGCCGAAGCGGCGACCCTGATCCGGGTGGTTGGCGCTGGCGTGCCGGAAGGCGAACAACACTGGCCTTACAGCGAGATCTATCAACGGCAGATGCAGGACGAACTCGGCGCCGATACCGAAGTGCGCTTGCGTATGCACTCGCCTCCGGCGCTGTGGGTCCGTGCGCCGAGCCTGGGGGATGGCTGGTTGAAGGTACCGTTGTACCCCCACCCGTTGCGCGGCCAGAAAATCTGGAACGTGCTTGGCTGGTTCCTGGCCATCGGCCTGTTGTCGACCGCTTCGGCGTGGATCTTCGTCAGCCAGCTCAATCAGCCGCTCAAGCGTCTGGTCTACGCGGCCCGACAATTGGGCCAGGGCCGTAGCGTGCGATTGCCCATCAGCGACACTCCCAGTGAAATGACCGAGGTGTACCGCGCTTTCAACCAGATGGCCGAGGACGTCGAGCAGGCCGGACGCGAGCGTGAACTGATGCTTGCGGGCGTCTCCCACGACCTGCGCACACCGTTGACCCGTTTACGGCTGTCGCTGGAGTTGATGGGCGAGCACACCGACCTGACCGATGAAATGGTCCGCGATATCGAAGACATGGACGCGATTCTCGATCAGTTCCTGGCGTTCATTCGCGACGGTCGGGACGAGTCCGTGGAAGAAGTCGATCTCAGCGAGCTGGTACGGGAAGTGGCCGCGCCCTATAACCAGAACTGCGAAAAAGTGCACCTGCGCCTGGAGCCGATCCAGCCGTTCCCGCTGCGCCGGGTGTCGATGAAGCGATTGCTGAATAACCTGATTGGCAATGCCTTGAATCACGCCGGCACGGGCGTCGAAGTGGCGGCTTATGTTTCCGGTGATACCAGCGCACCTTATGTGGTGCTCAGCGTCATGGACCGTGGTGCCGGGATCGATCCGTCGGAACTGGAAGCCATTTTCAACCCCTTCACCCGGGGCGACCGTGCCCGGGGCGGAAAAGGCACGGGATTGGGCCTGGCCATTGTCAAGCGCATCGCTTCGATGCACGGCGGCAATGTCGAATTGCGCAACCGCGCCGGTGGTGGTCTGGAAGCGCGGGTGAGGTTGCCGTTGGGGCTGTTGTTGCCTAGGGATGCGGTATAGGGATACACCCGTTTGCTCAAGAACTGATGTGGGAGCGAGCTTGCTCGCGATAGCAGTGGATCAGCAGCATTGATGTTGACTGACACGCCGCCATCGCGAGCAGGCTCGCTCCCACCTATGAGTTAACCCTTACCCTTGGTCCGGGTCATGTTCGGCCCGCCGTTTTTTTCCAGATGCTCGATGATGATCCCCGCCACGTTCTTGCTCGTGGTGGTTTCGATCCCTTCCAGGCCCGGCGAGGAGTTGACCTCCATCACCAGCGGCCCGTGATTGGAACGCAGGATGTCTACACCCGCCACGGCCAGGCCCATGACTTTAGCGGCGCGCAGGGCAGTCATGCGCTCTTGCGGCGTGATCTTGATCAGGCTCGCGCTACCGCCGCGATGCAGGTTGGAGCGAAATTCCCCGGGTTTGGCCTGGCGCTTCATCGAAGCGATCACCTTGTCGCCGACCACGAAGCAGCGAATGTCCGCGCCGCCGGCTTCCTTGATGTATTCCTGGACCATGATGTTCTGCTTCAGGCCCATGAACGCTTCGATCACCGACTCGGCGGCCGTCGCGGTTTCACACAGCACTACGCCGATACCCTGGGTGCCTTCCAGCACCTTGATGACCAGTGGCGCGCCGTTGACCATGGCAATCAGGTCGGGAATGTCGTCGGGAGAGTGGGCAAAACCGGTCACCGGCAAGCCGATCCCACGGCGCGACAACAATTGCAGCGAGCGCAACTTGTCCCGGGAGCGGGCGATGGCCACGGACTCATTGAGGGGAAATACTCCCATCATTTCGAACTGGCGCAACACGGCGCAACCATAGAACGTTACCGACGCACCGATGCGCGGGATCACCGCATCGAACCCTTCCAGCGGCTTGCCACGGTAGTGGATCTGCGGCTTGTGGCTGGCAATGTTCATGTAGGCGCGCAGGGTATCGATCACCACCATTTCATGGCCACGTTCGGTCCCGGCTTCAACCAGGCGACGAGTGGAATACAGACGCGGATTACGCGACAGCACAGCGATCTTCATGCAACACCTGTGGCAGAGGTAGTGGACACCGGGAACACCGGCTTGTCTTGAACGTATTTGATGCCCGGATTGACCACCAACTGGCCGTCGATCAAGGCTTTGGAACCCAATAACAGGCGATATCGCATGGACTTGCGGCAGGCAAGCGTGAACTCGACTCGCCAGATCCGATCCCCCAGTGCCAGCGTCGTGCTGATCACGTAGCGAACCTGGGCGTGGCCGTTGGAGCTTTTTATCGTTTTGCGCGCCACCAATGGGGCTTCGCAGCGACGATGGCGCAACTGCACCACCGTTCCCAGATGCGCGGTGAAGCGCACCCATTTTTCACCGTCGCGCTCGAACGGCTCGATGTCGGTGGCGTGCAGGCTGGAGGTGCTGGCGCCGGTGTCGATTTTTGCCCGCAGGCCCGCGACACCCAGATCCGGGAGCGCCACCCACTCGCGTAGACCGACAACGGTCAGATGGTCAAAAGTCTTCAATAAAAAAACCTGCGATCAGTACATCGGATCGTGGAGCCCGCGAATCGCGGTATTCACGCAGAATAATCACAAAATGGCGACAGTTATCTACACACCTGTTTCCGCTCGTAACCGATACCGGCCCGCATCGTGCCGCAAGTCAGTTCGGCCGACATTCTATCTGTCGGACCGAATTCGTGCGCTCGACAAAAACGGTAGTACAGTTCTGACTATTGGCTGAAAGAGGAATTGCAGTGGCACAAAAAAAGGAAGAAGACGACAAGGTCCGTCTCGATAAATGGTTGTGGGCAGCGCGATTCTATAAAACCCGCGCCCTGGCCAAGACCGCCATCGAAAGCGGCAAGGTCCATCACCGGGGCGAACGTTGCAAGCCGGGCAAGGAGCCTCGCATCGGCGACGAATATGTCATTCGCACCGGGTTCGACGAAAAAACCGTGGTTGTCCAAGCCCTGTCGATCGTGCGCCGCGGCGCGCCGGAAGCGCAGGCGCTGTATCGCGAGACCGAAGCCAGTATCGCCCGGCGCGAAACCGCAGCCGCCCAGCGCAAGGCCGGCGCCTTGGGGGTCAGCACCGATGGCAAGCCCAGCAAGAAGCAGCGTCGGGATCTGTTCAAGTTTCATGGCAGCAATAGCGAATAAAAGATCGGCAATTTAAGGCCGCAGTGCCTGTGGCTCGGATGCGCAGTCAGCCCCATCCCGTCCGACAAACCCTGGCCTTGCTTGGAACCCACCCGGAATGTCCATAAAATGCCCTTCATCCTTTGTCATCACCTCAGATACCAGACCCTATGACTGATTTGCCGGATACCGACTACACCCAACGCTTCATCTTCGATGACAGCGACACTCGTGGCGAACTGGTGGCGTTGGAGCGTAGCTACGCCGAAGTTCTTGCCAAGCATCCCTATCCGGAACCGGTCGCCCAACTGCTCGGTGAACTGATGGCGGCTGCGGCGCTGCTGGTCGGCACCTTGAAATTCGATGGCTTGCTGATTCTCCAGGCCCGTTCCGAAGGCCCGGTGCCATTGTTGATGATCGAATGCTCCAGCGAACGCGAGATCCGTGGCCTGGCCCGTTATCACGCCGAGCAGATCGCCCCCGACGCGACCCTGGCCGACATGATGCCCGATGGCGTGCTGGCGCTGACGGTCGATCCAACCCA
This sequence comes from Pseudomonas sp. FP1154, assembly GCF_030687245.1. Lineage (NCBI taxonomy): Bacteria > Pseudomonadati > Pseudomonadota > Gammaproteobacteria > Pseudomonadales > Pseudomonadaceae > Pseudomonas > Pseudomonas sp. FP1154. Next base: position 5,701,661 of record NZ_CP117465.1, on the reverse strand, counting down.
CGGCAAGCGCTACCAGGGTATTGTCGATCTCGATGGCACGTCTCTGGCTGAATGCTTCACCAACTACTTCGTCATGTCGCAACAGACCAACACTCGCTTCTGGCTCTATGCCGACGGGCGGCGTGCCCGTGGTTTGCTGCTGCAGCAGTTGCCCGCCGATCGCCTTCGCGACCAGCAAGAACGTGACGCCAGCTGGCAGCACATCACCGCTCTGGCCAGCACCCTGAGCGCCGATGAGCTACTGAGCCTGGACAACGAAACCGTGTTGCATCGTCTCTACCATCAAGAGCAGGTCCGCCTGTTCGACGTTCAGCCGTTGCGCTTCCAATGCAGCTGCTCTCGTGAACGTTCCGGCAATGCGCTGGTCAGTCTGGGTCTGGAAGATGCGCAGCAATTGGTGATCGAGCATGGTGGCGCCATCGAGATCGATTGCCAGTTTTGCAACGAGCGCTACCTGTTCGACGCTGCGGACATCGCCCAATTGTTCGCCGGTGCGGGTGTCGACACACCGTCAGATACTCGTCACTAAAACGGTTCAGCGCAGGTAAATCTCCTGGCAAACGCCGGATTTACGCCGTACTGACGGGAGGGCCCTACTTTTTTTGGGCTTTTCTGGCATAATCCGGCCCACTTTTTTCGGGTAGTAGTGCGCGACTTCCTACTACAAAACGTTTGGAGCACTCGGCCACAGGCCGACGGGGAATCTCATGACGCAAGCCAATAACGCCGTGTACACCGATCTGAGTGTCGATGATCTGGTCAAAGAAGCCCTCAGTCGCGGTGAAGGCGAGCTTGCCGATACTGGCGCGCTGGTTGTTCGCACCGGTCATCGTACCGGTCGTTCACCGGTTGACCGTTTCATCGTTGAAGAGCCGACCACCCAGGACGCCATTGCCTGGGGCCCGATCAACCGCAAGTTCCCGGCCGACAAGTTCGACGCCCTGTGGGACCGCGTAGCAGCCTATCTGGGCGAGCGTGAGCGTTTTGTCTCCCATGTTCATGTAGGTTCCGACCCTGCGCACTACCTGCCGGTCAAGATGACCACCGAGACTGCCTGGCACAACCTGTTCGGTCGCTGCCTGTTCATCAACCCCGAGCAGTACAACGCCGGTGGCAAGGATGAATGGCAGATCCTCAACGCGCCGAACTTCGTCTGCGAGCCTGAGCGCGACGGCACCAATTCCGACGGCACCGTGATCATCAACTTCGCGGCCAGGAAAGTACTGATCGCCGGCATGCGTTACGCCGGTGAAATGAAGAAAGCGCTGTTCTCCGTCCAGAACTTCCTGCTGCCAGCGGTTGACGTACTGCCTATGCACTGCGCCGCCAACATGGGCGAAGAGGGCGATGTCACCCTGTTCTTCGGTCTGTCGGGCACGGGCAAAACCACGCTGTCCGCCGATGAAAGCCGTTACCTGATCGGTGATGACGAGCACGGCTGGGGTGTTGGCGTGGTCTTCAACATTGAAGGCGGTTGCTATGCCAAGTGCATCGACCTGTCCGAGAAGAACGAGCCGGTTATCTGGAAAGCCATCCAGCACGGCGCCGTACTGGAAAACGTCGTTCTGGACCCGGTCACCAAGAAAGCCGATTACGCCGACGACAGCCTGACCCAGAACAGCCGCGCCGCGTACCCGCGTGAACTGATCGAAAAACGCGCACCGAAAAACCTCGGTGGCGAGCCAAACGCAGTGATCTTCCTGACTTGCGACCTGACCGGCGTACTGCCGCCGGTGTCGATCCTCAGTGAAGAACAAGCGGCCTACCACTTCCTGTCCGGTTACACCGCACTGGTGGGCTCGACTGAAATGGGTTCGGGCAGCGGCATCAAATCGACGTTCTCCACCTGCTTCGGCGCTCCATTCTTCCCACGTCCTGCCGGTGAATACGCTGAGCTACTGATCAAGCGTATCCGCGGCTTCGGCTCCAAGGTCTACCTGGTCAACACCGGCTGGACCGGCGGTGGCTACGGCGTCGGCAAGCGCTTCAACATCCCGACCACCCGTGCGGTGATCGCGGCAATTCAGAGCGGCGCGCTGATCGGTGCTGAAACCGAGCACCTGGACATCATCAACCTGGACGTGCCGCTGGCCGTTCCGGGCGTTGAGACTGGCCTGTTGAACCCACGCAACACCTGGACCGACAAGGCTGCGTACGACGAAGCCGCCAAGGCATTGGCCGGCTTGTTCATCGAGAACTTCAAGAAGTTTGAAGTGAGCGACGCGATCAAGGCCGCTGGGCCGCAGCTGTAAGGCTTGGTTCGCGAATGAAAAAAACCGCCCTTTTCAGGGCGGTTTTTTTATGGACGGCTTTTGAGGGGGCGGATGCAATGCTGTGCTGCTCCCGGCTCGAAAGCAGCCATTATTCCACCTGGAATCACGGTAAACAGCCAGAATAATGCCACTTAATGCGTGCCGTTCGGCTACACCCCTTCCACTTCCTGCGTCTCCCAGCGCTGAGCCTTGATTGCCTTGTAGAGCATCCCAATGGTCAGTGGCACCTTGCTGCCACGGCCCTTGGCCCTGCGCTTTTGAAACACATCAAATCCTTCCGGCTGAAAGTAGCGGTACGCGTCGTAGTCAATGAGGTCGAGGGCGAACCGCTCCTCCAATGCTTCCATCAGATGCCGAGCGTCCGCGCCGTCACAGCCCAAGTCGAGATTGATGGCGGTGTCCAGACGGATTGTCTTGCGCTCCGGCAGGCCGATTTCTTCATGGAGCAGTTCCATGAGCTGGCGCATGGCGTGGTCGTCAGGAAAATCTGGGGCGAGGTACATGAAAAAATGTCCGGGCTGAGGGTGGCGTCTGTATAGGTGGAAAGTTTAGGGCGAAATCTTTGCCCGTTGGAAAAAGAAGAAATATCCCACGACCGTCTCGGAACTGTCCGGGAGGCTTCGACAGCCGCGAGCGGTAGCGGCTCTTGGTTCAGTCAGCCAGCGGTCCTGGGGCGCGTCGTGAGGCCGCCTCAAGGTCCATCAACCCTCTGCCGTAGGCTTCGCTGTTGGCGTAGATGCCAGTGCGGTTGGCTGTCGCCAGCAGATGTTCGCGCACTTGCTGTGCGTTGAGCTGCGGGTAGAGGCTTTGCAGCGCAGCCAGTGCGCCACTGACCAACGCGGCGGCCGGGGATGTGCCGGCGGTTTGCACGTAACGGCCATCCTTGCCCACGGTAAGCAGGCCTGCCTGTGGACCTGCGTCGCCGCCGGGTACGGCGATGCACCAGGCGGCTGCGACGCCGCAATAGTTGGATTTTCCATTGATGGTGCTGCCATCGTTTTTCAACGCCACGACCGCGATCCAGCCTTTCTCCAGTTCCGGCAATGCTGCCGGTAACCCAGGTTCGGCCAAGGGCTCGCGCTTGAGCTCATTGCCGGTCGGGAAGACAAATACGGCGCCGTCTTCCACCAGTTTTCGGGCAGCGGTCAGGGAGTCGGGCATCACCTGGTTGTAACGTGCTTCAGTGATTTCGGTGGCGGGGATGGCGTTGGCCCACGAGTTATTGAACAGGCGCGCGCCCTTGTCGAAACCGCTTTGCCAGGACTGTGCGATTTCGCTGTCGAAAAAAAACGGTTCGTTGTCGTCGCCGAAACGGAAGGGGATCAACCTGGCCTCAAACGCGATGCCATGCATGCCCTGATCGTCCTTGTTGGCGGCGAGGATACCGGCCATTTGCGTGCCGTGCCCGACCCGGTCAAGGGTACCGGGACGGTTTTCGACATGGTCGAATCCGGGGTCACCCAGCCTGCCCTCGAACTCCGTCAGCCTGCTGTTCAGTCCAGAGTCGATCAGCGCCACGGTCACGTTCCGGCCGGTGCCACCCCGGGCATACAGAGCTGAGGCTCTGACGATGGCCAGACCTTGCTGGGCGCGGTATTCCGGTGTTTCGAACACGGTGGTTCGCATGTCGGGTTGTGCTGGAATGGTCAAGCAACCGGCCAGCAGTGAGGCCGACGTTAGCGCCAGGGTGCGTAGCGCGGAAAATGGATGTGACATGGTTCAGTCCTTGAGCGGAGTCTTGAGCGCCAGGCTTCCAGGCCTGTAACGCATGAGTGGATGGCGCACCTTACCTTGCAAGCGAAACGGGAACGAGGCATCAAAGTGCCTGGATTTGTATCGCCTCGTGGCAAAGCACAAAGGCGCTGAGGCTGTATCATCCGGTATCGTTTTTCCCCCAAACCTTTTCTCGACTCCCTGCGCCGTCCGGCTAGGCTTTTGGCATCGCAGCAGTCAAGGAGTGACCGCCTATGCACAGCACCCTGGAACAGGTTTTCGGTTATCCGCAGTTTCGCCCCGGTCAGGAAGCTGCCGTCAGCGCAGTACTTGCCGGTCGGTCGGCAGCGGCCATTTTTCCTACCGGCTCGGGCAAGTCCCTGTGCTATCAATTGCCGGCCCTGCTATTACCGCATCTGACCCTGGTGGTCTCGCCGCTGCTGGCACTGATGCAGGACCAACTGGCGTTCCTGCATCGCCATGGCATTGCGGCGGCGAGTATCGATTCAGTCCAGCGTCGTGACGAAGCCAGCGAGGTCATGGCACGGGCCCGTTCGGGCGAGTTGAAGATTCTGATGATTTCGGTGGAGCGGCTGAAGAACGAGCGCTTTCGCAATTTCCTGCAGCAGGTACCGATCTCGTTGCTGGTGGTAGATGAGGCCCACTGCATCTCCGAATGGGGGCATAACTTTCGTCCCGACTACCTCAAGCTCCCTGACTACCAGCGTCAGTTCGACATTCCCCAGGTGTTGCTGTTGACGGCCACCGCAACGCCCAAAGTCATCGCGGACATGCAGGCGAAGTTCGCCATCGCCCCCGACGATGTGGTCACCACCGGCTTCTATCGACCTAACCTCAACCTGCTGGTGGAACCGGTGCGCGGCGCGGATAAGCGGCGGCGACTGGTGCAATGGCTGGGCGAGCGAGCCGGACAGCCGAGCATCGTCTATGTCACCTTGCAGCGAACCGCCGAGCAGATTGCCGAGCACCTGAGCCAGCATGGGATTGAGGCCCAGGCTTATCACGCCGGCTTACCTCATGAACAACGCGAAGCCATCCAGCGCCGGTTCATGGGCGGGCAGTGCAATTGCATCGTTGCGACCATCGCCTTCGGTATGGGTATCGACAAGAGTGATATCCGCAACGTGGCGCATTTCGACCTGCCTAAATCCATCGAGAACTACAGCCAGGAGATCGGCCGGGCGGGGCGTGACGGGTTGCCGTCCGATTGTCTGGTCCTGGCCAACCGTGACAGCCTCAACGTGCTGGAAAACTTTGTTTATGGTGATACGCCGGAGCTGGCGGGTATTCGGTGCGTGCTTGATGAGTTGAAGGCCGCAGCGGCCGATGGCCAATGGGAGTTTTTGCTGGGGCCGCTGGCGGACAAGAGCAACATCCGGCAACTGCCGCTCAAGACGCTGCTGGTGCAATTGGAACTGCGCCGGCTGATCGCGCCGCGTTATGCCTATTTCGCGGAGTATCGCTTCAAGTTTCTGATCGAGCCGCAGGCATTGCTCGAGCACTTCGAAGGGGAGCGTCAGGCGTTTGTCTCGGCCATCATCCAGACCTCCAGCCGTGCTCGTACCTGGGCCACGGTGGATTTCGACGGGATGTACCAGCTGTATCACGCCGAGCGTAACCGCGTGGTCAAGGCGCTGGATTACTTTCAGGAAAAGGGCTGGATCGAGCTGGAAAGCAAACAGATGACCGAGGTGTATAACGTGCTTGAAGCAGGGTTCGACGTTCAGGCACTGAGTGCAGAGTTGCACGACTATTTCACCCGGCACGAGCGTGGGGAGATCGCGCGGATCCACGCGATGCTCGAACTGTTCGCCACCGATCATTGCCTCGGTTATCGGTTGGCCCAGTATTTCGGCGATGAAAGTGCACCGCAGCGCTGTGGTCATTGTTCGGTGTGCCATGGACACGTTGCCCGTCTGCCGGAGCCACCACCATCACCAGTACTGGTGGACAGAGACTTCAACGCACTGTGTGGCGACTTTATCAACAGGCACGAGCAGCATACCGGCAGTGCACCCTCTGCGGAGCGGGTGACCCGGTTCCTCTGCGGCATCAGCGTGCCGTTGTTCACCAAACTGAAGGCACGGACGATTCCAGGATATGCGCAGCTGGAGGATTACCCGTACGCCGAAGTTCGCCACTGGGTTCAAGCGGCTTTGTAATCCGCATCCATCCGATGAATGCCCGCCATCACACGAATAAATTTCAAAAATATTCTGCGGCTGACTAAGGTGAGGGCTGTCTTTGGATCGCCAACAAGAGAGCAAACATGAGCCAGACACCCTTCGATATTCAGCGCGCCGCCGTAGTCGGTGCAGGCACTATGGGGCGGGGCATCGTGATGTGCCTGGCCAACGCCGGCGTGACGGTGCAGTGGGTCGACAACAACCCGCAGATGCTGGAACAGGCGTTGGCTGCCGTGGCCGATACTTATGCCCACAACGTGCGCCAGGGCCGTATCGACCAGGGTGAGGCCGATGCCCGAATCGCCAGGGTGACGCGGGCAGATGACTACGCGGCGATCCGCAATGTGGATCTGGTCATCGAGGCGGTTTACGAGAACCTTGAGCTCAAGCAGAAGATCTTCCGCGAGCTGGACGGCTTGCTCAAGCCGCAAGCCATTCTGGCGAGCAACACCTCGGCGCTGGACATCGATGCGATTGCCGCCGTCACCCGCCGCCCCACCCAGGTGTTGGGTCTGCACTTCTTCAGTCCGGCGCACATCATGAAGTTGCTGGAAATCGTTCGTGGGGCGCAAACCTCCAAAGCGGTGCTGGACGCAGCCCTGGTATTGGGCAAGCGCATGGGCAAGGTCAGCGTGGTGTCGGGCAATTGCCACGGGTTCATCGGCAATCGGATGCTTCACCCCTATGTGCTGGAGGCGCGCAAGATGCTGCTGGAAGGGGCGTTTCCCCATCAGGTTGACGCGGCATTGCAGGGTTTCGGCTTCGCCATGGGGCCGTTTCGCATGTACGACGTCGTCGGCATCGACCTGGAGTGGCGCGCTCGGGAACTGGCGGGCAAAGGTCAGGATGCACCCGAGGTGCAAGTGGACAACCGTTTGTGCGAACTGGGTCGGTTCGGCCAGAAAAGCGGCAACGGGTACTATCACTACGAAGCCGGCAGTCGCCAGGCCGAGCATGATGTAGAGGTCGATGCGCTGGTGCAGCGAGTCAGTGAAACGTTGGGTTTTCAGCGTCGCGAGATCGGCCCCGAGGAAGTCCTCGAGCGTTGCTTGCTGGCGCTGGTCAATGAGGGCGCGAAAATCCTGCAGGAAGGTATTGCCGAGTCGGCTCATGACATCGACCTGGTGTATCTCAACGGCTACGGCTTCCCCGCGGACAAGGGCGGCCCGATGGCCTGGGCCGACCATCAGGGACTTGAAGACATCCATGCACGGCTGCTGGAACTCGAAACGAAGCAGGGGGCCCACTGGAAGCCCGCGCGTCTGATCGGGGAGCTGGCGGCCCAGGGCAAGGGATTCGCACAACACCAGGCCTCAAAATCCTGAACAACGCATGAACCATTGAGCAACCGTAAAGGACACCTGATGCCCCAACGTAGCGAATACCCGCACCTGCAACCGATCACCACACGCTGGCACGATAACGACGTGTACGGTCACGTCAACAACGTGACTTATTACAGTTTTTTCGACACGGCGGTGAACACTTATCTGATCGAGGTCGGCGGCCTCGATATCCACGATGGGGAGGTGGTGGGGTTCGTGGTGAGTTCGGCTTGCGACTACTTTGCCTCGATCGCCTTTCCCGACCGGATTGAAATCGGTCTGCGGGTGGGGAAGCTGGGCAGCAGTTCAGTGCAGTATGAGCTGGCGGTGTTCAAGGCGGGGGAGGAGGAGGCCTGCGCGGCGGGGCGCTTTGTGCATGTTTTTGTGGAGCGGTCTTCGAATCGGCCAGTGGCGATTCCGGATCGGTTGCGCGCCGCTTTGGAACGGCTGGTGATTTAAACGAAAAATCGCAGTCTCCTGTCAGACGCTTGAGAAGCGCTGACGAAGACTGCGATTTTCTATCGACTACTGGTTAGAGCCAGTGATCAATCGTCGTGATAGCGATGTTTGTGCTTGTGCTTGCGATGCCCGTAGGCATGGCCACGACCTGGATGGCCGTCACGGTAGTAGCGGCGATCACCACGGCGACCGTCATAACGACGATCGTCGTCATCGTCCTTGCCCATATAGTTGCCCAGTGCACCGCCAGCGCCGCCGCCTGCTGCTGCACCGATCAGGCTGCCGGTGGTGCCGCCTACGCTACGGCCGACCACGTTACCGCCGGCTGCGCCCAGCGCACCGCCAATCGCTGCTTCGCCGCGGCTGCGTTTGTCCGCACCGACCGCACTGCCACCCGCGCCACCCAAGGCTGCGCCGATGGTGGACCCGGTGTTGCCGCCCAAGGACTGGCCGACCACAGAACCCAGAACCCCGCCCAATGCGCCGCCCACGCCTGCTTCGGTGGTGCCACCGGCAGAGGCTGCGCCACTGATCAGGCCAAGGGACAACAAGAGAATCGAGGAGAACTTCATAGAGGAGCCTCAAAGGGATGACGGCGCGATCCTGAGGCTGGCTTCGCTTGGTTACAATCGAAATCCGACGAGTAACACGACTTGTGCACAATTCGATAAGTTATTGTTTTTTGGGCGGAACTTAATAGATTTTCGCCGGTCTTTAGCTACTTCGGATAGGCCGTTTTCTATGGAAAACGGCCTTTTTTGTGGGCGATTGAAAAGTAGGATTGTGGGAGCCAAGCCTTGCTCCCACACAACCTAATCGCCTGGCACGTTGTGTCAGGCCGACTTGGCCAGAATCAGCCCATTCTCGCTCGCCGCTTCCAGACGGATCGCCACGAATTTCGAAGTCGGGGTATGGCTGCCGTCGCCGGTGCTCTCCAACGGCACCAACGGATTCACTTCAGGGTAATAGGCGGCGGCCTGTCCGGCGGGAATGTCAAATGCCAACAGGGTAAAGCCTTTGACCCGTCGCTCGCGGCCGTCATCCCAGAGCGAGACGATGTCGGCCTTCTGCCCAGGTTTGAAGCCCAGTCGAATGATGTCCGCTTCGTTGACGAACAACACGTCACGCTGGCCCTTCACGCCGCGATAGCGGTCATCGAGGCCATAGATGGTGGTGTTGTACTGATCGTGGGAGCGCATGGACTGCATGATCAGGTCAGGCAACTGCCCGGTGGCGCGAGTGCGCTCATGCACCAGGTCGGTCGGCAGCCGGTTGGGCTTGAAGTTGGCGCGGCCTGAGGCGGTGTTCCAGCGACGTGCACCGGCGCTGTTGCCCAGATAGAAGCCGCCGGGGTTCTGGAGCTTTTCGTTGAAGTCTTTGAACCCCGGGATGGTATCGGCGATCAGGTCGCGGATGCGGTTGTAGTCCGCCACCAGCCAGTTCCAGTCCACCGGATGGTGGCCCAGTGTGGCGGCGGCGATGCCGGCAATGATCCAGGGCTCGGAACGCATCTGGTTCGACAGCGGCTGCAATTGGCCATTGGATGCATGGACCATGCTGAAGGAGTCTTCCACGGTCACCGCTTGTGCGCCTTCGACTTGCAGGTCGATGTCGGTACGGCCCAGGCACGGTAGGATCAGCGCCTCTTTTCCATGAGCCAGATGGCTGCGGTTGAGCTTGGTGCTGATCTGCACAGTCAGGTCGCAGTTGCCCAAGGCCTGGAACGTCCGATCACTGTCCGGGGTGGCCTGGGCGAAGTTGCCGCCCAGAGCGATGAAGACCTTCGCCCGGCCGTCAGCCATGGCGTGGATCGCTTCGACCACGTTGTGGCCATTCTCGCGCGGCACCTTGAACTGGAAGCGACGCTCCAGCGAGTCAAGGAACGCCGCCGGCGGACGCTCGTTGATGCCCATGGTCCGGTCGCCCTGCACGTTACTGTGGCCGCGAACCGGGCACAGACCGGCGCCCGGCCGGCCGATGTTGCCGCGCAGCAGCATCAGGTTGGCGATTTCCTGGATGGTCGCCACCGAATGGCGATGTTGGGTGATGCCCATCGCCCAGCACATGATCACGTTCTTGCTGATGGCGTACATGCGCGCCGCTTGTTCGATCTCGACCAGGGTCAAGCCCGACTGCTCAACGATCTGCTCCCATGGCGTGTCATCGACCACGGCCAGGTAATCCAGTACGTCGATGCTGTGTTCGTTCAGGAACGCGTGGTCGAACACTGCAGCAGCGCCGGTGTTTTGCGCCTCACGTTCCCATTGCAGCAGGAACTTGGCCATGCCCCGCAGCACGGCCATGTCGCCACCCAGGGCCGGACGGAAATAGGCGGAGTTGGTCGGTTTGTCCCCGTTGGTAAGCATCTCGATCGGGTTTTGTGGGTGCTGGAAACGCTCCAGGCCACGCTCCTTGAGCGGGTTGATGCACACCACTTGGGCGCCGCGTTTCACTGCTTCGCGCAGCGGTTCGAGCATGCGTGGATGGTTGGTGCCCGGGTTCTGGCCCCAGACGAAAATCGCGTCGGCGTGTTCGAAATCGTCGAAAGTCACGGTGCCTTTGCCTACGCCGACACTCTGAGACAGCGCCACGCCACTGGCTTCATGGCACATGTTCGAGCAGTCGGGAAAGTTGTTGGTGCCGTAGGCGCGCACGAACAACTGATAGAGGTAGGCTGCTTCGTTGCTGGCCCGGCCCGAGGTATAGAACTCAGCCTGGTTCGGGCTGGAGAGCCCCTGCAAGTGTTTGCCGATCAGGGCAAATGCCGCTTCCCAACTGATGGGTTTGTAGCGGTCGGTTTCGGCGTCGTAGCTCAGTGGCTCGGTCAGGCGCCCCTGGTATTCCAGCCAATAGTCGCTCTGCTCCAGCAGCGACGTCACACTGTGTTTGGCGAAGAATGCGCCATCGACACGGCGCTTGGTCGCTTCCCAGTTCACCGCTTTGGCGCCGTTCTCGCAGAACTTGACCATGCCGCTTTCCGGCGAGTCGCCCCAGGCACAGCCTGGGCAGTCAAAGCCGCCGTTCTGGTTGGTCTTGAGCATCATGCGCAGGTTCTTCAGCGCATTGTCGCTGGTCAGCCAGGCCTGGGCGACGCTGATCAGCGCGCCCCAACCACCGGCCGGACCCTTGTAGGGCTTGTAGCGCGGTACGGGTTTCTGATCGGCTTGTTGATGATTGCTCACGCTTGATTCTCCATCGCAGGGCTATAGACCCGCGGCGCACTTTTCTGCGGCAGGTGGATGAGATTGAGGTTGTGCTGGCGGGCCCACTGCACGGCAAGGCCGGTGGGTGACGACAGGCTGACCAGGGTCTGGATGCCGGCGCGCAACACTTTCTGGATCAATTCGAGGCTGCAACGACTGGTGACGATCGCCACGCCTCCGTTCACCGGGATCTGTTGCCGGATCAGCGCGCCGATCAGTTTGTCGAGCGCGTTGTGCCGGCCGATATCTTCGCGTCCCAGCAGCAATTGGCCTTGGGCGTTCATGAACAGCGCCGCGTGGACCGCGCCGCAATGCTGGCCCAGGGGCTGGAACTGGCCGATGCGTTGACGCAGGCCTTCGAGCCACTGGGCCGGTGGCAGTGGCGTGCCGGGCAGTGCCTTGAGGTTCGGTAATGCCTGCTCCACCGCTTCCACCCCGCAAAGCCCGCAGCCGCTGGTGCCGGCCAGTTGTCGGCGTTGTTGCTTGAGGTTCCAGAAGGCGCGGTTGGCGATGGTTACCTGGGCGTATTGCGCAGAACCGTCGCCGCTCAGTTGCACGTCATAGATGTCCGCAGGGTATTCAATGATGCCGCTGCCTAGGCTGAAGCCGACGATGAAGTCTTCAAGGTCAGACGGCGTGACCAGCATGACAGCCTGACTGATGCCGTTATAGGCGATCGCCAGCGCCACTTCCTCGGCCAGCGCGGTGCTGTCCGATTGGGAATGGTCCAGGTTGCAGTAGCGATAGCTCTGGCTGGCGGCTGGCGCGGGTATTTTCTCCGCAGGCGCAGAACAGACCGGAGGCTTGTCGTTCATAGGCATCACTGACAGTGGGAATAGTGATAAGACTAAATGCGGCAATCTGCCACGTCTAATCGCTATTACTGATCTATCAATAGATGACGTCGATCAAGATGTCGTTGATGATTTCTGATAGAGGGCGAAGCAAGCTTCCGCCAAAGCCGAGCGTGGAGCGCCGCGGCGCATGATCAGACCCAGCGGGACCAGAGTTTGCGCGTCTTCGATGGGCTGGATGCGCAAGTCTCGGGTCAGCATACCCAGGCCACTGTTCATCGGCATCACGGCGCAACACAGTCCGCCGTGTACGGCTTGTAACAATTGATGCACCGCGTCGGTTTGCAGCAGAGGGCGGGGTGTGAGGCCCCGACTGTGGAAGTTGTGGTCGATGGACTGACGAAAATGCATGCCGCTGGTGAGCATGCCCAGGGGCAACTCGATCAGCGCTTCCCAGCTCAGCGGCTGCTCGCCGAAATAGAAGTATCGCTGGTCAAAGAGCAAGCCCATGCGCGTATGGTTGAAGGGCAGGGCGTCGAAGCGCTCGGTGTCCAGGCGCTCCAGATAGGAAATGCCCAGGTCGATGCGGTTGTTCGCCAGTTGTTCGAGGATGCGTTCGGAGCTTAAGGATGACAATTCGAAATGCAGGTTAGGGTGCTCGCTGTGCAGCCGCTGCATCATCGACAACGGATCGAAGTCCGACAATGGCACCACTCCCAGGCGCAGGGTACCCACCAGGTTGCCACGGCAGGCCGCCGCTTCGGCCTGTAGACCGTCATAGGCCGCCATGACCGTGCGTGCCCAGGCCAACACCCGCTCCCCGGGAGCGGTGAAACCTTCAAAGCGCTGGCCTCGATTGACCAGTGGCAGGCCCAGCTCTTCTTCAAGGCTGCGCAGGCGCATTGACAGGGTCGGTTGGGTGATGTGGCAGCGCGCGGCCGCCTGGCCGAAGTGGCGGGTTTCGTCGAGCGCGATGAGAAATTTCAGCTGCTTGATGTCCATCTTCGTTCCAGGGCGCGGGAAGGTTGGGATTCTAGCGCTTTGTGCGCGGCAGGGTCATTGGTCGGCTGGGAACCGGGTTCGTTTGGCTTGGTCTAGGCTTTTGCGTCTGGACACTTAAACCTATGGAGAGAACACGATGAGCCTTTTCAGTTTTTTGAAAGATGCCGGTGAGAAAATTCTTGATGCACTGACGCCCGACAAGGCACAGGCCAACAGCGAAGCGCTGACCAATCACGTAAAGGAGGCGCTGACAGGCATTGATACTTCAAAGATCCAGGTGAAAGTCGAGGGCGAAAAAGTCATTGCCTCGGGTGAAGCCGCGACCCAGGAAGAGAAAGAAAAGATTTTGTTGGCGCTGGGCAACGTGCACGGTATCAGTGAAGTCGATGACCAAATCACCGTGACGGGTCCTGTGGCCACTGAGGCCAAGTTCGTTACCGTCGTAAAAGGTGACACCCTGAGCGCCATTTCCAAGCGTGTTTATGGTGATGCGAACAAGTACAACAAGATTTTTGAAGCCAACAAACCGATGCTGTCGCATCCGGACAAGATCTATCCGGGGCAGGTGCTGCGCATTCCCGAATAAAGCTTGAGGACCGCATTGTCTTCATCGCGAGCAGGCTCGCTCCCACACTGGATCTGTGGCGAACAAGGAACCTTGTGAGAGCGAGCCTGCTCGCGATGCAAACGGCCGGCTATCAAAGCCCGGCAATCAAATCCCGATAATCCCCCAACGCCTCGAACTCCCCCGTATCCTTCGGCCCTTTGCGGCTGTCCGGTACGCTGACCGCCAGCAGGTGTGCCACGCCGAATTCCCGGGCGCTGCGCAGCACTGGCAAGGTGTCGTCGATAAACAGGCTGCGGGCCGGGTCGAAGTTCAGATCGGCTTGCAGGGCATCCCAGAACTGCGGGCTTTCCTTGGGAAAACCGTAGTCGTGAGAGCTGATCAAACGTTCGAAGTAAGGGGCCAGTTCGATGCGTTCCAGCTTCAGGGACAATGAGTCGCGATGGGCGTTGGTGATCATTACCACCCGTTTACCCGCCCGCTGGATCGCCGCCAGGAACGTGTCGGCGTCCGGGCGCAGGGCAATCAGGTGCGCGGTTTCCAGCTTCAGTTCGCGCACCGGCAGTTTCAGCTCGGTGCTCCAGAAGTCCAGGCAATACCACTGCAATTGGCCGGCGTTGCGCTCGAACAGCGGCTGCAACTCCAGCTCCGCCATGGCCCGGCTCACGCCATGCAGTTCGGCGTAGCGTTGGGGCAAGTGTTCCATCCAGAAATGGTTGTCGTAATGCAGGTCCAGCAGGGTGCCGTCCATGTCCAGCAGCACCGTATCGATCTCGTGCCAGGGCAGCAAGGCCATAAAACTTCTCCAGCGGTAATCGGATATCCGACACAAACAATCAGAATAGGCCGGGTATAGTAGCCCGCTATCGCCCAGGGAGCCGTTTATGCGCCAGAAACCCACCATACTCGATCGACGGATCGTCGCCACCAGCCGCCTGTTTTGCGTGGAAGAACTGAAACTGCGGTTTTCCAACGGCGTGGAGCGCACCTATGAGCGTTTGGCGGGCAAGGGCGCAGGTTACGGCGCGGTAATGATCGTGGCGATGCTCGACGCCGATCACGCCGTGTTGGTGGAAGAATACTGCGGCGGCACCGATGCCTACGAATTGTCCCTGCCCAAGGGTTTGATTGAGCCGGGTGAAGACGTGTTGGCGGCGGCTGAGCGGGAGCTTAAAGAAGAGGCCGGTTTTGGTGCGCGTCAATTGGAGCACCTGACTGAACTGTCCCTGTCCCCCGGCTACATGAGCCAGAAGATCCAAGTGGTGCTGGCGACCGATCTCTATGAAGAGCGGCTGGAAGGCGACGAGCCTGAGCCGATGCGCGTGGACAAGGTCAACCTGCGTGAGTTGTCGGCCTTGGCGCAAAACCCTCAATTCACGGAGGGCCGTGCCTTGGCGGCGCTGTACCTGGCCCGTGACCTGTTGACCCAGCGCGGAGCGTTCCTGTCATGAATTTCCCCCACCCTCTAATGGCCCCTGTGGTCGAGCTGGCGCTCAAGGCCGGTGAGGCGATCCTGCCGTTCTGGCGAGCCAATGTGCAGGTCAACCATAAGGCCGACGCATCGCCGGTGACCGCCGCGGACATGGCCGCTCACGATGTGATCGTGGCCGGGCTGACCGCGTTGGCGCCGGATATTGCAATCCTCTCCGAAGAGGACGCCAATATTGCGCAAAGCGTGCGCGCCGGCTGGCAACGCTGGTGGCTGGTGGACCCGCTGGACGGCACCAAGGAGTTCATTTCCGGCAGCGAAGAGTTCACCGTCAATATCGCACTGGTCGAGCAGGGGCGGGTGGTGTTTGGCGTAGTGTCGATGCCCACCAATGGTCGCTTTTACGTCGGTGGCGCGGGGTTCGGCGCCTGGCGTGGCGACAAGGGGGGCGAGCCGTTGCCGATCGAAGTGCGTAACGTGCCGGCGCCGGGGGATGCTTTTACGGTGGTCGCCAGCCGTCGCCATACCAGCCCGGAGCAAGAGCGTCTCTTGGGCGGCTTGAGCGAGAGCCTGGGTGAGTTGCAACTGACCAGCATCGGCAGTTCGTTGAAATTCTGCCTGCTGGCCGAGGGCGCGGCGGATTGCTATCCGCGACTGGCGCCGACGTCCCAGTGGGACACCGCCGCCGCCCAAGGCGTGCTGGAGGGTGCGGGCGGCGAGGTGCTGGACCTACGCGGCGAGCCGTTCTGCTATCCGCCGCGGGAGTCGCTGTTGAATGAATCCTTCCTGGCGTTGCCGGCAAAGGCGGCGTGGCGTGGGAAACTGCTGGAACTTGCCCGCTCCTGAATCGACTGCCCCTTGCTGGACCTGGGACAGTTGTTGTGGCGAGGGAGCTTGCTCCCCCTGGGCTGCGAAGCGGCCCCAATGCGTCTGCTGCGCAGCCGAGCGGGAGCAAGCTCCCTCGCCACAGGGTTTTTTTTGATGCTCGGGGGTCAGCGGTGCAACACGTACTGCCCCACAAATTGCACCGCTGGTGCTTCGCTCCCGGCATTTATCACCTGGGTCTGCAAGGTCAGTCGTGCGCGTCCGTAGCGCCGGTAGGTGGCCAGGAAGCGTTTCCAGACGTTTTCTTCGGGAGCCTGGCAAATGACTGTGGCGTCCCTCGTGACTGGCAGTGGATAGCTGATCTGCCCTTCCTGAATGACGATATGCCCGTCCTCAATGCCCTCTTCGCGCAGGGCCAGGTGCAGCCAGCCCCAGCCACCCAGCACCGCGCCGCAGTACAGGCTGCCGCCGAACATGGTGCTCTTGTGGTTGACGTTGGCCTCCAGCGGTAAAAACAGGCGCAGTTGCCGGGCCTGCCAGTCGAGCACCTTCAGGCCCATGTCCCGCGTCAACGGGATGTCGTGGTGCAGGATCGATTCCAGGTAGCGGCTGTCGCGGTTCATGCAGGGCCTCTTTTGAAAGGGAAGATGGCAATCACTCAAGCAGACTCAATCGGACTCATCGGCATGGCCCTGGCTATCGCCGAAGTTCAGCCCATGCTTGCGTAACTTGTCGTGCAAGGTCTTGCGCGGAATGCCCAGGGCTTCGGCGAGGCTGCGCACCGAGCTGTGAGGGCGGGCCAGTTCGGCGGCGATCAGGGTTTTCTCGAAGTTCTCCACCTGCTCGCTCAAGCCGCCGCTGATCACTTCGACCGGGGCACCGGGGCTACCGTCGGGCGCGCTGTTGTCCAGGGCCAGTTCCAGACCCAGGGCAAAACGCTCGGCGGCGTTCTGCAATTCTCGCACGTTGCCCGGCCAGCTATGGCGCAGCAGCAATGCCCGTTGGGCCGGTTGCAACTCGTGGGGCGGCAGGCCGTGACGGGCGCTGGCTTCGTCGGCGAAATGCTGGAACAGCATCAGGGCATCCTCACCGCGTTCACGCAGCGGGGGGATACGCAACGGCGCGACGTTCAGGCGGTAATACAGGTCGGCGCGAAAACGACCCTGATCAGCGGCCTGACGCAGGTCTTCCTTGGTGGCGGCGATGACGCGGATGTCCAGCGGGATCTGTTGATTGCCCCCCAGTCGTTCCACTACCCGCTCTTGCAGCAGCCGCAGCAGTTTGACCTGAACGTCCAGGCTCATGCTTTCGATTTCATCGAGAAACAGCGTACCGCCGTTGGCGAACTCGAACTTGCCGATGCGGCGCTTCTGCGCGCCGGTGAAAGCGCCGGGCTCATGACCGAACAGCTCGCTCTCCACCACCGACTCGGCCAGGGCTCCGGCGTTGATCGCGACGAAGGGGCCGTTGCGCCGGCCCGACAGATCGTGCAGGGCTCGGGCGACTACCTCCTTGCCGGCCCCGGTTTCTCCGAGGATCAGCACATCGGCGCGGGTCGCCGCTAACGCACCGATCTGCTCGCGCAGGCGCAGTATCGAGGGCGATTGGCCGACGAGCCGGGCGCTGAGTTCATGGCGGTCGCTCAGGGCCAGGCGCAGGCTGCGGTTGTCCATTACCAGGCGCCGCAAGGCCAGGGCCCGGCGCACGCTGTCGAGCAGGTGATCGCTGGGGAAAGGTTTCTCAAGGAAGTCATAGGCTCCGGCGCGCATGGCCTGGACTGCCAGCGGCACGTCGCCATGGCCGGTGATCAGCAACACCGGCAGCTCCGGGTCCTGGGCATGGAGTTCGCTCAGCAACTCAAGGCCGTCGATGCCCGGCATGCGAATGTCACTGACCACCACACCCGGCCAGTCGCGAGACAGTTGCCCGGCCACGCCTTTGGCCTCGGCCAGGGACAGGACCTTCAGGCCGGCCAGGTCGAGGGTCTGGCTCAAGGCCTGACGCAAGTGGGGATCGTCGTCGATCAACACCACCTCAATCCGGTTATCGATGGTCATACGCTACGGTCCTCGGACGGTTGCAGGCTCACACCGGGCGCGCCAGCGCGCAACTTCAGGGTAATCAGGGCGCCGCCTTCCTTGTGATTGGCGAACGACAGTTCACCGCCGAAGGCGCGCATCAGGGTGTCGCAAATCGCCAGCCCCAGGCCAAGGCCCTGGGTGCGGGTCTTGGTGGTGTAGAAGGGCTCGCCCGCGCGACCAAGGGCTTCCATGCAAAACCCCGGGCCGTTATCGCGGATGTACAGGTTGACGCCGGTTTCGGTGGCTTCGGCACTGAGCCAGAGTTTGCGCGGCGGGCCTTTTTCAGTCAGGGCGTCGAGAGCGTTGGCCAGCAGGTTGCCGAGCACCTGGCGCAAGCGCGTTTCCCCGGCCTCGACCCACAAAGTGGCGGCCGGCAGGTCGCGGATCAGTTCCACTTCCATGCTGCGCCGGCGCTTGGCGAGCAGTGCCAGGGCATCGTCCAGCGCCGGTTGCAGGGCGACACTTTCCGGGGCGTGACGGTCGCGGCGGGCGAAGGCGCGCAAGTGGGCAATGATCGAGGCCATGCGAGCGGTCAGCTCACTGATCAGCTTGAGGTTGCCTCGGGCGTCCTCGGTACGCTGGTGATCGAGCAATATTTCGGCGTTTTCGGCATAGCTGCGGATCGCCGCCAGCGGCTGGTTGAGTTCGTGGCTGATGCTGGCCGACATGGTGCCCAGGGCTGACAGCTTGCCGGCTTGCACCAGGTCATCCTGGGCGCGGACCAGTTCCTGCTGGGCCTGCTCGCGTTCCAGCACCTCTTGCTTGAGTCGCCGGTTCAGGCCTTCCAGGTCACTGGTGCGCTCGGCTACCCGGCCTTCCAGCTCCTGACGGGCCTTGCCTTCGAAGGCGATGCGGTCCAGGTAATGCCGCCGGCGCTGCATCATCAACCCGAGCAACAGCATCAGGACCAGCAAGGCCGCACCGCCGATGACCACCACGGTGCGCACCTGACGGTCGATCAGGGTACGCGGGGCGAGAATGCTCACGCTCCAGCGGGTCTCCTCAATGGACTGGGTCTGGATCAGCCAGGCGTTCGCATCCAGGTTCAGCGGCTTGGGGTCGCGGGTCGGGTAGGGCTGTACGGCGCTGATGGACTGGCGCTCTTCGTCACTTAAGGGGCGGGTCGCGCGAAATCGCCATTCTTGTCGCGAAGTGAGGATCACCACGCCGTTGTGGTCGGTCACCAGCAGTTGTTCGGGGGTTTTGCCCCAGAGGCTTTCGGTGTGGTCCAGATCCACCTTGACCACCAGTACGCCGATCACTTTTTCCCGGTCGCGCACGGCAGCGGCGAAGAAGTAACCGCGCTTGGCCGAGGTGGTGCCCAAGCCGAAGAAGCGTCCCAGCCGCCCGGCCATTGCTTCGATGTAATACGGCCGGAAGGCAAAATTGCGTCCGACGAAACTGTCGTGTTTATCCCAGTTCGATGCCGCGAGGGTCTTGCCGGTGGGGTCCATCAGGTACATGACTTCTGCGCCGGTCTGGGCGCTGATGTTTTTCAGCAGTCGATTGGCATTGCCCTGGATGATGCCGTCGTCCGGTGCCAGTAAAGTGGCGCGCAGGGCCGGCAGCTCACCGAGAATCTGTGGCAGCACTTCATAGCGGTGCAGGGTGCCCAACAGGTTGGCGACGTAGAGATCGAGGGTCTGGCGGTTCTGCCCAGCCAGTTCACTGCGGTAGTAACGCTCGGCCAGATGTTCCAGCGGCCACAGCAACGGCGCCAGGCACAGCGCAAGCAAGGCCAGGCTGCGCCAGCGGGGTCTGCGGGGAAGAGTGGAATTCATGAGCATCAGGCGCCTGTGGGGACAGGCGCATTATGCCTAGTGTCCGGCGGCAAGGCACTGGTGCAGCGCGCTTTGCCAGTCTGGCTGACTTACACCCCATTGCTGAAGCAGGCGTGTGCAATCCAGACGCGAGTTCAGCGGGCGTGGGGCCGGGGTCGGGTAAGCACTGGAGGGGATGGGCTCAAGCACCGCGCAGGGTTTGTGCTGCTCGATCAGGTGCTCGCCGATGGCCTGGGCAAAGCCGAACCAGGACGTTTCACCCTGCGCCGTCAGGTGGTAAGTCCCCCAGGCGCCGCACCGGCCGGCCTGCCAACGTTCAATCAAGTGGGCGGTGCTGTCGGCGATAGTCCCGGCCCAGGTCGGTGCGCCGATCTGATCGTCCACCACCCGCAGGTGCGATTTTTCCTGCAGCAGGCGTTGCATGGTCAACAGGAAGTTGCGGCCTTCGTTGGAGTACACCCAACTGGTGCGCAAAATCAGGTGCTGCCCGGCGACGTGGCGAATGGCGTCCTCGCCGGCCAGCTTGCTGCGCCCATAGACACTCA
This sequence comes from Pseudomonas sp. FP1154, assembly GCF_030687245.1. Classification (NCBI taxonomy): domain Bacteria; kingdom Pseudomonadati; phylum Pseudomonadota; class Gammaproteobacteria; order Pseudomonadales; family Pseudomonadaceae; genus Pseudomonas; species Pseudomonas sp. FP1154. The sequence continues at coordinate 5,681,459 of NZ_CP117465.1, read as the reverse complement.
GCGGGTTGGGCGAGTCGGTCTCGGTGTAGGGCTCAGGCTTGCGGCCATCGAAGACGTAATCGGTGGAGTAGTGGATCAGCGGGACACCCAACTCGACCGCCACTTGAGCCAGGACGCCCGGCGCCGTGGCATTGATGGCGAAGGTCCGTTCCGGTTCGCTCTCGGCCTGGTCGACGGCGGTGTGGGCGGCGGCGTTGATGATCAGGTCAGGCCGCAGGGCAGTGATGGGCGAACGAAGGTGATCGGGGCGCGCCAGGTCGAGTTGGTCGCTGCCGCGCACGATCAACTCAGCCATGCCGGCCAGGCGCGACTGGAGTGCTCGGGAGACCTGGCCGTTCTGGCCGATGATCAGGATGCGCAAGGAGGTACTCATGGGAACAGGTCGGCCTCGTGCAGAGCCTTGCCGGCCTGGTCCTTGGGTGAGAGGATCGGCGCACTCTCCAGTTCCCAGTCGATGGCCAGGTCCGGGTCGTCCCAGCGAATGCAGCGCTCGGCAGAGGGCGCGTAGTAGTCGGTGGTCTTGTAGAGGAAATCAGCGCAATCGCTGAGCACGACGAAGCCATGGGCGAAGCCTGGCGGGACCCACAGTTGCCGATGGTTCTGCGCTGACAGGCGTACGCCCACCCATTGCCCGAAAGTGGCCGAACTGCGGCGAATGTCCACCGCCACGTCGAGCACTTCCCCGGCAATGACCCGCACCAGTTTTCCCTGGGCCTGTTCGATCTGATAATGCAGGCCGCGCAACACGCCCCTGGCCGAGCGCGAGTGGTTATCCTGGACGAACTGCAACGCGCAGCCGGTGGCCTCGGCGAACGCCCGAGCGTTGAAACTCTCATAGAAAAAGCCGCGATCATCACCGAAAACCTTCGGTTCGATGATCAGGACTTCAGGCAGGCGGGTGGCGATGACGTTCAACGTGTCTCTCCAGCGATCTGGAACAGGTATTGGCCGTAGCCGGTCTTGCCAAAGTACTGGGCGCGCTCAAGGATGTGCTCGCGGCTGACCCAGCCCTGTTGGTAGGCAATTTCTTCCAGGCAAGCGACTTTCAAACCTTGGCGGTGCTCGATGGTTTGCACATATTGCGAAGCCTCCAGCAGGCTGTCGTGGGTGCCGGTGTCCAGCCAGGCGAAACCACGGCCGAAACGCTCGACGTGCAGGTCGCCGCGGTGCAGGTAGGCGTTGTTGACGTCGGTGATTTCCAGTTCGCCTCGTTTGGACGGTTTGATGGTCTTGGCGATCTGGATCACGTCGTTATCGTAGAAATACAGGCCGGTTACCGCGTAGCTGGATTTGGGCGCGGTAGGTTTTTCTTCAATGGAAATGGCCCGCCCTTGAGCATCGAAATCGATCACGCCAAAACGCTCAGGGTCTTTGACCCAGTAACCGAATACCGTTGCGCCCGTCTGCCGGGTGGCGGCCGTCTGCAGTTGTTCGCCGAAATGCTGCCCGTGAAAAATGTTGTCGCCCAGGATCAGGCACACCGGATCGTTGCCGATAAATTGCTCGCCGATCAGAAACGCCTGGGCCAGGCCATCGGGCGATGGCTGCTCGGCGTAGTGAAATTGCACGCCAAATTGACTGCCGTCGCCCAACAGATTGCGGTATTGCGGCAAGTCCTGAGGGGTAGAAATCACCAGGATGTCCTTGATGCCGGCGAGCATCAGCACCGAAATCGGGTAATAGATCATCGGCTTGTCGTAAACCGGTAGTAACTGCTTGGAAACCCCAAGGGTAATCGGGTGCAGTCGGGTGCCGGAGCCGCCGGCCAGAACAATGCCTTTCATCATGCAATCGCATCCTTGTTGTCGAGCGAGCCCAGGCGCTCGCCCTGATAGCTACCGTCCTGGACACGTCTGCACCACAGCAGGTTTTCGAGGTACCACTGCACGGTTTTACGCAGGCCGGTCTCGAAGGTTTCCCGGGGCGTCCAGCCCAGTTCACGCTCGATCTTGCCGGCATCGATGGCGTAGCGCAGGTCGTGGCCGGGGCGGTCTTTGACGAAGGTGATCAGGTCGGCATAGTGCTCCACGCCGTCGGGCTTGTGGGGCGCCAGTTCTTCGAGCAGGGCGCAGATGCCGCGCACCACGTCGATGTTCTTCTGTTCATTATGGCCGCCGATGTTGTAGGTCTCGCCCACGGCACCTTCGGTCACGACCTTGAGCAGCGCCCGGGCATGGTCTTCGACGTACAGCCAGTCGCGCACTTGCTGGCCGTCGCCGTATACCGGCAACGGCTTGCCGGCCAGGGCATTGAGGATCACCAGCGGAATCAGCTTCTCGGGAAAGTGAAACGGCCCATAGTTGTTGGAGCAGTTGGTCAGCAGCACGGGCAAGCCGTAAGTGCGTTGCCAGGCGCGTACCAGATGGTCGGAAGCCGCCTTGCTCGCCGAGTACGGCGAGCTGGGGGCGTAGGCGGTGGTTTCGGTGAACAAATCATCCACGCCGTGCAGGTCGCCATACACTTCGTCGGTGGAAATGTGATGGAAACGAAACGCGCGCTTCTGCGGCTCGGCCAGGGTCTGCCAATAGGCGCGGGTGGCTTCCAGCAGGCTGTAGGTGCCCACGATATTGGTCTGGATGAAGTCCGCCGGGCCGTCGATGGAACGGTCGACGTGGGACTCGGCCGCCAGATGCATGATGGCCTCAGGCTTGAACCTTGCCAGTATCGCACTGACCGTCGGTTGATCGACGATATCGGCCTGGACGAACTCGTAGCGGCTGTCGTGCTCGATGCTGCTCAGCGATTCGAGATTGCCGGCATAGGTCAGCTTGTCGAGGTTCAGGACCTGATGTCCGGTATCCAGGATCAAGTGCCGTATAAGCGCCGAGCCGATAAAACCGGCACCGCCAGTGATGAGAATGCGCATCCGATCAAGCCTTTTTCCGTGGAACAACAAAGCATTGGAGCATAGCTTGTCGGCATGGCGAGGGCGGTGCAAGCAGGATATTTCCGGGCACGCTCACGCGCTTGGCAATTCACCTGCGGCAAAGGGGTTGCTTATCCCCCGACTCAATGGCGAGATAGACATCCGATAAAACCACCTCAGGGGTCGTTGTATGCCACTCGCTACGTTGGTTCACCGTGCCAGTTTGCCAAGCCCACAGATCAGTGCCGAACAGGCGCTGGTGCTGCTGCGCTCGAATTACGGACTCAGCGGTGACCTGCGACCCTTGGGCAGCCAGCAGGACCTCAACTATCGCGTCGACAGCGAGCGCGGACGGTTTGTGCTGAAGATTTGCCATGGTGACTATGCCGTCCAGGAACTCCAGGCCCAGCATGCCGCCCTCAAGCACCTGGCCGAGCACGGCGCGGTAAAAGTGCCGCGGGTGATCGCCGCCAATAATGGCCAGGATCTGTTGACCCTGGAGCTCGCAGGGCAAGCGGTTCATGTACGACTGCTGGAGTACATCGACGGCCAGTCGCTCACCCAGCTTAACCATTGGGGACCTGAACTGGTCACGGGGCTGGGGCGCTTGTGCGCACAAATCGACCTGGCGCTGGCCACGTTCGATCACCCTGGCCTGGAGCGCACCCTGCAATGGGACGCCCGCCACGCCAATGCACTGGTCGGCCATCTGCTGCCCGTCATCGACGATGATCAAGAACGCAACCTGATCGCCGAGGCGGCGCAACAGGCCGAACGCCGCTTGCAGCCGCTCAAGGCCAGCCTGCCGGTGCAGGCGATCCACATGGACATCACCGATGACAACGTGGTCTGGCAGCGCGATGCCCAGCGCCAATGGCAATTGCAGGGCGTCATCGACTTCGGCGACCTGATCCGCACCTGGCGCGTTACCGATCTGTCGGTGACCTGTGCAGCCTTGTTGCACCATGCCGACGGCGATCCGTTTTTCATCCTGCCGGCGATCAAGGCTTACAACGCGCTCAACCCGCTGCAATATGAGGAGCTGCTGGCGCTTTGGCCGCTGATCGTTGCCCGCGCTGCCGTGCTGGTGCTCAGCGGTGAACAGCAGGTATCCATTGACCCGGAAAATCAATACAGCCGCGACAACCTGGACCATGAGTGGGAGATTTTCCGGATTGCTCAGTCGGTCCCGTTCGAACTGATGGAAGCGGCGATCCTCACGTCCGTGGGCCACCATCTGCCACCCGTTGCCAGTGAAGGCTTTGTGCCGCTGTTGCCGACCTTGGTGGGCCGCGAGTTCGCCCTGATCGACCTGGGTGTCCTGAGCCCGCATTTCGAAGCCGGTAACTGGGAGCAGGAGGGGATCGACCAGCGTCTGCTGAGCGAAGCCGCCGCGGTCCATGGATTGGCCGCCAGCCGCTACGGGCAGTACCGATTGTCTCGGACCCGGCCGGACAGCGCCGTTGAACCGGATACTTATCCATTACACGTAGAGTTGCAGGTGCCGCGGGGCACGCCGCTGGAATCGCCGTTCGCCGGGGTGGTGCACAAAGCCGCCGACGGCATGTTGCAACTGGACAGCGTGCAACTGAGCATTCGGCTGTGGGGCGTGACATCGCCGCTGCATTCCGGGGCTGCGCTGGTCAAGGGCCAGGTCTTGGGCGAAGTCGATGGACCGTTGCGGGTGCAGTTGTGTCGTGGCGCTCAGCTCAATCCGCCGTTGTTCTGCACGCCATCCAGGGCGCCGGCCTGGCAGGCGCTCTGCCCCTCACCAGCGGTGCTGCTGGGACTGGCCTGTGATGCCGAGCCAGAGATCGACCCCCAACAGTTGCTGGCCCGTCGCGATGCGAGCTTTGCCCGTTCGCAGAAGCACTATTACGTTGATCCGCCGCGCATTGAGCGCGGCTGGCGCAATCACCTGATCGACATGCAGGGCCGCTCCTACCTGGACATGCTCAACAACGTCGCGGTACTGGGGCACGGGCATCCGCGCATGGCCGCGGTGGCCGCCCGGCAGTGGTCGCTGCTCAACACCAACTCCCGCTTTCACTATGCCGCGATTGCCGAATTTTCCGAGCGCTTGCTGGCGCTGGCGCCGCCCGGCATGGATCGGGTATTTCTGGTCAACAGTGGCACCGAGGCCAACGACCTGGCGATCCGCCTGGCCTGGGCCTACAGCGGCGGCCGGGACATGCTCAGTGTGCTGGAGGCCTATCACGGCTGGTCGGTAGCGGCCGATGCGGTCTCGACGTCCATTGCCGACAACCCTCAGGCCCTGAGCAGTCGCCCGGATTGGGTGCATCCGGTGACCGCGCCAAACACTTATCGCGGTGAATTCCGCGGCCCCAACAGCGCGCCGGACTACCTGCGCAGCGTCGAGCACAACCTGGCAAAAATCGCCGAACACAAGCGCCAGCTCGCCGGCTTCATCTGCGAACCGGTGTACGGCAATGCTGGCGGGATCGCACTGCCGCCGGGGTATCTGAAGCAGGTCTACGCGCTGGTGCGCGAGCGCGGCGGCGTCTGCATCGCTGACGAAGTGCAAGTCGGCTACGGGCGCATGGGAGAATTTTTCTGGGGCTTCGAAGAACAGGATGTAGTACCGGACATCATCACCATGGCCAAGGGCATGGGTAACGGCCAGCCGCTGGGAGCGGTCATCACCCGCCGGGAAATCGCCGAGGCGCTGGAAGCAGAAGGGTATTTTTTCTCGTCAGCCGGCGGCAGCCCGGTCAGTTGCCAGATCGGCATGGCCGTGCTGGACGTCATGGAAGAAGAAAAACTGTGGGAAAACGCCCGGGCAGTGGGTGGGCATTTCAAGGCCCGCCTGCAAGCTTTGATCGACCGATATCCGTTGGTCGGTGCGGTGCATGGCTCCGGTTTTTACCTGGGCGTGGAACTGATCCGCAACCTCGACACCCTCGAGCCGGCCACCGAAGAAACCACGGCGCTGTGCAATCGCCTGCGGGAGCTGGGTATTTTCATGCAACCGACCGGCGACTACCTGAACATCCTCAAGATCAAACCGCCGATGGTCACCACCCGCCAGAGCGTGGATTTCTTTGTCGATATGTTGGCGAAGGTGTTGGACGAGGGGCTTTGACTAACTGAGGCAAACGCTTTCCCTGTGGGAGCAGGCTCGCTCCCACAAGGTTTTGCGTGGTTGATAGTTCGATTTTTGTCGGTATTTTTTGCGACTGGCGTGTGGTTTTAAATCTGTATCGCTTCTAAAGTCGATTTTTATCGGTTATAAAGTCGGCACCACACATGCTCTGGAGCTCCCTTCATGAGTCGTATCGTCACCGTTGCCGCCACCCAGATGGCCTGTTCCTGGGATCTGGAGGCCAATATCGAGATCGCTGAACAGCAGGTTCGCGAGGCCGCCGCCAAAGGGGCGCAGATCATCTTGCTCCAGGAGTTGTTCGAGACGCCGTACTTTTGCCAGAAGCCCAACCCGGACTACCTGCAATTGGCGACTCCGGTCGAAGATAACGTCGCCATCAGGCATTTTCAGAAAGTTGCCAGGGAGCTTCAGGTCGTCTTGCCCATCAGCTTTTTTGAACGGGCCGGTCGTGCGCGTTTCAACAGTATTGCGATCATTGATGCCGACGGCTGTAACCTGGGGGTATACCGCAAGAGTCACATCCCGGACGGTCCTGGCTACCATGAGAAGTACTATTTCAACCCTGGCGATACCGGTTTCAAGGTCTGGAATACCCGCTACGCCAGGATCGGCGTGGGCATCTGCTGGGACCAGTGGTTTCCCGAGTGCGCCCGCAGCATGGCGCTGCAAGGTGCGGAAATCCTGTTTTACCCGACCGCCATTGGCAGCGAGCCGCACGACAAGAGCATTTCGTCCCGCGATCACTGGCAGCGCGTGCAACAAGGCCATGCCGGCGCGAACGTAATGCCGCTGGTGGCCAGCAACCGCATCGGCAACGAAGAGCAGGATGGCTACGACATCACGTTCTACGGCTCCTCGTTCATCGCCAATCAGTTCGGTGAAAAGGTCCAGGAATTGAACGAAACCGAAGAAGGCGTGCTGGTGCACAGCTTTGACCTGGACGAGCTGGAACACATTCGCAGTGCCTGGGGCACTTTCCGTGATCGTCGTGCGGACCTGTACGGCTCGATCAAAACCCTCGATGGCTCACTGGAGTCCTGATTTATGACAACGCTGCACAGCACTCCCCGCGCGGATGGTTTCCACATGCCTGCCGAGTGGGCACCCCAGACACAGGTCTGGATGGTCTGGCCCGAGCGCCCTGACAACTGGCGCCTGGGCGGCAAGCCCGCGCAGGCCGCTCATGTGGCGGTCGCCAAAGCCATCGCCCGCTTCGAACCGGTAACCGTGGCGGTGTCCGCGAACCAATACGAAAATGCCCGGGCGCATCTCGACGTGCCGAATATCCGCGTGGTGGAAATGTCCAGCGACGATGCCTGGGTCCGGGACACTGGCCCGACGTTTGTCATCAATGATAGTGGCGAAGTGCGCGGCGTCGACTGGGATTTCAACGCCTGGGGTGGGTTTGACGGTGGCCTGTATGCGCCGTGGAACCGGGATTCGCAAGTGGCCAGCAAGATTCTCGAGATCGAACGTAGCCCGCGTTACCGCACCGAAGGCTTCGTGCTTGAGGGCGGCTCAATCCACGTCGATGGCGAGGGCACCCTGATCACCACCGAGGAATGCCTGCTCAACCGCAATCGCAACCCGCACTTGAGTCGCGAAGACATCGAGGCGGTGCTCAGCGCGCAGTTGGCGGTGGACAAGATCATCTGGCTGCCGGACGGCCTGTTCAACGACGAAACCGACGGGCATGTGGATAACTTCTGCTGCTACGTGCGCCCTGGCGAAGTATTGCTGGCCTGGACCGATGACCCGCAGGACCCGAACTACGCCCGCTGCCATGCCGCGATGGACGTCCTGCAAAACAGCACTGACGCCAAGGGACGCCCGTTCACAGTGCACAAAATGCCAATTCCGGGGCCGTTGTATGCCACTGAAGAGGAATGCGCCGGCGTGGACGCGGTGCAGGGTTCCCAGGAGCGCAATCCGACCGTGCGGTTGGCCGGTTCCTACGTGAATTTCCTGATCGTCAACGGCGGCATCATCGCACCGAGTTTCGACGATCCACTGGATGGCCCGGCGAAGGCGCTTCTGCAAGGGCTTTTTCCAGAGCACGAAGTGGTCATGGTGCCGGGGCGCGAACTGTTACTGGGGGGCGGAAACATCCACTGCCTTACCCAACAACAGCCTGCGCCGCGCACAAAATGAGTGGTGATGTAACAGCCAGGTAATAGCGCTGGCGGCAGCTCTGCGCCGGGCTTTTTGGATCCATTTTGCTTTGGCCCGCGGCCTGATTGGGGATGCGGGCTTTTTTATGTCTGCAGATCGGCAGTGCAGGCACATTGGCATAGCTCTTGTATCTGTATCCCGGCAGTTCTGGGGAGCGGAGCTGAGTTGTTTTGTCATAAACCTTGGATAAATTGGCCGCTCATCAACCAGGAGAGGGCGCTGGAATGAATATGATAAGCGAGCGCACATACCATCCCTTGGCCGTTGTCAATGGTGAGTCGCTTAAAGCTTTGGCACAGTGGTTGAAGTCCAACGGAACGCGTCAGACCAGAGAACCCGATCCGCGTCGGATGATCATGGAACGCTACCCGGATGGCCTGTTCAGCGAGGCTGAGCTGGAAGCACTGTGGGACGTGATGCAAGGATAGAATTCGACGGATTGAGAAAAGGCGCTGGCCAGGATGGCAGCGCTTTTTTTGTGGCTGATGGTTCTGTGTTGAACACTGAGCCCATTTGAAGGTTGTTTTTAGAAGTTTTTCGCCTGATTACAGACGATTCACGAAATTGACACATCATTGAAGGCGGGACTAGGATTCGTCCACGCCTGTGGCTAACAGCCATGACTCTTAAATAATAAAAAGGCCCGCCACGATCATTCGTGGGCGGGCCTTTTCATTATTTTCAGGAGCAAGAGTCCGAAAAAGAGCGCAAAAGCGCCGTTTCGGCTGCCGTCGCAGTGCGTATCAACCCGTATAAGGAAAATAATCATGTTGAACAAGCGCATTGCTCTGATCGCACTGGGGATTTTAAACACGACATATGCCATGGCCAGCGACCAGGCTGAGTCCAAGGGGTTCGTTGAGGACAGCAGCCTGAACGTGCTGTTACGCAACGCCTATATCAATCGCGACTACAAAAACGGTAATGAAGACAAAGCCGAATGGGGGCAGGCCGCCATCGGAACGTTCTCGTCCGGCTTTACCCAAGGCACTGTCGGTGTAGGGGTGGACGCCTTCGGACTGTACGCGCTGCGTCTGGATGGCGGCAAAGGTCGCAGCGGTGCGGGCGGCATCGACTTCTTCAAGCAAGGCGACAGCGGCAACGCGGCCGATGACCTGTCCAAGTTTGGTGCGGCGGTCAAATTCCGTGTTTCCAATACCGTGTTGGCCTACGGTGACCAGATGCCGGCGTTGCCGGTGCTGAGCTACGACAACTCGCGCCTGCTGCCGGAAAGCTACACCGGCACGCTGATCACCTCCAAAGAGATCAAGGGCCTGGAGCTGAACGCTGGACGTTTCACCGCCGAGTCGCGCAAAAGCGCCGAGGGTCGTGACAGCGGTGGCCTGAAGTCGATCAACGTATTGGGCGGCAGCTATCAGTTCACCGAGCAGTTCAAGGCCTCGCTCTACGCCTCGGATGTCGAGGACGTGTTGAAGAAGCAGTACGTGAACGCCAACTACGTATTCCCGCTGGCCAAGGATCAATCCCTGACCCTGGACTTCAACGGCTATCGCACCAAGCTGGACAACAGCTATGTTCGCGAAAACAACGTTACCGGCGACGACAACAAGATCTGGAGCCTGGCCGCCACCTTCGCCACCGGCCCGCACAGTTTCACCCTCGCTCACCAGCGCAGCACTGGTGACAGCAACCTGGGCTACGCCTATGGCGGTTATCAGCGCGGGCAGAATCGTGTAGGGGACGGCGGCAATACGATCTACCTGGCCAACTCCTACTGGTCCGACTTCAATGCTGAAGACGAGCGCAGCTGGCAACTGGGTTATGGCCTGGATTTCACCACGTTCGGGGTTCCCGGTCTGACGTATAACGTGGCTTATGTGCGTGGCGATAACATCACCACCTCCACCAGCGAAGGTGGCACCGAGCGCGAGATCTTCAACCAGTTCAAGTACGTGGTCCAGAACGGTCCCGCCAAAGACCTGAGCGTGCGGTTGCGCAGTTCCTTCCTGCGTGTTTCGCAGAAATCCAGCGAGTACAACGTCAGCGGCAATGAGCTGCGGGTGTTCGTGGATTATCCGATCAGCGTCTTCTGATGCCTGATCACGTTACAAGCGTCTGATGAAAAACCCCGAGCGCAAACTCGGGGTTTTTTCTTTGGACGGCAAAAAAAACGTTGGAACAGTCTGTTTTCCCGAGAAAAAGTCGTACTAATGAAACATTGTCCACCGTTTCAAGCATGGCTTGAAATGCCTCAAATACTTTCTCATGGACGTAAATCCTGTACCTACTAGATTAGGCTGCTCAATGCAGTGGAGACCTATGAAAAATGATCGTTCTGAACAGGGAAGTAGGCGAAGCGCTGAGGCGTGACAAATACGTCAACGTCCGCGGTGGAGACTTCAATCTCTACGGTCATTTCGGCGACTTTGTCCGGCTGACCAAGAGCTGGGAAAACATGGAGCCCGACAGCTACTACGGCCAGGCCGAGTCAGGCATGCGTTTTCGCCGCTATAGCGACTTCGAATACAACCCCAGGACCCGCGACCTTACGCAGCTCGAGCATCGGGCCTACATTCAGTCCAAGGCCAACAACAGCTATGTCGGTGGACTGGAGCGGCACTTCCAGGACTTTTCCAACGAAGTGATCAACTCACCGGTGATGCGCAGTCTGATCGACACGGACTTTGAGGTGTACAAGAACGTCCTTCCTCAGGAGCTGCACGAGGAAATCTGGCAGTGCCAGATCCACCAGATCCGTATCGAGATCAAGCCGGGCAAGCAACTGGAAATCACCCCTGAAGGGATCCATTGCGATGGGTATCCGTTCAGCGGCGTGCACTTCTGGGGCCGTCATAATGTGGCCGGCGCAGAGAGTCGTCTGTACACCGCCCAGGAAGAACAACTGGCGGCGATTACCTACGAGGACATTCTCGACACCACGTTTTTCCTCGACCGCGACATGCGCCATTACGTCACCCCGGCCCGGAACGTCCACAGCCATGAAATGGCTTTCAGGCAGATCCTGGCGATTTCCTTCTCGCGGCCCGGGACCGCTTTCGACATTGTTCGCTGAACAGCTCGAACCCATGGACGATCTGGAGCAACAGGTTCTGTTGCGCCGGGCAATGGTCAGGGACGCCGAACGACTGGAGCAGTTTTTTCGCGGTTTCGACGAAGTGTCGTTCTGCGAGTGGCAGGATGCCCGATTCTTGCGCGGGGTATTGTTGCAGGACACCACCACCGCGTACCTGGCCGTCGATGTCAGCGGTGAAGTGGTGGGGGCGGTGATTGGCGGCATGCTCGGCACCCGTGGCACCATCAATCACCTGGCCGTCAGCCCGGGGCATCGAACCCGAGGCTTGGGCCAGCGTCTGGTGGAGGCGGCATCGGCCGACATGAAACGGGTCGGCGTACTGCGCATGTTCCTGTTCGTCGACGATGCTAATCTGGCCGGCAAGCGGTTTTGGGCAGCCCAAGGCTTTTGTGAGCCTCGGGGTGAAATCACTTTCGAGAGGGATCTATGAGCAAGACTTCCAGCCAGCCGCTGGTGGTCGAACCACAAGCCTCGCGTACCTTTGCTGAAGCCAGTCCGGTGGTAGCGGGTTATTTTACGGTTTCGTTTGTGTTCGGTCTGATGGCGGTCAACGCCGGGTTGCCCTTGTGGCTGCCGGTGGCGATGTGCCTGTTCGTTTATGCGGGCGCTTCGCAATTTGCGGCGCTGGCGTTGATTTCCAGTGGAGCATCGCTGACCACCATCGTGCTCACCACCTTCCTGATCAACGCGCGACACATGCTGATGTCGGTCTACATGGCCAAGGCATTGCGTGCGCTGGGGCTCAGTCGTTTCGAGCGCTGGTGCTACGCGGCGGGGCTCACTGACGAGTCGTTCGCTTTCCACAGCGTCAAGCTCGGCACCGGTGCGCCGGTCAGCGTGCGTTACCTGATCGGCTTCAACCTCTTTTGCCACACATCCTGGGTGCTGGGTGGCCTGTTGGGAGCGGTGTGTGCGCAATACGCGGCGCACCTGATCAAATACCAGCTCGACTACGCCTTGACCGCGATGATGCTCTACGTGCTGGTTTCGCTGTGCAATACCCGTAACAAACTGATCGCTGCCCTGGCGGCGGTCGTCTGCATGGGCGGGCTGAGCCTGCTGGGCAGCTCGCCGTTCAATGTCTTCATTGCCACGTTCGTTGGCTGCGGGGTGGGCGTATGCCTGACCAAACGTTCCTGATCCTGGTCGTGGCCCTGATGATGGCGGTGACCTTTCTGCCACGGGCCCTGCCGCTGCAGGTCAATACTGAAAACTGGCCACCGTTCGTCGCCCGCGCCCTGGAATACCTGCCGGTGGCGATCGTCGCTGCCATCAGCCTCACCCCGTTGTTGATCAAGGATCAGCAGATACAACTCGACCGCCCGGAATTCTATGCCGCGATTCCGACGCTGTTATGTGCGTATTTCAGCCGCAACCTGTTTCTCAGTGTGGCGGTGGGCACGGCGGCGTACATCGCGCTCGGTTCGTTCCTTTAGCGTCAGGTCCACAACATCGTGCAACGCCTGGCCGGACAACTCTGGATTATTCACCGCCAGGCGGACCTCGAGGAAATCCTCGAAGTCCGGGAAAATCGTCAAGTCGTTACGCAGCGCCGCTTCCCGGGACACCAGCCCCAGGCCATCGAGTTGGGTAATCAACGACAATGTCAGCGTTTCACTGCAGGAATACACCATCCGCTGACTCGAGCCGTACTCGCCCAGGCCGGCATCCAGGAAGCGAAGGAAGCTGTGGGAATACGGACATTCCTCGGCCGGACGCACCTGAAACTTATCGCCGAGCAAACCGAGGGAGTCGTCCTCTTCGCCGCAATGGGCGCCGACCACCTGCACCTGGACGTCCGGCATTGTGATGCTGGAGAAGCCGCTCTGCTGCGGACCGATCAGGATCGCCAGGTCAAAATCTTCGTTCTTGAGCTTGCTCAGGTTCTCCATCGACTCGGCGTAGCTGAACTCCAACTGATACTGGGGAAACACGGCGATCAGCCGATCGATCATCCGCCGGTTGAACTCCGCCGGCAGCGTGGTATTGAGCGCCACTCTCAGCGTGCGCTGCCGAGGCGTCTTCAGCGCCGCGACCTTCTCTTCCAACTGCCGCGTGGCAACCAGCACCTGATCCATGAACGGCGTCAGTTCCGAGCCTTGGCTCGTCAACGTCAGGCCCTTGTTCGACCGCCGGAACAACCGGAAGCCGAACTGCTCCTCAACTTTGTTCAACTGTGCCGCCAATGCCTGCACCGTGAGGCACGAATGTTCCGCCGCCGCCGACAAGGAGCCGGTCTGCACGATGCGCATGAGGTTGCGTAAGGTTCTGCTATCCATGAGGTAATGCCCTCTGCTTAAGTGGGCTCGCTATTGTTGTGCACCTGGCCCGGTCAGGCAGTGCATGCCGGCTATCATCATGTACCTTGCCACGGTTGTCGCGGTTTTGTGGCGAAAAGCTCCGGCAGACGATGGTTGGAGCTTATGCGGGATTTGGGTTTTTTGCCTGATCAACGGTAATCGGGGCGGTCAGCGAGTCCGTAAGTGGCTGGAGCAGAGAAAATTCCTGCACACAGCTTGCTGAATGGTTCAGGTAGAGGGTGGTAAAAATCCGTTTGCGAATAAAAAATAATAATTTATCCGTATTTGTACTACTCTCTAGGTGTCACCCCCTAGCAATGGAGCCCAAATTTTATGGCAACCTCCTCCATCACCCTCAACGCGCAGCAACAATTGGACTCCCCGGACGCGGGTCGGGTCGCGTTGAAGTTTTTCTTCAATCTCATGGCGTTGTGGGGCTGCAGTGTCGAGCAGCAGCGCACATTGCTGGGCAAGGTAGGCAACACGACTTTCTATAAGTACAAGCAATTACCGGAAAACGTCAGGCTGCCTCACGACACACTGGAGCGCATTTCCTACCTCATGGGTATTCACAAGGCGCTGAGCATCATCTTCAGCAACAGCCGGGACCGCGCTTACCAGTGGGTCAACAGCCCTAATACCGCTGCGCCCTTCAACGGCCAGTCGGCACTGGCCTACATGCTTGCCGGGCGGGTGGTGGACATTGCCGACGTGCGGCGTTACCTCGACGGAGTGCGCGGTTGATGACGCCACCACTGGCGGACCCGCAATGGAAGCGTGCCTACCGGATCGTCAACAGCAGCTTCCCGCCGATTGCGCTATTCGAAGACGTGCTCGATCCCGAGGATCTGCCCACCGCGTATGCCCTGGAAGCACTGACCAACGACCGGCTCATGGAAGAAGCCGGGGTGCTGTCCCGGGTACGCCCCGAGGACCGCATTTCCGGGCCCGGTTCCTCGCCAGTGATGGCCGCGTTTACCCATATCGGCAAAAGCAGCCGCTTCAGCGACGGCACCTTCGGTGTCTACTACGCCGCCAGCAGCCAGGAAGCGGCCATTGCCGAGACCTGCTACCACCAGGCGCGATTCCTCGGAGCGACCAACGAGCCGGATCTGGAATTGACCATGCGCACTTACGTCAACAAGGTCATCAAGCCGCTGCACGACATCCGCCAGGACTACCCGCACCTGCACGACCCGGACCCCACCGCCTACGGTCCGTCCCAGGTGTTCGCCCGGCAACTGCGCGAAACCTTGTCCTGGGGCTTGCTGTACAACAGCGTCCGCCTGCCCGGCCACGAATGCGTGGCGGCGTTTCGCCCACCGGCGGTTTCGATTCCGGTGCAGGGCAAGCATATCCGTTACGTCTGGAGCGCCCAGAAGCGGGAGATTTCGTTTGTGTTTGAGGTGAGCGAGGTGTGAGTCAGGTCTTTAGGGTGTTTTGGCTGGGCAATAATTATTGCCCAGCCAAAATTTTCAATAATTCGCGAGTATTGAAAGCACAGGCTGCTACACAGCCGAGCGGGAGCAAGCGGCCTCGCCACAAAAGTGGGTCCGGCCGACTGATCAAATCTTGAACTGCTGCACCGAAGACTGCATCGACCCCGCCGCATCGTTCAATTGATCCGCTGTTTGCGTCAGGTTGTGAATCGAGCGGGTGTTCTCGCGGGACTGCGCGGCAATCGACTCCACCCTCTGAGCCATTTCATCGCTGGCCTTCGATTGTTCGGCAATGGTCTGGGAAATTTCCTCCACCACTTCTGCCGCATGCCGGGCGCCGGTGCGGATTTCGCTGATGGACACCCCGGCCTGCTGGGCCAGTGAGACGCCTTCGTCCACGCGGCTGACGCAAGCCTGCATGTTCGCCACCGCATCCCGGGCGCTGGTCTGGATGCGCTCGATCATTGCGGTGATTTCCTGAGTGGACTGGGTGGTGCGCGCTGCCAGGTTACGCACCTCATCGGCCACCACCGCAAAGCCGCGCCCCGCCTCACCGGCGCGGGCGGCTTCGATGGCGGCGTTGAGGGCCAGCAGGTTGGTTTGCTCAGCGATGCTCTTGATCACCTGAATGATGGAATGAATGTCTTCGGACGACGCATCCAGCGCGGTGATCTTGCTGGACGACTGATTGACCACCTCGGCGATCCGGCTCATGCCCTCTACCACCCCAAGAATCACTTGCCCGCCGCTGCTGGCCAGTTGTTCGGACTGCGCTGAAATCGTCCGGGCGCTGTCGGCGTGCTGATGGATCTGGCTGATGTTCGCCATCATCTGCTCCATGCTCGCCGCCATGCTGGTGGCGCTCTGAGCCTGCTGATCGGCGCTGGACACAATCTGCCGCGCCGTATCGCCCAATACGCGCGACGTGCCATGCAACTCGTCACTCTGGCTGCGGATCGTGGCGATCATTTGCCGCAGATTGACCTGCATCTGCTCGATCACACCCTGCAACTGACCCAGCTCATCCTTGCTTTGAGCCCCCATCGAGCGCTGCAAATCCCCTTGGGAAATAGCCTGGGTATTGAGGATGATCTTGTTCAGCGGCGTAAGCACCGCCTTGAGCAGGCTCCAGGACAACAGCGCCAACGCCACGCAGGTGGCCAGCAATGTGAAAACCAGCCAGCGCTGCGACGTTTGAATGCTGTGGTCCTGTTGCTCGCGGGTGGCATGGGCCTGGCTCTCGATCAACTCACTCACCGCCTCGTTACGCTCCTCCAGCGCCGAAAACGCCCCGTCGAACTCCGTCCGCAGCGCCCGGCCATCCTGGGCACCCTCCAACGCCTTAGCGATCACCTGCTGAGCCGATGCAATATAGGTTTCCACTTGCGGCTTCAGCTCGGTAATAGCCTGAGCGATCGCTTGCGGCAACTGGGCCTCGGCATTCTCGGCGATGACCTTGCGCATCCGTTGCGCATGCTCATCGAACGCCTCCCTCACCTCCTTGGCTCCCGCGGCATCCCCCGGCGCCACCAGCAAAGCGGCCAACACATCGCCACGAATGGCGTCGTGCATCATGTCCGCCTCCATGTGCTTGCGCATGGCCGAAATACTGGTCTCGCTACGCGCCAGGGCGCTGGTCATGCTGATATAGCCCCACAACCCGATACCGCCGAGCACGAGGGCAAAGAAAAGGCTGATCAACCCCGAGCCTATGATCTTGGTCCTGATCTTCATCGCCTACTACTCCAGAGGGGGCGGGATTTCAGGGAAAGTGTAGTTGAGGGCCGGCGGAGCGCTCGGAGGTTCGCTTTGATTGCTTCGGGCGCTCACGCCCGCTTGCCGATAACGCCAACGACCTGCGGGCCCGAAGACAAGCGATGGGAGCGATTGCACAATGGATGATCAATGCCAGCAGGTGTTTCTCGACGCCGGGCATCGAAATACCCCGTATGAATAAGGAGATCCTGATGGCCACTGCACATGTTTTCATCGCCACCAGCCTGGATGGCTTCATCGCCAGGCCCGACGGTGACATCGACTGGCTTTTACAGTGCGATGATCAAACCGAGGACCATGGCTACTCAGACTTCATCGCTGACAAGGACGTGATCGTGATGGGGCGCGGAACCTATGAGAAGGTCCGGACCTTCGACACCTGGTTCTACGAGCGCCCCGTGGTGGTGCTGTCTGAAAGCCTGTTGGATGCGCCAGTGCCCGAAGCGCTGAAGGGCAAGCTCCGGTTCTCTAGCCTCGCGCCCAAGGACGTGATGGAGGAACTGACGAGACAAGGCGTACGTCGGGTCTATGTCGATGGCGGACAGGTGGTGCAGTCATTCCTGCGCGATGGTTTAATCACCGACATGGTGATTACCACTGTACCTGTGCTGATCGGCTCCGGAAGGCCATTGTTCGGGGCTCTTGGGCAGGACGTAGATCTGAAACTGGTATCCAGCCGCTGGTTTGCTTCGGGGTTGGTGCAGTCTACCTATCGCTTGGCGACATGATGCGCTTGCGTGGGTATTAGGCCCGCAGCGCCAGAGCGTTCTCGTAGGAAAACGGGGGACAGACCATGGTTGATTTAGTGTCCGCCTACTCATTGCAGCCGGTAATCGTGCTCTGTCCGTAGCCCCCGTGGCGAGGGAGCTTGCTCCCGCTGGGCTGCGAAGCTGCCCTTCTTTAATCCGCTCCTGCAAATACAATTCAATGCTGCCCCCTTGGAGCAGCATTGCCCCCGCGGCTCTTAAGCCGGATGACTCCCCGGCGCCTCCAGCACCTTCACCACGTCATCGATGACGGCTTTGCTCATATCCTGCAAATAACACGACGCCCAGGCGTACCGATCCGTGCTGTGAATCATCGCCGCGTCCTCGGCCAAGAGCTTGGCAACGTGGAGCAGGTCGGAGGCGTGGGATAAGGCTTCGCCGATGGGAATGCCGCTGTTGATGCGGAAGAGGGGGCGATCGGAGTGGTAGGAGAAGGGGGTTAGGCCTGGGGTTTTGAGGTCTCTGGGGTGGGTCATTGTGCGCCTCCGGTTGTCAGTCGGCGGCAAGTAGCGGTTGGTGAAGCGCACGTACAAAAAAGCGGCAAATCCATGGCATACATCGATGGAGCTCCCATATCAAGTGAGAGCTGCCACGTTCGTTCTCAGGCGAATGGGTGGCAGCCGTGCGCAGGCTGAGAAACCGGAGATACAGGAACCCGGCAGACCCGAAGGTCTCCCACGCACAGCCGCCATTGCACGAAATACGGACATAAAAAAGCGCCGCAAAACGTGGTAGGGCGCTGTAGCGCCTGCATCTTACTCGGGTTCTCAGGCCCGGTCGCTGAAATTGGCAGCGACAGTTGGAGGGTAGCGGTTGATTGGATAGGGGACAATCGTGGCGCCATGCTGGCGGGGCTAGGAATTGTGTGTCTGGGATTAACGCATCTGGGGCGGACGGAGCGAGCTTGCGCATGTATGGCAGAGTGCTAGCTTTACTGGCGTTGCCGTAAACGATCACGCTTAGCGCTGAGCCAACACTCTCCAAGGAAAGCTCGTAATGGACCTACATAACGAATTCGAAAACAGCAAATTCTTCCACCGCGCCCGTATTGATCGACGCGCTGCTGACGCATTGGTCGGGCTGGCTGCCGGGATTGCTGCTGATGGTGTTGTGAATACCACTGAAGCGGTGTTCCTGAAGCAATGGTTAGAAAGCAATCTGGCGCACCTGAACGATCCGGTGATCAATCTGCTGTATTCGCGTTTGGCGTGCATGCTTCGAGATGATGTTCTGGACCCGGATGAGTCTCTTGAGCTGCTTAATATCCTGCATGGTTTTTCTGGACTGGACATAGAGAGGCCAAAGGCCGGCGATGCTGTTGCCGTTGCGCCTATGGATCTTCCATTCAACACGCCGGCTCCTGAATTGGTTTGGGACGGCCGGATGTTTGTGTTTACGGGGGTCATGGCCTTTGGGCCGCGCAAAGATTGCCAGGCGTTAGTCGAGGAACGGGGTGGTTTGATTGTGGGCGGTGTGAGTAAGAAGGTGCATTACCTGGTGGTCGGTAGCGTGGGTAATGAGCAGTGGCGTCACAGTACCTACGGAACGAAGATCATGAAGGCAGTGGAGTTGCGGGAGGCGGGCGCTTCGATCGCCATTGTGGGTGAGGATCATTGGCTAAAGGTGTTGTTTGGTTGAGTTGGTTCGGTCGTGGTGCTTTAGGACGGACAGCTCCCAACCTGGCCAGCTAAGTGTCCGTGATGGCCTCATCGCGAGCAGGCTCGCTCCCACAGTATTCAGTGTGTGGATTGAAAGTGGACGTGCAGAAACAACAAAGCCCTCGCATTTCTGCGAGGGCTTCGTTTTTGTATGGTGCGGCACCAGGAGTAAAACACAATGCGCAGAACCCTTTAAAATAAAGGATCAAGCGTGTTCAGAATAAAAAGAAGGTACTCGAATAGGTCCTGGGTCCCTCCGTCGTGCGAGGGGCGCCTGCCTGGAAGCTCAGGCCGCGATGATCTGAAATTCCGTGGCCTTGGCAATCGGCCTGACGTGATTATTCTCGCGCTTCATTTCAACCAGCCCGTAACCAGACATGGTTTTTAGCGTCCGCGACAGGTTGCTTACCTTTCGCCCAGTAGCCTCGGCCAACGAGGTCAGAGATTCTGGCTGAGTTTCTTTGATGAGCTTGAGCAGCGCCCGGTTTTCGTCACTCAGCACCTCGGCCAGCGACTTCATGGACGGGAACCAAATTTTGGGCTCGGTTGCCTTGGGCTTGTACTCGCCACAGGCAATCGCCAATACACGGGCACGCATCTGCGCTTGCGACATGATGCCAATCTTTAATGTTTTCATTTCTTCACCTGCTCCAACACACGGTCAACGTCTGCGAAAAAATCCCGTAGCAACTGCTGAGCGTCTTTGAATTCATAGGGCACGCCCTTATCCGTGCTCGACCGATGCTTATGGTCGTAGGGTAGGACCTGGCCCGCATATTTGAACTTGGCGGGCTTCACCAAGTGGGCATTGTCATAACCAAGCACCCTGGTTCCACCTCGATCATGCAGGGTGAGCGAGTATTTAATCCCATGCGGGATATGCTCAGAAGGCTCAACCTGGTAGGCCTCAATCTTGGCCCAGTAGCCACCCTCCTGAGCCAAAATTTCTTGGTGCAGGCTCAGTAATGTGTCGAGCCCATAGTCCCTTTGCATGTCACAAACCTTATCATCTGTTGATAAAACGTCAAGGTAGGAAGCAGGTTCACTCAGTCCTCTCGTCGCAACCCTCTAGGCTGCCCACGCAGCCTGCCTTGCGGAATCCCTGCATTGGCAGCGCAGGTGCCCCAGGAAGGTAAAACGGGAACAGATCACGCTTAATTTGGCGTCTGCATATTCATTTCAGCTAGGAATCGTGGCCTGTCCCCGAATTTGTCCGGGATTGGGTGGCGGCCATGCACGGGTAGGAAAACCGAGAATCAAGGCACCCGGCACACCCGAAGGTGTCCCGCGCACAGCCGCCATAACGCATATCGCAGACACAAAAAAAGCGCCTGCAATAGTAAGCGAGGCGCAGCTGATACGCCTTGATTTACTTCGGGTTTCCTACGCCCAGTCGCTGAATTGGCAGCGATAGTTGGAGGGTAGCGGTCGATTGGATAGGGGACAATCGTGGCGCCATGCTGGCGGTGCTAGAAATTATGTGTCTGGGATTAACGAATCTGGGGCGGACGGGGCGAGCTTGCGCATGTATGGCAGAGTGTCGGTGGCGGTGATGGCCTCATCGCGAGCAGGCTCGCTCCCACAGAGTTCAGTATCTGGACAGAAAGTGGACGTGCAGAAACAACAAAGCCCTCGCATTTCTGCGAGGGCTTCGTTTTGTATGGTGCCGGCACCAGGAGTCGAACCCGGGACCTACTGATTACAAGTCAGTTGCTCTACCAACTGAGCTATACCGGCGTGTGGGCGACGATTATAGCGATTGGGTGCGTTCTGTAAACCCCTGAATTCTGACTATTTTTGCAGGGCCTCGGCTCAGGCGCGGCGCACGAGGTTGCGCACTTTCTGCAAGGTTCGCCAAGTACGGCTGTTTTGCAGGGCATGGAGTTGGGCTTCGGCCCGTTCGGCGCGTTGCAGGGCGGCGGTGAGTTGTTGGTCGGGTTCGTTCAGGGGGTGGCTGAATTTGTGGCCTTTGCAGAATTGGAACCCGTCGAGGTTGCACGGGGGGATGTCGAAAGCGGGTTTGAGCGCCAGGTGTTCTTCGGCGAGGTAAAAGGTGTTGAGGCCGTCGAACAGGATGGAGTGATAGCCGGCTTCGGTGACGAGGGTTTCCCAGGTCTGGTCGCGGGCCCATGGGGTTTCGATGAGGATGATCCAGGGGCGCCAGCGGGTGAAGTCCATGCCGCGCAGCACGGTTTCTTCGTGGCCTTCGACGTCGATTTTCAGAAAGTGGATGGGGCGGTCCTGGGCGTATTGCTCGCAGATCGAAGTCAGGGTGCGGGACTGGACGGTCTGCTTGCTTACCTTCATGCCCGCGTCGCGGTGCTGTTGGGCGACGCTGGCTTCGACGGTGGACAGACCCGTGTCGGCGATGGTGTAGAAGGTCAGGCTGGCGGCGTTTTCGCCGGCTACGCATTGCAGGTTGATGTCGTTTGGCCGTTCTTGGCAGAGAGCGTCGTAGTAGGCCTGCACCGGTTCGATGTTGATCCCGCGCCAGCCGTGATCGTAGAACGCCCGGGTCACGGAATCATCTGTTGGATGATTGGCGCCTACGTCCAAATAAAAGCCGTTTTCCACCGATTGGAGGGCGCGCCACAGGCGTATGTCTTCGAAGTTCTGTGCGTAGGAAATGAACGTCACGGCCAGTCCTTGTGTGTGTCGGCATTGTGTCAATCACGATACGAAAGGCTGTTGTACTGCACAGGCGCGATGGGCGCAATTGCTGGCGTGTGGGAGCACTGAGTTCGGCGGTTATGTCGTTTTGCTTGAACGCTTATGCACAACGGGCGGGGTGGGGCGACTGCCATCTTGCGATTTTGTGACAGCTTTCTCGTTTGCTCGCAAATGCCTGTTTTAATGGTTTTTTATCCATATGAACAAAAAATGACCAGCCTCGCTTCCAGCAGAAAATCGCGGATTAATTGGATCCAAGACAATTTCATCAACAGAGTTATCCACAGGCTGTTTAGTGTCAGCGACGTTCGGCCAGCAGCATCAGATTTCGTGGCGTGAGGGGCGTTTCGCAGAAGGTGCCGAGGCGGACGTGGTAGTTTTCCTGGCTGAGGAAAAGCGCCCGATCCAGCACCAGCCACAGCTCAAGAGGCCGCCGGAAAAGGCCGCGGACCAATTCCAGGTTGCGCACTTGGGCCAGACGTTGATGGCCGGCCGCTTCCAGTGCTGACCAGTCAGGCGAGCCGACTGTGGATAAGTCTTTCAGGGCTGCCAGATCGGTGCAGTACTCGATGAAGGATTTTTCCAGCCAGGCGCTGGGGAGCGAGGGGGTGGGCAGATAGTCGTCGCGGCCCCGGATCTGTCGTTGCAGCAGGTCAAAGCTCAGGCGCCGAGCCATGGAGTGGTCCCGTTGCCGCCGGATGCGGGCGCCGGCGGTGACCGTTTCGGTCAGTGGCAGGCTGAGATCATCGAGCGTTAGCTGTAGGACCGAACCCTTGGCGGCGTCGGACAGCGGTTGATAACGTTCAGCACTGATGCGGTTGTAGCAGCACGGGGCGATTGCCAGTTGAGTGCAGCCAGCGGCGCTCGCCAATTGCATCAGGCGCACATGCAGGTCGCCGCAGGCGTGCAGGGCTACTGGCGTGTGTTCAGGGTGGATCGCCAGGCCTGCCTCTGCCGCCAGCACGTCTTGCTGCAAGTGCGTGGCGGGCAGACGGTGGCGTTGGCTCAGTTGCTGGCCGCTGGCGACCAGGGCTGGGTCGTATTCCAGGCAAGTCAGTTGTTGTTCAGCCTGCAGCAAGCGTCGGCCAAGATGACCTTTGCCGGCGCACCAATCGAGCCAGTGGGTCGGTTTGGTAGCGAAGTGCAGGCGGCTGGCGAAGGCTTCGATTTGCTGCCATTTGCGCCCTGGCACGTCGACGCTGAGGCGATGGGCGGCGGTTTCGAGCTCTTTGCCCGGCAGTTCTGCGGCGACGCTCAAGGCATGGGAAGTGGCCGCCAGTTCTGGAAATGGCGCGGGTGCATGTTGAATCAGCCAGGGTTGGTGATGGTCGTTTTCTGCGTCTTCCAGCGAACGCTTGCGTAGCCATTGGGCCAGCTCAGGGTAGGACCCTTCCCATGGCAGTTGCAGATGGGTGAACGGACGCGGTTTCCACAATGCCTGGTGCGTTGTGAGAAAAGCATCCAGCGCGGTGAAACGGGCGAGTAACGCCTCGCCCGTCAACACGCCGCTGTCAGCGTCCTTGGCAGGCATCGACGCGCAACCAGCGCTCCAGCTGTTTGAAGCCCTGCACCAGCACGAACGCCATCAGCAGGTAGAACATGCCGGCCGCGAAGAAGATTTCCACCGGCAGGTAGGTCCGAGCAATGATGGTCCGGGCCATACCGGTCAGCTCCAGCAGGGTCACGGTGCTCGCCAGGGCGCTGGCCTTGAGCATCAGGATCACTTCGTTGCTGTAGGCCGGCAGACCGATGCGCGCGGCGCGAGGCAGGATGATGTAGAACAACGCCTTGGGTCGGGACATGCCCAGGGCTCGCGCGGCTTCGATTTCACCACGAGGGATGGCCTGGATCGCGCCGCGCAGGATCTCGGCGATGTAGGCGGCGGTGTGCAGGGTCATGGTGGCCGTGGCGCACCAAAACGGATCCCGCAGATAGGGCCACAGCGAACTGCTGCGCACGGCGTCGAACTGCGCCAGACCGTAGTAGACCAGGAACAGCTGAACCAATAACGGCGTGCCACGGAAAAAGAAAATGTAGGCGTAGGGTAACGCCCGCACGTACCACAGGCGTGAGGAGCGGGCGATGCCCAGCGGAATCGCCAGCAGCAGACCGGCGATCACGGCGATGGCGACCAGCTCCAGGGTCAGTGTCGCGCCTTGGGCCAGTTTCGGCAGCCACTTGATGATGACTTCCCAGTTCATTGGGTGCTCCTGGCAAAGCCGCGGGCGGCACGTCGTTCCAGAAAATGCATGCCGATCATGGCCAGCACGGTAAGGCCCAGGTACATGAACGCGGCCACCATATAGAAGGTGAACGGTTGCTTGGACACGGTCACGCCGATTTGCGCGTGCCGCATGATCTCTTCCAGGCCGATCACCGACACCAGCGCGGTGTCTTTCATCAGGATCATGAACAGGTTGCCCAGCCCGGGCAGGGCGATGCGCCACATCTGCGGCATGATCAGCCGAGTGAAGATCCGCCACTTGGACAACCCCAGCGCCACGCCAGCTTCGCGATGGCCCTTGGGAATGGCCAGGATCGCGCCGCGAAATACTTCCGTGGCGTAGGCGCCAAAGCACAGGCCCAGGGCGATGACGCCAGCGGCGAAGGCGTTGAGGGAAAGGTCCGGGTTACCGAAGTATTCGCCCAGGGCACGCATGAGATTGACGGTGCCGAAGTAGATCAGCAGCACCCAGAGCAATTCGGGGATGCCGCGAACCAGTGTCGAATAAGTGCCGCCCAGCCATTGCAGCGGCTTGTACGGGGAAGTCTTGGCCAAGGCGCCGAGCAAGCCGAGCACCAGCCCCAGGCAGAGGGCCGAGAGCGCCAGTTTGACGGTCATCAGCGCGCCAGCGGCGAGCGCCGGGCCGAATCCGTAGAGATCGATCATCATGGGTGTGTGTTCATATCGCGGCAGGCTTTGCTAAGGGCCGGCGTCGCAATGAAGCGGCGCCGGCCAGGCACGTCAGTATCAATAGATGCTGAACGGGAAGTACTTGTCGTTGATCTTTTTATAGGTGCCGTCGGCAACGATTTCCTTGAGCGCGGCGTTCAGCTTGTTGCGCAGTTCGTCGTCACCCTTGCGCACCGCGATACCGATCTTGTCGCTTTCCACCACCGGGTCGCCTTTGAATTCGAAGGCGGCGCCGTCTTTGCTCTTGAGCCATTCGTATTGCACGTATTTGTCCGCCAGGATGGCGTCAACGCGGCCCGAGAGCAGGTCCAGGTAAGCGTTTTCCTGGGTATCGTAGAGCGTGACCTTTACGTTGTAGTCATCTTCCATGTTGCGGTCTTCCAGCCAGGTGCCGGCCAGCGTGGCGCGTTGTGCGCCAATGGTCTTGCCGCTCAGGTAGGCCTTGTCGGTCTTGAAGTCTTCGGTGGCCTTCGGTGCGATGAATTGCAGCTTGTTGGAGTAGTACGGTTCGGTGAAGTCCACGGCCTGCTTGCGTTCCTCGGTAATCGACAGTGAGGAGATCAGGAAGTCGAACTTCTTGGCGTTCAGGGCCGGAATGATGCCGTCCCAGTCGGAGGTCACCACGCTGCATTCGACTTTCATCTTGGCGCACAGGGCGTCGCCAATGTCCTTGTCGAAGCCGACCACGTTGCCACTGGCATCTTTGTTATTGAACGGCGGGTAGGCCGCTTCGATGCCCATCTTCAGTGTTTCCGCGGCCATGGCGCTGGCCGAGAAGACCAGACTGGCGGCAGCGGCCAGGAGAAATTTCTTGTAGGTCTGCATATGTACTGCTCCGTTAGCGGTTGCTGGACATGAATTGTTTGCAGCGCGCCGAAAGCGGGTTTTCGAAGACCTGCTGTGGCGATCCTTGCTCCTCGACCAGGCCTTGATGAAGGAACACCACTTCGCTGGAAACCTGACGGGCGAAGCCCATTTCGTGAGTCACCAGCAGCATGGTGCGGCCTTCTTCGGCCAGGGCGCGGATCACACTAAGTACTTCCTGGACCATTTCCGGGTCAAGGGCAGAGGTGGGTTCGTCGAACAGAATCACTTTAGGCTGCATCGCCAGCGTGCGGGCGATGGCGGCGCGCTGCTGCTGACCACCGGAAAGCTCGGCAGGGTAGGCATGACGCTTGTCGGCGATGCCGACCTTGGCCAGTAGGGCTTCAGCCACTTCCACGGCCTCGGCCTTGCTCTGGCCGAGCACCCGGCGCGGGGCTTCGATGATGTTGTCGAGCACGCTCATGTGCGGCCAGAGGTTAAAGTTTTGAAACACAAAACCGATTTCGCTGCGCATGCGGTTGATCTGTTTGCCATCGGCGGCCACCAGTTCACCGTTTTTCGCGGCCTTGAGCTTGAGTTCTTCGCCGGCCACCAGGATCTGGCCCTGGTTGGGATTTTCCAGCAGGTTGATGCAGCGCAGGAATGTGGACTTGCCGGAACCGGAGGAACCCAGGATCGAGATCACATCGCCGTCGCGGGCGGTCAGCGAGACGCCTTTGAGCACCTCCAGCTTTCCGTAGCGTTTGTGCAGGTTGCGGATTTCAAGCGCTGGCGTGGCCTGGGCCATGTGCGGTCCTCATGGTGTGTGCTCCCTTGCTGTTGGCGGCCTTCCTGGCGAGGCGGCCAAGCTAGCATAGCGTCCGAATGGCAGCCAACAGCGCTACGGGTGGTAAACCGCGAATGTGCGGCAGGTTGTCGCATCGGCGCAGCAGACTGTCGCGCCATCAACAACCGAACGGCCGTTCGAACTCTGTTTACCGGTAAAAATCCCGGGGAGTCGCGTAAAAAAAGGCGCGATGGTGCCAGCTTTGGCTGGGGGTTGGAAGGGTTAATCGGATGAGTGTTGCCGTTGTGCGTTTTTATCGTCCATAGGAAGTTTTAGCTGGCTGTCCTCTTCTCCGTGAGGCTGATCGCGTTCTATTCGCTGGCGGGCTCTTCCATCAACTGACGATAACGATCCAGCGCCTCGCTGAAGTCCTTGATGAACTCCGGGGTGCTGAGCCAGCGCTGGGCCGTCTCGCGATCCATGTCGTCGGCCCACATGCGGTAGTCGACCAGCATGTCCGCGGCCAGGTTGGTGGCGGCCATGCTTTCGTTCTCGGCGTTTTTCAGGTCCAGCAGGCCGGGGCGTTCGCTGATCATCACGCTCAGGGACGCGAGCAGCGTGTCGAGCATTTCGCTACGGCTGATGGCCTCGGCTTCGCGTAGCTTGGCGAACAGCTCGAGCACGTAGACCGGTGGCTGGGCGGTGGCGTGGGCCGGGTCGCCATACATGGGGATGGATTTACGTCCGCTCATGCGGATTTGCTTGGCTTTGTCTTTGGCACGCTTGGCGCGTTTTTGCTGTTTGTTCAGTGAGGCCATTGGGCTTCGGTTTCCAGTTTGTTAGGGGGCGATGCCCGGCTCAGTTGATTTTCGGCACGGTAAAGCTGAATTCGCTGCCCTTGCCTGGCTGGCTTTCGGCGTGCAGTTTACCGCCATGGGCCTGGACAATCCCCTTGGAAATATACAAACCCAGTCCGGTGCCGTTCGGGTTGCCTTCCTTGACTGTCCAGTAGCGGTCAAACACGTGAGGCAACTGCTCCGGTTTGATTCCTTCGCCGGTATCACGAACGCTGAACACGATCTCGTCACCCACCGACATCGCGCTGATGCCCACGCTGCCTTGCTGGGGGGTGAACTTGATGGCGTTTCCGATCAGGTTCGACAGCACCTGGAACAACCGCTCGGGGTCGGCATTGATCTTGAGATTGGGTTCGGCGTGGAACGAAATATCGATGGCCTTGGCGGTTGCCAGCGGAGTCAGCAGCGAGCAGGCGTCTTCGAATATCTGGCTGACGTCCAGCGGCTGGGGATGGATGGTGTAGCGCCCGGCGTCGATGCGCGAAGTGTCCAGCAGGTCTTCGAGCAGAACGTTCATGCGGCTGGCGGCCTGTTGCATGGTGTCGATGGCTGAAGCAATTCGCTTGGAGCTATGGGAGCCGTCGGAGCTGAAGGACTTTTGCATCATGCCGCAGAGCATGGATATGACCGTCATCGGGTTGCGCAGGTCATGGGACACCACCGCCACCAGCTCATCACGCGCCTGCACCGCCTGACGCTCCTTGTGGACTTGCCGGGCCAGATCGTTTTCCAGCGCTGAGCGGCGCAGGTCGTTGGCGGCAAACAGATCGCCGTGGGTCCATTTGGTACTGATGCCGGCCATTTCGACTTTCCAGATTTCGAAAGACGTTCGCGGTCGCAGGCGCAAACCTGTCTCGCTGCTTTCCAGGTCCAGGGGTTTTTGCGGGTCGCCGCTCCACTGGATGGTTTGCTTCACCTCGGGGCGGAACCACAGCACGCCATTTTCCACAGGCTTGGGCAGGTGGATCGCCAGCACACCGCTCGCCACGTCCTGATAGGCCTGGGCTGGAGCGAAAACGCTGCTCAGGTTGTGGTGGGAGAAAACGGGCTGGTCGGTCTCCAGCATCCATTTATGCAGCTCGCGGATCTGCTCCGCTTCCGGGCACTGGCCATGGCGGTGCAGCTTGTTGTCCTCGAGGATCGCGACGCCGGTGGCGCCGGTCAGGTCCATCAGCCTTTGGGGTTCGCGGGACAAGCCGTCAAAGACATTGTCGCTGGACTCGGCCATGGCCGTGGCGAGAACCTTGAGGTCCTCAAGCTTGGCATCCCGTTGACGGGTCAGATCCAGTGCTTCCATGGCGCTGATCTGCAGCGACAGCACTTGGCCGATGGTCTGGCAGGCCATGCGCATTTCATGGGGCACGAGCAGGGGTTGACGGTTGCCGCAACTGATCAGGCCCCACAGTCGGTCGCCTTCCATCAGGGAAATGCTCATGGACGACAGCACACCCATGTTTTTCATGTATTGGCGGTGGATCGGCGAGACGCTACGCAGGGTGGAAAAGCTCAGGTCCAGGGGTGTCTGAGTGTCGGGACGCAACTGCGGGACCAGCGGTACCGGCGTGTAGTCAGCGTTGGGGATGATCCGCAGCCAGTTGGTGCGATACAGCTCCCGGGCCTGTTCAGGGATATCCGATGCCGGAAAAAACAGGCCTTTGTAGAGCTCCATCGACGGCGCGCTGGCCTCGGCGATCACCTGGCCATGGCCTTCTTCTTCGAAGCGATAGATCAGCACCCGGTCGTAACCGGTCATGGCCTGAATTTCCCGAACGCTGATTTCGTACAGAGCCTGGAGGCTTTTCGCGCTTTGCAGGCGTTGCAGCATGCGCCCCAGGTTGGCTTCGCCGCTGACACCTTCGGGACGGTAGTCGCTCAGGTGCTGTTCCAGTTCGACGATCAGGGCGCCTTGATGGCGGTGGACCAGGGCGTCAAAACGCAACTGGTTCACGACAATCCCCACGGGCGCGTTGTCCCCGTCCGCATCGGCGCGACAGGCCTTGAGGACGGCTTGGGCCTGCTGCTGCCCGAACAGTGCGTCCAGCGTCTGGCCGGGGAGACCGTGAGAATCGTGCCCCATCAATTGCAATACGTTGGCGCTGACCTGTCGGATGACGAAGTCGGGTTCGGACAGCATCAGTAGCACGCCATGAGGCTGGATGGCCCCGGGGAAGCGAATCGGTTCGTCTGCACAATTGGCCAGCAGTTCTTCGAAGGCTTCCTGGTTTTCCGGGGTCATAACAATACCTTTTGGCTGTCCAGCCAGTGTTCAAAATGAGTAAACGTCGCTTTGGCGGCACGTGTGACTTCGAGCGTTTGGGCGTCGCCAAGGTTCCTGTCGCCCAAATACTGAAGGAAGTCCTTCCAACGCCGACCGGTGAGTTCGCCATACACATTGAGAAACGCCGCGCCGCTGGAGGCATCAAGGCCGAGCTGTTCGGCGACTCTGCGCCGCAGGATCTGCCCCCCGAGGGTTGCACCTTCCAGCACATAGGAAACCCCCAGGGCGGCGGCACGGGAATCGATCTGCGGCAGATCCCGGCAGGTGGGCAGTGCCTCGATAGCGTGGTCATCCAGGCCCAGTGCCGTGAGATCCGCCCGCAGTACGGGAAGCTTGATCCGCAGGGATTGGTCCAACCCCGTCGGTGTCAGCGTCAGGACATGAAGTCGCTGTTCCAGCGGTTTATAAAAACCGTAGTAGGCGGCCATCAGGCGCCGGTACAGGTCGAGGTCCAACTGTTCGGAGAAAAACGGCAAGCGTTTTTCCAGGGCGACGTGCAGCTCAGCGGTTTCGGTCCGCAATGCCTGAATCAGAGAAGGGGGAGGCGCGGCCGGTGACATGCGGGATAGAGCTCGTTGACTGGAGCGTTGCTGGAAAAAAAGCGCATCAATCTTACACAGATTTTTCGGCCAGAGCGGCCATCAGCCGTTGGCTTTCAGTTCGCCCGTCGTCAGGCTTGGTT
This sequence comes from Pseudomonas sp. FP1154, assembly GCF_030687245.1. Lineage (NCBI taxonomy): Bacteria > Pseudomonadati > Pseudomonadota > Gammaproteobacteria > Pseudomonadales > Pseudomonadaceae > Pseudomonas > Pseudomonas sp. FP1154. The sequence goes on along the minus strand of NZ_CP117465.1, from coordinate 5,651,310 downwards.
GTCGAGCCTCAAGGCTTGTTCCAGGTCGGTCTCCAGCAAAGCGCCGGCATTGGGCATTCCGAGGAACTCCAAAACTACGGGATCCCTGACGATGTCCCTCGGGCTGAGATTGAGCCTTTCAATATGGCTGGTCGCTTCCTGTTTCACCGCCGGGCGGTCTTGGCTGGCCAGCGGACGTTCGTAGTAGAGGGTGCCGATCTGACGTTCCAGGGCGCGGGTGGACCAGTTTTGGATGGCTACCTCGTTCATGTACCAATGGCGGGCGTTTGGGGCTTCTACCCGCAGAAGTGTGCGGTAATGGGTCCAGCTCAATTCGGAACGCACTGCGTTCCAAATTGGAAACGATTGATAAAAGTCCCGCATGTGGCGCAGGTTGCGTTCATCAAAGCCTTTCCCAAACGGGAGGACCAAAAGGATGCTCTGGACGACGTTTCGATGATGCAGGGCGAGTCTGATTAGGTGGGAGGAAAGCCGTCCGATTCTTGCAGGACGGGTTTGACGCCGCCTGATCTTGGCTGACCCTGGCTTGTAGGAGCTATCCCGGGATGGCGTCATCCACTGCCGACGTCCTCATAATGAGGACGATCATCAGATCGGATCTTGGGCTAGCGCCTTGGACGCGGCGACATAATCGGCCTGGAACTGCTCACTCTCCACCCAATCCAGCGCGGTCTGCTCATCGACGCCTTTGGTCAGGCGACGGTATTCGATCAATGCAGTAATGATGAAGTCGGTCGCTTCGTCCTCACCTTCCTGTTCCAGCACCAGCGTCAACAATGGATAGGCCAGGAACGCTTCGCACATCGCCTTCTGGCTGACCTTTTCAGCTGAGCTCATGATTTGGAACAGCTCCGTCAGGTCCACGGATTCCAGATCGATGCGCTCATCGTTCGGGTCCAGGAAATCGTTCGGCGCAGCAGCACGCTGAATGCGGTTCTTCTTGGCTTTCGCCTTGGCGCGCTGGTTTCGTTTCTGCTGTTTGTTTGCCGATGACATGGGGGGGCAGACTCCTGGCATGAAAATAAGGCGATCTATCCTACAGCTTCAGGGCAACCACTTCGAATCTCAATCCACCACAAACAATGTGGCACCCAATGAGGTTGAAGAGCTCGACGCGCCGTCACAGCTCCCGTAAATCCCAGGCAATAAAAAACCCCGATCAATTTCTTGATCGGGGTTTTCGGTATTTGGTGCCCAGAGACGGAATCGAACCGCCGACACGGGGATTTTCAATCCCCTGCTCTACCGACTGAGCTATCTGGGCAACGGGGCGCATTAAACGGGTTTTTCAGGGGGTCGTCAAGCACGTTATCAAAAAATATTTAATTATTACCGTCGCTTACGATCCGCCCCGGTTCTGGGTGGCCTATTCGGACGGCGGCACGTAGCCTTCGGCCTTGGCGTATTCTTCGCCGGAAAAGAACTTTTCCATTTCGCCTTGAAGGTATTTGCGGTCTTCGGCGTTCATCATGTTCAGGCGTTTTTCGTTGATCAGCAGGGTCTGGTGTTTTTGCCAGTCCGCCCAGGCCTTGGCCGAGACATTGTCGTAGATGTCTTGCCCTTTGACGCCCGGGAACGGCGCGCGCTCCAGGCCTTCGAGTTGTTCTTTGTACTTGCGGCACATGATGGTGCGGGTCATTGCAACTCTCCTGCGTTCAATACGGCGGCCGCGCGTTCGAGCAAGGTCTTGACCGGGGCGGCAAGGCCCAGGCGCGGCGGGGTGGCGAGGTTATACCAGAGCCAGTCGGCCTCGGCCACGTGATGGCCGGTTTCCCGGACCCGGACCAGCCAGGGTTCGATCGCCAACTGGAAGTGGCTGAAAGTGTGCACCAGGCTTGGCATCTGCTGATGATTGCCCAGCTCCAGCGAGTGTTGCAGGGCCAGGTGTTGCAGGTCGTCGAGGTCGTCGAGTTCCGGCAGGCTCCATAAACCGCCCCACAGGCCCGTGGAGGGGCGACGATAAAGCAGAATCGCGCCTTCGCGGTTGGCCAGCATCGGCATCAAGGTGCGTTTTTTGGGCACATCCTTGCGTGGCTTGGGGATCGGGTAGCGGGTCTCCAGGCCGAGCATGTGGGCTTGGCAGCCTTTTTTAAGCGGGCAAAGCAGGCAGCTGGGTTTGCTGCGGGTACAGAGCGTGGCGCCCAGGTCCATCATCGCCTGGGTGTAGGCGTTGACCCGGTCTTGAGGCGTGAAGCGCTCGGCAGTCGCCCACAGTTGCTTCGCGACCTTCGGTTCGCCCGGGTAACCTTCCTGGGCGGTGAAGCGCGCCAGCACCCGCTTGACGTTGCCATCGAGGATCGGTGCCCGCAGGCCCATGCTGATGCTGGCGATGGCGCCGGCTGTGGACAGGCCGATCCCCGGTAATTCGGTGAGTTTTTCCACGTCGCGGGGGAATTCACCGCCATATTGGTCGACTACGATCTTCGCGGTTTTCTGCAGATTACGGGCGCGGGTGTAGTAGCCCAGGCCGGTCCACAGGTGCAGCACTTCGTCTTCCGGCGCGGCGGCCAGGGCTTGCACGGTGGGCAGCGAGGCCATGAACCGGTCGAAATAATTGAGCACGGTGCTGACCTGGGTCTGCTGCAGCATGATTTCCGAGACCCACACCCGATACGCCGTGATGTCTTGCTGCCAAGGCAAGTCGTGGCGCCCGTGGCGGTCGAACCAGTCCAGTACGGCGCTGGAAAACTGCTCGGCTGTCATCGCTTGAACAACCCCTTGAGCGCGTCCTTCAGCTCGGGGCTGACCTTGTCGCCGAGCTTCTCGTCGATCTTCTCATTGAGCTTGTCACCGAGGCGGTCGCCGGCCAGTTTCGCGGCGACTTTGCCCAATCCTTCGTTGTCCAGCCGGCATGCCTTCGCGCCCAGCTCCAGCGGACCGCGGCAGCGTAACGGCCATTCGACATCGACGTAACGTTCGTTGACCTGGCAAGCCGGGTCGGGCATGTCGCTCTTGTCGCCTTCGATGATGATGCCGACGCGGTAGTCCATGCCCAGCACACGCAGGTCGATATCGCCGTTGCCGTTGACGGTCATGCCAGGGATGCGGACCTTCAGGTCCGGGTTGCTGGCCACGCCGCTGCGGAAGGTGAGATTGCCGTTGAGTTGCTCGAACGGGGTGTCCTTGCCCCGGGGCTCGCCACTGAGGGTTTTACGATTGAGGGTGGCGATGCCCCTGCACAACTGCTGCTCGAGGTTGGCATTGAGCAGGACGCCGTCGTTGATGACGAACCCGGCAGTACCGTTGAGGCTGTCGATCAGGGCCTTTTGGCTGTTGCCACTGGCGGTCACGGCGCTGTTGAGTGTCACCAGGCCTTTGACGGGCGGATTCTTGCCCTGGCTTTCGATGATTTTCTCGGCCGGTACCCGGTTGATGCGGGTTTGCAGGCTCAACTGCGGCGTTGGCTGGCGCACGTCCAGCGTGCCTTTGACTTCGAAGTTGCCGTTGTACAAATCGCCCCGCAGGTTTTCCAGGGTCAGCAGGCCGCCCTGGCCGGTGGCCTTGAGCGCGGCATTCTGGATCGGCAGTTTATCGAGGGTCAGTTGGCCGAAGGTCAGGTCGGCATCCAGGTCCAGTTTGCCCAGGCGTTCGACCGGAAACAGCCGGTCGTTGCTCCAGGCGCCCTGGGTGGGCGCGCTCGGCAACGGTGTGCTGCCGGCGCCCGCCATGGCACTGGCTTCGGTGTTGCTGACCTCCGCCTCTCGGGCCGCCTTGGAACTGTCGGCCTCGGCGGATTTTGGCGGCAGGTAGCGGTCAACGTTGAAGGTATCGGCCTTGAGCTGCGCACGCAGTGACTGCTTGGCAAAGTCTTCCACGGCGATACGACCGCTGAAGGTGCTGTCGTCGATTTTCAGATTGATACTATTGAATTCGGCGCTGGTCGGCGTGGCCGCAATACGGGTGACCAGTTCGACTTTGCTCAAGCTGCCTTCGGCCATGGCTGGCAGTTTCTGACCGACGCCGTCGACGAATTTCGCCAGGTCGAATTGGGCGATCGACATGCCGCCGCTCAGTTGCGGGGTCTTGTCCAGATCATTGACCTTCAGTTCGCCCAACGCCCGCAGTTGATTGATGGAAAGCTTGATGCCGGTCCATTCGGCGACGTTCGCCGCTTTATCCAGGAGTAGCTGCCCGTGTGCCGCGAACGTCACGGTCTTGCCTTGCAAAGGGTCGCCCGTGGCTTCGCCGGACAGCTTCAGGTCTTCGAACTTGTAGCGCTGCAAGGCGCGCTCGAAGCGCAGCTCGCCCGTGACCTCGGTGCGCACCCGCACGGCTGGCTGGTTGCTGGCCAGGAATGCGGTGAGAGTGACCGGAATGTTGGTGGAATCATGGATCGGGCCAGTGCTCAGTTGGATGCTTTCGGCGGTGAACTGCCGGCCGGCCTGCTCGTCGGTGTATTCGACCCGGGCGTTGTTCACGGTCAGGCTGTCGATGTCCAGGCGGGTTGGCTGGGCCGGTTTCTGCGCCGGGGCGCTGTCCCCAGGGGCAGGCTGTTCGGCCGGTGCCGGGGCGTTTGCCGTGGTTTTGGAGGCGGCGGGTGCCTTGCCGATGTCTTCCCAATTGCCGTGGCCGTTCTTGTCACGGTTGAGTCGCAGGTTCAGGCCTTCGACGCGCACGTCGCTCATCTGCACTTCGCGGCGCAGCAGTGGAATCACGCGCACGGAAAGGCCGAGCATCTGCAGGTCGGCGAACGGTTGTGTCGGGTTTGCCAGGGTGGCGACACTGGCTTCGTGCAATTCCAGACCCAGCCACGGGAAAAGGCTCCAGCCGATGTCGCCATTGAGGGTCAGCTCAATGTGGGCCTTGTCGCGGGCTATCTGGCGGATCTCTTCTTTATAGTCGTTGGGATCGAAGAGGTGGGTCAGGGCAAAGCCCAAGGCCACAATGACCAGCAACAGCCCGAGAAGTACCAGACCCAGGATTTTGCCGAACGCTTTCATGGGCGAGTCCTTGTAGGTTGAGTTCAAAATTTAGCCTGGGAGTATAACGCCCTGACCTAGTGGCGCGTTGGGTGATCGTTCTTTCTGACAGGCCTGTGGGCCATGGAACCGTGGCGAGGGCCGCGCTGAGCTCCCGGATCTAGGCCTGCTCCAGTGCCAGTTTCAATTTGGCCGCCAGCGCCTGGGCTTCCAGATGACCGGATGGGGCCAAGAGCTTCAGTTCGGCACCGTGTTGCGTAGCCATTTTCCGTGCTTCGCTGACCAATCGTTCCGCCACCCCACGACGACGGGTGACGTTTCGCACGCACATTTGGGACAAGTGCCAGACGTCCTGGTGCCGTTGCAGCCGTGCGGCACCGAGCAACCGGTCATTGAAGCGGGCTGCGATCAATGCGCCGTCCTCCAGGCATTTGTGTATCAATTGTGTGCCGTCAGTGAACGGCTCGAACAGCCAGGCCGGGGCATCCTGGTAGATTTTGTGCAGGTCCTGCCGGTCCCGACAGGTGGCGTCATTCAACTGCTCGACAACGATGGGCATATAAATTCCTGAAAAATAAACGATTCACGCCCTACAGAAAACGTGCAATGGCGCGATAAGACAGAAGATGTAAAAAAGGTGATAGCACTTTGGCTTTTCTGTCATAAGCAAATGGTAACCTTTACCCGTTCGCCCGTCCTTCTGCGACTCAATGTCGCACCAAAATGAAGCTTCACCAGAAAATACAGTCGCGCTTTGCGTGCAATAAGGCTGAGGGTGATGCATGGCTGGCGAGCCATACCAATAACTGGGGGATACATAATGAGCACGAGCATCACGGCGGACGGCTTTGCCGCCCAGCCTGCGTTCCTCTCCAAGGAACGCATTATCGCCAAGCCCGGATTCAACCGGTGGCTGGTTCCACCGGCCGCACTGGCCATCCACCTTTGCATCGGCATGGCCTACGGCTTTTCGGTGTTCTGGTTGCCGTTGTCCAAGGCACTGGGCGTCACCAAGCCTGTAGCCTGTGCACCGGACATGAGCTTCATCGCACAAGTCTTTTCATCCCAATGTGACTGGCCGATCTCGATGCTCGGCTGGATCTACACCCTGTTCTTCATCTTCCTGGGTTGCTCGGCAGCCATCTGGGGCGGCTGGCTGGAACACGCCGGGCCGCGTAAGGCTGGCGTTGTATCGGCCTTGTGCTGGTGCGGCGGTCTGCTGATTTCCGCGCTGGGTATCTACACTCACCAGATATGGCTGATGTGGGTCGGCTCCGGGGTAATCGGTGGTATCGGCTTGGGGCTAGGCTACATCTCCCCGGTTTCGACGCTGATCAAGTGGTTCCCGGACAAGCGTGGCATGGCCACCGGCATGGCGATCATGGGCTTCGGCGGCGGCGCGATGGTAGGTGCACCGCTGGCTGCAGCGCTGATGAGCCATTTCTCTTCGCCGACTGAAGTGGGCGTATGGCAAAGCTTCCTGGTCATGGCCGCGATCTACTTCGTGTTCATGGTCGGTGGCGCCCTGTCGTACCGCGTCCCGCCGACCGGCTGGAAGCCTGAAGGCTGGACCCCGGCACCGAAGAAAGCTGCGAACGCGATGATCACCCATCGTCACGTTCACGTGAACGTGGCCTGGAAAACCCCGCAGTTCCGTCTGGTATGGCTGGTGCTGTGCCTGAACGTATCTGCCGGTATCGGCATCATCGGCATGGCATCGCCACTGTTGCAGGAAGTGTTCGGCGGCAAGTTGCTTGGCACCGACCTGCCTTTCGGTCAACTGGACGCCGTGCAACTGGGTCAAATCGCTGCCATCGCGGCCGGTTTCACCGGTTTGTTGAGCCTGTTCAACATTGGTGGACGGTTCTTCTGGGCATCCTGCTCGGATTACCTGGGTCGCAAGAACACCTACTTCGTGTTCTTCGCCCTGGGCTTTGCCCTGTACGCGCTGATCCCGAACCTGGGCCATCTGGGCAGCGTCGCGCTGTTCGTGGCGGCGTTCTGCATCATCCTGTCGATGTACGGCGGCGGTTTTGCCACCGTGCCGGCCTACCTGGCGGACCTGTTCGGTACGCAAATGGTCGGCGCGATCCACGGTCGGCTGTTGACCGCTTGGGCCGCAGCAGGCGTGCTGGGTCCGGTACTGGTGAACTACCTGCGTGAATATCAGCTGAGCATCGGCGTTGAACGCGCTGCGGCCTATGACATCACCTTGTACATCCTCGCCGGCCTGCTGGTACTGGGCTTCCTGTGCAACCTGATGGTCCGTCCGGTCGCCGACAAGTACTTCATGACCGACGCCGAACTGGCCGCCGAACAGGCGCTGGGCCATGACAAGGGCGCTGACAGCACCACTTCGCTGGAGTGGAAAGCCGCGCCGGGCACCAAGCCTTTGGCGATCGCCGCCTGGTTGGTGGTGGGCATTCCGTTGGCGTGGGGTGTCTGGGTAACCCTGCAGAAGACGGCGGTGTTGTTCCAGTAATGCGCTAGCCCGAACCCGCTGGGGTGAGGGCGAATCTTGTGGGAGCGAGCCTGCTCGCGATGAGGGAGGGTCAGCCAGCATCATTGTCGGCTGATCCACCGCTATCGCGAGCAGGCTCGCTCCCACATTTGTTTTGGGTGATGGCCACAATTGCTTGTACGGACATGTCTATCGCCGACAACCCGTCAGGGATATCACCTCCCGTGTTTCTGTTTGCCGCTCGCGCCCCTATAATGGCTGCCTTTTTCGCCCAATGATTTTGCGGAGCTGGTGATGGCCGAACGTAAGGCGTCTGTCGAGCGCGACACTCTGGAAACCCAGATCAAAGCCTCGATCAACCTGGATGGCACCGGAAAGGCCCGGTTTGATATCGGCGTGCCTTTTCTTGAGCACATGCTGGACCAGATCGCCCGTCATGGGCTGATCGACCTGGATATCGTCAGCAAGGGCGACCTGCACATCGACGACCACCACACGGTGGAAGACGTCGGTATCACCCTGGGGCAGGCCTTCACCAAAGCCATCGGCGACAAGAAAGGCATCCGTCGCTACGGCCACGCCTACGTGCCGCTCGATGAGGCGCTGTCGCGTGTGGTCATCGACTTCTCCGGTCGTCCGGGCCTGCAAATGCATGTGCCATACACCCGTGCCACCGTTGGCGGCTTCGACGTGGACCTGTTCCAGGAATTTTTCCAGGGCTTCGTCAACCACGCCAATGTGACCCTGCACATCGACAACCTGCGCGGGCACAACACCCACCACCAGATCGAAACCGTGTTCAAGGCTTTCGGCCGCGCGCTGCGCATGGCCGTGGAGCTCGATGACCGCATGGCCGGGCAAATGCCCTCCACCAAGGGCGTCCTGTAATGCAGACGGTCGCGGTTATCGATTACGGCATGGGCAACCTGCACTCGGTGGCCAAGGCCCTCGAGCACGTGGGCGCCGGCAAGGTACTGATCACCAGCGATGCCGACGTGATTCGCGAAGCCGACCGGGTGGTCTTTCCCGGTGTTGGTGCGATTCGTGACTGCATGGCCGAGATCCGTCGCCTGGGCTTCGATTCGCTTGTGCATGAAGTCAGTCAGGATCGTCCGTTCCTTGGCATTTGCGTGGGCATGCAGGCCTTGCTCGAGAGCAGCGAGGAGAACGACGGCGTCGATTGCATCGCGATGTTTCCAGGCCAGGTGAAGTTTTTCGGCAAGGATCTGCACGAAGACGGCGAGCACCTGAAAGTCCCGCACATGGGCTGGAACGAGGTGAAGCAGACGGTGGATCACCCGCTGTGGCACAACATTCCGGACCTGGCGCGCTTCTACTTCGTGCACAGCTACTACATCGCGGCCGGTAACGCCCGGCAGGTGGTGGGCGGCGGTCACTATGGCGTCGACTTCGCCGCGGCCCTGGCCGACGGTTCGCGCTTCGCCGTGCAGTTCCACCCGGAGAAGAGCCATACCCATGGCCTGCAGTTGCTGCAGAACTTCGCGGCGTGGGACGGGCGCTGGTAATGGCCCGCAAGAAACCGCCGATCCTCACCCTCACGCCCGAGCAGGAAAGTGAGGCGAACCTCAAGATCCAACGGTTCATGGAGGATCGTTTTGAACTGGACCTGGGTTCGTTCGAAGCGGCGGAAATTCTTGAGCTGTTTACCCGCGAAATTGCTCCGCACTATTACAACAGGGCGATTTTCGATGTGCAGACACACCTTAAAGAAAGGTTCGAAAGCATCGAAAGCGACTTGTGGGCGCTCGAGAAAAACTGATTTCCGAGCCAAGCTGAACATTCGAATTTGAAGGTTTGCCAGATGCTGATTATCCCCGCTATCGATCTCAAGGACGGCGCTTGCGTACGTCTGCGTCAGGGCCGGATGGAAGACTCCACGGTGTTCTCCGATGACCCGGTGAGCATGGCCGCCAAGTGGGTGGAGGGCGGCTGCCGTCGCCTGCATCTGGTTGACCTGAACGGTGCCTTCGAAGGGCAGCCGGTGAACGGCGAAGTGGTCACGGCCATTGCCAAGCGCTACCCGAACCTGCCGATCCAGATCGGCGGCGGTATCCGCTCGCTGGAAACCATCGAACACTACGTCAAGGCTGGCGTGAGCTATGTGATCATCGGCACCAAGGCGGTGAAAGACCCGGCGTTTGTCGCTGAGGCTTGCCGCGCCTTCCCGGGCAAGGTCATCGTTGGCCTGGATGCCAAGGACGGTTTCGTCGCCACTGACGGTTGGGCTGAAGTCAGCACCGTGCAGGTGATAGACCTGGCCAAGCGTTTCGAGGCCGATGGGGTGTCTGCCATCGTCTACACCGACATCGCCAAAGACGGCATGATGCAGGGCTGCAACGTTCCGTTCACCGCCGCCCTGGCCGCCGCCACGAAGATTCCGGTGATCGCCTCCGGCGGCATCCATAACCTGGGCGACATCAAGGCGCTGCTCGACGCCAAGGCGCCTGGCATCATCGGCGCGATCACCGGTCGCGCGATCTACGAAGGCACGCTGGATGTCGCTGAGGCCCAGGCCTTCTGCGATTCCTACAAAGGCTGAGGACTGACCATGGCGCTGGCCAAACGCATCATCCCTTGCCTGGACGTGGACAACGGCCGGGTGGTCAAGGGCGTCAAGTTCGAGAACATCCGCGACGCCGGCGACCCGGTGGAAATCGCCCGTCGCTATGACGAGCAGGGCGCGGACGAGATTACCTTCCTCGACATCACGGCCAGCGTCGACGGCCGCGATACCACGCTGCATACCGTCGAGCGCATGGCCAGCCAGGTGTTCATCCCGCTGACCGTGGGCGGTGGCGTGCGCACCGTGCAGGACATCCGCAACCTGCTCAACGCCGGTGCGGACAAGGTGTCGATCAACACCGCCGCGGTGTTCAACCCGGAATTCGTCGGCGAAGCGGCCCAGCGTTTTGGTTCGCAGTGCATTGTCGTGGCCATCGATGCCAAGAAAGTGTCCGGCCCGGGCGAAACCCCGCGCTGGGAGATCTTCACCCACGGTGGGCGCAAACCCACCGGCCTGGACGCCGTGGAATGGGCGAAGAAGATGGAAGGCCTGGGGGCCGGTGAGATCTTGCTGACCAGCATGGACCAGGACGGCATGAAAAACGGTTTCGACCTGGGCGTCACCCGCGCCATCAGCGATGCCTTGGGCATTCCGGTCATCGCCTCCGGCGGCGTCGGCAACCTGCAGCACCTGGCCGATGGCATCCTTGAAGGCCATGCCAGTGCGGTACTGGCGGCGAGCATTTTCCACTTCGGCGAATACACCGTGCCGGAAGCCAAGGCTTACATGGCGCAGCGCGGAATCGTCATTCGATAAGCGGGCACAACCGAGCCCCGATGCTCACCTCAGGGGGCGACGGGGGGTGTGTTCTGCGCCCCTGTCGCAGGGCTCAGTACGTCAATCCTCGGCTCGGATGCCTGGCCTGATTTGTCGTAGGCGATTGTGCAGAATTTCAGCGGCAGTTCTGCATCTGGAAACCAGAAATCCATGTAGGTGTGGGTCAGATACTGCTCATCCCTTGAGCAATCTGTGGTGTCCAGCGGGCCAAATTTGACGGCGTAGGTCCGGTACTCGCTACCGCGTGCCAGCTCCACGCCGACTCCGCTGCTGATCGACAAATCGGGCTGCGCCGTTGGCGTGTCATCAAGGACTTCCACCACAAGGGACAGCCCATTCTTGATGAGTCCGACCTGCGCTCCTTGAGTCGCGGAATCAACGCCAAGAATGCAAAGGAAATAGAAACCGGGCTGGGCGCCGATCTCGCTGTTGATAAACGCGTCGTTAGAACTTATTGCGTCGCTGTAGTAATGGCCACTTTCGCAGTCCTTCGCAGTGCGCACGGTCTTGTGGCGATAAAAAGCGGTGCTGATGGAGAAATGGTAATCCCATGTCGGAATTTCCATCGTCCCGTCATCCCGTTTTTTGAGCCTCTTGTACCTTGCGGGCTCGTTGGCATCAGCACTCACGGTAAACGCTGGATAAAGCGGACAAGAGGAAGTTGCCTCATTGGCAATGTGGCCTTGTACAAAGCATCCGTTGAGAAAGATCGTCGGGTTCCCATAAACGTTTTTGGGAATGGCCTTATAGACATCCCCAACCCGCGTACAGGGTGCATGTTCGTCGCATGGAGCGAAACCGGCCGCCAGGTTACCGGTGCCTATTACGCCTATTATCTCGTTGGAGTGACGATCAAGAATCGGCCCCCCTGAACTGCCGCCGGCTATATCCTGACAGCGCGTCATCACGTTGTTTCGCCATACCCATGGGCCTTCCACTATTTCCCGAGCAGGCTGCAAAGTGCAGGCAGCCATGCGCAATGTGGCTTTGTCGAAACCCTGCGGGGCACTCACGATCAGCACATCAGTCCCGTCGGCAGGCTTTTGTCGGGCCAGCTCCAGGGGCTGTATACCTTCCTCAATGAGTTTCTGAAGGCTGACGTCCAATTCTATGATCGCCAGATCAACGCCTTGCATACTGCGCCATGCCACCTTTTTCAGCGCGTAGGTTTTGAATAACTCGGTGTCGGCGAAGTAATCGAACTGCATGACCCCGCTGACCGGTTTATCCGTCACGATGTTGCCGTTGCCTTTTTCGATACAGTGTCCTGAAGTGAGTACATAGGCGGGTGTTGGTTGGGGTACCGATGCATCCTGAGTGTCGAGGAGCGTCGCGGTACAAGAGCCGTCGATAAACAGGCGTCCGACGCCCCGCCAGTGGTTGTGTGATCCATCCGCGTTTTCAAGAACCTTTGAGGCCGTAAAATTTTGCATGCCTTCGCCAAAGTCCTGGCTGTGGGCGATACCCTGCAAACTCAGCGAGCAGAGCAGGCCGGTCAGCAGAAAGGAGATCGATTTCATCGAGTAGTACCTTTGGTTAGTTGAATGAAAACCGGCAGTGGCCGGTGTTCTCCAATTAATCAGGTAGGGGCTGACGGTTGGCGGTAAATAGTTACCTCAACGGTGAGAGTGCTGTTTTATATTTTGAGTCGTTGAGCCGCCTGGGCAGCAAAGGGCTGTGGACATGCTCGCAGGCCCGAGGCACTCTTGGGCACGCCATGGATTCGGGTAGCAGACATGTTCAGACGCATTCTTTTGGTTATTGCCAGTGCCTCTTTGTTGTTCGCCAACGGGGCGCAGGCTCAAGATCGCCGTGACGTCGGCCTGGTGTTGCTGACGGAAAACTTCCCGCCCTACAACATGGCCAAGAATGGCAAAAACTTCGCTCAGGACGAGAACATCAATGGCATCGCGGTGGATATTGTCCGCGAGATATTCAAACGTGCCGATATCAGCTACAGCCTGACACTGCGTTTCCCGTGGGAGCGAATTTATAAACTGGCCCTGGATAATCCCGGGTACGGCGTGTTTGTCACGGCGCGATTGCCCGAGCGTGAAAAACTCTTCAAATGGGTCGGCCCGATTGGCCCGGACGACTGGATCATGCTCGCCAAGGCTGACAGCAAGATTTCCCTGGACTCGTTGGAGCAGGCGCGTCAATACAGGATCGGGGCTTACAAGGGTGACGCGATTGCCGAGACCTTGGCCAAGCAAGGGCTGAACCCGATTGTCGTGTTGCGCGATCAGGACAACGCCAGGAAGCTGGTCAATGGTCAAATCGATCTGTGGGCCACCGGGGATCCGGCCGGGCGCTATCTGGCGCGTGAGGAAGGGGTGAGCGATCTCAAGACCGTGCTACGGTTCAACAGTGCCGAGTTGTACCTGGCGTTGAACAAAAACGTGCCCGACGACGTGGTCGCCCGCCTTCAAGCGGCCCTGGATGAACTGCGCAAGGAAGGTGCGGTGGACGCGATCATGGCGCGGTATCTCTGAAGACTGCGCCACCGCCATCGCGAGCAGGCTCGCTCCCACAGGGTGTCGGGTTGTTCGCCAGTCATGTGCCCACCGCAGATCCAGTGTGGGAGCGAGCCTGCTCGCGATAGCGGCGGCGCGGTTTAACCGCTACCGATAAACCCCATCTTTGCCATGCCCAGCCATCGCCCGATTGCTGCGCAAGCTGATCATCGACTTGATGTCGATCCATTCGATGCCCTGGGCCTTGAGCCTGGGCAGTTCGCGTTCGAGCACGGCCAGGGTCTGCGGATAGGGATGGCCAATCATCACCGCAGAACCCTGCTGGCGAGCCAGCTCTATGGCGACCTGAAGCTGATGGGCGATGGCCGCTTCGGTGCGCTCATCGTCCAGGAACACATCACGTGACACGCTGGCGAGGCCGATTTTTTGCGCCTCGGCGGCGGCGACTGTCTGGGCGCTGGTGCGGCTGTCGACAAAGAACTTGTGTCGCTGCTGCAAGTTCGCCATCAACCACGCCATGGCCCGCGGCTGGGAAGTCATGCGGCTGCCCATGTGGTTATTGATCCCGCTGGTGAAGGGCACGGCGGCGAATGCGGCGTCGAGGCGTTTTCCCAACTCTTCAAGGGGCAGTTCCGGATGCCAGGCGAACGGCCCGGTGGCCGGGTCCATGGGCATGTGCAGCATGACGACCTTGCCGGCGCGATGGGCTTCGCGGGCGAGTTCGGCAGCGTGTGGCGTGTCGGGCATGATCGCCGCAGTGACCGGGCCGGGCAGGGCCAGCACGCGGCGATCCCGAGGCAGGTTCTGCCCCAGGTCATCGATGATCAGGCTCAGGTAGGCCTTGTGCGGTGCCGGTGCCGGTGTGGCGGGCGCGGCAAAGGCCGCGCCAGCCAGGCAGCACACCAGGCCCAGGATGAAGCGCAGGCCCATCTCAGCGGCCGGAGGTGATGTTCAGTCCTTTGAGCAGGCTCAGGGCCTGAGCCAACTGATAATCATCATCCTGCGGCATGGGCTTGGCCTTGGCGCCGGAACCGGTCGGTTTGTCGGCGCCGCCGTTGCCATTGCCCAAGTGACCCTGCAAGTCAGCTTCCTTGAAGTACTCGCTGTCCTGCTCGCTGGTGATCTTGGCCTTGCGCACCTCGATGTCCGGGACGATGCCCTGGGCCTGGATGGATCGGCCGTTAGGGGTGTAGTACAGCGCAGTAGTGATCTTCAGGGCGCGGTCATTGTTGAGCGGCAAGACGGTCTGCACCGAGCCTTTGCCAAAACTGGTGGTGCCCATGACGACACCGCGTTTCTGGTCCTGCAGGGCGCCGGCGACGATTTCCGATGCCGAAGCGCTGCCACCGTTGATCAGTACCACCAGCGGCACGGCTTCGCTCAGGTCGTTGCCGGTGGCCGAAAAGCGCAGCTCGGAATTGGCGATGCGGCCCTTGGTGTAGACGATCAGGCCCTTGGTGATGAAATGGTCCACCACCTCCACGGCCGATTGCAGCACGCCGCCGGGGTTGTTACGCAGGTCCAGGACCATGCCGTTGAGCTTCTTGCCGTTGTCCTTGCGCAGCTTGGCCAGGGCCTTGGCGACTTCTTCGCCGGTCTTGACCTGGAACTGGGTGATGCGGATGTAGCCGTAGCCCGACTCCAGCAACTGGCTCTTCACGCTTTTGACCTGGATGATCGCGCGGGTCAGGGTCACGTCGAACGGCGTGCCGCCATCGCGCACCAGGGTCAGGGTAATCTTCTGGCCGATCTTGCCGCGCATCTTGTCCACGGCTTCGGTCATGCTCTGGCCGCGAGTCGGCTGGCCGTTGATCTTGACGATGAAGTCACCGGCCTGGATGCCGGCCTTGGAAGCAGGCGTGTCGTCGATGGGCGAAACCACTTTGACGAAGCCGTCTTCGCTGCCGACCTCGATGCCCAGGCCGCCGAACTCGCCGCTGGTGCTTTCCTGCAGCTCGGCGAAATCTTCCGGCCCCAGGTAGGCCGAGTGGGGGTCAAGGTTGCTGAGCATGCCCTTGATGGCGTTCTCCAGCAGCAGCTTGTCGTCCACCGGTTCCACGTAAGCGGCCTTGATCCGGTCCATGACTTCGGCAAAGGTGCGCAGTTCGTCCAGCGGCAGCGGGGCCTTGGTGGTCGCGGCCGTAGCGGCGGTCGACGAGGGGGCCGGTTCAGCGGCGAACGCCAGGGGCGCACCGATCACCAGGGCGATCGTCAGGGCCAGCGAGGTGAGGCGGGACAAATGCAGCATGTCGAACGAACTCCTGAGTTGGATGGGCGCGCTTATCCTTGCGCACGACACCATTGGGTCGGGTCACTGGGGCGACCCTGCTGACGAATAGCGAAATACAGCGCTGGCGTATCCTGCCCGCCACTGTTACCAACCGTAGAGATGGACTCGCCGGCCTTGACTACATCGCCGGCCGCCTTGAGCAGCGTCTGGTTATGGCCGTACAGGCTCAAATAGCCGTTACCATGATCCAGGATCACCAGCAGGCCGGCGCCGCGAAGCCAGTCGGCGAACACCACACGACCGCCATGCACGGCATGCACCTGGCTGCCGGCAGTGGCGCTGATCATCACGCCGTCCCATTTGGTGCGGGTATCATCGCCGCGGGTTTGGCCGAAGCGTGCAAGCAATCGACCATTGACCGGCCATGGAAGTTTGCCCCGTGCCGAAGCAAAGGCGCCGCCGAAGGTTTCACCCCCTGCCGAAACCAGGGGGCCAGGGCTTGATCGGGCAGGTTTGCTCGGTGCATCGCTGGCGTCGGCCTGGGCCTCACGCAAGCTCTTTTTTTCGGCTTCCTGCTGGGCGATCAGCGCCTTCTGGCGCGCTTCTTCCGCCTCTCGAGCCTGGCGTGCCAGGGTTTCTTCGATGGTCTTCAAGACTTTTGCCAGTTGAGCCTGGTCCTGCTCGCGAGCCTTGAGCTTGCTGTCGCGGGCCTTCACGTCCTCATTGAGCTTGGCCAGGGCGACCTGACGCTCCTTGCGAACCTTCTCGAGTTCTTCGCGCTGGGTGTCGAGGCTGCTTTTCTGCACCAGCAACTGGGCCTGCTGCAATTCAATCTCTTTTTCGACATTGGCCAGCTGGCGCAGGGTTTCGTTAAAGCTCTTGAGTTGCTCCAGGCGTGCCTGGCTCAGGTAATCGTAGTACGTGAGTGTGCGAGCGAATTTCTCGGGGTTCTGCTGGTTGAGCAACAGCTTGAGGTACTCCTGACGGCCGTTCTGGTAGGCCGCGCGGGCCTGGATGGCGATCAGCTTTTGCTGTTCAGTGCGCGCGCTCTGGAGTTTTTTTTTCTCCGTATCGAGTCGCTGCAACTCGGATTCACTTTTCTTCAGCTCTTGTTGCAGGGCGTCGACCTGCTTTTCCAGCTTGCCCATCTCGGTCTCGGTACCGCGCAGATCTTTCTGCACGCCGGACTTCTCTTCCTGCAACTTGCCCAGCAGCTTTTTCAGCTCGGCAATGTCCTGACGCGTGGCGTCCAACTGCTGTTGGGTTTGTGCGCGCTCGTCAGCGAAGGCCGGTTGGAGCAGGCAGGTCAGAGCGAGGGCTATCAGAACGCGAAGCATAGAGGCGGGCGACACCAGGGAAAGGGACGGCCTAGTATGCCCGCCCCACGCTGCAAAAAAAACGCCCATTTGGGGCTGTGTGATAACTGGCCCAAAAAACACCTTGAACCCTGTGGGAGCGAGCCTGCTCGCGATGAGGCCATAACATCCAACATAGATGTTGACTGTAATACCGCTATCGCGAGCAGGCTCGCTCCCACATTGGTAAGTGTTGGGTCAGACCAGGATCGACGTCCCGGTCATCTCCGCCGGCTTCTCCATCCCCAGCAACATCAGCATCGTCGGCGCCACGTCAGCCAGTACGCCGCCATCGCGGACCTTGAAGTCACGCTTGCCGACATAGATGAATGGCACCGGCTCGGTGGTGTGGGCGGTGTGGGCCTGGCCGGTGGACTCGTCGGACATCTGCTCGACATTCCCATGGTCGGCGGTGATCAGCGCTTCACCGCCGACTTTTTCCAGCGCCTCGACGATGCGCCCGACGCAGGTGTCCAGGCATTCCACCGCTTTGACCGCGGCGTCGAACACCCCGCTGTGGCCGACCATGTCGCCGTTGGCGTAGTTGACCACGATCACGTCGTAGCGCTGGTGCTCGATGGCATCGACGATGCGGTCGGTGACCTCCGGTGCGCTCATCTCCGGTTGCAGGTCATAGGTGGCGACTTTCGGCGACGGGATCAGGATGCGTTCTTCGCCGGGGAAGGGCTCTTCACGGCCACCGGAGAAGAAGAACGTCACGTGGGCATACTTCTCGGTTTCAGCGATGCGCAGTTGGGTCTTGCCGTTCTTCGCCAGGTAGTCGCCCAGCACGTTTTCCAGGCTGCCGGCGGCGAAGGCCGACGGCGCGGGGATGCTGGCGGCGTATTGGGTCAGCATCACGAAGCCGGCCAGTTTCGGCTGGCGGGCGCGTTCGAACTCCTTGAAATCGTCTTCGACAAACACGCGGGTCAGCTCGCGGGCACGGTCGGCGCGGAAGTTCATGAACACCACGGCGTCGCCGTCCTCGACTTTGACCGGCTCGCCGATGGTGGTGGCCTTGACGAATTCGTCGCTTTCACCCCGCTCGTAGGCGGCTTGCAGGCCTTCCTGGGCGGTGGCGGCGTTGAACTCGGCGTTGCCGTCGACGATCAGGTTGTAGGCCTGGGACACCCGGTCCCAGCGGTTATCGCGGTCCATGGCGTAGTAACGGCCGACGATGCTGGCGATACGGCCCTTGCCGAGAGCCTGGAAGGTGCTGTCGAGCAGTTCGATCGACGAAGTGGCGCTTTTTGGTGGCGTGTCGCGGCCATCGAGGAACGCGTGCAGGTAGATTTTTTCGGCACCGCGCTTGAAGGCCAGTTCAGCCATGGCGATCAGATGGTCCTGGTGGCTGTGCACGCCGCCATCGGACAGCAGGCCCATGAAGTGCACGGCTTTGCCAGCAGCCACGGCTTTATCCACAGCAGCGCAGATGGTCGGGTTTTCAAAGAACTCGCCGTCGCGGATCGCTTTGGTCACGCGGGTGAAGTCCTGATACACCACGCGGCCCGCGCCGAGGTTCATGTGGCCGACTTCGGAGTTGCCCATCTGTCCGTCGGGCAGGCCGACGTCCATGCCGCTGCCGGAGATCAGGCCGTTCGGCACGGTGGCCCACAGACGGTCCAGCACAGGCTTGCGGGCCGCGTACACGGCATTGGATTCGTGGCTGTCACTGTGACCGAAGCCGTCGAGAATCATCAGGACCAAAGGTTTAGGCGTGGTAGTCATGGAATCCACTCGTGGCTGATTAAAAGAAGGCGATGGAAAAGGGACGGGCAGTTTAAAGGTAAGTTCCGGTGCCGTCACCGCCGGGCGGGGTTTGGCCGGCCTTGTGTGCTGTGTATACTGGCCGACATTTTAACGCCCTGGAACCTCCTTCGATGGTTGCTCACCTGATTGAATTTGCCACTAACCACTACCTTCTCGTCGGTATCTTCGTCGTACTGCTGGCGTTGCTGGTTGCCCATACGATGCAGGGCGGCGGTCGCAGTCTCAGTACTGGCGAGCTGACGGCACTGGTCAACAAGGACGCCGGCGTGGTGGTAGACATCCGCCCGAGCAAGGATTTCGCCGCTGGTCACATTGTCGGCGCGGTGAACATTCCCCAGGACAAACTGATCGCTCGTATCGGTGAACTGGAAAAACACAAGGCCAAGACGCTGATCCTGGTGGATGCTCAGGGCCAGCACGCAGGCACTCATGCCCGCGAGCTGATGAAGTCCGGCTTTACCGCCGCCAAACTGTCCGGTGGCGTTGCAAGCTGGAAAGCCGACAATCTGCCCCTGGTGAAGTGATATGACCCACGTTGTTGTCTATTCCAGCGATTACTGCCCCTATTGCTCCCGAGCCAAGTTCCTGCTCAAGAACAAAGGTGTGGCTTTCGAAGAGATCAAGGTCGACGGCAAGCCGCAACTGCGCGCCGAAATGACTCAAAAGGCCGGACGTACCTCCGTGCCGCAGATCTGGATCGGCAGCACCCACGTGGGCGGTTGCGATGATCTGTTTGCCCTGGATCGCGCCGGCAAGCTCGATGCGATGCTCAAGGCCTGAATTCCCCACTAAGAACCTGAAAGTAAGAAGGATCTGCGATGACTGACCAACAGAACACAGCTGCCAGCGAAGAAGAAACCGCACCGCAATTCTCCTTGCAGCGTATTTATGTGCGTGACCTGTCCTTCGAAGCCCCGAAAAGCCCGGCGATCTTTCGCCAGCAGTGGGAGCCGAGCGTAGGCCTGGACCTGAACACTCGCCAGAAAGCCCTGGAAGATGATTTCCACGAAGTGGTGCTGACCCTGTCGGTGACCGTGAAGAACGGTGACGAAGTCGCATTCATTGCCGAAGTGCAGCAAGCCGGGATCTTCCTGATCAAGAACCTGGATGCCGCTTCGATGAGCCACACCCTGGGTGCCTTCTGCCCCAACATCCTGTTCCCGTACGCCCGCGAAACCCTGGACAGCCTGGTGACCCGCGGTTCGTTCCCGGCCCTGATGCTGGCCCCGGTGAACTTCGATGCCCTGTACGCGCAAGAACTGCAGCGCATGCAGCAAGAAGGCGCCGCGACCGTTCAGTAAGCGGTATCGCGGCTGTAGCACAAGGTATAAACCTGTGGGAGCGAGCCTGCTCGCGATAGCGTCATGTCAGTCAGTATTGAGTTGACTGGTACAGCGCTATCGCGAGCAGGCTCGCTCCCACAGAAGTTTCTGGCCAGGGTTACCGGAAACCGTTCTGCCGCCAGGCCTCGTAAACGGCCACTGCCACGGTGTTGGACAGGTTCAGGCTGCGACAGCCTTCGCGCATCGGCAGGCGCAGACGCTGGTCGGCGGGCAGGGCGTCCAGTACCTCGGCCGGCAGGCCACGGCTTTCCGGGCCGAACAGGAACGCATCGCCCGCGACGAAGCTGGCATCATGGAATGGCCGCGAACCCTTGGTGGTGAAGGCAAACAAGCGCGGATGCCCCAGGCTCTCCAGACAGCTGGCGAGGTCGGCGTGGCGCTGCAGGGTGGCATACTCGTGGTAATCGAGACCGGCACGGCGCAGGCGCTTGTCGTCCATCTCGAAGCCCAGTGGTTCGATCAGATGCAGGTGGCAGCCGCTGTTGGCGCACAGCCTGATGACGTTGCCGGTGTTCGGCGGAATTTCCGGTTGAAAAAGGATGACGTGAAACATGCACGGCTCCGCAGATAAAGATGAGCGGCATTCTACGCCGCAAACCGATCAGCGTTCGAAGCTATTACCTCGAGTGATGGGGTCTTTGGCGATCTTCGGTCTGATGGTCGGCCTGATGATCGGTCGCCTGACCACGCCCGAGCCGAGCGTGCTGCAACAGGTCGAAGTGATCGACGGGACGCTGGTGGCCTGGTTCAACAACGAGCCCAAGCTGCACGGGGAAATCATCGACGGCTCAGTGGCGCTGTTGCTCCAGGCAGAGGGCCGTCCGCAGAAGGGCCAGCTCAAACTCAATGGCAAGGACGTGAACTGGCGGGTGCGTTTGAGTGACAAAGGGTTGTTGCTGACGCTGGTGGCGGCGCGTCCATTGCGGGGGGAGTGGGCCGGCAGCGAGGTCGATGACCGCTGGCGGCTGGAGATCCGTCTCCAGGAGCAGTAAAAGAGGGAATCCCCGGCCTGCCTGTACCAAGGTCCCCAAACGGGAGGGGCTTGCGTTAAACGCGCAGCCCCGGGTGTAAAGAAGGGAAACCTTGACCTGCCTGTATCAAGGCCCCCAAAACAGTGGGCTCGATGAGCCCGATGTAAAATGGGGAATCCCCGGCCTGCCTGTACCAAGGTCCCCGAAACTGGGTAGTGATTGAGTTATTGCAGGGGGCGTGCCAGTTTTAAATGGCTTGTCACAAAAAATCTGCTGATGATGCGCAAAGCCCCGTATTTCGGGGCTTTTGCTTTTGTTTGTGCGGTTTCTTCGAGTTGGGCTGATTGGTTTTGACGGGGGGGCGCATGTGCCATTGCGGTTCTCAGTGCATCGATGCGGTGCATCAAGCCTTCAAAAACATCGCGAGCAGGCTCGCTCCCACAAGATAGTCGCGACACCGCAAACCTTTGTGGGAGCGAGCCTGCTCGCGATTGGCCTTCAAGATCAGTGAAGGGCTAAAGGCTGCTCAGCCCTCATCCCCCTCATCATCATCCCCGCCATCAACCTTCATCCCCAATTCCTTGATCTTGCGGGTCAAGGTATTGCGGCCCCAGCCCAGCAGCACCGCGGCGTCGCGACGGCGGCCGGCGGTGTGCTTGAGGGCGGTCTCGATCATGATGCGTTCGAAACTCGGTACGGCGCTGTCCAGCAGGTTCGATTGGCCGCGGGCCAGGGCCTGGTCGGCCCACTGGCGCAGGGCCTGTTCCCAGTTGGTCACCGGGGCCGAGTCCTGCGGCAGGCTGAGCAGCTCCGGTGGAAGATCGCTGATGTGCACTTCGCGACCGGACGCCATCACCGTGATCCAGCGGCAGGTGTTCTCCAGCTGGCGCACGTTGCCGGGCCACGGCAGGTTCTTGAGGTATTCCTCGGTTTCGCTCTTGAGCAGTTTGGGCTCTACCGCCAGCTCCTGGGCCGCGCGGCTGAGGAAGTGCCGGGCCAGGGTCGGGATGTCTTCGCGACGGTCCGCCAGGCGCGGGATATGAATGCGGATCACATTCAGGCGATGGAACAAGTCTTCGCGGAATTTGCCCGCGTGGACCAGGGTTTCCAGGTTCTGGTGGGTCGCGGCGATGATGCGTACATCGACCTTGACCGGTGTATGGCCGCCCACCCGATAGAACTCGCCGTCCGCCAGCACGCGCAACAGCCGGGTCTGGGTGTCAGCCGGCATGTCGCCGATTTCGTCGAGGAACAAGGTGCCGCCGTCGGCTTGTTCGAAGCGCCCGCGCCGCAGGTTGGCTGCGCCGGTGAACGCGCCTTTCTCGTGACCGAACAGCTCGGACTCCATCAGGTCCTTGGGGATCGCCGCCATGTTCAGCGCAATGAACGGTGAGGCCGCCCGTGGACTGTGGCGGTGCAGGGCATGGGCGACCAGTTCTTTACCGGTGCCCGATTCGCCGTTGATCAGCACGGTAATGTTGGAGTGGCTCAAGCGCCCAATGGCGCGAAACACTTCCTGCATTGCCGGCGCTTCACCGATGATTTCCGGGGTGCGTGCCAGCGCTGGCACCTCTTCCATACCCTGTTGCTCCTGGGCGTGCTGGTTGGCGCGCTTGACCAGTGACACGGCCTCATCGACGTCGAAGGGCTTGGGCAGGTATTCGAAGGCGCCGCCCTGGTAGGACGCCACAGCGCTGTCCAGGTCCGAATGGGCGGTCATGATGATCACCGGCAGCCGTGGGTGCTGCTCGCGAATCCGCGCCAGCAGGTCCAGACCGCTAGCGCCGGGCATGCGGATGTCGGAGATGATGACGTCCGGTTGCTGACGGGCCAGGCGGCTCATCACTCCGTCGGCGCTGTCGAAGCTCTGGGTGGTCATGCCTTCCTGTTGCAAGGCTTTTTCCAGGACCCAACGGATAGAACGGTCGTCATCGACGATCCACACGGTTTCACTACGGCTCATGTCGATGTGGCTCCTTGTTCCAGTGGCAGGAAGATCGAAAAGGTGGTGTGGCCGGGATGGCTCTCACATTCGATCAAGCCCTGATGCTGACTGATGATGTTTTGGGTAATGGACAGGCCCAGCCCGGTACCGTCAGGGCGGCCGCTGACCATGGGAAAGAAGATGGTTTCCTGCAACTCCGCGGGAATGCCCGGGCCGTTGTCGATGATTTCGATCTTGGTCACCAGGCGATGACGCACATGGCCGATGGTGAACTGGCGCATGGCGCGGGTGCGCAGGCTGATGCGGCCCAGGCGCAGCTCGTTCTGGCTGCTGATGGCCTGCATGGCGTTGCGCACGATGTTCAGCACCGCCTGGATCATCTGCTCGCGATCGATCAAAACATCGGGAATGCTCGGGTCGTAGTCGCGCACCAAGGTGATGCACCCCTGGCTCTCGGCTTCCACCAGGCTGCTGACGCGCTCCAGCACTTCGTGAACGTTGCACATTGCCAGGGACGGCAGCTTGTTGGAGCCGAGCATGCGATCCACCAGATTGCGCAAGCGGTCGGCTTCTTCAATGATGACGTTGGTGTAGTCCTTGAGACTTTCTTCGGGTAGCTCCCGGGCCAACAGTTGCGCCGCGCCGCGAATCCCGCCGAGGGGGTTCTTGATCTCATGGGCCAGGCCGCGCACCAGCATCTTGCTGGTTTCCTGCTTGGACAACTGAGCCTCTTCCTTGGTGATGCGCAGCAGGCGATCACGGGGATGCACCTCCAGCAGCAACAGCGTGGCACCGTTGTTCAGGATCGGTGTTACCGCGTAATCCACGGTCAGTGTCTGGCCAGTCAGGGCGGTGAGCATCGCTTCGCGCTTGGTGAACGGGTGCGCCTGTTCCACTGCCTGGCGCAAGGAGTTGAGCGCCTCGGCCGATTCGGTGAACAGCTCGCTGATGAACTGCCCGTGGCTGCGCTGGCCGCTGACGGCCAGCAGCATCTCTGCCGCCGGGTTCATGTACTCGAGCCGCAGTTCGGCATCGAGCAGGATGGTTGCGGTGGTGAGGTTATCGAGTAGCAAGCGGTGTAGTGCGTCGCTAATGGTCATCAGGACCTCTTTTGGAGCGTAAGCAAGCACGCGTATGACGCGCCGATACAAGGAAAATGCAAAAACCAAACCAAGGCTCCGAAAAGAAGCGTTTAGAGCCTCAAACGAACCTTTTTCGCCCGATTGCGTGGCGTTCTGCCAGCTTTTTCGGGTACTTTCGAACCAAAATGGGCTGGAATTTGAGTAGGGTGCAGACACTTGCACCAATATAGTGCGCCATCCAGGCGGGCGTTAGAAGAACGGCAGGATGCTGCTTTGCTCTTCTGCGGGCTTGTCGGTGAGGGGGCATTCGGGACGCTGGCCGTAGTCGGCGGTGGCGCAGGGTTTGATGCGGCGTTTCTGCGCCGGGAAATGCGCTGCATGTGGAAGGGCTGGTTGGCGGTACGTTCGACGATGCGGCCCTGCTCATCGAGAATCTCTACCGCCAGATGATGGCTGCCCCGATCAATGTTGCTCAGCGCGAACACTGGGCTGGGTCCAGGTTCGCCTGTGGGGTTGCCATCCAGTAGCAGTCGGTAGCGGTGGCCTTTTTGCAAACCGGGTTCGCTGGTGACCGTGACGATCAGTTCCCCCGCTGTGCTGCGTATCGTGGCATCCGGTTCAGGGATCAACAGTCGCAGCATTTCGTAACGGAACATGGGATCGGGCTTTTTTTCAGGCGCCGACGCCGAGGCTGCGCCGGAGGGCGGTGTTGCCATCCGGTTGGCGGGCGGCAGTTGGACTTTCTGGGCGTTGCCGGGACGCGGTTGATCGGTGAAGACGCGATTGCCCTGGGCATCGATGTAGGTATAGACCTGCGCTGCCCCCAGCCCCGGCAGCACGGCCAGGCACAGCACGAGCAGCCAGCGGATCATGGGCGGTGCACCCGTTGCACGGTGAAGATGACGGTTTCGCTCTGTTGCACAAGATGTTCGCCGTCGATGACCTGTACCGCCAGGCTGTGCTCGCCCCGGTCGATATTCACCAATTGCAGGCGCGGCACGTTGCTCGGCTGGCCATAGGGCTGGCCGTCCAGCAACAACCTGAACAGATGGGGGCTTTGCAGACGCGGCCGAGCCAGGACGCCAACGGTGAAGGTGCCGTTGTTGGCGCGCAGGGCCTCTTCGCTGGGGATGTCTGTCAGCTCCAGAGTTTCGTAGGCGTTGCCTGGCTCGTCCCGGTTCGCGGCGGGCGCAGCAGCGTTCGGGTTGGTCGGGGGCTGGGGTTCGACACTGTTGAGTGGCGGCAGCTCCACTGCCTGGGCCGGTATGCCATCGGGCGGCTGGTTGCTATAGGCGGTGTTACCGTCGGCGTCGGTGTATTTGTAGATCTGTGCGGCGGCTGGCAGCGCCAACAGCAACAACAGCATTCCTGGAAAGCCACGACCCATAAAATCAACCGAAAACCGAAAGTGTTGGATTGCAGCATAGGTCAGGGGAGGCGGTTGGCCCAAGTTGTTGCACGCCATCCCTTGTGGGGGCGGTGTTCACAGCCTCCAGGTTCGACACTGGACCTCTGTGGGGGCGAGCCTGCTCGCGATGGCGGAGTGTCAGTCACGCAAGTGGTAGATGGGCTGGCCTCATCGCGAGCAGGCTCGCTCCCACAGGGGAAAGATGTGTGGGCTCAGGATTTTGTGAGGACGCACAGCTCTGCGGTCGCCCGAACCAGCGCCATTTGCCGCAACGGATCGTTACTGACGGTATGGGTGGCCTGGGCCAGCCATTGCGGGCATTGCGGGTCGGTGCGGTAGGGGCTGAAGTCGGCCAGTTGTTGCAGCAGGCGTTTTTGCAGTTGATCCAGCTGCGGGCGGATCTGCCCAACCAGGTCCGGGCGCGGTGCGTCCGGGGCTTTGCCTTGCAGTTGCCAGTCGGACAGATGCGCGTATTGCACCAGTTTGTTGGCTTCTATTTGTGCGGCGAAAAACGCCTCTACCGCTTCACTGCTCAGTTTGTAAGCTGGTGCCTGGGCGACGGCAGCGGCGATCACCTCGCGTTCGCGCTGGCGATCTTCCACCGGTTTGCGGCTGTCCCACTTGCTCAGGGCGACCTGATCGGCAATGGCCAGGCGCTCGCCTATGGTGCCGAGCAGTGGGGCGAGGGTGGTGGGTGCGGTGGCGGCCTGGGCGGCGGTGCCCAACAACGCGGCAGACAGAGCAAGGCAGAATGAAACGCGCGAAGTCATGGGTGATCTCGTCTTCGAATAGTGGAGGGCGCAGACAATCATGCACGTAACCTGCGCCCATAAAAAAGGCCTCCCGAAGGAGGCCTCTTTTTATTCACGCCGCGTGGGGCGACGCTACCGGATCAGCAGCTGTAGTACAGCTCATATTCCAGTGGGTGTACGAAGGTGCGAACCTTGATTTCTTCTTCGCTTTTCAGTGCGATGTAAGCGTCGATGAAGTCATCGCTGAATACGCCGCCCTTGGTCAGGAACGCACGGCCCTTGTCCAGCTCTTCCAGGGCTTCTTTCAGGCTGCCACAAACCTGTGGGATTTCCTTGGCCTCTTCAGGCGGCAGGTCATACAGGTTTTTGTCGGCGGCATCGCCAGGGTGGATCTTGTTCTGGATACCGTCCAGACCGGCCATCATCAGTGCAGCGAAGGCCAGGTACGGGTTGGCAGCCGGATCCGGGAAGCGGGCTTCGATACGGCGAGCCTTAGGGCTGTTGACGTAAGGAATACGGATCGAGGCGGAACGGTTACGAGCCGAGTAGGCCAGCATGACCGGTGCTTCGAAGCCTGGTACCAGACGCTTGTAGGAGTTGGTCGACGGGTTGGTGAAGCCGTTCAGGGCCTTACCGTGCTTGATGATACCGCCGATGAAGTACAGAGCGGTGTCCGACAGGCCGGCATAACCTTCGCCAGCGAAGGTGTTCTTGCCGTCTTTGGAGATCGACATGTGCACGTGCATGCCCGAACCGTTGTCGCCGTACAGAGGCTTCGGCATGAAGGTCGCGGTGCGGCCGTATGCATCAGCAACGTTGTGTACGCAGTACTTCAGGGTCTGGACTTCGTCAGCTTTCTTGACCAGCGTGTTGAATTTCACGCCGATTTCGTTCTGGCCGGCAGTCGCCACTTCGTGGTGGTGAACTTCGACGGTCTGGCCCATCTCTTCCAGTGCGTTGCACATGGAGGTACGGATCTCGTGGTCGAAGTCGAACGGTGGAACCGGGAAGTAGCCGCCCTTGATACCAGGACGGTGGCCTTTGTTACCGCCTTCCACGTCCTGGTCGGACATCCACGAACCTTGTTCGGAGAAGATCTTGAACATGGAGCCGGAGATGTCGGACTTGAACTTGACCGAGTCGAAGATGAAGAACTCAGGCTCAGGGCCGAAGAAAGCGGTGTCGCCGATACCGGTGGACTTCAGGTATTCCTCGGCACGGTGGGCGATGGCGCGTGGGTCGCGGTCATAGCCTTGCATGGTCGAAGGTTCGATGATGTCGCAGACCAGGATCAGGGTCGGCTCTTCGGTGAACGGGTCCAGGACGGCAGTTTCGTCGTCCGGCATCAGGATCATGTCGGAGGCTTCGATGCCTTTCCAGCCAGAGATGGAGGAACCGTCGAACATCTTTCCGATTTCAAAGAATTCGTCGTCCAGCGCATCACGGGCCGGCATGGTCACGTGATGTTGAGTGCCTTTGGTGTCAGTGAAGCGCAGATCAATCCACTTGACGTCATGATCTTTGATGAGTTGAACCGACTTCGACATATGTCCTCCGGGTGGCTTCGGGCGGGTAATGGTGTGCCCTTAGATATGGGTGATGCCGGCGCGAATACTCTGCCAAGGCAACCTGCCTCACAAGGGAGCAATTTGCATGCCAGTGCCCCAGCATGGGTTTTTTGCACCAAATCCACGCTTTTATAGCCTGTATTCGCGGATTGTCGAACAATTGCGCACTGCAATGTGGCGTAACTTACGAGAGATGACCTGTTTTGGTGCGTTGAAAACCAAGTGCACATTAACTGGTTAAACCTTGAGCAATTTCCGCTATAATCCGCGCCCCCCTTTTTCGGCTGGCCGTTCGCGCGCTGTTTTCATGAAACTAATCGTAAAAGTCTTCCCCGAGATCACCATCAAGAGCCGCCCGGTACGGATGCGTTTCATCCGCCAGTTGGCCAAGAACATCCGTGCCGTGCTCCGCGATCTGGACCCGGCTGTGGTGGTGAACGGCGTGTGGGACAACCTCGAACTGGAAACCCGCGTCAGCGAACCCAAGATTCTCAAGGAAATGACCGAGCGCCTGAGCTGCATGCCGGGCATCGCGCATTTCCTGCAGGTCGACGAATACCCGCTGGGGGATTTCGACGACATCCTCGCCAAGTGCAAGCTGCATTATGGTGATGCCCTGGCCGGCAA
This sequence comes from Pseudomonas sp. FP1154, assembly GCF_030687245.1. NCBI lineage: Bacteria > Pseudomonadati > Pseudomonadota > Gammaproteobacteria > Pseudomonadales > Pseudomonadaceae > Pseudomonas > Pseudomonas sp. FP1154. The sequence goes on along the minus strand of NZ_CP117465.1, from coordinate 5,623,044 downwards.
GATTTTCTCGGTGCGCTGCAAGCGCGCCGGCAAACACCCGTTCAGCTCGATGGACGTGGAGAGATACGTCGGCAGCCAGTTGCGCAAGCAGTGTGGCGCCGCCGGAATTTCATTGAAAGACCCGCAAATTGAAGTGCGCATCGAAATTCGCGACCAGCGGTTGTTCGTGATCCACAGTCAGCACGACAGCATTGGCGGGTATCCGCTGGGTTCGCTGGAACAGACCCTGGTGCTGATGTCCGGCGGCTTCGATTCCACGGTCGCGGCCTACCAGATCATGCGTCGCGGGCTGATGAGCCATTTCTGCTTCTTCAATCTTGGCGGGCGCGCCCATGAACTGGGCGTAATGGAAGTGGCGCACTTCATCTGGAAGAAGTATGGCAGCTCCCAACGCGTGTTATTTGTGAGCGTACCGTTCGAGGAAGTCCTGGGCGAGATTCTCGGCAAAGTCGATAACAGTCATATGGGCGTCATTTTGAAGCGTATGATGTTGCGTGCCGCATCCAGCATCGCCGATCGGCTGCACATCGATGCGCTGGTCACCGGCGAGGCGATCTCCCAGGTGTCGAGCCAGACGCTGCCGAACCTGTCAGTGATCGACTGCGTCACCGAAAAGCTGGTGCTGCGCCCGCTGATCGCCAGCCACAAGCAGGACATCATCGACACGGCCAACGAGATCGGCACCGCCGATTTTGCCCGGCACATGCCGGAATACTGCGGGGTCATCTCGGTCAATCCGAAGACTGCGGCCAAGCGCGGGCGTGTGGAGCATGAAGAGAAAGAATTCGACATGGCGGTGCTCGAGCGTGCGCTCGAAAACGCCAGGCTGGTGCCAATCGATCGGGTGATCGATGAATTGGGCCAGGACATACAGATTGAAGAAGTCGGCGAAGCGCTGGCCGGTCAGATCATCATCGACATCCGTCACCCGGACGACGCTGAAGACGACCCGCTGAGTATCGCCGGTATCGAGGTACAAACGATGCCGTTCTATGCAGTGAACGCGCGTTTCAAGGAACTGGACCCTACTCGCCAGTACCTGTTGTATTGCGACAAAGGCGTGATGAGTCGCCTGCATGCCCACCATTTGCTCAGTGAGGGGCATGCCAATGTGCGCGTTTATCGACCGAGCTAAGTGCCCGGGGCTGTTTGCCTGTGGCCTGCGTCACCGGCCCCCCGACGCCGCCGACAGGCTGTAACGGCTTTGTCGGACTCAACGTAAATCGCTGCCACGACCTGTCAGCACACCGAATCCTCTGATCGAGATACACAAGTGATCGAAAATCTACGCAACATCGCCATCATTGCTCACGTTGACCATGGTAAGACCACCCTGGTAGACAAACTCTTGCGTCAATCCGGCACTCTGGAGCGCAACGAGCTCAACGACGAGCGCGTGATGGACTCCAACGACCAGGAAAAAGAGCGCGGTATTACCATCCTGGCGAAAAACACCGCCATCAACTGGAATGGCTACCACATCAACATCGTGGACACCCCGGGCCACGCCGACTTCGGTGGTGAAGTAGAGCGCGTAATGTCGATGGTCGACTCCGTGCTGCTGCTGGTCGATGCCCAGGACGGCCCTATGCCGCAAACCCGTTTCGTGACCAAGAAGGCTTTCGAAGCCGGCCTGCGTCCGATCGTGGTCATCAACAAGGTTGACCGTCCAGGCGCGCGTCCGGACTGGGTTCTGGACCAGATTTTCGACCTGTTCGACAACCTGGGCGCCACCGAAGAACAGCTGGACTTCAAAGTCGTCTACGCCTCGGCCCTGAACGGTATTGCCGGTCTGGACCACACCAACATGGCCGAAGACATGACCCCGCTGTACCAGTCGATTGTCGACGACGTACCTGCGCCGAAAGTCGACCGTGACGGTCCGTTCCAGATGCAAATCTCGGCCCTGGACTACAACAGCTTCCTGGGTGTGATCGGTGTTGGCCGTATCGCCCGTGGTCGCATCAAGCCGAACACGCCGGTCGTGGCTATCGACGCCGACGGCAAGAAGCGCAACGGTCGTATTCTCAAGCTGATGGGTCACCACGGCCTGCACCGTATCGACGTTGAAGAAGCAGCTGCCGGCGACATCGTCTGCATCAGCGGCTTCGAGCAACTGTTCATCTCCGACACTCTGTGCGACCCACTGAACGTCGAAGCGATGAAGCCGTTGACCGTCGATGAGCCAACCGTTTCCATGACCTTCCAGGTCAACGACTCGCCATTCTGCGGTAAAGAAGGCAAGTTCGTGACCAGCCGTAACATCAAGGAGCGTCTGGACAAGGAGCTGCTCTACAACGTGGCACTGCGCGTTGAAGAAGGCGACTCGGCCGACAAGTTCAAGGTTTCCGGCCGTGGTGAGCTGCACCTCTCGGTTCTGATCGAAACCATGCGTCGCGAAGGCTTCGAAATGGGCGTAGGTCGTCCTGAAGTGATCATCCGTATGGTTGATGGCGTCAAGCACGAACCGTACGAAAACGTGACCATCGACCTGCCGGAAGAATCCCAGGGCGCGATCATGGAACAAATGGGCCTGCGCAAAGGCGACCTGACCAACATGGTTCCGGATGGCAAGGGCCGTGTGCGCCTTGAGTACAACATCCCGGCCCGTGGCCTGATCGGTTTCCGTAACGAGTTCCTGACCCTGACCTCCGGTGGCGGCATCCTGACTTCGATCTTCGATCGTTATGACGTGATGAAGTCCGGCGACATGTCCGGCCGTCAGAACGGTGTTCTGGTATCGGTTGCGACCGGCAAGGCACTGACCTACTCGCTGGAAACCCTGCAAGCGCGCGGCAAGCTGTTCGTCGAGCACGGCCAGGACATCTACGAAGGTCAAATCGTCGGCCTCAACAGCCGTGACAACGACCTGGGCGTGAACCCGACCAAAGGCAAGAAGCTCGACAACATGCGCGCTTCGGGTAAAGACGAAACCATCGCATTGGTTCCGCCGGTCAAGTTCACTCTGGAGCAAGCGCTGGAGTTCGTGCAGGAAGACGAACTGTGCGAAGTGACGCCTAAGTCGATTCGCCTGCGTAAGAAGATTCTTGGCGAAAGCGAGCGTACCCGCGCTGCCAAGAAAAGCGGTAACTGAGTTTCGACGTAGTTAATGGCTGAAAAAAACGCCCCTGATTGTGAGATCAGGGGCGTTTTTTTATGCCCGGAATTTGTGCGTCGCTTCTTAGGGCCCTATCGCGAGCAGGCTCGCTCCCACAGTGGATTTTCAGCGGATACAGATGTTGTGTCCGGCATCAATCCAGTGTGGGAGCGAGCCTGCTCGCGATGACAGTGGTTCAGGCACCGCTGAACCATCTGTAGATCAGAACTTGTCCAACGTCCGCGGATTACGCTCGCGCTCCACTTCCTTGGGCTTGTAGGCGCAATACCCCGGGCGCGGCCCGACCCGCGGATGGTTGCGGCAGGTATCCGGGCGCTTCTCATAAATGGTGCACAACCGGCTCTTGCGATCCAGATAAAGGCAATCGTTGTTGCTCATGCGCTGGAGCGTGAAGATTTCGGATTTCTGGTTATAGCGCTCGACGATCCCTTCCTTTTGCAGGCGCTTGGCGATGTTTTTCGGCGGGTCGCCCAGTTCGAATTCGTCGACGATACCGATCCGGATCAGGTCCTTGATCTTGACCTCCACCGGCAGTGTGCAGCAGCTCGACACGCAGGAACCGCACATTGGCGCGGAGTACTTGGCCCAGGTATCGATTCGGTCGATCTCCGCGGCGGCGATCAGGTTGGGCTTCATCATCAAGGTTTACCAGCATGCATCAGGGCGCGCGATCATACCGGGACTGGTGAAATTTTGAACGACCATCTGCCGGTTTTTTTTCGAGCCCGGTAAAACTCTCCCAGGACCGGCACGGCCCCTGCATTCATTCGCCCATACGGCAATTCCCTGGCGGCGATTCTCCGTCGCCATGGAAAAACCAACGAACCTGCGCCTGTAGTGCCTGTCAGACCGTCTAGGCTCAGACAATTTCATGCTCGTTCGAGGTCTCATCAATGACTCAAGAACCACTTGTTCGCGAAGCCGAAGTGGCTGCATTTCGCGATGCCGTGTTGACCAAACTCACTTACGCCGTCGGCAAGGACCCGGATCATGCGTTTGATCACGACTGGTTCGAAGCCATTGCACTGGCCGCCCGCGACCATATGGTCGAGCACTGGATGGACCACACGCGGCAGATTTACCGCAAGGGCCAGAAGCGCGTTTATTACCTCTCCCTGGAATTTCTCATCGGCCGCTTGCTCTATGACAGCCTGAGCAACCTCGGCCTGCTGGACACTGCGCGCGAAGCCTTGACCGAACTGGGCGTGGATCTGGAGCGCATTCGCCTGCTCGAACCCGATGCGGCGTTGGGCAACGGCGGCCTCGGCCGGTTGGCGGCATGTTTCATGGAAAGCATGTCCACCTTGGGCATTGCCGGCCATGGCTACGGCATTCGTTACGAGCACGGCCTGTTTCGCCAGGCCATCGTTGATGGCTGGCAGCAGGAGCAAACCGAACACTGGCTGGATTTCGGCAACCCTTGGGAGTTCGAGCGGCCGGAAGTGGTTTACCCGATCGGCTTCGGCGGCAGCGTCGAGACCGTGACCGACGCCTCCGGCAATACCAAGCAAGTCTGGTCTCCGGGCGAAACCGTGCGAGCCATCGCCTATGACACCCCCGTGGTGGGTTGGCGCGGTGCCAGCGTCAACACCCTGCGTCTGTGGCGCGCCCGTGCCATGGAAGAGCTGCACCTGGAACGCTTCAACGCCGGCGACCATTTGGGTGCCGTGGCGGAAGTGGCCCGGGCCGAGAGTATCTCCCGCGTGCTGTACCCGGCCGACAGCACCGAGGCGGGCCAGGAATTGCGCCTGCGCCAGGAGTATTTCTTCGTCGCCGCCTCGCTGCAGGATTTGTTGCGCCGTCATCGCAACATGCACACCTCGGTATTGACCTTGGGCGATCACGCGGCGATCCAGCTCAACGACACTCACCCGTCGATCGCCGTGGCCGAATTGATGCGCCAATTGGTGGACGTCTACGACGTGGCCTGGGACGCCGCCTGGCAGATCACCCAGGACACGCTCTCCTACACCAACCACACGCTGCTGCCCGAAGCCCTGGAAACCTGGCCAGTGGGGCTGATGGAGCGCATGTTGCCCCGGCACATGCAGATCATTTACCTGATCAACGCCCAGCACATCGATGCTCTGCGGTCCAAGGGGGTGCACGATTTCGACGTGCTGCGCGCGGTGTCGCTGATCGAAGAAGACAATGGCCGCCGGGTGCGCATGGGCAACCTCGCCTTTCTCGGTTCACACAGCGTCAACGGTGTGTCCGGATTGCACACGCAACTGATGCGCAGCACGGTGTTCTCCGAACTGCACAAGCTCTATCCCGAGCGGATCAACAACAAAACCAACGGCATCACGTTCCGCCGCTGGCTGTTTCAGGCCAACGCTGAACTGACTTCGATGATGGTCGATGCCCTGGGCCCGAGTGTGCTCGACAACCCCGAGGAGCGCCTGATCGAGCTGGAGCCGTTCGCGGATCAACCGGCGTTCCGCAAACAGTTCGCCGAACAGCGCCTGCACAGCAAAAAGGCCTTGGCGCATCTGATTCACGAGCGTTTGGGGGTTGCCGTGAACCCGGCGGCGATGTTCGACGTGCAAGTCAAACGGATCCATGAATACAAGCGCCAGTTGCTCAACCTGATGCACACGGTGGCGCTGTACCAGGCGATCCGCGCCGAACCGGAAGTGGACTGGGTGCCACGGGTGAAAATCTTCGCTGGCAAGGCCGCCGCCAGTTATCACCAGGCCAAGTTGATCATCAAGCTGACCAACGATATCGCCCGTGTGGTGAACAACGACCCGACCGTGCGCGGCCTGCTCAAAGTGGTGTTCCTGCCCAACTACAACGTCAGCCTGGCCGAGAGCATCATCCCGGCGGCGGACCTTTCCGAGCAGATATCCACGGCCGGTTTTGAAGCGTCAGGCACCAGTAACATGAAGTTCGGTCTTAACGGTGCGCTGACTATCGGCACCATGGACGGCGCCAACGTGGAGATGCATGAGCGCGTGGGCGGTGAGCACATGTTCATTTTCGGCCTGACGGCCGAGCAGGTGGAGGCCCGCAAGCAGAACGGCGAGTTCAGTGCCGCGCCGGACATTGCCGCGTCCCATCGCCTCAACGATGTGTTGCAGGCTATTCGCGGCGGGGTGTTTTCGCCGGACGATCCGATGCGCTACACCGGGCTTGTCGATTCGCTGGTGGATTACGATCGCTTTCTGGTCTGCGCCGACTTCGACTCTTACTGGGATGCCCAGGCCAGGGTCGAAGAACGTTGGCACGACGCCCAGCACTGGTGGCGTTCGGCGGTGCTCAACACCGCGCGCATGGGCTGGTTTTCCTCCGACCGGACCATTCGGGAATACGCCACCGACATCTGGAAAGCCCTGGAGTAGCAGTTGCAGGAAATGTGAGCGAAGCCCAACGGTGGTTGGGCTTGGTCGATATACTAAGCGCCAGTTTCGCCGGGCTGTGTGGCCGGTTTAGTGCTTGAGGCGCCAGCAATCCATTGTGGGAGCGAGCCTGCTCGCGATAACGGTGTGTCAGCCAACCTGTTTGGTAACTGACGGACCGCTATCGCGAGCAGGCTCGCTCCCACAAGGTTTGTGTGGTTCCACTAGACTGAACCAGGCACCGCTTCACCCCGGTTACGCCCGCAAAGGGCCGCTTAGGGATATCGACCATGCAATGGATTTTGATGCTGTTGGGCCTGGCATTTGGCTGGGTGGTGGATGAGTCGTTCGCCGATGCGCTGATAGGCGCGTTGCTGGGCCTTGGCATCGCTCAGGGGATTGGTCTGCGTCGCCTCGGTGCCCACGCCGCCGAACAGCAGAACCAGTTGCAAACGGCCCAGCGCACCTTGAGCGCACTGGAGCAGCGGCTGATCGCGCTTGAACGCAGCACGGTCGCAGCCTCCGAACCGCCGCCATCGCCCGAGATCGTCGTGGCCCAGGCACCGGAATCCGAAATCCCACCTGAGCCGGAGCTGGTCTGGGAACTGCCGCCTGACCTTGAAGCCCTTCCGGCGATGACCACACAAGCCAGTCAGCCGTTGCCCGACGACGTATGGACGTCTGCGCCGGCCGCCCCCAAACCGGTCCAGCCGGAACCGGCTGCCCCTCGTGGTCCGAATCTGTTCGAGCGTGCCGTCGCGGGGGCGCGTAACTGGCTGTTTGGCGGTAATACCGTATTGCGGGTCGGGGTGGTGCTGTTGTTCCTCGGCCTGGCGTTTCTGCTGCGCTATGCCACTGAAGGCATGGTCGTGCCCATCGAGTTGCGTTATGCCGGCGTCGCGGCCAGTGCGTTGGGCCTGTTAGGCCTGGGCTGGTGGCTGCGCCAGCGCAACAGCAACTACGCGCTGATGTTGCAGGGCACCGGGATCGCCGTGCTGTACCTGACCGTGTTCGCCGCCATGCGCCTGCATCCGCTGCTCGACTCGAAAGCGGCCTTGGGCTTGCTGGTGGCGGTCACGGTGTTCTCGGCGATTCTGGCGGTCACCCAAAATGCCCTCGGCCTGGCTGCGGTGGCAGCGTTGGGCGGGTTTGCCGCGCCGATTCTGACGTCCACCGGCAGCGGTAACCATGTCGCGCTGTTCAGCTACTTCATCCTGCTCAATGCCGGCATTCTGGCGATTGCCTGGTTCAAGGCCTGGCGCCTGCTCAACCTGATTGGTTTTGTCGGCACCTTCGGCATCGGTTTCGCCTGGGGCTTGCGCTCTTATGGGCCGGAACTGCTCTGGAGCACCGAGCCGTTCCTGATTGTTTTCTTCCTGATGTACCTGGCGATCGGCTTGTTGTTTACCCGACGCAAGCTGCTGGAAATGGGCGACGGGCCCGAGGACGAAGGCCGCGATGCGCTATTGCGCTGGTCGGCCCGCAAGGGCGACTACGTGGACGGCACCCTGTTGTTCGGCCCGCCCCTGGTGGGGTTCGGTCTGCAGTTCGCGCTGGTGCAGCATCTGGAGTTCGCCGCAGCGTTCAGCGCCCTGGCCCTGGGCATCATCTACATGGGACTGGCGCGGGTATTGATGGGGGGGCGCGCCGTCCTGTTGGCCGAAACCTGCCTGGCCTTGGGGGTGATTTTTGCCAGCCTGGCGATTCCCCTGGGCCTCGATGCTCGGTGGACCGCGGCGGCATGGGCCGTGGAAGGGGCGGGGATTTTCTGGCTGGGCCTGCGTCAGCAGCGGCCTTTGGCTCGGGCTTTTGCCTTGCTGCTGCAACTGGGCTCGGCGCTGGCTTTTGTCAGCGAGTTGCGTCAGGGCGACAGCAGCCTGATCGATGGCGCCCCGCTGGGGGCGTTGATGCTGGGTGGCGCCTTGCTGTTCAGTTTCTACCAGTTGCGCAAGACCGCGCCTGAGCACGCCACACGCTGGGAGCGCCAAGGCCTGCCGGTGCTGGCAGTGCTGGGCTTGAGTTTTCTCTATCTGCTGGCGCCGTTGTTCTTCTTCACTCACGGCACTGCCATCGCCTGGGCCTTGGCCGGTCTGGCGACGCTGTTCGCGGGCCTGCGCCTGCAATCGCGCAGCTTCCTGTTTACCGCGTTCGCAGTACAACTGCTGGGTGGCGCGTTGTTTCTGTTGCGTTTGCAGGGGGCCGAAGGGGATTCGACCGCCGTGTTCAGCGCTGGCTGGAGCGGTTTGCTCAGCGCCTCCCTGATCGGCCTGGCGCTGATTGGCGGCATGCTGTTGGCGGCACGCGATGACATGGTGCGCAACGATGTTCGATTGCTACGCGGGCTGTCGGTGGTGCTGCTGGCTGGGTTGGTGCTGATCAACCTTGCCGTGCTCTTCGTCCTGCCCTGGCAAACGGCGAGCGGTGTATGGGCGGCCAGCGGCCTGCTGATCATCTGGCTGAGCCTGTACCTGAAGCAGCGCGTGAGTTTCGTGTTTGGCCTGTTGTTGCAGTTGATCGGCGGCGCGGCGTTTCTTGCCGCCGGGTCGGCGCTGCTCGGGCCGCTGAGTGCCGAGGATCTGCGGCCCCTGGCCCACAGCGGGTTCTGGACGCCGCTGGTGCTGGGACTGGCGGCACTGGTGGGCGCATGGCGATTGCAGCGCGGCCATCCGTCGGCGGTGTTCCAGGCCTTGAGCTTGCAGCGGTTGTCCGAGTTGCTGCTGGTCTGGGGCGCAGGCTGGTGGGCACTGGCGTGGGGCAGCGAAGTGCTGCGCTTTGCACCGCAGCACCTGCAAGGTCATTTGATGCTGATCGTCGCGGCAATCAGTGTAGCGCTGTGGGCATTGCTGGCGCTGCGTTTGAAATGGCCGGCGATGGGGTTGCTATGCACCTTGCTGATACCTGTGGCCGGCTGTGTGCTGGTCGCGACCGGGCACAGCCGTTATCACCCGGCGGCGGATTTCGGCTGGCTGGCCTGGTTGGCCGTGTTCGCCGTGCATTTGCTTTCCCTGAAACGTCTGGCACCGCTGCTACCGGCCCGGGCGCGCAGCACCGCCCATGTGCTCGGTTGCTGGCTGCTGATCGGTGTGCTGGCGCTGGAGGTGCGCTACGGCCTGCTGCTGTTGTCCGAGCAGTACAACGCCTGGCGCTGGCTGGGTTGGGCGATTCTGCCGAGCCTGTACCTGGTGCTGATGGCCGCGCCGCGGGCCTGGCCGTGGCCGGTCTCGGCCCATTCGCGCGAATATCGTATGTACGCGGCGGCACCCCTGGCCCTGTTGATGCTGGGCTGGTTCTGGCTGGCCAACACCTTCAGCGACGGCAGCGCCGAGCCGTTGCCCTATGTGCCGCTGCTCAACCCGTTGGAGCTGGGCTTGCTGTTCGCCTTGTTTGGCGTCTACGCGTGGGCCCGCAGCGCGGTGGCGCAACTGGCAATCCGGTGGGGTCATGCCGGACACGTCGCCCAGTTGATCGCCGGCGTGTCGCTGTTCGCGTTCTTCACCGCCGTGGTGATGCGCAGTGCCCACCATTGGATCGGCGTGCCGTTCGAGCTGGATGCGTTGCTCGAATCCATGTTTGTGCAGGCCGGGCTGTCCATCGTCTGGACCCTGATTGCCCTGGGCCTGATGATCGGCGGGCATCTGCGCCATCGTCGTGAGGTCTGGCTGATCGGTGCGGCGTTGATCGCCGTGGTGGTGGCCAAGCTGTTCTTTGTCGAATTGAGCAACCGTGGCGGTCTGGCGCGGATCGTGTCGTTTATCGGCGTGGGTGTATTGCTGTTGGTGGTGGGCTACTTCGCGCCGCTGCCGCCAAAACGCCCGGAAGGGGGCTCGCGGACCGAGCCGCCAATACCTGTCAGTGAGGGAGTGTCGTCTTGAGTCACAAGTTGAGTCGCATCGGGTTGGGCGTGGTGGGGTTGTGGGTGGCCTTGTCGGTGACGGCCCAGGAACAGCCGGCGGACTTTGCCCATCAGGTGCCATTGGCCTTGAGCGGCGAGGGACCCTGGTATCGCCTGGCGTTGCCCCTGGAGATTCAGTTGCAAGCGCGCCAGACCGATCTGAGCGACCTGCGGGTGTTCAACGCCGCCGGGCAGGCACAGGCCTACGCATTGGTTCGCGAGACGGCCCGGAGCCGGGAAAACAGCACCACCGACGTGAAGTGGTTCCCGTTGTACAACGCCGCCGATGACAACGAGCGCGCGCCCAGCGTACGGGTGCAATCGAGCGCCAACGGCACGCTGGTGCAGGTGCAACCGTCCAGCCGGCTCGAGGCGGGGGAGGAGGAACTGCGCGGCTGGCTGCTGGATGCCAGTGCGATCAAGGCGCCCTTGCAACAGTTGATCCTCGACTGGACCAGCGAGCGCGACGGCTTCCAGCGCTTCACCATCGAAGCCAGTGACGACCTGCAACACTGGCAGGCGTGGGGCGAAGGCCAGGTGGCGCGGCTGACCTTTGCTGATGAGCGGGTGGAGCAGCATGAGGTCAGCTTGCCAGGACAGCCGGCGCGTTATCTGCGGTTGTTATGGGAATCGCCATCATCGGCGCCGGTGTTGACCTCGGCCCAGTTGCAGAGCGGCAGTCGCGAGAGCCTGCCGTTGCCGTTGGTCTGGTCGCAGCCTTTGGCCGGTAGCACCACGAAGGCTGGGCAATACACCTGGCAGTTGCCCATGGGGTTGAATGTCGAACAGGTGCAGGTCGAACTGAGCCAGGCCAACAGCCTGGCACCGGTGACCCTGGCCGGACGGCGTGAAAGCAGCCAGCCGTGGCAATCGCTGGGCAGCGGCTTGCTGTATCGCCTGACCCAGAACGGCCAGGATGTGCTGCAAAACCAACTGCAGCTGTCGGGGCAGACCGTGCAGCAATTGAAGCTGACGGTGGACGAGCGAGGCGGCGGCCTCGGTGCCCAAGCGCCAGCCTTGCGTTTTGCCGTGCGCCCGACCCAGGTGGTGTTCCTGGCGCGTGGCGAGGGGCCCTACAGCCTGGCGCTGGGCAATGCGACGGCGAAAGCGGCCAGCCTGCCACTGGCCACGCTGGTGCCCGATTACAAACCGTCACGCCTGGCGACCCTGGGTACGGCGACGCTGAGCGGTGCGGCCACCTCGACACCGGTTACTGCCGCCACGCCTGCGACCGTCGAGACCAACTGGAAGAAAATCGGCTTGTGGGCGGTGTTGCTGATCAGCGTACTGGTCCTCGCGGCGATGGCATTGAGCTTGCTGCGTAAGCCGCCGGTCAAAAACTGAGGTGCTGCGCACCCATCGCGAGCAGGCTCGCTCCCACACTGGATTTATGTCGTATACAAAAACTGTGTCCGCAGAAGATCAAATGTGGGAGCGAGCCTGCTCGCGATAGCGTCCTCTCGACAACAGAAATACCCAAGCGAGGCGCGACCCCGTGAACTCAATCCTCCATTCCCCGTCTCATAGGAGGAATTAAGTCCCGACTCGCGCTAAACTGCGCAGGTTTTTCCGCCCCCTATTCTTCGGAGCCGTCCATGTCCCGCGTTACCTTGAGTCGCTATTTGATTGAGCAGACCCGCAGCAACAACACCCCTGCCGATCTGCGCTTTTTGATCGAAGTGGTGGCGCGTGCATGCAAGGAGATCAGCCACGCCGTATCCAAAGGCGCCCTGGGTGGTGTCCTGGGCAGCATGGGCACCGAAAACGTGCAGGGCGAAGTGCAGAAGAAGCTCGACGTGCTCTCTAACGAAATCCTGCTTGAAGCCAACGAATGGGGCGGCCACCTGGCCGGCATGGCGTCCGAGGAAATGGACAACGCCTACCAGATCCCAGGCAAATACCCCAAGGGTGCTTACCTGCTGGTGTTCGACCCACTGGACGGTTCGTCGAACATCGATATCAACGCGCCAGTGGGCACCATCTTCTCGGTATTGCGTTGCCCGAACGAATACCTGAGCCAGAATGAAGCCTTGAATGAAAAGGCTTTCCTGCAGCCAGGCACCGAACAGGTCGCCGCCGGTTATGCCATCTATGGCCCGCAGACCATGCTGGTGCTGACCCTGGGCGACGGCGTCAAAGGCTTCACGCTGGACCGTGAGATGGGCAGCTTCGTTCTGACCCACGAAGACATCACCATTCCTGAAACCACCCAGGAATTCGCCATCAACATGTCCAATCAGCGTCACTGGGAAGCCCCGGTACAACGCTACGTGGGCGAATTGCTGGCCGGTGAAGAAGGTCCGCTGAAAAAGAACTACAACATGCGCTGGGTCGCCGCGATGGTCGCGGACGTACACCGCATCCTGACCCGTGGCGGTCTGTTCATGTACCCGCGCGACAGCCGCGAGCCGTCCAAGCCGGGCAAACTGCGTCTGATGTACGAAGCCAACCCGATGTCGTTCCTGGTGGAACAGGCTGGCGGTGCGTCCACTGACGGTCACCAGCGTATTCTCGACATCCAGCCCGAAGGCCTGCACCAGCGTGTGGCGGTGTTCCTTGGCTCGAAGGAAGAAGTCGCCCGCGCCACGGCCTACCACAAGGAATAAATCATGGCCCAGCCCTGGCAGCCGTTGCTCGATTGGTGGTTTGGCTCAGCCAAATCGCCGGACGAAATAGCCGCTGACAAGGGCAAGCTGTGGTTCGGCAAACGGCATGATCGCCAAGCGCACGAGCGCTTCGGCGATCAGGTCGAGCAGGCACTGGCCGGCGGATTGACCGACTGGGCGCAACGCCCCGAAGGCTGGCTGGCTCTGGTGCTGCTGCTTGATCAGCTCCCGCGGATGATCTTTCGCGATTCCCCCAAGGCTTTTTCCGGTGACCTGCGTGCCCAAGCGCTGGTGGCCCAAGGCATGGCGGCGGGTTTCGACCGGCAACTCGAACCTATCCAGCGGGTGTTCATCTACCTGGTGCTCGAACATTGCGAAAACCTGGCGGTGCAGAATGAAGCGGTGTCCCGTTTCATCGAACTGACCCGCGAGCAGCCCGAGGCGGATCGGGCGGTGTTCGAAGACAACCTGGATTACGCCGAGCGGCATCAGAAGATCATTGCGCAGTTTGGACGTTTCCCCCATCGCAATGCGGTGTTGGGGCGTGAGTCCACGGCTGATGAAATCGAGTTTTTGAACAGGCCTGGGTCCAGGTTCTAGATTGCGTTGCGGCTACTATCGCCATCGCGAGCAGGCTCGCTCCCACAGTTGATCTTTGGTGATCGCGGATTTTGTGTCCGACAGAGATCGGTGTGGGAGCGAGCCTGCTCGCGATGGGCCCGCCCGGGCACTAGATTCGGAAACTACCCACCAACTGCTTCAACCGCGCCGCTTGCTGTTCAAGGTCGGCACAGGCCCGCAATGTCGCTTGCAGGTTTTCCACGCCTTCCTGGTTCAGCGTGTTGATTTCGGTGATGTCGACGTTGATCGATTCCACCACGGCGGTCTGCTCTTCTGTGGCGGTGGCCACGGACTGGTTCATGCCGTCGATTTCACCGATGCGCTGGGTCACGCTGCCCAGGCGTTCGCCGGCCTGGTTGGCGATGCCGACGCTGCTTTCGCTCTGGCGCTGGCTGTCGGTCATGGTCAGGACCGCTTCCCGGGCGCCGACTTGCAGCTCCTCGATCATCTTCTGCACCTGCTGCGCCGAATCCTGGGTGCGATGAGCCAGGTTGCGCACTTCATCGGCCACCACCGCGAAGCCGCGACCGGCTTCACCGGCCCGGGCGGCTTCGATGGCGGCGTTCAGGGCGAGCAGGTTGGTCTGCTGGGAAATGCTGGTAATCACCTCAAGGATCTGGCCGATGTTCACCGTATTGTTGTTCAGGGTTTCGATGTTGCCGCACGAATCGCTGATCTTGGCGGACAACTGCTGCATGGCGGTGATGGTTTTATCCACCACGTGTTGACCGTCTTCGGCCAGGCTGCGGGCATCGCTGGAATGTTGCGAGGCGAGGGCGGCGTTCTGGGCGATTTCCTGGGCGGCGGCACCGAGCTGGTTGATCGCCGCGGCCACGCTGCTGGTGCGTGAAGCCTGCTGATCGGAATTGACCATCGACGAGTTGGACGCGCTGACCACACGCAGCGCGACTTCGTTGACCAGACCGGTGGCCGAGGCCACTTCGCGGATCGACGTGTGAATACGCTCCACGAAACGGTTGAACGACGTGCCCAGAGCGCCGAATTCGTCCTGGCCATGGATGGTCAGGCGGCGGGTCAGGTCGCCTTCGCCTTCGGCGATGTCATGCATGGCGCGGCCCATGGTCAGCAGCGGTTGCATCAGCACGCGGATCAGCATGCCCAGCAGGGCGATGATGAATACCACGGCAATCACCATGGCGATCAGCGCCGAGGTACGGAACTCGCTGAGCATCGCCAGGGCAGTGTTCTTGTCGAGCACCAGCGCCACGTACCAATCGGCCCCCGGTACGCCGTTGACCCGCGTGAAGGAGAGGTATTGAGTCTTGCCGTCGAGCTCGACCTCCTTCATCCCCGGGCTGACGTGCAGTGCACCGTCAGGGTAGGCCTCGGCCAGGGTCTTGAGTACGCGCTTGCTGTCGGGGTGGATGAGGATCTTGCCGTCGGCGCTGACGATGAACGCATGGCCGTGGCCGCCGAAATTCAGCGAGTTGATGATGGCGCTGACGCTGGACAGGTCGATGTCCGCACCGGCCACGCCGATCATCTGGTTCTGATGTTGTACCGGGGTGGCGACGGTTATTACCAGTTTGCCCGACGAGGCGGCGATGTAGGGTTCGGTGACGATGGTTTGTTGGGCGCTGTTGGCGGCCTTGTACCAGCCACGGGCGCGGGGATCGTAGTCGGCCGCACGATTGCCGGCCGGTACCGAGAACATCACGCCGTCGGTGCCACCGAAATAGCTGAGCTGGAAGTTGCCGGTGTAGGCCGGTAGGCCCACGGCGCGCTTGAGACTATCGGCACTGCTGCCGTCCACGGCAATCTGCTGGGCCAACGATTGCAGCAATTGGGTGCGGCCTTCGACCCAGGTTTGAATGTTGCGGCTGGTCAGGCTGCCGAGCTCCTGCATGGAGGTCTCGGTGCTGGCTTGCAAGCCCTGGCGCTGACGGTAGTCGTTGAACAGGATGAAGCAGGCGAATGCAACGGCTACCACGAGCGCAGCAGCCAGCAGGATTTTGTGGCTGAATTTCATGTTTCTGGTCATTAAGAACGCTACCGCAGAGGAGCTGGTCAGGAAGGGGCGTCAATTTGCCATAACACCTGGCATCGCGCTGCTCTTTTTATCGGCTCCAAAGCGCTTTGAATCAGGCGCGTGCAGGCTAATCCCGACGAAATACACGACGGCGTCACAAACGGGTTGATTCATCCATGAAACACCGGCCCAAAGCCCAACAAATACTGGGTCTGTCGGGGAACCAGATAGGGGTTTTCTCTTCTAAGGTTCTGGTTGGCACCCTGCCACCCCCTTCCGTTCCAGGAGTTACACCATGTCGCTGCGATCTATCGCCCTGTTGTCCTTGTGCGTCTTGTTGACGGCATGCAGCAAGGTCAACCAGGAAAACTATTCGAAACTGTCTGCCGGCATGCCCAAGGCCGAAGTCGAAGCGTTGTTGGGGAAACCGACCGATTGTTCGGGCGCGCTCGGCATGTCCAGTTGCACCTGGGGCGACCAGAAGAGCTTTATCAGCGTGCAGTACGCCGGTGACAAAGTGTTGATGTTTTCCGGCCAAGGCCTGAAGTAAACCGGGGCCACCGGCCCGCGGGAGAAAAATAATGATGCGGTTATTGTTAGTGCTTTTTGCCGGCCTGGTATTGGCTGGCTGTGCCACTTCTGGCGAAGACCCGTTGGCGCCAAAGACTGTCAACAGCGTCGACCTCAAGCGTTACCAAGGGACCTGGTACGAGTTGGCCCGTCTACCGATGTACTTCCAGCGCAACTGCGCGCAATCGGAAGCCCACTACACCCTCAAGCCTGACGGCAATGTGGATGTGTTCAACCGCTGCCTGACCTCGGACTGGCAGTGGGAAGAAGCCAGGGGCACTGCAACGCCTCAAGTGCCGGGCAAGACCGACAAGCTCTGGGTCGAGTTTGATAACTGGTTTTCGCGGATCGTGCCGGGTGTGGCGAAGGGGCAATACTGGGTCCTGTATGTCAGCGATGATTACAAGACCGCCATCGTCGGTGACCCGAGTCGTCGCTACATGTGGTTGCTGTCCCGAACCCCGACGGTCAATGGCGTTGTGCGCGAAGAACTGCTGAGTAAGGCGCGCCAGCAGGGTTACGACACAACACGGTTGATCTGGCGTGCCTCGGATCGGCAGATGGCCAAGACTTCGGATTGATAGTCACCGATCAAATGTGGGAGCGAGCCTGCTCGCGATGAGGTCGTCACATTCAACACAGATGTTGACTGATAGACCGCCATCGCGAGCAGGCTCGCTCCCACAGTTTTGTGGTCAACCCAACAGTTCGCGCAAGACTTGAGTAAACGCCCGCGCACTGTCCTCCTCCCCGGCATGATGCCCGTCACGCACGACCCATTGCCCGCCAACCATCACATCCCGCACCTGACGATCTGCGCCGGCAAACAGCCAGCGATTGAGAATCCCATCGCCGTTGGCGCTGGCCAGGTACGGATCGTTGCCATCGAGCACCAGCCAGTCGGCGCGCTTGCCAACTTCGAGGGCGCCGACCGGTTGTCCCAACGCCTGGGCACCCCCTTGCAGCGCGGCATCGAACAAGGTGCGCCCGACCATCGGTTGATCGGCCCGATACAAGCGGTTGCGCCGTTGATCTCGCAGGCGCTGGCCGTATTCCAGCCAACGCAGCTCTTCCACCACGCTCAACGACACATGGCTGTCGGAACCGATCCCAAGACGTCCGCCCTGGGCGAGGAAATCCACGGCCGGGAAAATCCCGTCACCCAGGTTGGCTTCGGTGGTCAGGCACAGGCCGGCAATCGCCTGGCTCCTGGCCATGAGGCTGACTTCGTGAGCATTGGCGTGGGTGGCGTGGACCAGGCACCAGCGCTGATCCACCTCGGTGTTTTCGTACAGCCATTGCAGCGGTCGGGCGCCACTCCAGCTCAGGCAGTCGTCGACTTCCTTTTGCTGCTCGGCAATGTGGATGTGCACCGGGCAATGGCGGTCGCTGGCGGCCAGCACTTCCTGGATTTGCCCGGGGGTCACGGCGCGCAGCGAGTGGAAACACAAACCCAGCGCCTGGGCTGGTTGCCCGGCCAGGATCGGCTGCAAGCGTGACTGAAGTTTCAAGTAGTTTTCGGTGCTGTTGATGAATCGACGTTGCCCGTCATTGGGGGCCTGGCCACCGAAACCGGAATGGCTGTAGAGCACCGGCAGCAGGGTCAGGCCGATGCCGGCGGCGCTGGCGGCCTGGCTGATGCGCAGGGCCAGTTCCGCCGGGTCGGCGTAAGGCGTGCCGTCGGTGTCGTGGTGTACATAATGGAATTCGGCGACCGAGGTGTAACCGGCCTTGAGCATTTCGATGTACAGCTGTCGGGCGATGATGCCGAGCTGATCGGGGCTGATTTTTCCGACGAGGCGGTACATCAGGTCGCGCCAGGTCCAGAAACTGTCGTTGGGGTTGCCCGCCACTTCCGCCAGCCCGGCCATGGCCCGCTGGAAGGCGTGGGAGTGCAGGTTCGGCATGCCAGGCAACAGTGGCCCGCCCAGCCGTTCGGCGCCGTTTGCCTGGGAATCGGCCTGGATATGAGTCAAGACGCCGCTGGCGTCGACTTCAAAACGTACATCATGGGCCCATCCACTAGGCAGCAGCGCGCGTTCGGCAAAGAAGGCGGACATGGTTCAACCTCATCGTGCGTAATTTGTATATACATATACAGACGTTTGCCTGCCCGGTAAACTCCGGCAAGCTAGCACCCTTCTTTTGCAGAACAAGGAACCGCCGTGCCGACTCCGCCTGCCAAACCGCCGCTGGCCGCAAACATGGGCGACAGTCCGGCGCCCTTGTACGCCCGCGTCAAACAGATGATCACCCAGCAGATCGACAGTGGAAACTGGCCGCCGCATTACCGCGTGCCATCGGAAAGCGAACTGGTCAGCCAACTGGGTTTCAGCCGCATGACCATCAACCGTGCCCTGCGTGAGATGACCGCCGACGGCCTGTTGGTGCGCATGCAGGGCGTCGGCACCTTCGTGGCCGAGCCCAAGAGCCAGTCGGCGTTGTTCGAAGTGCATAACATTGCCGACGAGATCGCCTCCCGAGGCCATCGCCATACGTGCAAGGTCATCACACTGGAGGAAGAGGCCGCCGGTTCCGAGCGCGCCCTGGCCCTGGACATGCGCGAAGGCCAGAAGGTATTCCATTCGCTGATTGTTCATTTCGAAAACGACATCCCCGTGCAAATCGAGGACCGTTTCGTCAATGCCCTGGTGGCCCCGGACTACCTCAAGCAGGACTTCACCCTGCAAACGCCCTACGCCTACCTCAATCAGGTTGCGCCGCTGACCGAAGGCGAGCACGTGGTTGAAGCGATTCTCGCTGAGGCGAGCGAGTGCAAGCTGCTGCAGATCGAACGGGGCGAGCCATGCCTGTTGATTCGCCGCCGCACCTGGTCGGGGCGTCAGCCGGTAACCGCCGCGCGCCTGATTCACCCCGGTTCCCGTCATCGTCTGGAAGGACGCTTTCATAAATGATCAAGCAGATGAAAGTTCTGCGCGCCGCCGATTATCCACGCATGCCATGGAAAAACGGCGGCGGCAGCACCGAAGAAATTACCCGTGATGCGGGTACCGGCCTGGACGGTTTCGGCTGGCGCCTGTCGATTGCCGATATTGCTGAGTCGGGTGGCTTTTCCAGCTTCGCCGGTTACGAGCGGGTCATCAGTGTCTTGCAGGGTGACGGCATGACGCTGAACGTCGATGGTCAGGTTACGCGGGCTTTGCATCCGCTGGACCCTTTTGCATTCAACGGCGAGAGCCATGTGCACTGTACGTTGCTGGGCGGGCCGATTCGTGATTTCAACCTGATCTACGCGCCACTGCGTTACCGCGCGCGGTTGCAGTGGATGGGCGGCCAGCAGCGGTTTTTCAGTGAGGCGGGGACGGTGTTGGTGTTCAGTGCGGCTCCGACGCTGAGGGTCAAGATTGATACGGCTGTCGAGGCACTGGGGCTTTATGACTGCCTGCAACTGAGCGGTAACACCGGATTGCTGGAGATATCAACTGCTGGCCAGTGCTGTGTGATCGAGCTGACTGCTCACTGACCTCAGACGTGTAGGCCATTGTGGCGAGGGAGCTTGCTCCCGCTCGACTGCGCAGCAGTCGCAAAAAATATAGGGCTGCTTCGCACCCCAGCGGGAGCAAGCCCCCTCGCCACAAAAAGCCTGATCGTTGTTCCTTCTTCTCGCACCAACTTGTTACCGAATGCCCCAGCGTGGCGCAACGCCACGCTTTATTGGCCCTTCCTTCCAGTACCAAAAATCCCCTTCAGAAATTTCATTTTCCGCTAGAGCCCTTTAATTACGGGACTCACAACCATGCTCGTCGTTTTCCTTGGGCGCGCATTCATCAAGTTGGCCGCCTGATTGCATATGCTTGTACATACAAGTAAAGACGTATGCGTATGAGTCACCATTGCTCAACGTAACGTGCCTGGAAATCGCGCCCATTGCCTGGGCTGGTCTGGATTGATCGCTGAGGAGTTCTTGCTGTGACCGACGCTACCCGCAAACCCGAAAAATACCGTGACGTTGAAATCCGTGCCCCACGCGGTAACACCCTGACCGCCAAGAGCTGGCTGACCGAAGCGCCGCTGCGCATGTTGATGAACAACCTCGACCCCGAAGTGGCCGAGAACCCCAAGGAACTGGTGGTTTACGGTGGCATCGGCCGTGCGGCGCGTAACTGGGAGTGCTACGACAAGATCGTCGAAAGCCTGACCAACCTCAACGACGACGAAACCCTGCTGGTGCAATCCGGCAAGCCGGTGGGCGTGTTCAAAACCCACAGCAACGCTCCTCGCGTGTTGATCGCCAACTCCAACCTGGTGCCGCACTGGGCCAGTTGGGAACACTTCAACGAACTGGACGCCAAGGGCCTGGCCATGTACGGCCAGATGACCGCCGGCAGCTGGATCTACATCGGCAGCCAGGGCATTGTCCAAGGCACCTACGAGACCTTCGTCGAGGCCGGTCGCCAGCATTACGACGCCAACCTCAAGGGGCGCTGGGTCCTCACGGCCGGCCTGGGCGGCATGGGCGGTGCGCAGCCGTTGGCCGCGACCCTGGCCGGTGCTTGCTCGCTGAACATCGAATGCCAGCAGGTGAGCATCGATTTCCGCCTCAAGACTCGTTATGTCGACGAACAGGCCACTGATCTGGACGACGCCCTGGCCCGTATCGAGAAATACACCGCAGAAGGCAAGGCGATCTCCATCGCGCTCTGTGGCAACGCCGCCGAAATCCTGCCGGAAATGGTCCGTCGCGGTGTGCGCCCGGACATGGTTACCGACCAGACCAGCGCCCACGACCCGCTCAACGGTTACCTGCCGGCCGGCTGGACCTGGGACGAGTACCGCGCCCGCGCCAAGACTGAGCCTGCTGCCGTGGTCAAAGCGGCCAAGCAATCGATGGCCGTCCACGTCAAAGCCATGCTGGCCTTCCAGAAAATGGGCGTGCCGACCTTCGACTACGGCAACAACATCCGTCAGATGGCCCAGGAAGAGGGCGTCGAAAATGCCTTCGATTTCCCAGGGTTCGTGCCGGCGTATATCCGTCCGCTGTTCTGCCGTGGCATCGGTCCGTTCCGCTGGGCTGCGCTGTCGGGCGACCCGCAGGACATCTACAAGACCGACGCCAAGGTCAAGGAACTGATCCCCGACGACGCCCATCTGCACAACTGGCTGGACATGGCCCGCGAGCGCATCAGCTTCCAGGGTCTGCCGGCGCGTATCTGCTGGGTCGGCCTGGGCCAGCGTGCCAAGCTGGGCCTGGCGTTCAACGAAATGGTGCGCAGCGGCGAATTGTCGGCCCCTATCGTGATCGGCCGCGACCACCTGGACTCCGGTTCCGTGGCCAGCCCCAACCGCGAAACCGAAGCCATGCAGGACGGTTCCGATGCCGTGTCCGATTGGCCGTTGCTCAACGCCTTGCTCAACACCGCCAGCGGCGCGACCTGGGTGTCGCTGCACCATGGCGGCGGCGTCGGCATGGGCTTCTCCCAGCATTCGGGCATGGTCATTGTCTGCGACGGCACCGACGAAGCGGCCGAGCGAATTGCCCGCGTGCTGCACAACGATCCGGGTACTGGGGTGATGCGCCATGCTGATGCTGGCTACCAGATCGCGATTGATTGCGCCAAGGAACAGGGGCTGAACCTGCCGATGATCACCGGCAAGTAACCCCGGAGCCCATGTGGGAGCGAGCTTGCTCGCGAT
Organism: Pseudomonas sp. FP1154; assembly: GCF_030687245.1. Taxonomy (NCBI): domain Bacteria; kingdom Pseudomonadati; phylum Pseudomonadota; class Gammaproteobacteria; order Pseudomonadales; family Pseudomonadaceae; genus Pseudomonas; species Pseudomonas sp. FP1154. The sequence continues at coordinate 5,601,251 of NZ_CP117465.1, read as the reverse complement.
GTGGCCGGCACATTCAACACTTGTGTTGGCTGATAGGCCGCCATCGCGAGCAGGCTCGCTCCCACAAAAAAGCAACGCTCGAACTAGGACAATCCACAGAGGTTGAACCATGGCCGTCACCCGCACACGCGCAAGCAGCAAGCCGTTGATCGAGAGGCGTTCGATCGACTACATACCGGAAGCGGAGAGACACGGCCGATTGTTGAGCCAGTTCACCCTCTGGATGGGTGCCAACCTGCAAATCACTGCCATTGTCACCGGCGCATTGGCGGTGGTGCTGGGTGGTGATGTGTTCTGGTCGTTGATCGGTTTGCTGATCGGCCAACTGCTCGGCGGTGGCGTCATGGCGTTGCATGCCGCGCAAGGGCCCAAGCTTGGCCTGCCGCAGATGATCTCCAGCCGGGTGCAGTTCGGTGTGTACGGCGCGGCCATCCCGATCGTGCTGGTGTGCCTGATGTACCTGGGTTTCACCGCAACCGGAACCGTGCTTTCCGGCCAGGCGCTGGGCCAGTTGTTTGGTGTCAGCGACAGTGTCGGCATCCTCATTTTCGCCAGTACCATCGTGCTGGTCACGGTACTCGGTTATCGGGTGATTCACTTCATTGGCCGTGTCGCCAGCGTCATTGGTGTGATCGCCTTTGTTTACCTGTTCGCTCGCCTGATGAGCCAGACGGACGTTGGCGCACTCCTGCAAATCCGCCATTTCAGCTGGAGCAGTTTCCTGCTTGCGGTGTCGCTCGCGGCTTCCTGGCAGATCGCCTTCGGCCCCTACGTGGCGGACTATTCGCGTTACCTGCCGAGCAAGACTTCCTCGGTGAAAACCTTTTTTGCCGCAGGCGCAGGTTCAGTCATCGGCGCGCAGGTGGCGATGATCCTTGGCGTGTTTGCCGCCGCCTCGGCCAATGGGCAGTTCGCGGGTCACGAAGTGGCCTACATCGTTGGCCTGGGTGGTACCGGTGCCACCGCTGCGCTGCTGTACTTCAGCATCGCTTTTGGCAAGGTCACTATCTCCACGCTGAACTCCTACGGCAGCTTCATGTGCATTGCGACCATCATCAGTGGTTTTCGGGGTCACCTGAACGTCACGCGCTTGCAGCGTCTAGGCTTCGTGCTGGTCATCGTCGGCGCGGCGACCCTGATCGCGCTGCTCGGTCAGCACTCGTTCCTCGGTGCGTTCAAGTCTTTCATCCTGTTCTTGCTGGCGTTCTTTACGCCTTGGAGCGCGATCAATCTGGTGGACTACTACTGCATCACTCGCGAGCGCTATGACGTGCCGGCGCTGGCCGACCCGAACGGTCGCTACGGTCGTTGGAATGCCCTTGGTATCAGCGTCTATGTCTTCGGTGTACTGGTTCAACTGCCGTTCATCGCCACCAAGTTCTATACCGGTCCGCTGGTGGAAGCGATGGGGGGTGTGGATATTTCCTGGATCATCGGCCTGGTGGTTCCGGCGGTGCTGTATTACCTCGCCGCCAGGAAGTGGCACAGCGCTGTACCCGATCAATTGATCCTGCCGGTCGAGCAGGACGCGGTTGACGCACAACCGAGCAGGGCGGGTCGCATCCAAGCGGCCTGATGGGATGTTGACAGGGCTGGATGCCTCTTGACTGCCGTAAGCCAATTCACTGATTAGGAGCGTCACATAATGAAATCGAACAAGACCCTGCTGACCACATTGCTTTGCATGGGCCTGCTGGCCAGTGCCGGCGCCACGCAAGCGGCGGGTTGGTGCGAGTCGGGCAAGCCGGTGAAATTCGCCGGTCTGAACTGGGAAAGCGGCATGTTGCTGACCGACGTCATGCAAGTGGTGCTGGAAAAAGGCTACGGCTGCAAGACCGACAGTCTGCCAGGCAACTCCATCACCATGGAGAACGCCTTGAGCAGCAACGACATTCAGGTGTTCGCCGAAGAATGGGTCGGTCGCAGTGAAGTCTGGAACAAGGCCGAGAAGGCCGGCAAGGTCGTCGGCGTCGGCGCCCCGGTGGTGGGTGCCATCGAAGGCTGGTACGTGCCGCGCTATGTGATCGAGGGTGACGCCAAGCGTAAGCTTGAAGCCAAGGCGCCGGGCCTGAAGAACATCGCCGACCTGGGCCAGTACGCCGCTGTGTTCAAGGACCAGGAAGAGCCATCCAAGGGCCGCTTCTATAACTGCCCGGCCGGCTGGACCTGTGAGCTGGACAACAGCGAAATGCTGAAAAGCTATGGCCTGGAAAAAACCTACACCAACTTCCGCCCCGGCACCGGTCCGGCCCTGGATGCGGCGGTGCTGTCGAGCTACAAGCGCGGCGAGCCGATCCTGTTCTACTACTGGTCGCCAACCCCGCTCATGGGTCAGGTGGACCTGGTGAAACTGGAAGAAAAACCGGGCGTGGACAAAAGCGTGACCATCAAAGTCGGCCTGTCCAAGACCTTCCACGACGAAGCACCTGAACTGGTGGCGGTGCTGGAAAAGGTCAATCTGCCCATCGATATCCTGAACCAGAACCTCGGGCGCATGGCCAAGGAGCGGATCGAGTCGCCGAAACTGGCGAAGATCTTCCTGAAGGAACATCCTGAAGTCTGGCACGCCTGGGTCAGTGAAGACGCGGCCAAGAAAATCGACGCGGCTCTGTAGGTCGAATACACCCGGCCAACCCTAGGGCTGGCCGGGACGTTCACTGCATCCACTTGATCGAGAGTCTCTTATGTTTCCCGAAAGCTTTACCTTCTCCATCGCCGACTGGGTCAACAGTTGGGTCGACTCCCTGGTGACCAACTACGGCGATGTGTTCCGGCACATTTCCGACACCTTGCTGTGGGCCATCGTCAACCTCGAAGGCCTGCTGCGCATGGCACCCTGGTGGTTGATGCTGGCCATCGTCGGCGGCATTGCCTGGCACGCCACCCGCAAGGTCGCGACTACGGCGGTGATTGTCGGCCTGCTGTTCCTGGTGGGCGCGGTGGGCCTGTGGGACAAACTGATGCAGACCCTCGCCCTGATGCTGGTGGCGACATTTATTTCGGTGTTGATCGGCATTCCGCTGGGCATCCTCTCGGCCCGCAGCAATCGCCTGCGTTCGGTGTTGATGCCGTTGTTGGACATCATGCAAACCATGCCGAGCTTCGTGTACCTGATTCCGGTATTGATGCTGTTTGGCCTGGGCAAGGTCCCGGCGATTTTCGCCACGGTGATCTACGCCGCGCCGCCATTGATTCGTCTGACCGACCTGGGCATTCGCCAGGTGGACGGCGAAGTGATGGAAGCCATCAATGCCTTCGGCGCCAACCGTTGGCAACAGCTGTTCGGCGTGCAACTGCCCCTGGCCCTGCCAAGCATCATGGCCGGGATCAACCAGACCACCATGATGGCCCTGTCGATGGTCGTCATCGCTTCGATGATCGGCGCCCGTGGCCTGGGCGAAGATGTCCTGGTGGGCATCCAGACCCTCAACGTCGGACGCGGCCTGGAAGCCGGGCTGGCGATCGTGATTCTCGCCGTGGTCATCGACCGCATTACCCAGGCCTATGGTCGTCCTCGGCATGAGGTGAGCAAATGAACAACGCAGCCATCAGCAAGATCGAAGTCAAGAACGTCTTCAAGATTTTCGGCAATCGTTCCAAAGAGGCTTTGGAGCTGATCCGCCAGAACAAGACCAAGGACCAGGTGCTGGCCGAAACCGGTTGCGTGGTCGGTGTGAACGACTTGTCGTTGAGCATTGGCACCGGTGAGATCTTCGTGATCATGGGGCTTTCCGGCTCCGGCAAGTCCACTTTAGTGCGCCACTTCAACCGGCTGATCGATCCTACCAGCGGCGCGATCCTGGTGGACGGCGAAGACATTCTGCAACTGGACATGGAAGCCCTGCGCGAATTTCGCCGGCACAAGATCAGCATGGTGTTCCAGAGCTTCGGCCTGTTGCCCCACAAGAGCGTGCTGGACAACGTCGCCTATGGCTTGAAAGTGCGTGGCGAGAGCAAGCAGGTCTGCACTGAGCGGGCACTGCACTGGATCAACACCGTGGGCCTGAAGGGCTACGAGAACAAATACCCGCACCAGCTCTCCGGCGGCATGCGCCAGCGCGTGGGCTTGGCCCGTGCCTTGGCGGCGGATACCGACATCATCCTGATGGACGAAGCCTTCAGCGCCCTCGACCCGCTGATCCGCGCGGAAATGCAGGACCAGTTGCTGGAACTGCAAAAGACCCTGCACAAGACCATCGTGTTCATCACCCACGACCTCGACGAAGCCGTGCGCATCGGCAACCGCATCGCGATTCTCAAGGATGGCAAGCTGATCCAGGTCGGCACACCCCGAGAGATCCTGCACTCGCCTGCGGATGAGTATGTTGATCGGTTTGTGCAGCGCAGGGCTGCGGTGGTTTGAGGTATTTGTGGTGGCTGGGCTGCTCCCATCGCGAGCAGGCTCGCTCCCACAATGGGGTCTTTTTTGTTCACCCCATTTTGTGTCCAAAGCAAATCCCTGTGGGAGCGAGCCTGCTCGCGATGGCGCCGGTAAAGCTGCATCAATGTTCAGGTTATAAGCATGAGGTTGAAGATGTCCCAGGCTGAAAAAATCGTAATCGCCGACGCGCCGTTGCGTTGGCAGGATGTGGTCGCGGTCGCCCGCTTCGGTGCCGAGCTTGAGCTGTCGGCCCAGGCCTGGGCGCGGATCGACAATGCCCAGGCCATCGTCCAGCGCATCGTCGAAAGCGGCGAGCGCGCTTATGGCGTCAACACCGGCCTGGGTGCCCTGTGCAATGTCTCGCTCAAGGACGAACAGCTCAGCCAATTGTCGCGCAACACACTGCTCAGCCATGCCTGTGGCGTTGGCGCGCCGCTGGCCGATGAACAGACCCGGGCGATTGTCTGCGCGGCCATCCTCAACTACAGCCAGGGCAAGTCCGGCATTCATCGCCGGGTGGTCGAAGCCCTGCTGGCGCTGCTCAATCGCGGCATCACCCCGCAAGTGCCGTCCCAGGGTTCGGTGGGCTACCTGACCCACATGGCCCATATAAGCATCGCGTTGTTGGGCGTTGGCAATGTCAGCTATCGCGGGCAAATCGTCTCGGCGCAACAGGCTCTGGCCGCAGAGGGCTTGCAACCGGTGCAACTGGGGGCCAAGGACGGTTTGTGCCTGGTCAACGGCACGCCGTGCATGACCGGCCTCAGTTGCCTGGCCCTGGCCGATGCGACGCGGCTGCTGCAATGGGCCGACGTGATCGGCGCCATGAGCTTCGAGGCCCAGCGCGGGCAGATCGCGGCGTTCGATGCCCAGATCATCGCCCTCAAGCCGCACCCTGGCATGCAACAGGTCGGCGTCAACTTGCGGGCACTGCTGGACGGCAGCGAAGTCATCGCTTCGAGCCTGGGCATTCGCACCCAGGATGCGTTGAGTATCCGCTCGATTCCTCAGGTCCACGGTGCCGCTCGCGACCAACTGGCGCATGCCCGGCAACAGATCGAAACCGAACTCAACGCCACCACCGATAACCCGCTGTTGTTGGGCACGCCGGAGAGCTTCCGGGTCATGTCCCAGGCCAACCCCCACGGTCAGTCGGTGGCTTTGGCGGCGGATCTGCTGGCGATTGCCATGGCCGAAATCGGCTCCATCGCCGAACGTCGTCTCGACCGTTTGATCAACCCCCACGTCAGCGGCCTGCCGGCCTTTCTGGTGGCCAACCCCGGGGTGAATTCGGGGATGATGATCGTGCAATACGTCGCCGCGTCGCTGTGTGCGGAAAATCGCCAGCTGGCCCAGCCGGCGGTGCTCGACAACTTTGTCACCTCGGGCTTGCAGGAAGATCACCTGAGCATGGGCACCAACGCCGCCCTGAAGCTGCACCGGGCGTTGGAAAACTGCACGCAGATCCTCGCCATCGAATACCTGCTGGCCGCCCAGGCTTTTGAGTTTCTCAAGACGCAACGCTTCGGTGCCGGCACTGACGTTGCCTGGAAACTGCTGCGTGAGCATGTGCCGGCCTACGACCAGGACCGCTGGCTGGCGCCGGACATCGCCAGCGCTGCCGCGCTGCTTAAAGATCCAGCCGTGTTGCACAACGCTTTACCGAATTTGAATTGATCAAAAAACCGCCAGCGTGCCAAGGCATCCACCGCCCAAAAGGCGAGGGTGACGGATAACGGAACATTCCGGAGCGACTGGCGGGTGAAAACAAAACTCTCAAAAGGAGCAATACATGACTGCCTTAAACCTGATTCCCGGCCAATTGAGCCTGGCTCAATTGCGTGACATTTATCAGCAACCCGTGACCCTGAGCCTCGACGCCAGCGCGTCGGCGCAGATCGAAGCCAGCGTCGCCTGCGTGGAGCAGATTCTCGCCGAGAATCGCACGGCCTACGGCATCAACACCGGTTTTGGTTTGCTGGCCTCGACCCGCATCGCCAGTGAAGACCTGGAAAACCTGCAACGCTCTCTGGTGTTGTCCCATGCCGCTGGCGTGGGCGAGCCGATCAGCGATGCGCTGGTGCGGTTGGTCATGGTGCTCAAGGTCAATAGTCTGAGCCGGGGTTTTTCCGGCATCCGTCGGCAGGTGATCGATGCGCTGATTGCGCTGATCAATGCCGAGGTCTATCCACACATTCCGTTGAAAGGCTCGGTCGGCGCTTCGGGTGATCTGGCGCCGCTGGCCCACATGTCCCTGGTGCTGTTGGGCGAAGGCAAGGCCCGTTACAAAGGTGAATGGTTGCCGGCTGTCGAAGCGCTGAAAGTGGCCGGCCTTGCGCCTCTGACCCTGGCTGCAAAAGAAGGACTGGCGCTGCTCAACGGCACCCAGGTGTCCACGGCGTTTGCCTTGCGTGGCCTGTTCGAAGGCGAAGACCTGTTCGCCGGCGCTCTGGCTCTGGGCAGCTTGACGGTAGAAGCGGTGCTCGGTTCGCGTTCGCCATTCGATGCGCGTATTCACGCCGCGCGCGGCCAGAAAGGCCAGATCGATGCCGCCGCTGCTTATCGCGATCTGCTGGGCGAGCGCAGCGAAGTCTCCGCTTCCCACCAGAATTGCGACAAGGTCCAGGACCCGTATTCCCTGCGCTGCCAGCCACAAGTGATGGGCGCCTGTCTGACCCAGTTCCGCCAGGCCGCTGAGGTGCTGGTGATCGAAGCCAACGCCGTATCGGATAACCCGCTGGTGTTCGCCGCCGAGGGCGACGTGATTTCCGGTGGCAACTTCCACGCCGAGCCGGTGGCAATGGCCGCTGACAACATGGCCCTGGCAATCGCCGAAATCGGTTCGCTGAGTGAGCGGCGTATTTCGCTGATGATGGACAAGCACATGTCGCAACTACCGCCGTTTCTGGTGGCCAATGGCGGGGTGAACTCCGGCTTCATGATCGCCCAGGTCACCGCTGCTGCCCTGGCCAGCGAAAACAAGGCGTTGTCCCATCCGCATTCGGTGGACAGCCTGCCGACTTCGGCCAACCAGGAAGACCATGTGTCCATGGCCCCCGCCGCCGGTAAGCGGCTGTGGGAAATGGCCGAGAACACCCGGGGGATTCTGGCGGTGGAATGGCTGGCGGCGTGCCAGGGGCTGGATCTGCGCGGCGGTTTGAAGACCTCTGCCAAGCTGGAGCAGGCCCGCGCCCTCTTGCGCGCAGAAGTGCCGTTCTATGAGAAAGACCGGTTCTTCGCGCCGGACATCAATGCGGCGAGCGAATTATTGGCCAGTCGTTGCCTGAATGAACTGGTCACGGCGCAGTTGTTGCCGAGCCTGTAAGGACCTCATCGCGAGCAAGCTCGCTCCCACAGGGGGTGGTGTAGAGCCCCGGTACACCAGAAGTCCTTGTGGGAGCGAGCCTGCTCGCGATTCGATCTTCAATAATTCGAGGAAACCGGGATGAAAACCCTCTGGCAAAACTGCCACGCCGCCACCATGGCCCAGGGCGTCTACTCGATCATCGAAGACGCCGCCATTGTCACCCAGGGCGAGCACATTCAATGGATCGGCCCGCGCGCCGAGCTGCCGGTCGGTGACTATCCGGCCGTCAACGACCTCAAGGGCGCCTGGGTCACTCCTGGGCTGATCGACTGTCACACCCACACGGTGTTCGGCGGCAACCGCAGCGGTGAATTCGAACAGCGCCTGCAGGGCGTCAGCTACGCCGAGATCGCAGCGGCCGGCGGGGGCATCGCCAGCACCGTGCGCGCTACCCGGGCCGCCAGCGAAGATGAACTGTTCAACAGCGCCGCCAAACGCCTGAAAAGCCTGATGCGCGATGGCGTGACCACGGTGGAAATCAAATCCGGCTACGGCCTGGACCTGGCCAGCGAACGCAAGATCCTGCGGGTCATCCGTCGCCTGGGTGAACAGCTGCCGGTCAGCGTGCGCAGCACGTGCCTGGCGGCCCACGCCTTGCCACCGGAATACGCTGATCGCGCCGATGACTACATCGAGCACATTTGCACCGAAATGCTCCCGGCCCTCGCCGCCGAAGGGTTGGTGGATGCGGTGGATGCATTTTGCGAGTACCTGGCGTTTTCCCCGGCGCAGGTCGAACGGGTGTTTATCACCGCCCAACAACTGGGCCTGCCGGTGAAGCTGCACGCTGAACAATTGTCGTCGCTGCACGGTTCAAGCCTGGCGGCCCGTTATCAGGCGCTGTCGGCCGATCATCTGGAATTCATGACCGAGGACGACGCCAGGGCCATGGCCGAATCCGGCACGGTGGCGGTGCTGCTGCCGGGGGCATTTTATTTCCTGCGCGAAACCCAGCTGCCGCCCATGGATGCCCTGCGCAAGCACGGCGTGAAGATCGCCGTGGCCAGCGACCTCAACCCCGGCACCTCGCCGGCGCTGTCGTTGCGCTTGATGTTGAACATGGCCTGCACCTGCTTTCGCATGACCCCTGAGGAGGCTCTGGCGGGGGCGACGATTCATGCGGCCCAGGCCTTGGGCATGGCTGCCACTCACGGTTCGCTGGAAGTCGGCAAAGTCGCGGACTTTGTCGCCTGGCACATCGACCGCCCGGCCGACCTGTCGTACTGGCTGGGTGGCGATCTGGAAAAACGCGTCGTGCGTCACGGCGTGGAAATCGATTAAGGAGAACGGTTGTGGAGAAGGTCCTGAATTTCAAGCAAGGGCGCGTGCCGCTGTTGATCAGCATGCCCCACGCCGGCCTGCGCCTGACCCCGGCGGTGAAGGCTGGTTTGATCCCTGAGGCCCAGAGCTTGCCGGACACCGACTGGCATATTCCCAAGCTTTACGAGTTCGCCGCCGAACTGGGCGCCAGCACCCTGGCCGCTGAATATTCACGGTTCGTGATCGATCTGAACCGCCCCGACGATGACAAACCGATGTACGTTGGTGCCACCACCGGTTTGTATCCTTCGATCCTGTTCGATGGCGTACCGTTGTTTCGCCAGGGGCTGGAGCCGTCCGGCGCGGAGCGGGCGACTTATCTGCAACAGATCTGGGTGCCTTACCACCAGACCCTGCGGCAGGAACTGGCGCGGCTCAAGGCCGAATTCGGCTATGCCTTGCTGTTCGACGCCCACTCGATCCGTTCGGTGATCCCACACCTGTTCGACGGTAAGTTGCCGGACTTCAACCTCGGCACCTTCAACGGCGCCAGTTGCGCCCCGGCGCTGGCCCACCAGCTCGAAGCCATCTGCGCTCGCCACGGCGAATTTACCCACGTGCTCAACGGACGTTTCAAGGGCGGACACATCACCCGGCACTACGGCAACCCGGCCGAGGACATCCACGCGGTGCAACTGGAACTGTGCCAGAGCACCTACATGGAAGAGTTCGAGCCGTTCAACTACCGTGCGGATCTGGCGGAACCGACCCAGGTGGTGCTCAGGGAGTTGCTGGAAGGCTTGCTGGCGTGGGGGCAGCAGGCCTACAAGAAATAATGCCTGTTTCCTGGGGCTAGGGGGGGTGTGGGAGCAAGCCTTGCTCCCTCAGATAGATGTGGCCTTGAGCCTCGCAGGGGAACGGTCGCCACCGTGCAAAACCGGGTCGCCACAGTTCATCTTCAGCCCCTCGACGCTGCGTAATGTTCCGGTCACGGTGCACCAAGACACCGACCTACAATAATCGCTGCCGCACGAGACCTTCCCGATGAAAAGACTGTTCAAACGCTGTCTGTCGATCCTCTGCGGTACCGCCATCCTGAGCAGCGGGGCAATGGCCGCCGAGCCGGCGTCCTGCCAGACGGTGCGCATGGGCGTGGTCAACTGGACCGACGTGATCGCCACCAGTGGCATGGCCGATGTGTTGCTCACCGGTCTGGGTTATGAAAGCAAACAGACCAGCGCCGTGCAGCAGATCATCTTCGCTGGCATTCGTGACAAGCGCCTCGATATCTTCCTGGGCTACTGGAAACCGGCGATGGACAACAACATCGCTCCGTTCCTGGCGGCCAACCAGGTGAGAGTCCTGGACCAGCCAAGCCTTGCCGATGCCCAAGCCACGCTGGCGGTGCCGGACTACGTGGCCGCAGCGGGCCTCAAGACTTTCGCCGACATCGCCCGGTTCAAGGAGCAGCTCGGCGGAAAAATCTACGGCATCGAGCCGGGCAGCGGCGCCAACACCACCATCAAGACCATGATTGAAACCAATCACTTTGGCCTCAAGGACTTCAAGCTGATCGAGTCCGGTGAGGCCGGGATGCTGGCGGCGGTGCAGCGGGCGGTGAATCGCAAGGAGTTCGTGGTGTTCGTCGGCTGGACCCCGCACCCGATGAACATCAATATGAACATCACCTACCTGACGGGCAGCGAAGACGTCTACGGCCCGAACGAAGGCGCCGCGACGGTCTCCACCGTCACCGCGCCGGACTACGCCCAGCGTTGTCCGAACGTGAACCGCTTGCTGGAAAACCTCACTTTCACCGCCGCCCAGGAAAGTCAGTTGATGGTGCCGATCATGGCGCGCAAGACACCCCAGGACGTCGCCCGGCAATGGCTGCGTGAGCACCCCGAGGATCTTCAGCGCTGGCTCACCGGGGTGACCAGTTTTGACGGCAAGGATGGCGTGGCGGCGGTGCAGGCCAGTCTCAAGAATTGACGATTAGATGATCGTGGCGAGGGGATTTATCTGTAGGAGCAAGGCTTGCCCGCGACGGCGATATGTCAGTCGACACTGATGTTGAATGTACCGCCGTCATCGCGGGCAAGCCTTGCTCCCACTTAGATCCCCTCGTCTCATAATCAGCGCCCATCCCGATCCTCTATGTTGGCGTCGTTCCATGGCTACTTATCCACTCTCCCAGGCAATGTCCGCCTTCATCGACCAAACCCTGAGCTTCAACGCCCCGGACAACAGCCTCCCTGGTCTACGCCAGGCCTACAGCCAGATGTGCCGGGCCTTCACCCCGCCATGCCCGCAAGCGCTGGCAGTCGAGGATTTCGAGCTGGCCGGGGTAGCCGTGCGGGCTTACTGCCCTCGGAGCGCGCCGCCGTCCGAAGGCTGGCCATGCATCCTTTATCTGCACGGTGGCGGCTGGGTGGTGGGTGATCTGGACTCCCACGACTTCATCTGCATGGAACTGGCCGCGACCCTCGGCGTGCTGGTGCTGGCGGTAGATTATCGACTGGCGCCGGAGCATCCGTTCCCCGCCGGCTTTGAAGACTGCCTCGCCGTGTGGCATCACCTGGCGGCCACCCCCTTTGCCATCGACCCTCGCCGTCGGCTGGTGGCCGGTGACAGCGCCGGAGGCAATCTCGCCGCCGCGTTATGCCTGGCCTTGCGCGATGCCGGGCAAGCGCTGCCACGGGGTCAGGTGCTGATTTATCCCGCCCTCGGTGGCCCGGCCCATCTGCCCTCGCGGCGCGAATGTGCCGATGCGCCACTGTTGAGCAGCAGCGATCTGGACAGTTATCACGCCCTCTATCTGAGCGACGCTCAACCGTCTTCCCTCGCCATGCCGTTGCTCGCCGATGACCTGAGCGACCTGCCGCCAGCGCTGGTCGTCGTGGCGCAATGGGACCCGTTGCGCGACGACGGCGTCCTTTATAGCGAGCGGCTGAACAGCGCAGGTGTGGATGCTGTGTTGTATGTTGGGGGAGGATTGGTTCACGGCTGTTTACGTGGCCGGGGCCAAGTGCCGGAGGTCGATCAGATGTATCGCACACTGCTGGCGTATCTGGCTGACACGCTTTGACTGCGCAGGGGACATGCTCATTCGGGTAATTCGGGTTTATGATGCCGGACGGCAGATTAAATAGAAGTCCCCCCAGGGATGACTCGACCCCTTACGGAGCGCGCAATGCAGACTTTGTACCCGCAGATCAAACCTCATGCCCGGCACGATCTGGCTGTCGATGACACCCACACGCTCTATGTCGATGAAAGCGGTTCCCCGGAAGGCCTGCCTGTGGTGTTCATTCACGGTGGCCCGGGTGCCGGTTGCGATGCCCAGAGCCGTCGCTACTTCGATCCGAACCTGTACCGCATCGTTACCTTCGACCAGCGCGGCTGTGGCCGCTCCACCCCTCATGCCAGCCTTGAAAACAACACCACTTGGGATCTGGTCGAAGATCTGGAGCGCATCCGCAAACATTTGGGCATCGAAAAATGGGTGCTGTTTGGCGGCTCCTGGGGCTCGACCCTGGCCTTGGCTTACGCCCAGACCCATCCCGAGCGGGTACACGGCCTGATTCTGCGTGGGATCTTTCTCTGCCGTCCGCAGGAAATCGAGTGGTTCTACCAGGCCGGCGCCAGTCGCCTGTTCCCCGATTACTGGCAGGATTACATCGCACCGATCCCTCTGGACGAGCGCGACGACCTGCTCGCTGCCTTCCACAAACGCCTGACAGGCAATGACCAGATCGCCCAGATGCACGCGGCCAAGGCCTGGTCGACCTGGGAAGGTCGCACGGCGACCTTGCGCCCGAACCCGCTGGTGGTCGATCGCTTCTCCGAGCCGCAGCGGGCGTTGTCGATTGCCCGGATCGAGTGTCATTACTTCACCAACAACGCTTTTCTCGAACCCAACCAGTTGATCCGAGACATGGGCAAGATCGCCCATCTGCCGGGCGTCATCGTGCACGGCCGTTACGATGTGATCTGCCCGCTGGACAATGCCTGGGAACTGCATCAGAACTGGCCCAACAGCGAACTGCAGGTGATCCGCGACGCCGGTCACGCCGCTTCGGAGCCGGGTATTACCGATGCGTTGGTGCGCGCCGCCGCCCAAATGGCCCGGCGTCTGCTCGACCTGCCGCCCGAAGAAGCATGAAGGGGCTGTTGCAACGGGTCCGCGGCGCTCGGGTCGAGGTCGCAGGGGAAGTCGTTGGCGCGGTGGACCAGGGCCTGCTGGTGCTGGTGGCGGTCGAGCCCGAGGACACCCGGGCCAGCGCCGACAAGTTGCTGCACAAGCTACTGAACTACAGGGTGTTCAGCGACGCTGATGGCAAGATGAACCTGTCCCTGGCAGATGTCGGCGGTGGCTTGCTGTTGGTGTCGCAGTTCACCCTGGCGGCGGACACCAAAAGCGGATTACGCCCGAGCTTTTCGACGGCCGCACCTCCGGCCTTGGGCGAGGAACTCTTTGACTATCTGCTCACCCACGCGAAACAGGTGCATGGCACTGTGGCATCAGGTAGATTCGGCGCCGACATGCAGGTGCATCTGGTTAACGACGGCCCGGTAACCTTCCTGTTACAGGTCTGAAAGTGTTTGAAACATCTTTTCGGTCCTGTTTCGAGGCAAAACAGGGAGTTTTCTCGATAAATACTTTGTTACCCCTGATGCGTTGTCACGCGGGCTACTAGATAATCGCGCGCTACGGGGGACCAGCGTTCGCTGGTCCATTTGACTTAGGTAGAGACTTGTCCTGGGCCGTTTGGGGAATCATTTTGTCCCATCGGAGTCGGAACAATGCTCGCCAACTTGGCAAGAGTGGCCTGCAGGTGCGGATTTCAATGCCGATACCTTGCAGATACTTTATCTGGCCGTTGGTTTTTTGATCTGTTTTCGGCGAGGGTTGCTCGTGATTGTTAGTCCCTGTAATGCACCAAAAATGACTGCCAAACGGTTTAGAAACGCTCTGGTAGCGGGCTCGGCCCTGCTGTGCCTGTTTGGCGCGGGCCAACTGTGGGCATTCAGCCTGGATGATGTATCGGCGAAGGCTCAAGAACTGGCCGGGCAAAAATTCGAAGCCCCGCGCAGCAATCTGCCGAACGAATTCCGCGAAATGAAATTCGCTGACTATCAAAAAATCCGTTTCCGCACCGAAAAAGCCGAGTGGGCAGATCAGAAGACGCCGTTCAGGCTGTCCTTCTATCACCAAGGCATGCATTTCGACACGCCGGTGAAGATCAACGAGATCACCGCGACCACCGTCGATGAAATCAAGTATGACCCGACGCGCTTCGATTTCGGTGACGTCAAGTTCGATCCCAAGTCCACGGAGAAACTGGGCTACGCGGGTTTTCGCGTGCTGTACCCGATCAACAAGGCTGACAAGCAAGACGAAATCATGACCATGCTGGGCGCGAGCTACTTCCGCGTCATCGGCAAGGGCCAGGTTTATGGTTTGTCCGCCCGTGGTCTGGCCATCGATACCGCCCTGCCATCGGGTGAAGAATTCCCGCGCTTTCGCGAGTTCTGGATCCAGCGTCCGAAGCCGACCGATAAGCACCTGGTGATCTTCGCCCTGCTGGATTCGCCACGGGCTACCGGTGCCTATCGCATGATCCTGCGTCCGGGCACCGACACCGTCGTCGACGTGAAGTCGCGCGTGTTCCTGCGAGATCGCGTCACCAAGCTGGGCATTGCTCCGTTGACCAGCATGTTCCTGTTCGGCGCCAACCAGCCGTCCAAGATCCTGAACTACCGTCGAGAGCTGCACGACTCCAGCGGCTTGTCGATCCATGCCGGCAACGGCGAGTGGATCTGGCGCCCGTTGAACAACCCGAAACACCTGGCCGTGAGCAATTTCTCGGTAGAAAACCCGCGTGGTTTCGGCCTGCTGCAACGCGGTCGTGACTTCAGCCACTACGAAGACCTCGATGACCGCTACGACAAGCGTCCAAGTGCCTGGATCGAACCGAAAGGCGATTGGGGCAAGGGCTCCGTCGATCTGGTTGAAATTCCGACCGCTGACGAAACCAACGACAACATCGTGGCGTTCTGGAGCCCGGAAAAGCTGCCTGAGCCAGGTCAGCCGCTGGACTTCGCCTATCGCCTGCACTGGACCCTCGACGAAGCCAACCTGCATTCGCCGGACAGCGCCTGGGTCAAGCAGACCCTGCGTTCGACCGGTGACGTGAAGCAGTCCAACCTGATCCGTCAGCCGGACGGCAGCGTGGCTTATCTGGTGGACTTCGAAGGTCCTTCCCTGCAAGCCCTGCCGGAAGACGCCGAAGTGCGTAGTCAGGTGAGCGTCGGCGAAAACGGCGAGATCGTCGAGAATAACGTGCGCTACAACCCTGAAACCAAGGGCTGGCGCCTGACCCTGCGACTGAAGATCAAAGACCCGAAACAGTCCACTGAATTGCGCGCCGCGCTGGTCCGTCCGTTGGTTCCGGTTGAAGCGCCGGCCGCGTCCCATGCGGTGACCACGACCCTTGCCAAGGCTGACAAGGTCGCCAGGCAGCAGAGCGATAAGGAAACCGCGCAAGAAAAAGAGCAGGAAAAAGAAGCCAAGGCCGACAACGCGTCCACTGCCGCTGAATCGACCCCAACCCCGCAGGAACCGGAACCGACTGAACAAGTCCTGACCGAGACCTGGAGCTATCAGTTGCCAGCCGATGAGTAATACTCCAGTACAGCCAGAGACGCTCAGCGAGTATCTGGCCCATTTGCCCATGACCGATGCGCAGCGTGCCGAGCTGGCGGGCTGCAAGTCTTTCAGCGAGTTGCACGAGCGCCTTTCGTCGTCGACTTTCGATGCACCCACCGAAGCGGCGCAAGCCTCGGTGGGCCGTCGGCTGACCCTGAGCACCGCCGAAGAACTCGAAGACGCCGAAATGCTGGCGCTCGACGCCAGCGGGCGTGTCTGTCTCAAAGCCACACCGCCGATTCGTCGGACCAAGGTGGTACCGGAGCCGTGGCGCACCAATATCCTGGTGCGCGCCTGGCGTCGCCTGACAGGTCGCACCAACCCGCCGAAGCCACCCAAGGACGAGCGCGTGCTGCCGCACGCACGCTGGCGCACCGTGGGTTCGATCCGTCGCTATATCCTGCTGATCCTGATGCTCGGCCAGACCATCGTCGCCGGCTGGTACATGAAGGGCATCATGCCGTACCAGGGCTGGTCGTTGGTGGACTTGGACGAAGTCCTGCACCAGCCGCTGTTGCAGACCGCTACCCAGGTGCTGCCCTATGCATTGCAGACCAGCATCCTGATTCTGTTCGGGATCCTGTTCTGCTGGGTATCGGCCGGTTTCTGGACGGCGCTGATGGGTTTTCTCGAGTTGCTGACCGGTCACGACAAGTACCGCATCTCCGGTGCCAGTGCCGGCAACGAGCCAATTCCCAAGGACGCCCGCACCGCGCTGGTGATGCCGATCTGCAACGAGGACGTGCCGCGAGTGTTCGCCGGTTTGCGCGCCACGTTCGAGTCGGTTGCGGCCACCGGGGACCTGGATCGTTTCGACTTCTTCGTACTCAGCGACAGTAACGAAACCGATATCTGTGTCGCCGAGCAGCAAGCCTGGCTGGACGTCTGCCGTGAAGCCGGGGGCTTTGGCAAGATTTTCTATCGCCGCCGTCGTCGTCGCGTCAAGCGCAAGAGCGGTAACCTCGACGACTTCTGCCGTCGCTGGGGCAGTGACTACAAGTACATGGTCGTGCTCGACGCCGACAGCGTGATGAGCGGCGAGTGCCTGACCAGCCTGGTGCGCCTGATGGAAGCCACGCCGGATGCTGGCATCATCCAGACCGCGCCACGCGCCTCGGGCATGGACACGCTGTATGCGCGCATGCAGCAATTCGCCACTCGGGTGTACGGTCCGTTGTTCACCGCCGGCCTGCACTTCTGGCAGTTGGGGGAATCCCACTACTGGGGTCACAACGCGATCATCCGCATGAAGCCGTTCATCGAGCACTGCGCCCTGGCGCCGTTGCCTGGTAAAGGGGCGTTCGCCGGGGCCATCCTGTCCCACGACTTCGTTGAAGCAGCGCTGATGCGCCGTGCCGGCTGGGGCGTCTGGATTGCCTATGACTTGCCGGGCAGCTATGAAGAGTTGCCGCCGAACCTGCTGGACGAACTCAAGCGTGACCGTCGCTGGTGCCACGGTAACCTGATGAACTTCCGGCTGTTCCTGGTCAAGGGCATGCACCCGGTGCATCGCGCGGTATTCCTGACCGGCGTGATGTCCTATCTGTCGGCACCGCTGTGGTTCTTCTTCCTGGTGCTATCCACCGCGCTGCTGGCGGTGAACACGCTGATGGAACCGCAATACTTCCTCGAGCCACGCCAGTTGTACCCGTTGTGGCCGCAGTGGCATCCGGAAAAAGCCATCGCGCTGTTCTCCACCACCATCGTGTTGCTGTTCCTGCCCAAGCTGCTGAGCATCATCCTGATCTGGGCCAAGGGCGCGAAAGAGTTTGGTGGCAAGTTCAAGGTAACGATGTCGATGCTGCTGGAGATGTTGTTCTCCATGCTGCTGGCGCCGGTGCGGATGATTTTCCACACCCGCTTCGTGCTCGCCGCCTTCCTGGGTTGGGCCGCTACCTGGAATTCACCCAAGCGTGACGACGACTCCACGCCCTGGAGCGAAGCCGTCAAGCGCCACGGCCCGCAAACCCTGCTGGGCTTCTTCTGGGCCTTGCTGGTGATCTGGCTGAACCCGAGCTTTTTGTGGTGGTTGGTGCCGATCGTCGGTTCGCTGATGCTGTCGATTCCGGTGTCGGTGATCTCCAGCCGAGTGGGCCTTGGCTTGAAGTCCCGCGATGAAAGCCTGTTCCTGATCCCCGAGGAATACGCACCGCCACAGGAACTGCTGTCGACCGACCAGTACACCCATGAAAACCGTTGGCATGCGCTGAACGATGGTTTCATCCGCGCAGTGGTCGATCCGCAACAGAACGCCCTGGCCTTTGCGCTGGCCACCTCGCGTCACGGCCAGGCCGAGCCGATCGAATGGCTGCGGATCGAACGGGTTCGTCATGCCCTCAAGGTTGGCCCGGCGGGCCTGAACAACAGCGAGCGACTGGCGCTGCTGAGCGACCCGGTGGCCCTGTCCCGCCTGCATGAGCAGGTCTGGAGCGAGGGGCATACCGAATGGCTGTCGGCGTGGCGTGCATCGGTCAAGGCCGATCCCCACGCTCCGTTACTGCCGCTTCAGCCCATGAGCGCACAGCCTCAACTGGCCTGATACGCAAAAAGCCCCGCTTCTGAAAGGAAGCGGGGCTTTTTGTTGGGGGCTGTTTGAGTATGTGAATACCGCCCGAATGGACCCTATGCGCAGACCATTACCCTAACCGTAACAGTTCGCCACTTAGCTTGATTGATGCCCTCGCCACAACACTCCTAATGTGGCCTCCACGACAGCGAACCCGTGGAGTGGTCATGACAACAACAATATCCCCCGACTCGCGCTGGACGCGGCGGCGTTGCGAAAAGCAGCGGCGTCTCGAGCTGGTGAAGGGGCTTGCCGACGGTGTGGTGTTGCCCACCGACAAGATCGTTGCGGCGCTGGAGGCGTTGATTCTGCCGGGCGATCGCGTGGTGCTGGAAGGCAATAACCAGAAGCAGGCGGATTTCCTGTCACGCTCTCTGGCCAAAGTCGACCCGGCGAAGCTGCACGACCTGCACATGATCATGCCCAGCGTCGGTCGCTCCGAACACCTGGACCTGTTCGAACGCGGCATTGCCCGCAAGCTGGATTTTTCCTTCGCCGGAACCCAGAGCCTGCGCATCAGCCAGTTGCTCGAAGACGGGCTGCTGGAAGTCGGCGCGATCCACACCTACATCGAGCTCTATGCCCGGTTGGTGGTGGACCTGATTCCCAATGTAGTGCTCTCGGCCGGGTTCATGGCCGACCGTGCCGGCAATATCTACACCGGCCCCAGCACCGAAGATACCCCCGCGCTGATCGAGCCGGCGGCCTTCAGCGATGGCATCGTCATCGTCCAGGTCAACCAATTGGTGGACGATGTCAGCGACCTGCCACGGGTTGATATCCCGGCGTCCTGGGTCGATTTCGTGGTGGTGGCCGACAAGCCGTTCTACATCGAACCGTTGTTCACTCGCGACCCGCGCCACATCAAGCCGGTGCATGTGTTGATGGCGATGATGGCCATCCGCGGGATCTACGAAAAACACAATGTCCAGTCCCTCAATCACGGCATCGGGTTCAACACCGCCGCCATCGAGCTGATCCTGCCGACCTACGGCGAGTCCCTCGGCCTGAAGGGCAAGATCTGCCGTAACTGGACCCTCAATCCCCATCCAACCCTGATTCCGGCCATCGAAAGCGGCTGGGTCGAAAGCGTGCATTGCTTTGGCACCGAACTGGGCATGGAAAACTACATCGCCGCGCGGCCGGACGTGTTCTTCACCGGTCATGACGGCTCGCTGCGCTCCAACCGCATGGTCTGCCAACTGGCCGGGCAATACGCGGTGGACCTGTTCATCGGCGCCACTTTGCAGGTGGACGGTGACGGACATTCTTCGACGGTGACCCGTGGCCGACTGGCCGGTTTCGGCGGTGCGCCGAACATGGGCCACGACCCGCGGGGGCGCCGTCACGGCACGCCGGCCTGGCTCGACATGCGCCACGGCGATGGTGAGGCGCCGCTGCTTGAGCGCGGCAAGAAACTGGTGGTGCAGATGGTCGAGACCTTCCAGGAGGGCGGCAAACCCACCTTCGTCGAAACCCTCGACGCGGTGGAGGTGGCGAAAAAAGCCGGCATGCCCCTGGCACCGATCATGATCTACGGCGACGACGTCACCCATTTGCTCACCGAAGAAGGCATCGCCTACCTGTACAAGGCCCGCTCCCTGGAAGAGCGTCAGGCAATGATCGCGGCCGTGGCCGGGGTCACTGCCATCGGTTTGCGCCATAACCCGAAAGACACTGCCCGTATGCGCCGCGAAGGCTTGATTGCCCTGCCTGAAGACCTCGGCATTCGTCGCACCGATGCCACCCGCGAGTTGCTCGCCGCCAAGAGCGTGGCCGATCTGGTGGAGTGGTCCGGTGGTCTCTACAACCCGCCCGCCAAGTTCAGGAGTTGGTAAATGCACGCCTTCAACCTGCAACCGAAAAAATTGACCTTGGCCGAGCGCTTGGCGGATATGGCCGTGGACGCGCTGATCGACGAAGCCGACCTGTCACCCAAACCGGCCCTGGTGGATCGGCGCGGCAATGGCGCCCACACTGATCTGCACTTGGGGCTGATGCACGCTTCGGCGCTGTCGCTGTGGCCGGCATTCAAGGAAATGGCCGACGCCGCCCTTGAATGCGGCGAGATCGGCCTGCCGTTGCGCGAAGCCCTTGGGCGGATCGGCCGTGAGGGGGAAGCGGCGATGCTCGCTACCACCGATGGTGTGAACACCCACCGTGGCGCGATCTGGGCATTGGGGTTGTTGGTGGCTGCGGCCGCGCTGGAACCTGAATCCAGCGTCGCCAGCGCCGTCACTTTACGTGCCGCCCGCCTGGCCTTGCTTAACGATCGCTACGCCCCCAAACCTTTCAGCCATGGCGCTCAAGTGGCCCAACGCTACGGCGTGCGCGGTGCCCGGGAAGAAGCGCAACTGGCATTCCCAGCCGTCACCGGCTTGGGCCTGCCACAACTCAAGCGCAGTCGCGCGGCGGGAGCGGGAGAACAGAACGCCCGGCTCGATGCCTTGTTGGCGATCATGACGACATTGGCCGACACCTGCGTGCTCTACCGCGCCGGTGAGCCCGGTTTGCAGGCCATGCAGCACGGCGCCAGAGCGGTGCTCGACGCCGGTGGCAGCGCGAGCCTGGGCGGTCGTCGCCAATTGCATGCGCTGGACCAACAACTGATTGCCATGAACGCCTCGCCCGGCGGCGCTGCTGACTTGCTCGCCGCCTGCCTGTTCCTCGACCGTATCGAGCGCGGCGATGGCCTCTTCCCAGGAGTGTGCTGATGCAAACCTTATCCTTTGAATTTCCCGCCGGGCAGCCGCCACGGGGCCGGGCGCTGGTGGGCTGTGTCGGCTCGGGCGACCTGGAAGTGCTGATCGAGCCGGGCCTGGCGGGCAAGTTGACCATTCAGGTGCAGACCTCGGTCAACGGCAGTGAACAACGCTGGCAACACCTGTTCGCCCGCATGTTCGACGGCCAGATGCCGCCGGCCCTGGCGATCGACATCCACGATTTCGGCGCCACCCCCGGGGTGGTGCGTTTGCGCCTGGAACAGGGCTTCGAGGAGATCGGCCATGACTGACAGCGCCGCGTTGCTCAACAAACACAGCTTCGTCGAGCTGGGTGCCCGGCAACGGGCCAAGGCCCTGCTGGATAACGGTTCGTTCCGTGAACTGCTCGACCCCTTCCAGCGAGTCATGTCGCCGTGGCTGCTGCGCCAGGGCGTGGTGCCGCAAAGCGACGACGGGGTGGTGATCGCCAAGGGCTTGCTGGATGGCCTGCCGGTGGTGATCGCGGCCATCGAAGGCGCGTTCCAGGGTGGCAGCCTTGGCGAAGTCGGCGGGGCGAAGATCGCCGGCGCGCTGGAGCTGGCCGCTGAAGACAACCGCAAGGGCATCCCGACCCGCGCCGTGTTGCTGCTGGAAACCGGCGGCGTGCGTCTGCAAGAGGCCAATCTGGGGCTGGCGGCGATTGCCGAGATTCATTCGGCGATTGTCGACTTGCGCCAGTACCAGCCCGTCATCGGCGTGGTGGCCGGCAGCGTCGGTTGTTTTGGCGGCATGTCCATCGCCGCTGGGCTGTGCAGCTATCTGCTGGTGACCCAGGAAGCGCGACTGGGCCTGAACGGTCCGCAAGTGATCGAGCAGGAAGCCGGGATCGACGAGTACGACTCGCGTGATCGGCCGTTCATCTGGAGCCTGACCGGCGGTGAGCAACGCTTCGCCACCGGGTTGGTGGACCGCTATGTGGCTGATGACGTGGCGCAGATCCGCGAGCAAGTCAGCCAGTTGTTGCAGTTGGGTGTACCCGCCGAGCACCGCAGCGGTCAGGCCGAAGTGTTCCTGCAACGTTTGGCCCGACTGGACACTGAAGTGCAAATCGAACCGGCCGCGGTTCGCCAGCTGTATCAGGGAGAACGCCCATGAATTCGTATTCGTTGAGAGGCTTGCGCTGGTTCGCGGCTCTGAGCGACGGCGCCACGCCGTTGGCAGGATTGCCCGCTTCTCTGAAAGTGGCCGACGTCACGCTGGGCGAGCAGAACGTGCGGCTGTTGGCCGTCGTGGCCGATCCCGATAGCCGTTTCCCTCGTGCCCGCAACGGCGAAGTCGGTTTGCTGGAAGGCTGGGGCTTGGCCAAGGCCGTGGATGAGGCTATTGACGCCGACCGTGATGCGTCCAGCAAGCGCGCGCTGATTGCCATCGTCGATGTGCCGAGCCAGGCCTATGGTCGTCGCGAAGAAGCCCTCGGCATTCATCAGGCCCTGGCCGGTGCCGCAGACAGTTATGCCCGAGCGCGGCTGGCCGGGCATCCGGTGATTGGTTTGCTGGTGGGCAAGGCGATGTCCGGGGCGTTCCTGGCCCACGGTTATCAGGCCAACCGGTTGATCGCCTTGCGTGATCCGGGCGTGATGGTCCACGCCATGGGCAAGGCCTCGGCGGCGCGGGTGACCCTGCGTAGTGTCGAAGAGCTTGAGGCCCTGGCCGCCAGCGTGCCGCCGATGGCCTACGACATCGACAGTTTCGCCAGCCTCGGTTTGCTCTGGGAAACCCTGTCGGTGGAGCAGATCGAACAGCCAAACGCGGCGGATCTGGCACGGGTCAGGGATTGTCTGCAACAGGCGATCAACGAAGTGGCAGGTGCGCCTCGGGACCTGAGCAGCCGTCTCGGGGCGACGCATCGTGCGGCGTCCAGCACCGTTCGCCAATTGTTGAGAGCGCAGTGGTGAGCACCTTCCTGGCCCACGACCTGCTATGGGGAATGACTCCACAGGCGTTGCCTGCGGATGCGCCGGCGTGGGTCATTGAGTCCTTGAGCCTTGAGCAGCCGGTGGTGGTGCGGCGAGCGATCACCGCGCCGGGACAAATTGCCGTGGGCGTGCGAGGCGTCTCGCGGGAACAGCGTTACGCCACGTCGATGCCGGTGGCGGCGATCCAGCGCCGGGTGCGCCCGGAGGACCTTTGCCATGTCGCATTGCGCCGTGAATTGCCGGCGTTGCAGGCGCTCGCTCAAGTGCGGCCGATGCTGGATGCCAGCGGCTGGATCTGGGGCGTCAGCGGCAGCGCCGGATTTGAACTGGCCAGTGGCATCGAGGCGCTGCATGCACGCAGCGATCTGGACTTGATCCTGCGCACACCGGATCCGCTGGATCGTATTCAGGCCAGGGATTTGTTGGCGCAACTGGACGGTTCGACGTGCGCCGTAGACATGCAACTGCAAACCCCTTTCGGCGCCGTCGCCCTGCGCGAGTGGGCAGGCTCGGCGCGGCGGGTGTTGCTCAAGGATAATCTTCAGGCGCGTCTGGTGACCGATCCATGGCAACCGGCGCTGGAGCAAGTGGCGTGAGCAGCCTTTTGGTATTCCCCGGCCAGGGTGCGCAGCGAGCGGGCATGCTCCAGGGCGTGTCGCCGCAACTGCTGGAACTGGCCTGTGAAGTGCTGGGCGAAAACGTACGACAGCTGGACAGCACCGAGGCGTTGCAATCGACCCGAGCCGTACAACTGTGTCTGTTGATCGCCGGTGTCGCGGCGGCCCGGCAATTGTTGGAACAGGCACCTGTGCCGGATTACGTCGCGGGCCTGTCCATCGGCGCGTACCCGGCGGCGGTGGTGGCTGGTGCGCTGGGGTTCGATGATGCATTGCGCCTGGTCAGCCTGCGTGGCGAACTGATGCAGCAGGCGTATCCGCGAGGCTACGGCATGACGGCGATCATCGGCCTTGATCTGGCGACAGTGGAGGCGTTGCTCGCGCAGGTACACAGCGCCATGACGCCGGTTTACCTGGCCAACATCAATGCCGATAACCAGGTGGTCATCGCTGGCAGTGACGAGGCCATGGCCAGCGTTGCCGAGAGAGCACGCCGCCAGGGCGCCGCGAAAGCGTGTCGGCTGGCGGTGAGCGTACCGTCCCACTGCCCGTTGCTGGAGGTCCCGGCCCGGGCGTTGGCCCAGGTGTTTGCCGACGTGTCGTTGAAAGCGCCCGCTTTGGGTTATCTGAGCGGCAGTCGTGCCCGGCCCGTGGTGAACACCGACGCCTTGCGTGAGGACCTGGCCTTCAACATGTGCCGCGTGGTGGATTGGCGCGGCACCGTGCAAAGCGCCTACGAGCGAGGCGTGCGGTTACAGATCGAACTGCCACCCGGTGCGGTTTTGACG
This sequence comes from Pseudomonas sp. FP1154, assembly GCF_030687245.1. Lineage (NCBI taxonomy): Bacteria > Pseudomonadati > Pseudomonadota > Gammaproteobacteria > Pseudomonadales > Pseudomonadaceae > Pseudomonas > Pseudomonas sp. FP1154. The sequence continues at coordinate 5,576,882 of NZ_CP117465.1, read as the reverse complement.
GGACTGGCGCGTCGGGTGTTCGAGCAGGGCACCGTCATTGCCTTCGACGGTGCGCGCCTGGACACCTTGCAGACGCTGCTCAGAGAGGAGGGACGCCGCCGACCCTAAACCACCGACTCAAGCTGGCGAAGCACAAAAACAACAACTTCGACGATGCACTTTGAGGACTACAACAATGATTATTTACGGTGTGGCGTTTTTGGCCTTTTGTACCCTGGCGGGTATTTTCATCGGTGAGCTGCTGGGCAAACTGATCGGCGTGCCGGCCAACGTCGGCGGTGTCGGCATTGCGATGCTGCTGTTGATCGGCCTGGGCAGTTACCTGAGCAAACGCGGCCTGTTCAAGGGCAAATCCGAAGCCGGCGTGGAATTCTGGAGTGCGATCTACATTCCTATCGTGGTCGCGATGGCGGCCCAGCAAAACGTCTATGGCGCGCTCAAGGGCGGGCCAATGGCGATTCTGGCTGGGACCCTGGCGGTGGTGATTGCCTTTGCGATGGTGCCGGTGCTGGTGCGCATCGGCAACAAAGGGCCTGAAACCGATGTTTCCGCCAAGACAGTCGGGTGATTGCCATGTACGAATCAATGATGAAAGTGATCACCGGCTACGGTCTGCTCAGTGGCTTTGCGATTGTCGGCATCACCATGTGGGTGTCGTACTGGATCAGCGACACGTTCACCAAGGGCCGCCTGCACGGTTCGGCCATCGCGATTCTCCTGGGGTTGGTGCTGTCGTACATCGGCGGTGCGATGACCGGCGGGCAGAAGGGTGTAGTAGACATTCCGCTGCTCTCGGGCATCGGCCTGCTGGGCGGCGCCATGCTGCGTGACTTCGCCATTGTCGCCACGGCGTTTGGGGTGAGTGTCGAGGAGCTCAAGCGCGCTGGTTTCGTCGGGGTGCTGGCGTTGTTCGTCGGGGTGGCCACCTCGTTCATCGCCGGTGTCGGAGTGGCGATGGCCTTCGGTTACACCGACGCGGTGAGCCTGACCACCATCGGCGCCGGAGCGGTGACCTACATCGTCGGGCCGGTCACTGGCGCGGCGATCGGTGCCAGTTCCGAGGTGATGGCGCTGTCCATCGCCGCCGGTTTGATCAAGGCGATCCTGGTGATGGTGGCGACGCCGTTCGTGGCACCCTTTATTGGCCTTAACAATCCGCGCAGTGCGGTGATCTTTGGCGGGTTGATGGGCACTTCCAGCGGCGTGGCCGGCGGCCTGGCGGCCACCGATCCGAAACTGGTGCCGTATGGTTGCCTGACGGCGGCGTTCTACACGGCGCTCGGGTGCTTGCTCGGGCCTTCGCTGTTGTATCTGATCATGCGGGGGTTGTTGGGCTAAGGCTTTGAATTTGCTGAGAGCGGGCTGTCCTCATCGCGAGCAGGCTCGCTCCCACATTGGATCGGTGTTCACCATCCCGTGTGGGAGCGAGCCTGCTCGCGATGAAGGCGACTGGGTCTCAAGCCTGGCGATTGGCATACATCCGGCACTCCGCCAGCAACGCCAGCAAATTCGGATCGCGCTCCTTGGCCTTCAGGAATACCACGCCGATGTGCTGCTGAAGCCGATACTTTTCCTGCAACGGGATCAGTTTCACCCGGTTTTCATACACCGCCGCAATCCGTCCCGGCAGCAAGGCATAACCGACCCCGGAGCTGACCATGCTCAGCAGGGTGAAGATGTCGTTGACCTGCATCGCCACCTTCGGCTCGAACCCCGCCTGCTTGAACACTCGATTACCATCCTGATGAGTGGCGAAGCCCTGGGTGAGGGTGATGAAGGTTTCGTTGCACACTTCGGCCAGGTCCACTTCACTGCGTTGGGCGAAGGCTGAATCGGCTGGCGTGGCGAGAAAAATGTCGTCTGAAAACAGCTCGATATGCTCGCAGTCAGGGTCGTTCACGCTGTCGTCCAGGGAGATCAGGATGGCGTCCACCTCCATGTTCTTGAGCTTGTACAGCAGGTCGATGTTCGAGCCCAGGATCAGGTCGATGTTCAGTTCGCTGCGGCGGATTTTCAGGTCCATGATCAACTGCGGCACGGTCTTGACCGTCAGTGAATACAGCGAGCCGAGCTTGAACCGCTCCGCGGAAAACCCGGCGGCTTCACGGGTCAGGCGCACGCTTTCGATCACGTCCTGGATCAGCTTCTGTGTGCGTTCTTCCAGCACGTAAGCGCTTTCCAGGGGGGTGAGGTTGCGGCCCTCGTGCTTGAACAACGGGCAACGCAAGGCGCTTTCCAACGAGTGAATGGCCCGGTGTACGCTGACGTTGCTGGTCTGCAACTCGGCCGCCGCCCGCGCAAGATTGCCGGTGCGCATGAACGCCAGGAACACCTCGAGTTTTTTCAGGGTCAATTCTTCGTCGATCAGCATGGGGTGGACTCTTATTCGTATCGCCCGATTGTGCCCCAATCGGTAGGAGGATGTTGATCTGTGGGAGCAAAGCTTGCTCGCGATGCAGGCGACTAGGCTCCTGAGGCACCGCGTTATCTTCATCGCGGGCAAGCCTTGCTCCCACAGAGAGCTAAACATTGCACTTTGTAGCGCCAAGCCTGAGCCTTGGCGTCTGTTTTGGAATGTGAGGTGGGACTGGATGTATCACGGAGAGCGACTCAACGCCTGGACCCACCTGGTCGGGGCGGTGGCGGCTTTTATCGGGGCGGTGTGGTTGCTGGTAATTGCCGGGATGACGGGCGATGCGTGGAAGATCGTCAGCGTGGCGATCTACGGTTTCACCTTGCTGGTGCTGTACAGCGCTTCGACGGTTTACCACAGTGTGCGCGGGCGCAAGAAAGCAATCATGCAGAAGGTCGATCACTTTTCGATCTATCTGCTGATCGCCGGCAGCTATACGCCGTTCTGCCTGGTCACCCTGCGCGGGCCGTGGGGCTGGACCTTGTTCGGGATTGTCTGGGGGCTGGCGCTGATCGGGATCTTGCAGGAGATCAAGCCGCGCTCTGAAGCACGAATCCTGTCGATCGTGATCTACGCGGTGATGGGCTGGATCGTGCTGGTGGCGGTCAAACCGTTATTGGCCGCCTTGGGCAGCGCCGGCTTTGCCTGGCTGGCTTCGGGTGGTGTGTTGTACACCGTCGGCATTGTCTTTTTCGCGCTGGACCATCGGTTGCGGCACGCCCATGGCATCTGGCATCTGTTCGTGATCGCCGGCAGTTTGCTGCATTTTGTGGCGATCTTGTTCTATGTGCTCTAGCTCATAACCACCGCTGGTCCTGTGGGAGGGAGCAGGCTCGCTCCCACACGGCTTCTTCATTCGACTTTAGAAATCCCCCCACAGCTGCTGTGCCACGGCCAGTGCCACCACCGGTGCGGTTTCAGTGCGCAGCACGCGCGGGCCGAGGCGGGCGGCGTGGTAGCCGGCGGTCCCGGCTTGTGCCACTTCGGCATCCGACAAACCGCCTTCGGGGCCGATCAGGAAGGCCAGGCTCGACGGTCTGGCATGGCTGACCAGCGGCTCGGCCACCGGGTGCAGCACCAGTTTCAGTTCGGCGTCGGTTTGCTTCAGCCAGTCGGCCAGTAGCAGCGGCGGGTGGATCACCGGCACGGTGGAGCGCCCGCACTGCTCGCAAGCGCTGATCGCCACCTGGCGCCAGTGCAACAGGCGTTTGTCGGCGCGTTCGTCCTTGAGGCGCACTTCGCAGCGCTCGCTGAAAATCGGCGTGATCTCGTTGACGCCCAGTTCGGTAGCTTTCTGGATCGCCCAGTCCATGCGCTCGCCCCGGGACAGGCCCTGACCGAGGTGGATGCGCAAGGGCGATTCAACCTGCCCGGCGAATTGTTCGTTCAACTGCACAAGCACGCGTTTTTTGCCGACTTCGGCCAGGGTGCCGCGAAACTCCTGGCCAGAGCCGTCGAACACCTGCACCGCATCGCCCTCGGCCATGCGCAGCACCCGACCGATGTAGTGGGCCTGGGCTTCGGGCAGTTCGTGAGCGCCGAGGCTGAGGGGGGCGTCGATGAAGAAGCGGGACAGTCTCATTTCGAATCTCTGAAAAAGTTAAACCTGTGGCGAGGGGATTTATCCCCGCTGGGCTGCGAAGCAACCCCAAATGCTTACAACGCGATTTGCCTGAAGTATCGGAATGTCCGGTTTTAGGGCTGCTGCGCAGCCCAGCGGGGATAAATCCCCTCGCCACAACAGTATTCCAACAAGAACACCGGGGTTTAACCCGGATCACGGAAACCGGGATGAAAATCCTTCGGCACCGCCACGCTGACCTTGTCCCGGGTGGCGATGTCGATGCCCTCGCTGGCCACTTCAGCCAGGAAGTCGATTTGCTCGGGGGTGATGACATACGGCGGCAGGAAATACACCACGCTGCCCAGCGGCCGCAGCAATGCGCCGCGCTCCAGAGCATGCTGGAAGACCGTCAGGCCGCGACGTTCCTGCCATGGGTAAGCGGTCTTGCTCGCCTTGTCCTTGACCATCTCGATGGCCAGGACCATGCCGGTCTGGCGCACTTCGGCCACGTTCGGGTGATCGGCCAGGTGCGCGGTGGCGCTTGCCATGCGTTGGGCCAGGGCCTTGTTGTTTTCGATGACGTTGTCTTCTTCGAAGATATCCAGCGTCGCCAGGGCCGCCGCGCAGGCCAACGGGTTGCCCGTGTAGCTGTGGGAATGCAGGAAGGCGCGCAGGGTCGGGTAGTCGTCGTAGAACGCGCTGTAGACCTCATCGGTCGTCACGCACGCCGCCAGCGGCAGGTAGCCGCCGGTCAGGGCCTTGGACAAACAAAGGAAGTCCGGGGTGATACCGGCCTGTTCACAGGCGAACATCGTGCCGGTGCGGCCGAAGCCGACGGCGATTTCGTCGTGGATCAGGTGCACGCCATAGCGGTCGCAAGCCTCGCGCAGCAGTTTCAGGTACACCGGGTGATACATGCGCATGCCACCGGCGCCCTGGATCAGCGGCTCGACGATTACGGCGGCCACGGTGTCGTGGTGTTCGGCCAAGGTCTGTTCCATGGCCGCGAACAGATTGCGCGAATGCTCTTCCCAGCTCATGCCTTCGGGGCGGAGGTAGCAATCGGGGCTCGGCACTTTGATCGTGTCCAGCAGCAACGCCTTGTAGGTTTCGGTGAACAGCGGCACGTCGCCCACCGACATCGCGGCGATGGTTTCGCCGTGGTAGCTGTTGCTCAGGGTGACGAAGCGCTTCTTGGCCGGCTGGCCACGATTGATCCAGTAGTGAAAGCTCATCTTCATCGCCACTTCGATGCAGGACGAGCCGTTATCGGCGTAGAAACACCGGGTCAGGCCTTCAGGCGTCATCTTCACCAGGCGCTCGGACAGTTCGATCACCGGCTGGTGACTGAAGCCGGCGAGGATCACATGCTCCAGTTGATCGACCTGGTCCTTGATGCGCTGGTTGATCCGCGGGTTGGCATGGCCGAACACGTTGACCCACCAGGAACTGACGGCATCGAGGTAGCGCTTGCCTTCGAAGTCTTCCAGCCACACGCCTTCACCGCGCTTGATCGGGATCAGCGGCAGCTTTTCGTGGTCTTTCATCTGGGTGCAGGGATGCCATAGCACCGCGAGGTCGCGTTGCATCCACTGATTATTCAGGCCCATATACAGTCTCCTCGAGGCGGCTCGCGGCGGGCGCGGGCAAAACAATCGGGCAAGCCTATGCAATGGCAGCCCCGGGGACAACCCATTGTGTCATTCCTGCTACCTTGAGTAAGGCGATAGACGCCGCTGGCGGCGCTGGGGTGGCTGACGTATTCTTCGCCGTTCTCTGAGCCGTCTGGCTCGAAAAACTGATCGTTCCTGCGTTTTATTCCGGAGTTCGCTGAATGTCTGCTGGTTGGCTGCGCGCCTGTGCGCTGGTGGTGATAGGGCTGTTCAGCGTGTGTGCGCTGGCCAAGGACAAGCAACCGACGGTGATCGTCATCGGCGGCGGCCTGGCGGGGCTCACGGCGGCCTACGAGCTGCAGAACAAAGGCTGGCAGGTAACCCTGCTGGAAGCCAAGCCAAGCCTGGGCGGTCGTTCGGGCATGGCCACCAGTGAATGGATCGGCAACGAAAAAACTCAGCCGGTACTGAACAAGTACATCTCGACCTTCAAGCTGAGCACCACACCGGCCCCGGAGTTCGTGCGCACCCCCAGCTATTTGATCGACGGCACCTACCTCACCGCCGCTGACCTGGCGACCAAGCAACCGGCCACGGCTGAGGCCCTCAAACGTTACGAAACCACCCTGGACGACCTGGCCCGTTCCATTGAAGACCCACAGAACCCGTCGGCCAACAACACGTTGCACGCACTGGACCAAATCAGTGTCTCCAACTGGCTCGACCGTCTGCAATTGCCGACCACCGCGCGGCAGTTGGTGAACCAGCAGATCCGCACCCGCTATGACGAGCCGTCGCGACTGTCGTTGCTGTATTTTGCCCAGCAAACCCGGGTCTACCGTGGTGTGTCCGACCGTGACCTGCGCGCCGCGCGCCTGCTGGGTGGCAGCCCTGTGTTGGCCCAGGCTTTCGTCAAGCAACTGAAAACCATCAAGACCAGCTCGCCCGTCTCGGCCATCTCCCAGGACAAGGACGGCGTTACCGTCAAGGTTGGCAGCGTCGGCTATCAAGCTGACTACGTAGTGCTGGCGGTGCCGTTGCGAGCCCTGAACAAAATCCAGCTGACCCCGGCCCTGGACGCCCGGCATCAGGGCGCGATCAAGGGCACCAACTACGGCTGGCGCGACCAGATCATGCTCAAGTTCAAGACCCCGGTCTGGGACAGCAAGGCGCGCATGTCGGGTGAGATCTACAGCAACACCGGTCTGGGCATGATGTGGATCGAGCCGGCCATGAAGGGCGGCGCCAATGTGGTCATCAATCTGTCCGGCGACAACGCCCGGGTGATGCAGGCCTTTGGTGACAAGCAGATGGCCGATCAGGTGCTGATTCGCTTGCACGCGTTTTACCCGCAGGCCCGGGGTGCTTTCACCGGTTATGAAATTCGCCGCTACAGCACCGACCCGTCCATGGGCGGCGCGTACCTGGCCTTCGGACCGGGCCAGATCAGCAAGTACTGGCGCCTGTGGGAAATGCCGTTGCAGCGCGTAGCCTTTGCCGGCGAACACACCGATACCTTGTATCCGGGCACCCTGGAGGGCGCGTTGCGTAGCGGTCAGCGGGCAGCCAGCCAGGTTGAAGACCTGGCGGCGGGCAAATCGTTTGAACCGGCCAAGGTCGTGCCGGTGGCAGCGGCAGCAGCTGCCGGTGCGGTGGCGGCGAAGAAGGGTAATTTTTTCTCCAACCTGTTTGGTGGCTCGGATGACGACAAGAAGCCGGAGCCGGTCAAGGCTCCGGAGCCGGTAGCGCCTGCTCCAGTGCCGGCACCCGCCCCAGCGCCCGCACCGGTGGCACCATCCGCGCCAGCCCCGGCGAAAGTTGAGCCCGCCAAGAAAGCAATCACCAAACCAGCGGTGAAAAAACCAGCCGCCAAGACCCCGGCCAAAAAAGCCCCGGCCAAGGCTCCGGTGAAAAAGGCCCCGCCGGCGAAGAAGCCGGCAGTCAAACCGACGACGACTACTGAAACCAAGGCTCAGTAACGATCAGGTGGAAAGAACGCGGCTCAAGGGCCGCGTTTTTTATCCAGTATCAAGCGTACCGGCGGCGCCACTCAAAGCCCGGCGTCGCTTAATAAGCGCTACGTCCTACACGCCTTGGCGATATATCGGAAACTTCCCACCCTTTAACCAGAAGCAGGCTATAGCGCTTACCAAGCCATAAGTCTAGGCTCCTCGAAAAACAGGAGCGCGTATGAAAATACTAATGGCAGTGGTTGTATTGGTTTCGATATATGGATGTGTGTATGGCGAATGCCGGGATCCTTTGACAATTCCGATGATTCCAAAAAGAGATCCGCAGTTAGCACACAAATGCTCCATCGATCCATATAAGCCTGAGTGTTCGGTAAACTAATTTTTCAAGTTTCAGGCTCGTAAACTGGAGCGACCATGAAACCGATAGAAGCTTTGATGTTCTTTATAATGCTCGCCAGTAGAGGCTTTACTGACGGTCGTATGACGCTTAAAAAATACGACCCTCAATTGGCGTACAGATGCGATATGGATCCACAGGTCCGAGTACCCCATTAAGTAACATTACCTAAGAGAATTTTTAGAGGGGGGGTAACGAAAATGACCACGTATGAATTGGCACGTCCTCAAACAGGATCCTGACCCGCTTCGGCTTCGACATACGTCCCGGAACGAAGCCAAAGCGGGCCCAGCAGAGGTTGCCTGTTCGCATGTCAAAAATGACTAGGTTTCCATCGTCCTGCATGGTCATACAAGTGTTATACCAAAGTGACTTATCAGTACTGTGGGTGCTTTCGGCGATCCACAATCGCCGTCTGGACGGATCATAAAGAAAGCCGCTGTTGCTGACGACGAATTGTAGAGGTTCACGCATTCTCCTTGGATACAACGTGACGCTGTGAGGTTGTTTATCACCAGCGGTCCAGATAATTGCCTCGCGGTCCTTGATTACCAAGTTTCCATCGGCCTGCAATATCAATCGGAACCGCCCATTACTGGATTTTAGGTATTGCCCCGGGGACATCGTTTGATTAGGGGGTAATTGCGGCGAGCCGTTAGCTTTAAAATGGGTATAACGAACAGCCATTTTGTTCACCTTGTTCAATGAGTTGTGGAGCGCTCATTTGATCAAGGGTGAAAGTGAAAATGGCGATAGATATATATATTGAATGGAACAAATAGTTGGACGGCGGTGACGGCTCCGGTGCGGTCCCCTGTGGGAGCGAACCTGCTCGTGATGAGGTCCATACAGGCCCCAAAGGCTGCCTGATCGCCTCGCCATCACCCGCCGTTTCCCCTTTAATCTTTCCTTAACCCACCCCCTCCAGACTGATGATCGTATTTCTCGATATTTCAAAGCAAAATTTTCCGCTTTAAATCGATAGATAACTCGCTAGTCTTGGTCGCAGTTTTCACAGGATATGAGCAATGCAGCTACGCAACTCTTCTTCTCGCTATGGCTGGGTCAGCATCGTTTTGCACTGGGGCATTGCACTGGTGGTGTACGGGCTGTTCGCGCTGGGGCTGTGGATGGTCGGCTTGGATTACTACAGCACTTGGCGTAAAGACGCGCCGGACCTGCACAAGAGCATTGGCTTGGTTGCTGCTGGCAGTCATGTTGCTGCGGGTGATCTGGCGGGTTGTCAGTCCGCCACCACCGACCTTGTCAACCTATGGCCGCCTGACCCGCGTCGGCGCCAAGCTTGGCCATAGCGCACTGTATCTCGGGTTGTTCGCCGTGATGATTGCCGGTTACCTGATTTCCACCGCAGACGGTGTCGGGATTCCGGTGTTTGGTCTGTTTGAAGTACCCGCGCTGGTGTCCGGACTGCCCGATCAGGCAGACGTTGCCGGCCAGATTCACTTCTACCTGGCATGGGCGCTGGTAATTTTCTCCGGCCTCCATGCGTTGGCAGCATTGAAACACCACTTTATCGATCGTGACGCGACCCTCAAGCGCATGCTGGGACGCCAAGCCTGATGTTCAACCTCGACTCCAAAGGAATAGAAAGCATGTTGAAAAAAACGCTCGCCGCCCTGGCAATCGGTTCTGCCCTGCTGTCGGCCGGTCAGGCCATGGCTGCCGACTACGTGGTCGACAAGGAAGGCCAACACGCCTTCGTCGACTTCAAGATCAGCCACCTGGGCTATAGCTACATCACCGGTACCTTCAAGGACATCGACGGCAAGTTCAGCTTCGACGCCGCCAAGCCTGAAGACAGCAAGATCGAGTTCAACGTGAACACCGCCAGCGTGTTCACCAACCACGCCGAGCGCGACAAGCACATCGCCAGTGCTGACTTCCTGAACGCGAGCAAATTTGCCAAGGCCACCTTCGTGTCCACCAGCGTCAAATCCACCGGCAAGAACGCTGATGGCAAGGAAACCGCCGACGTGGCTGGTGACCTGACCCTGCTGGGCGTGACCAAGCCTGTCGTGGTCAAAGCCACCTTCCTGGGTGAAGGCAAGGACCCGTGGGGCGGCTACCGTGCCGGCTTCGAAGGGACCACCAGCATCAAGCGTTCCGATTTCGGCAAGCAGAAAGACCTGGGCCCAACGTCCGACGTGGTCGAGCTGTACGTTTCGTTTGAAGGTGTCAAAGCGAAATAACATTCGCGCCTGACAAAAAACGCCCCTGATCTTGGATCAGGGGCGTTTTTTATTGCCGTATGGAATCTTGTGAACCGCACATGACCCCTTGTGGGGGCGAGCCTGCTCGCGATAGCGGTGGGTTAGTCAACCTCTGTACTGGCTGAACCGACGCAATCGCGAGCAGGCTCGCTCCCACGGGGTGAAGTTGGCGTTACTCAAAAAAAATGCCCCTGATCGCGAGATCAGGGGCATTTTTACGGCTTGGAGAAACTCAGCGATTGCGGGTCAGCAGTGCCGGCTTCTCGCCCCGTGGACGGCTTGGCAGTTGATCCAGCTGTTCAGGCGTCGGGAATCGATCGATCTTCGACTCCTTGTGCATGATCTTCGGCTGGTTACCACGAGGGGCTTGCACGGCAGGTTCCTGACGAGGCTGCTCGTCACGTGCCGGGCGGCGAGGGCGGGAGTCTTCGCGGCGGGCCTGGCCGTCACGAGGTGCGCCGTTGCGCGGGCCGCTGCGCTTGGCCGGCGGGGTGCCGGTGGACGAGCCGTTGCTGTTGCGCGGGCCGTTCTGACGCCCCTGGGATTGGCCACGAGGAGCACCTGCGCCCGCCGCGCCCTGTGCCGGTGCGCCAGGACGACGTCCGCGACCCTGGGCGGGTTTCTGCTGCGGCACGTAATCGACGCGGTTGCCGAAGTTATCGATATCGTCGTCCAGGAACTCGTCCGGTGCGCGATCGGCAGCGGCACGTGGTGCCGGGCGCTGCTGTTCACGGGCCGGGGTACCTTCGCGAGGCTTGTGCTCGCGAGCCGGGCGTTCGCCGCGACTGGTGCTGGCCGATTTTTCCTTGCCCTTGTCCTTGCCTTTGTCTTTACGGCCGCCGCCACCACCGCCGCCGCCATTTGGACCGTCACCGCGAGGGCCACGGGCATTGCGTGGGTTGCGCACGTCCGGACGTTCACGCACTTCAGGCTTCTCGGCCTCGATGGTGCTGGCATCGAAGCCCATCAGGTCGCCATCGGCGATTTTCTGCTTGGTCATGCGCTCGATGCTTTTGAGCAGTTTCTCTTCGTCCGGCGCGACCAGCGAGATCGCTTCGCCCGAACGGCCGGCCCGGCCAGTACGACCGATACGGTGTACGTAGTCTTCATCGACGTTCGGCAACTCGAAGTTGACCACGTGGGGCAACTGGTCGATGTCCAGACCGCGAGCGGCGATGTCGGTGGCAACCAGAATGCGCACTTCGCCGGCCTTGAAGTCGGCCAAGGCCTTGGTGCGGGCGTTCTGGCTCTTGTTACCGTGGATCGCCACGGCCGGCAGGCCATGTTTGTCCAGGTACTCGGCCAGACGGTTGGCGCCGTGCTTGGTGCGGGTGAACACCAGGACCTGTTCCCAGGCGCCGGCGGTAATCAGGTGCGCCAACAGGGCACGCTTGTGGCTGGCCGCCAGGCGGAACACACGTTGTTCGATGCGCTCGACCGTGGTGTTTGGCGGTGTGACTTCAATGCGTTCCGGGTTGTGCAACAGCTTGCCGGCCAGGTCGGTGATGTCCTTGGAGAACGTCGCCGAGAACAGCAGGTTCTGACGCTTGGCGGGCAGGCGGGCCAGCACTTTCTTCACGTCATGGACAAAGCCCATGTCGAGCATGCGGTCGGCTTCGTCCAGCACGAGGATTTCCACGTGGGACAGATCGACGCTGCCCTGGCCGGCCAGGTCGAGCAAACGACCCGGACAGGCCACCAGCACGTCGACGCCACGGGCCATGGCCTGGACCTGAGGGTTCATGCCAACGCCGCCGAAAATGCAGGCACTGACGAATTTCAGGTCGCGAGCATAGATCTTGAAGCTCTCGTGTACCTGGGCCGCCAGTTCGCGGGTAGGGGTCAGGACCAGGACGCGCGGTTGGCGCGGGCCGTGACGCTGGGATTTGTCTGGGTGACCGTTGGGGAAAAGCCGCTCCAGGATAGGGAGGGCAAAACCACCGGTTTTACCAGTGCCTGTCTGCGCCGCGACCATCAGATCGCGACCTTGCAACACGGCGGGGATGGCCCGCTGTTGCACCGGGGTAGGCTGGGTGTAGCCGGCAGCCTCGATGGCGCGGACTAAAGCCTCGGAGAGACCGAGGGAAGCAAAGGACATGAGTAATCCTGTTTTAGTGAGGGCCTGGCCCAATGGGATAGTCTTGCCGGGCGCGAATGACGTTCAACAAAAAGACGTCATCCCGTCCGGTCCTGCCGAGTCTGGAAGGCAGGTCCGGACAGGGCTCGCGCGGGCTGGAAGCTGCGCTGTAGCGGTGTCGGGATGCCTTTTGCAAGACCGGGCGTCCGGGCGTGAGCCTGGCGGGAAGGCCGGAGTATAACAGAGCAAACGCCGTGCGCCGCTTTCCTGCTGCTCAACGGTTTATTTCAACGCTGCACCGGGCTGGACGGTTTGGTCCTGGCAGACGGAACGGCGCCATAGCGGGCGATCAGCTCGGCATAGGCCGGTTCGCGCTTGAAGCGCTTGAGCTCGGCGCTGAAGCGCTGCACCAGCAGATCCATCCCGGCGTTGCGCCGCACCGCCAGGTATTGGCTTTGACGGCTCACAACCACGGGGTTTTCGGTGATCTGGTCGCCCAGTTGCATTTGCTTGAGTACGTGCCGACCCACCCGGCGGTCGGTGATGAGCAGGTCAATCCGGCCCAGTTGCAACTTGCCAAAGTTGGCTTCATGGGTGGGTGCCGTCTCACGTTTGAACAGGGGCGATTCTCTGAAGGCCTGGCTGTACAGATAACCGGGCGAGGTGCCCACGGTCAGGCCGACCAAGTCATCGAGCGTGCGAAAGGGATGGGGGCGGGCGTTGGCGTAGAACATCACGAACTCCACGTCCGAGAGCGGTTCGCTGGGGTAAAGCAGCATGGCGTCGCGTTCGTTGCTGTGGAAAATGTCCAGCGCACCGTCCGCCAGGCCCTGCTCAAGCATCGCCAGGCAACGTTTCCACGGCAGCAGTTGCCATTGCACATCAATGCCCAGGCGCTTGAACACAATGGCGGTGGTTTCGTAGTCGAGTCCCAGGACCTGGCCGTTCTCTTCGTAGACATAAGGCGCCCAGGGTTCGGTGACAATGCGCAACTTCTCGGCCCGGGCATCCATGCTCAGGTACAGGAGGACAAAGGTGGTCAGTAACCGGGTGATGAAGGGCATGGCCTGAGGTTACGACGAGAGCTCATCAAATAGCTAGAGCCCTCTGGCCCGCGGCTTAATTGCCTTTTGCCTGCATTAGGTGCCGATAGATGGCTTCGCGGCGCTCGCCCAGCACCCAGCGAATCAGTGGGTGGTTGAGCCATCGTTTGAGTTCATGGTCTTTCAATGGCTCTTTCAGGCGATTTTCAACGTTCTCCCTGGCCTTTTCCCACCAGACCGGCGCGCAGGCCTGGTCGAACGGGTTGGTGTGACGGTAGCAGCCGTAGAGAATTTCGCGCATGAATTGCCGTTTATGGCTGGGTAACGCCACGGTAATCAATTTATAAGCCAGACGTTGCAATGTGGGCGGTCGGGGTAACGTCGCGGTGACTTGTCGGGTTTCATCCAGGGCCGATTGGCACATGGGCGCGGCATGATGTTTGTCGAGCCAAGCCTTGGTTTTGGCGCGGAACAGCTGTTTGCGGCTCCAGTAATGGTGAATCAGGTCCGGACATTCGCGCACGTGTACCGAACGATAGGCCGCCACCGAAAGGCAAAACTCTTCCAGCGTGTAGGCTCCGTTCGCCATGGGATAAAACTCGTCCATCAGGGCAATCGAGCGATCCAGAACTGATGCGTCGGTCCAATGAAGACCAATCACGCCCGAGTTCAACTGCGGCATGTTGTCATCCGCCAGTTGCCGTCGTTGCAGGGCTTGCGCCAGCGTTACGTAAAGTACGGCATCCTTGTTGGCGCCATAGTTCAGATCTACCGCGTTGCAGAGCAACGTGCCGGGCTGAATGCGCCGAAACAGCTCCAGAGGAGAGCAGTGGAAGAAGGTGTCGGTGTCGATCAGCAGTGCCAGCTCGACTTCCTCAAGCACCTTTTGCATGACTACATGCTTTGCACGAAAGTGATAGCCGTGCGGCTCGATCCAGGCCTGACGGGTTTCGTTGTCGAGGTGGCGTACGCGCACCGGGAGTCCAGCGTAGGGCATGGGATTGTCGGTAAATACTTGGATGTCCAGTGCCTCACCCGGGCTCTCGCGCAGTCCGGCCAAGGCGCTGGCAATGCTGAACACGGCTTCTTGATGATAGGTCTCGGCCCCGTAGACCAGATAAATGAGTTGTGGGGTCGTTAACCTTTGACCAATAGGCATCTACTGCATCCCTCCAGATATTTCGGGTAGAAAAAAGGCCTTGGGTTTTCGCCAAGGCCTCTTTGTACCGCCCAATTAAGACATTAACGCGGCAGTTTGAGGTTATTCCATACTGCGAGGCTGGGCTCGGCTTGGTTCAGGGTATAGAAATGCAGCCCCGGTGCCCCGCCTTGTAACAAGCGTTCACACATTTGTGTGATGACTTGCTCTCCGAAGCTTTGGATGCTGGATGTGTCGTCGCCGTAGGCTTCCAGCTGCTTGCGGATCCAGCGTGGGATTTCTGCCCCGCAGGCGTCGGAAAAACGCGCGAGTTTGCTGTAGTTGGTGATTGGCATGATCCCCGGCACGACAGGAATGTCGACGCCCATCTTGCGTACGCGGTCGACAAAGTAGAAGTAGCTGTCAGCGTTGAAGAAGTACTGGGTGATCGCGCTGTTGGCGCCGGCGTTGGCCTTGCGTACGAAGTTGAGCAGGTCGTCTTCGAAGTTGCGTGCCTGGGGGTGCATCTCTGGGTAGGCCGCCACTTCGATATGGAAGTGCTCACCGGTTTCTTCACGAATGAATTCAACCAGGTCGTTGGCGTGGCGCAGTTCACCGCTCGCCATGCCCATACCCGAGGGCAGGTCACCGCGCAGGGCCACGATACGGGTGATGCCGGCAGCCTTGTACTGGCTCAACAGGCTGCGCAGATCGGCTTTGCTGTCACCCACGCAGGACAGGTGCGGGGCGGCGGGGATTTTGACTTCACTTTCGAGCTGCAACACGGTGTTGATCGTGCGGTCACGGGTCGAACCGCCAGCGCCATAGGTGCAGGAGAAGAAGTCGGGGTTGTAGCTCGCCAACTGACGGGCAGTGGCGATCAGTTTTTCATGCCCAGCATCGGTCTTCGTCGGGAAGAACTCGAAGCTGTAGCGACGGTCTTGGGACATGGTCATATCCTTGGAAACTCGTAGGCCGGGGAGGCTTGCATATCCCTTGCGGGAGCGGACTCATGTGGGAGCGAGCCTGCTCGCGATTGGCATCACCTCGGTCTGACAGTCAGATCGAGGTGTCTGCATCGCGAGCAGGCTCGCTCCCACAGGTCCGCTCCACCAAGGAGGCAGCGCCGATCAGTACCGGTAGGCGTGGGGCTTGAACGGGCCTTCGACGGTCACGCCGATGTAGTCAGCCTGTTGCTTGGTCAGTTTGGTGACCACGCCGCCGAAACCGCGGACCATTTCCAGGGCCACTTCTTCGTCGAGTTTCTTGGGCAGCACTTCCACGGTCAGGCGCTCGGCTTTCTGGGCTGGCGACAGGTCGGCGTATTTCTGGCCGAACAGGAAAATCTGCGCCAGGACCTGGTTGGCAAACGAGCCGTCCATGATGCGGCTTGGGTGGCCGGTGGCGTTGCCCAGGTTCACCAGGCGGCCTTCGGCCAGCAGGATCAGGTAGTCATCGTTCTGTGGGTCGAAGCTGCCGGCGCCGGTGCGATGCACCTTGTGGACCTGTGGCTTCACTTCTTCCCACGCCCAGTTCTTGCGCATGAAAGCAGTGTCGATTTCATTGTCGAAGTGGCCGATGTTGCAGACCACGGCGCGCTTTTTCAGGGCCTTGAGCATGTTCGCGTCGCAGACATTGACGTTACCGGTGGTGGTCACGATCAAGTCGATCTTGCCCAGCAGCGCTTTGTCGATGCTTGCTTCGGTGCCATCGTTGTTACCGTCGATGAACGGCGAAACCAGCTCGAAGCCGTCCATGCAGGCCTGCATGGCGCAGATCGGGTCAACTTCGGACACCTTGACGATCATGCCTTCCTGGCGCAGGGACTGAGCCGAGCCCTTGCCCACGTCACCGTAGCCGATCACCAGCGCCTGCTTGCCCGACAGCAGGTGGTCGGTACCGCGCTTAATGGCGTCGTTGAGGCTGTGACGGCAGCCGTACTTGTTGTCGTTCTTGCTCTTGGTCACCGAGTCGTTGACGTTGATGGCCGGGATCTTCAGTTCGCCCTTGGCCAGCATGTCCAGCAGGCGGTGTACGCCGGTGGTGGTCTCTTCGGTCACGCCGTGGACGTTGTCCAGTACGGCTGGGTATTTCTTGTGCAGCAGTTCGGTCAGGTCACCGCCGTCGTCAAGAATCATGTTGGTGGCCCATGGCTGGCCATCCTTGAGGATGGTCTGCTCCAGGCACCATTCGTATTCCTCTTCGGTCTCGCCCTTCCAGGCAAATACCGGGATACCGGCAGCGGCAATGGCGGCAGCGGCCTGGTCCTGGGTCGAGAAGATGTTGCAGGACGACCAGCGCACTTCCGCACCCAGGGCAACCAGGGTTTCGATCAGCACGGCGGTCTGAATGGTCATGTGGATGCAGCCGAGGATCTTCGCGCCCTTGAGCGGTTGCTCGCCGGCGTATTTGCGACGCAGACCCATCAGGGCTGGCATTTCGGATTCGGCGATGATGATTTCGCGACGACCCCAGGCAGCCAGGGACATGTCAGCGACTTTGTAATCGGTAAAATCTGCAGGCGTGATAACAGCGCTCATGAAGAGCCTCCATTCGTAATGTATGCGAATGGGCGCCGTTGTGCGTTTAGTGTCCGTGCGGGGAGCCCCGTACAAACAACGCCCCATCCGAGCCTGACAGGTCGAACCTGCTGCAGCGCCCCTCGGACAGGTGGCGGGAACGGTCCAAAGCGAGGACCGAGGTAAAGCGGTGGCGATTATAACGGGCTAATCGGATCTTCCAAAGGGTTTCTGTCGGCAAATCAAAATTGCCGATGATCGTTATTGGGACCCCGACATAGAGCCACGCTGCCCGGTCTGCCATGATGCAGGCATCCATCGGCCAGACGCTCAGGAGTGAACATGAATTTCCACACCCGCAAGTGGGTCAAGCCCGAAGACCTCAACCCCAACGGCACGCTGTTTGGCGGCAGTCTGTTGCGCTGGATCGACGAGGAAGCGGCGATCTATGCCATTGTCCAGCTCGGCAACCAGCGTGTGGTTACCAAATACATCTCCGAAATCAACTTCGTCAGCGCTTCGCGTCAGGGCGACATCATCGAACTGGGCATCACCGCCACCGAATTCGGCCGCACCTCGATCACCCTGACCTGCGAAGTGCGCAACAAGATCACCCGTAAAAGCATCCTCACCGTGGAGAAGATGGTCTTCGTCAATCTTGGGGAAGATGGCCTGCCGGCGCCGCACGGCCGGACCGAGATCAAGTACGTCAAGGATCAGTTCCAGGACGATATTGCCAGTGCATGAGATCGGCGGCGTCGCCAATCGCGCGCAGGCTCGCTCTCACATGGACTTGCGGTCGGTCGCAGCATTGTTGTCTACCACCCATCCCTTGTGAGAGCGAGCCTGCTCGCGACGGCAGTGCCAAGCTCCTGGATTTCATCCGCCACTGAACAGCTCCGAAGGCCGCGTGTCGTAGGTACATCACGCCACCGGTTCAGGAGCTCCATGGACACTCGTAAAGACGGCAAGACACCTGATCTTTCGGCACAGGAAAAGCACGAAGTCGACCGCAATCAGCCACCGCGGGCCGCAGTGCTGCATGAAATTATCCGGACCCAGGGCAATCAGGAACTGGAGCGCAGTGTCGCCGCGCTTTGGTGGTCGGCCCTGGCCGCCGGGTTGACCATGGGCCTGTCGCTGATGGCGATGGGGCTGCTCAATTCCCGCTTGCCCGAGGGTGAAGCCTTCAAGGTGATCGCCAGCTTCGGCTACTGCGCCGGTTTTCTCGCGGTGATTCTTGCCCGCCAGCAGCTATTCACCGAAAACACCTTGACCGCCGTGCTGCCCATCATGAGCAAACCCCACCTTGGGCAACTTCGGCCGTCTGTTCCGCCTGTGGGGGGTGGTGCTGGTGGGGAACCTGTGCGGGACCTTGCTGGTGGCCTATGTGATGCTGCATCTGCCGATTTTCGACCGCCGCACCGATATGGCTTTTCTGGAGATCGGTCGCAAGGTCATGGAAAACGACACTGGCCAGATGTTCGCCAAGGGCATCATTTCAGGCTGGATGATCGCCACCATGGTCTGGATGATCCCGTCCATGGAGAAGCGCCAAGATGTGGATCATCATCCTCATCACCTACCTGATGGCGCTTGGGGATTTCACCCACATTGTCGTCGGCTCGGCCGAAGTGTCCTATCTGGTGTTCGCCGGCCAGCTGTCGTGGGCGGACTTCTGGATGGTGTTTGCCGGGCCGACCCTGGCAGGGAACATCATTGGTGGCAGTTTCATCTTTGCGCTGCTGAGTCATGCCCAGGTGCGGAGCGAGACCGGCCAGCCTAGTCGGCCACACCCACCAGGGCGTCCTGACGACGCTGACGATAAATAAAATACAGTGCTGTCAACACGGTCAGCCCGCCCACCAGCGCGCCGGTCCATGGCAGGTCCGCCAGATCGGCACCGCTGGCCACCACCAGGCCGCCAATCCAGGCACCAGATGCGTTGCCAAGGTTGAACGCGCTCTGGTTCAGGGTCGAGCCCAGGTTCGGCGCTTCTTGGGCCTGGTCGATGATCAGCAATTGCAGGATCGGACACAGGGCAAAGGCGAACACACCCCATAGGACCAGGGTAATCGCTGCTGGAACCACAGACCGGCTGGTCTGGCTGAACGCGGCCAGCACCAGCACCACCGCCAGGGCCATGGCTACCAGCGAAGGCAGCAGGCGCCGGTCCGCCAGCCGTCCGCCGAGGAAACTGCCCGCTGTCAGGCCGACACCGAACAGCAGCAGCATGAGCGTGATGCCGTGGGGGCTGACTCCCGTGATGTCCTGCAGGATCGGCGCGATGTAGGTGAACACGCTGAACAGGCTGGTGGAGGCCAGCACGCTCATGCCCAGGGCCAGCAGCACGTTGGCCTTGCCCAGCACTCTGAACTCGCTGGCCAGATTGGCCTTCTCCATGGGAATTTCCCGGGGCAGCCAGACCCATTGGGCAAGGGCGGCAATGATCCCGATGACCGATACCGCCCAGAAGGTCGAGCGCCAGCCGGCATATTGGCCCAACGCAGTGCCCAAGGGCACGCCCAGTACATTGGCCAGGGTCAGTCCTGTGAACATCATCGCAATGGCTTGGGCCCGTTTGTTCGGTGCCACCAGTCCGGCCGCGACCACCGAGCCGATCCCGAAGAATGCCCCGTGGCACAGTGCGGTGATGACCCGGGCGGCCATCAGTGTGGCGTAGTTCGGCGCCAGGGCGCAGAGCACGTTGCCGACGATGAACATCAGCGTCATGCCCAGCAGCGTTGCCTTGCGCGGCATGTTGGCGGTGCCGATGGCCAGGATCGGCGCGCCGAACACCACGCCCAGGGCGTACCCGGTAATCAGCAGCCCGGCCTGGGGAATGCTCACGGCCAGGTCACGGGCGACATCGGGCAACAGCCCCATGATGACGAATTCGGTGGTGCCGATGCCAAAAGCGGCGACGGCCAAAGCAAGCAAGGCGAGTGGCATGCGCAAAGTCTCTGTCTGTAGTCTTGACGCTCTGATCAGGCATACGCATGCCGATGCGCCGGTTCGGATGAAACGGGGCAGCAGCAAAATTATTGGAATTGGTTTATGCGCAACTGAGTGCGGCGTGGTCGTTTGCAGTATAAACGGGCGCTGATGGATGGCGAATCAATTCTCTGGACGCAATAAGGAGCTTGCTGTGCTGGCAACGGCCTTGGTATTGGTCGCCGCGCTGTTGCATGCGGCATGGAATACGCTGATCAAGTTCAGTGGCGAGCGTTTGCTGGTGGTGGCGTGCATGGACAGCGTCGCGTTGCTGTTCGTGGTGCTGGTGCTGGGCTTCGTGGCGTTGCCACCGCTGGAGATCTGGCCGTGGATCCTGGCGTCGGCGGCATTCGAGCTGTTGTACCGCTATCTGTTGATCCAGGCGTATCGGGTGGGTGACCTGGGGCTGGTCTATCCGCTGATGCGTGGTCTGTCGCCATTGGTGGTGCTGGCTTTGACGTTGATCTTCGCCGGAGAAGTGCTGACAACCCATCAGATCATCGGCATCTTGCTGATCCCGTTCGGCATGCTGTGCCTGTTGTGGCAGGGCGGTGGTGGCGAACGGTTGCCCTGGTCGATGCTACCGGTGGTGGCGCTGATCGGCCTGTGCATCGGCTGCTACACCTTTATTGACGGCCATGCCCTTCGGCGCTGGCCCCGGCCACTGGATTACCTGGCCTGGGTCACGCTGCTCAGTGCCTGGCCCTTTCCGTTGCTGGCGCTGGTGCGCAAACGACCTGCGTTCATGCTGTTCTGGCGTGAACAGTGGCGGCTGGGGCTGGCGGTCGGGTTTTGCGTATTGTTGAGCTACGCTCTGGTGCTGTGGGCCATGCAACTGGGCTCGATTGCCGAAGCGGCTGCGCTGCGGGAGATCAGCGTGATCCTGGTAGTCTTGTTTGGCATGCGCTACCTGAAAGAACCTTTCGGCCGGCCGCGGCTCTTAGCCTGCGGGCTGGTGCTGATTGGCATGTTGGTGATGAAATTCTGACCAGTGCCTCGATTCTTGTTTTTCTATAACACTCAAAGAAGGAACTGCTTCATGACGGTTGCCCTGTGGTGCATTTTGATTGCCTTTCTCCTGCCTTACCTGTGCATTGCGATCGCCAAGGCCGGTGGAAAGTACCGGTTGAGCGACAACCACGACCCTCGGGATTTTCTGGACTCGCTCGAAGGAGCCCCCCGGCGTGCATACGCCGCGCAACTGAACAGCTTTGAAATCGCCCCGTTTTTCGCCGCTGCCGTGATCGTCGCGCACCTGGCCGGCAATGCCGAGCTTGTGACCATCAACGTGCTGGCGGTGCTGTTTATCACCAGTCGTCTGCTGTACATCATCTGCTATCTGGCGGACTGGGCGATCTTGCGTTCGCTGGTGTGGTTCGTGGGGGTAGGGTTGGTGTTGAGTTTCTTCTTCGTTTCGGTCTGAGCCTGGCGGTTGAGTCCCGTTGTCTGTGCTGGCCCCATCGCGAGCAGGCTCGCTCCCACAGTTGATCTCCAGTGGACACATGTTTTGTGTACGACTAGATCCAATGTGGGAGCGAGCCTGCTCGCGATGGGGCCGGTACAGTCAGCCCACTTCTCAGGGATTGGCGGTGACCGTATTGGCAACCTGCGGCACCTGCGGCAATGCCATGCCCTTGGGCCACAGCATCCAGATCTGCCCCTGTTGTTTCATATCCCCGGCCAGGTTTCCCGCTGCTTCGCCGGTGCCCCAGAACAGATCCGCCCGTACTTCGCCGGCAATTGCGCCGCCGGTGTCCTGAGCCGCGACCGGGCGGTTCAATGCACTGCCGTCAGGGCGGGTGGTGGACAACCACAACAGGCTTCCCAGAGGAATCACCTTGCGATCCACCGCCACGCTGTAGCCGGCGGTCAGCGGCACATTCAGTGAACCCCGTGGCCCTTCGTTGCTGTCGGGGTTGCGGTTGAAAAACACGTAGCTGGGGTTGCTGCCCAGTAATTCGGGAATCCGGTTCGGGTTGGCTTTTGCCCAGGCACTGATGGTGCCCATGGTCACCTCTTCTTTCTTCAGTTCGCCCTGTTCGACCAGCCAGCGCCCGATGGGCCGGTAGGGGTGGCCGTTCTGGTCGGCATAGCCGATGCGCAACTGGCGGCCGTCATCGAGTCGAATGCGGCCCGAGCCCTGGATTTGCAGGAATTGCAGGTTCATCGGGTCTGTCAGCCAGGCGATCACCGGAGCCTTCACCCCGTTGGTTTCGATGGTGGCCGCGTCGTCGTAGGGCTTGAGCACTCGGCCTTCGAGGCGACCGCGCAGGCGCTTGCCCTTGAGCTCGGGGTAAATACTGTCCAGCGACACGATGATCATGTCCTCCGGAACCCCGTACACCGGGATGTTGGCGCTGGCAGTCTGGGTGAGGCTGCCGGGGTAGACCGGTTCGTAATAACCGGTAATCAGACCGTTGGGGCTGTTGTCACCCGAGCGCAGGCCGTAGACATCCAGGTTCTGCTTCAGAAAGCTGCGCACATCTACAGCGGTCAGCGGCACATTGGCCGCCGCCGCGCAGGTGGCACCCCACACCGCGTCGGCCTTGAGCCGGTTGCAGGCGCTGCGCCAGGAGCCAAAGCCCGCCAGCAGGTCTTCGTCGGACACCGATGGCAAGGCTTCCCACGGTGCGCTGACATAAGTAGCGACGGCGTGGGTCTGGGGCTCTTCGGCTTTGTCGCCGCGATTGCAACCGGCCAACAGCGCGATAAGCGGTAGGGTCAGCGCCAGGCCTTTGTGCCAGGTCTTGAAACTGTGCATGAGATTTCCTTGCCGGTCGTACGGACGCTCCAGGCGTCCAGACAACCCGTATTGATAATAGGGCTATTGGTCTTTGCCGATGACCCGAGGATACTAACCGCCGTTTCCTGCTCCGAGGCCAAGATGTTTGTAAAACGATTTTCCATGGCCGTGCTGGCCTGCCTGATGTTGTCCGCCTGTGGCGGTGTCGATCCCAATTCCCCGCTGGGCCAACGCAAAGCGATCTTCAAGCAGATGCTCAAGACCAACGAAGAGCTCGGTGGCATGCTGCGCGGTCGCATCCCGTTCGACGGCCCGCGCTTTGCCGAGGGCGCGGTGCAACTTGATCAACTGTCCCGCGAGCCGTGGAAGCATTTCCCGCAAGTGCGTGAAGAAGACCACACCAGTGCCCGGGATGAGGTCTGGCAAAAACAGGCGCGTTTCCAGGAACTGGCCCGCAGCCTTGAAGCCGCCACCGGTGAGTTGGTAACCGCCAGCAAGGTCCAGCCGTACAGGGCCAGCAACCTGGGGCCTGCGGTGCAGAAAGTAGAGGACGCGTGCAGTGCCTGCCATAAAGAGTTTCGGGATTATTGAGTAGGGGCAGCTACAAGTTTTTAGCTGCAAGCTGCAAGTGTGAAGCTTGGGGCTTGCAGCTTGAAACTTGCCGCTTATTTATCCAACTCATCCACCGCTTCCTGCAACTCTTTGCGCGAAGCCGCCAGCTTGTCCTTGCGTTTGTTGATCCGCTGCGCGTCGCCTTTTTTCATGGCTTTGTCCAGATCGGCCTGACGCTGGTTGACTTCGTGCTTGGCTTCAAGAACCTTGTTTTCACGTTCCTTGCGCAGGGACGCGTCGGTGCAATGGGTGGTGACCTGGCTTAATGCTGTTTCCAGGCCGGCTTGCTGGTCTTTGTTGTCGCGGGACTTGGCCAGCTCGATTTGATTGATGATGCCCTGGCGCTTAGCTGCGCAGCCGGTGAGCTCCGGTGTTTGCTCGGCTGCCATCAGGGGGGCGGCCATAGCGCTGCATAGTGTCAGCAGTGCGATAGGAGACAGGAAATTCATAGCAACTCCGTGAAAACTCGCGAACGGTCGGTATAGATGCGCTGTTGGAGCGCATGTTTACCCCTTGGGTTCAACTGTGGGACCTGGATTAAAAACCGTCGACCCCGGCACCCGTTAGTACTTCACTTAACGCCAGCACCTGTGGGTCGCGAAAAAAAGCCCTCAGTTGCGCGGCGCGTCCCGGGCCGATACCGGCTTCGGCTTGCCAATGTTCGATGTCGCGCTCGGCAAGCACCTGCCATGGCCCTTCCAGCCGGACCTCGCCGGTGGGTGGCAGGCCAAGAGCCTTGAGCCACTGCCCAAAAGGACGTTGCCGGGCGCTGTGCAGGCTGTCGAGCAAGCGGGCGCTGCTGCGTTCGCCGAAGCCGGCAATGTTAGCAAGCTCGTCGGCATCGAGGGTCATCCAATCCAGCAAACCATTGAGTCGACCGGCGGCCAGGAGTTTTTCCCAGGTGCCCGGGCCGACATGGGGCAGGGCTAACCCGTGCTTGCCGCTGAGCCAGCCCAGGCGCGCCAGAAACTGGCTTTCGCAGCCGGGTGTCGGCTGCCAGCAACTTAAAAAGTGATAATCGGCTGCCGCTGGGGCGTTCACGTCCTGGCGCTCGACACTACGCAACACGACGCTGTCCAGGCGTGGAATGGTCAGCCCGGCCAGGCTGATGGCGACCCGGTCGCCAGGACGAATGTCCATTTGCTCCCAGCGTTTGAGGGTGCTGACGCTCACGCGGCGGATTCTTCGGTCGTCGAGCATGGCAGGTTCAAGTTCCAGCACGGGCGTGATGCGCCCGGTACGACCGATCTTGAAGCGCACGTTGCGCACCTCGGCCAGGGCCTGGGCATAGGGGTACTTCCAGGCCACGCTCCAGAACGGCGCCCGGGCTTGCCAGCGGTCAGCCGGTGGGCGGCGGCTTTGGCGCAAGACGATGCCATCGCTGGCAAAGGGCAGGGGCGTGCGATACCAGTGGTTGCGCCAGTGCTCGACGTCGTCCAATGCCTGAACGGGCTGGCTGTAGCCGATGGTGTCGGCGAAGCCCAGCGCCTGCAGGGTCGCCTCCCGTTCGGGCAGCGTGGCCGGTCCGTCAGGCCAGTCCCAGACAAACAGGCCGATGTCCGCCCCTTCTTGCGCGGTCAAATTCGTGCGCGCCATCAGCCCCGCCACGGTCGCCCGGGCGTTGAGACTGCCGTTGCTGGCCTGGACATGGGCAATCAGCCGCCAGTACAGCTCACCCTGAACGACCAGGTCCAATGGCTGATTCAACCGTTGCGGGATGGCGTTGATTTTGTGCGCAGCCCAGGTCCAGTCTTGCCCCTGGACACCATCACCGCGGCTGATCGCCTGATGCAGGCGCCCCCCGCGATAGATCAGAGTCACGGCCACGCCATCGACTTTCGGTTGGACCCAGAGGTCTTCTCGGCCTTGTAGCCACGCCTTGACCGCGGCGGCATCCTTGAGTTTGTCCAGGCCGGTGTGTGCAACCGGGTGTGGCACTTTCCCGCCCGCCGTACGCAGGGGGAAACTGGGTGCCACAAAGTCAAAGCAGTCGCGCCAATGGCCCAATTGGATGCGGGATTGATCGTAGAGCTCATCGGCTACCAGTGATCGGCCGAGACGGTGGTAGCTGTCATCCCACGAGTCGATTCGCTGCTGCAGGGCGGTGATTTCCGCCTGGGCGCGTCCGAGGGGCCAGTCGGGACAAGGCGCGGCAATGACAGGGGAGCAGATGAATATAAGACAGGCCAATAGGCGTGATAACGGCAGCATCGAAGCATCCTTGCTTGGTGGTGTGCTTGAAGGCTAGTCACTGTCACAGAAGGTGCGAGGCTGGGAGCGTTACCGGATTTTGCAGGGGGCGATAGCGAAGTCGTGGCGGTACAGTGCAGGGTGATTTGGTTGCGCAACTGTGCCTTGAACCCATCAGGGGCGAGTGCAGAATGGGGGCTCGATCCGCTCTGCCAGGCGTGCATCCCTATGGACCTGACGACCCTCGCTGTTTTCATCCCGGCCTGCTTCGCGCTGAACATGGCGCCGGGGCCGAATAACCTGCTGTCCATCAGCAACGCCTCGCGTTATGGCTTCGTCCGGGCGTGCAGCGGTGGCATTGGCCGGTTGCTGGCGTTTGCACTCATGATTGCCCTGGCAGCGGTGGGATTGACCGCTGTGCTGCATACCTCGGAACTGTTGTTCCTGGGGATCAAGTTCGTGGGTGCCGCTTATCTGTTCTACCTTGCCGTGCAATTGTGGCGGGCGCAGCCAGAAGCCGGCGCTGAAACGGCGGTCACTTCGATGAGCGTGACCCGCCTGGCACGCCAGGAGTTTCTGGTGGCGATCGGCAACCCGAAGGCGATCCTGTTGTTCACCGCCTTCCTGCCGCAGTTCGTCGACCGCGCCAGCACTGTCACCCAGCAGTTCGCCGTGCTGGGCGGCCTGTTCCTGGCGCTGGAGTGCATTGCCATCGGGTTGTATTGCTACATGGGGATTTATGCGCGGCGGCTGTTTGCCCGGCCGAGCGGCAAACGTCTGTTCAATCGCCTGTGTGCGGGGCTGCTGGCCAGTGCGGCTTCGTTCTTGCTGGTGGCGCGACGGTCTTGAAGTCGATGGTCCCTTGCTCCCACAGATAAGTGCCCAAGCGACAAATGCTTGCATGGCTTAACCCCCCTGAATGGGTATGAACCGGACATGAAAAAGCCCCTGACGACCCAGTCGCCAGGGGCTTTTCGTACCCGCAGTTTTTACAGGCCGGCAGCGGCGCGCAGGGCGTCGGCGCGGTCGGTTTTTTCCCAGGTGAAGGTGGTGAAGGTGTCGTCACCGACCGTCTTGGTTTGCGGCGTGCGGCCGAAGTGGCCGTAGGCGGCGGTGTCCTGGTACATCGGGTGCAGCAGGTCGAGCATGGTGGTGATGGCGTACGGACGCAGGTCGAACACTTCACGAACCAGCTTGATGATCTTGTCATCGCCGATCTTGCCGGTGCCGAAGGTGTTCAGCGAGATCGAGGTAGGCTGAGCAACGCCGATGGCATAGGAAACCTGGATCTCGCAGCGCTCGGCCAGGCCGGCGGCCACGATGTTCTTGGCCACATAACGACCGGCATAGGCTGCCGAACGGTCGACCTTCGATGGATCCTTGCCGGAGAACGCGCCACCGCCGTGACGGGCCATGCCGCCGTAGCTGTCGACGATGATCTTGCGGCCGGTCAGGCCACAGTCGCCTACCGGGCCACCGATGATGAACTGGCCGGTCGGGTTGATGTGGAACTGGGTGTCCTTGGACAGCAGCTCGGCAGGCAGTACGTGCTTGACGATCAGCTCCATCACGCCTTCACGCAGGTCTTTATAGGACACTTCGGGGTTGTGCTGGGTCGACAGTACGACGGCATCGATACCGACAACCTTGCCGCCTTCGTAACGGCAAGTCACCTGGGACTTGGCATCCGGGCGCAGCCAAGGCAGCAGGCCGGATTTACGGGCTTCAGCCTGGCGTTGAACCAACTGGTGCGAGAAGGTGATCGGTGCTGGCATCAGCACGTCGGTCTCGTTGCTGGCGTAGCCGAACATCAGGCCCTGGTCGCCGGCACCCTGGTCTTCAGGCTTGGCGCGGTCAACACCCTGGTTGATGTCGGGGGACTGCTTGCCGATGATGTTCATCACGCCGCAGGTCGCGCCATCGAAGCCGACGTCGGAGCTGTTGTAGCCAATGCCCAGGATGACGTCACGGACGATCTGTTCCAGGTCGACCCAGGCTGAAGTGGTGACTTCGCCAGCGATGATCGCCACGCCCGTTTTCACCAGAGTTTCGCACGCCACGCGGGCGAACTTGTCTTCAGCAATGATGGCGTCCAGCACCGCATCAGAAATCTGGTCGGCGATTTTGTCCGGATGCCCTTCAGACACGGACTCGGAGGTGAAAAGGGAGTATTCGCTCATCTCGATGTTTTCCTACAAGTTACCGATGGTGAGTGTCGCCAGCCGGTCGCTGAAAATGGCGGACCTGGATCTGGAAACCATTACGTAAGCCCACATAGAGGCTTTCCCCGGGCACGAGGCCCGCAGCGGTGGCCCAACGGGCCAGATCGTCCTGTTCAAACCCCAGCCAGAGATCACCGCAGGCCTCCTTGGCCCAACTCTGGTTGTGGCTGCATAACTCTGTCACTAACAGGCTACCGCCCGGTTGCAGCAAGTCGGCCATGTGCTTGAGCGCATCGGCCGGCGCGGCGAAATGGTGAAGCACCATGTTCAATACAACACAATCGGCCCGCAGGCTCACACCATTCAAGGCATCGGCCAGTTGCAGGCTGACATTAGCCAGTGTTTCACGTTCGCACACCTGGCGTGCCAGCTCGAGCATGGCCGGGCTGTTGTCCAGCGCCGTCACTTGGCTGAAACGCCGCGCCAGCTCCGGCAGAAACGCGCCGTCGCCAGGGCCGACTTCAATGGCCGTGGCGGTGGGCTCGAATCCCAGTTTGTCGAGCAGCGCCACGACGCTTTCACGGTATTGCGGCAACCCGGCAATCAGGTCCTGCTGGGCGCGAAACTTCTCGGCCACCCGGGCAAAAAAATCCTGGCTGGCAGCGGCTCGCTGCCCGTGTACCTGGGCGATGCGGGCCTGCACGTCTGCCGGCAGGTCCAGCTCATCCACCTCTTCGAGCAACGCGGCATGCAGCTTGCCGCCCAGCAGATCGGTATGGGGCAGGGCGCGGCGGTAAAAAATCGCATTGCCTTCACGACGGGTCGCCACCAGGTCCGCCTGGGCCAGGACCTTGAGGTGGTGGCTCATGCCGGATTGACCGATGCCGAAGATCTGCGCCAGTTCCAGCACGCCGAACGAATCGTTGGCCAAGGCGCGCAATACATTGAGCCGCAGCGGATCGCCGCCGGCCTTGCAAAGGGCCGCCAGCTCATCGCAATCGTCATGGCGAATGGAAGGCACGCGTAAATTCATAGGGCGGCAGTCTAGTGAGGGGTATGGATCACCGCAAGGTCAATATCAAAAAGTTTTGATATTGCTCGATAAATGGCACTTCCCAAGGCGTGCTTGACTCTACAAACCTTCAGCGGAAAGGTTTCACCTGGCGAATGCGACTTTATCCACCGGAAAAAAGCCTCTGGATGACTATCTGTCATTGCCCCGGGGCGGGTGGGTGAGGGAAAATGCTCGCCTTTTTTCAGTTTCACAATTCAAAACCCAGGAGATCAGCGATGCCCAGCCGTCGTGAGCGTGCCAATGCCATCCGTGCACTCAGCATGGATGCCGTGCAAAAAGCCAACAGCGGCCATCCCGGTGCCCCTATGGGTATGGCGGATATCGCCGAGGTGCTTTGGCGCGACTACCTCAAGCACAGCCCGAGCAACCCGTCGTTTGCCGACCGTGACCGCTTCGTGCTGTCCAACGGCCACGGCTCGATGTTGATCTATTCATTGCTGCACCTGACCGGTTATGACCTGTCGATCGATGACCTGAAGAATTTCCGCCAGTTGCACAGCCGCACTCCGGGCCACCCGGAATATGGCTACACCCCAGGCGTGGAAACCACCACCGGTCCACTGGGCCAGGGCCTGGCCAACGCCGTGGGCTTTGCCCTGGCGGAAAAAGTCCTGGCGGCGCAGTTCAATCGCCCAGGCCATAACGTTGTCGATCACCACACCTACGTGTTCCTGGGTGATGGCTGCATGATGGAAGGCATTTCCCACGAAGTCGCCTCCCTGGCCGGCACCTTGGGCCTGAACAAGCTGATCGCTTTCTACGATGACAACGGCATTTCCATCGACGGCGAAGTCGAAGGCTGGTTCACCGACGACACCCCCAAGCGTTTCGAAGCCTACAACTGGCTGGTCATCCGCAATGTCGACGGCCACGACCCGGAAGAAATCAAGACCGCCATCGAGACGGCGCGCAAGAGCGCCCAGCCGACCCTGATCTGCTGCAAGACCACCATTGGTTTCGGTTCGCCCAACAAACAAGGCAAGGAAGACTGCCACGGCGCGCCACTGGGTGCCGAGGAAATCGCCCTGACCCGCGCTGCGTTGAAGTGGGAACACGGTCCGTTCGAAATCCCGGCCGACATTTATGCCGAGTGGGACGCCAAGGAAAAAGGTCGTGCCGCCGAAGCCGAGTGGGACCAGCGCTTTGCCGCCTACTCCGCGCAATTCCCTGAGCTGGCCAATGAACTGGTGCGTCGCCTCAGCGGCGAGCTGCCTGCCGATTTCGCTGAAAAAGCCTCGGCTTACATCGCGGAAGTCGCCGCCAAAGGCGAAACCATTGCCAGCCGCAAGGCCAGCCAGAACACCCTCAACGCTTTTGGCCCGCTGCTGCCGGAGCTGCTCGGCGGTTCGGCCGACCTGGCCGGTTCCAACCTGACCTTGTGGAAGGGCTGCAAAGGCGTCAGCGCCGAAGATGCCAGCGGCAACTACATGTACTACGGTGTTCGTGAGTTCGGCATGAGCGCGATCATGAACGGTGTGGCTCTGCACGGCGGCCTGGTGCCTTACGGCGCTACCTTCCTGATGTTCATGGAATACGCCCGCAACGCAGTGCGCATGTCGGCCCTGATGAAGAAGCGCGTGCTTTATGTGTTCACCCACGACTCCATCGGCCTGGGCGAAGACGGCCCGACTCACCAGCCGATCGAGCAACTGGCAAGCCTGCGCTGCACGCCGAACCTGGACACCTGGCGCCCATGTGACGCCGTGGAATCGGCAGTGGCCTGGAAATACGCC
The DNA here is from genome assembly GCF_030687245.1 of Pseudomonas sp. FP1154. NCBI lineage: Bacteria > Pseudomonadati > Pseudomonadota > Gammaproteobacteria > Pseudomonadales > Pseudomonadaceae > Pseudomonas > Pseudomonas sp. FP1154. The sequence goes on along the minus strand of NZ_CP117465.1, from coordinate 5,546,405 downwards.
ATCGAGCGTAACGACGGTCCATCGGCGCTGATCTTCTCCCGCCAGAACCTGCAGCACCAGAACCGCGATGCCGACCAGATCGGCGACATCACCCGCGGTGGCTACGTGCTCAAGGACTGCATTGGCGAGCCTGAACTGATCCTGATCGCCACCGGCTCCGAAGTCGGCCTGGCCGTCCAGGCCTACGACAAACTAACCGCGCAGGGCCGCAACGTACGTGTGGTGTCCATGCCGTGCACCAGCGTGTTCGATGCCCAGGACGCCGGCTATAAGCAAGCGGTATTGCCGTTGCAAGTCAGCGCCCGGATCGCCATCGAAGCCGCTCACGCCGATTACTGGTACAAGTACGTCGGCCTGGAAGGTCGCGTGATCGGCATGACCACCTACGGCGAATCGGCGCCCGCGCCGGCGTTGTTCGAGGAGTTCGGCTTTACCCTGGAAAACATTCTGGGTCAGGCTGAAGAGCTGTTGGAAGACTGATCCGAAGTCGCGTCGTCCGGGCTGACGCCATCGCGAGCAAGCTCGCTCCCACAAGGATCTCCACCGACCCTGTGGGAGCGAGCTTGCTCGCGATGGCGATGGCTCAGGCAACGCTGCCCTGATGGATTCACCCAAGTCAGAGAACCCCATGCCCCAACCGCGTCCCTACAAAGTTGCACTCAACGGCTACGGCCGGATTGGTCGTTGCGTCTTGCGTGCGTTGTTCGAGCGAGGGGCCAGGGCCGGGTTCGAGATTGTGGCGATCAACGATCTGGCCGACATGGCCAGCATCGAATACCTGACACGCTTTGACTCCACCCACGGCCGGTTTCCGGGCGAGGTGCGGGTCGAGGGCGATTGTCTGCACATTAATGGCGATTGCGTGAAAGTCCTGCGCAGTGCCACTCCCGAAGGTATCGATTGGGCATCCTTGGGTGTCGACCTGGTGCTTGAATGCTCGGGCGCCTACAACACCCGTGAAGATGGCCAGCGCTTCATCGCGGCCGGCGCTCCGCGGGTGTTGTTCTCCCAGCCGATGGCCAGCGAAGCGGATGTCGACGCGACCATTGTCTACGGCGTGAACCAGGATTGCCTGAGCGGCGACGAGCTGTTGGTGTCCAACGCGTCCTGCACCACCAACTGCGGCGTGCCGCTATTGCGCCTGCTGGACCAGGCCATTGGCCTGGAATACGTGTCGATCACCACCATTCACTCGGCGATGAACGATCAACCTGTGATCGACGCCTATCACCATGAAGACTTGCGGCGGACCCGTTCGGCGTTCCAGTCGGTGATTCCGGTGTCCACTGGTCTGGCGCGCGGCATTGAACGGCTGCTGCCGGAACTTGCGGGGCGAATTCAGGCCAAAGCCGTGCGGGTGCCGACGGTCAACGTGTCCTGCCTCGACATTACGATGCAGACCGTGAGCGATACCGACGCCACCGAGGTCAACCGGATCTTGCGCGAAGCCGCCACCAGCGGTCCGCTCAAAGGCCTTCTGGCTTACACCGAGTTGCCCCATGCCAGCTGTGATTTTAACCATGACCCACATTCGGCCATCGTCGATGCCAGCCAGACCCGGGTTTCCGGGCCACGGCTTGTGAACATCCTGGCTTGGTTCGACAACGAATGGGGGTTTGCCAACCGAATGCTGGACGTTGCCGAGCATTACCTGCAAACCGCTTCTAAAAAACCTGCTCTCTAAACAGTTACCCAGGAATTGCGACCCATGACCGTGTTGAAGATGTCCGACCTCGATCTGCAAGGTAAGCGCGTACTGATCCGCGAAGACCTCAACGTCCCCGTCAAGGACGGTGTTGTCACCAGCGACGCGCGTATCCTGGCTTCGCTGCCGACCATCAAGCTGGCCCTGGAAAAAGGCGCGGCCGTGATGGTCTGCTCCCACCTGGGCCGTCCGACCGAAGGCGAGTTCTCGGCGGAAAACAGCCTCAAGCCGGTCGCCGCTTACCTGAGCAAAGCCTTGGGCCGTGACGTACCGCTGGTGGCTGACTACCTGGGCGGTGTGGACGTGAAGGCCGGCGATGTCGTGCTGTTCGAAAACGTGCGCTTCAATAAAGGCGAGAAAAAGAACGCTGACGAACTGGCCAAGCAGTATGCAGCCCTGTGCGACGTGTTTGTGATGGACGCGTTCGGCACCGCCCACCGCGCCGAGGGTTCGACCCACGGCGTGGCGAAGTTCGCCAAAGTGGCCGCTGCTGGCCCGCTGCTGGCCGCCGAACTGGACGCACTGGGCAAGGCCCTGGGCTCCCCGGCCCAGCCGATGGCTGCCATTGTTGCCGGCTCCAAGGTCTCCACCAAGCTCGACGTGCTTAACAGCCTGAGCCAGGTGTGCAACCAGTTGATCGTCGGCGGCGGCATTGCCAACACCTTCCTTGCTGCGGCCGGTCACCCGGTCGGCAAATCCCTGTACGAGCCGGACCTGCTGGACACCGCCCGGGAAATCGCCGCCAAGGTCAGCGTGCCGTTGCCGGTGGACGTGGTGGTTGCCAAGGAATTTGCCGAAGGCGCCACCGCCACCGTCAAGCTGATCGCTGACGTGGCCGAAGACGACATGATCCTCGACATTGGCCCGCAAACCGCAGCCAATTTCGCCGAACTGTTGAAATCTTCCAAGACTATCCTGTGGAACGGTCCGGTCGGCGTGTTCGAGTTCGACCAGTTTGGCAACGGCACCAAAGTGCTGGCCCAGGCCATCGCCGAGAGTGACGCTTTCTCCATCGCTGGCGGCGGCGACACCCTGGCGGCGATCGATAAATATGGCGTGGCCGAGCAGATCTCCTACATTTCTACCGGCGGCGGTGCGTTCCTCGAATTCGTCGAAGGCAAAGTACTGCCAGCCGTGGAAGTCCTGGAAAGCCGGGCCAAGGCCTGAGGTTTCGTTGACCAGGCAAAGGAGTGTTGTGATGGTCAAGACGTTCACGTTGCTGTTGACGACGACGCTGTTAGTGGCCTGTTCGAGCAGCCCAAAGGCCACGGCTCCGGAAACCGGGACGCCAACGCCTGAAGGCGGCTGTTACCAGGCCGACTGGCAGGCCGAGACCAATCCGGTGCTGAACAAGCGTTCGGGGCCGGATGGCCTGGATAAATATGAGACGCAAAACCCGGCCAAGGAACATGGTTGTCCTTGACGGGTCAGACTCTTTAACTCATGGCTGGCGGCACGGGTCGTCAGTCGAGGAACACGGATGAAAGGCTTTATCGCCGTTGTGGCGCTGGCAATGCTGGCCGGTTGTGCGCAGCTGGATCGGTTTCGTTCGTCCGAGCCTGTCGTAGAGGGCTGGACAACCTGGACCTGTGACAGTCAGGCCAAGGTGCTGTGGCGCTATACCGATGACACCCGCAAGGAAGTCGACGTTCGCCTCGGCGGTGCCGAGCAGGTCTATCACCTGAAGGAAGAGCCGGGCGCATCGGGTACGCTGTACAGCGACGACATGCTGGCGTTTCACGTCAAAGGTGAGGAAGGCCTGGTTTACTGGGTCGCCACCAATGACTTGATTGGCCGGGGCTGCAAGGCTGACTGATTCAATAGAGATCCAATGTGGGAGCGAGCCTGCTCGCGATAGCGATGTATCAGGCATCAGTGATGTTGACTGTCGGGCCCTCATCGCGAGCCTGCTCGCTCCCACAGGGGCCTCTTATAGTTTCGAGATTTGTTTCACCGAACACACAGGCCGGACCCACCCCCGACCTGCAATGACTTGAATAGCCGCCGCCGCTCCGGCAGGCTGGCACGATTAACGACCCTCGACCGGGAGAGACACACTAATGGCACTTATCAGCATGCGTCAGATGCTGGACCACGCAGCCGAGTTCGGCTACGGCGTCCCAGCCTTTAACGTCAACAACCTTGAGCAGATGCGCGCCATCATGGAAGCCGCTGACAAGACTGACTCCCCGGTGATCGTCCAGGCTTCGGCCGGCGCCCGCAAATACGCCGGCGCGCCATTCCTGCGTCACCTGATCCTGGCTGCCATCGAAGAATTCCCGCACATCCCGGTGTGCATGCACCAGGACCACGGCACCAGCCCTGACGTCTGCCAGCGCTCCATCCAACTGGGCTTCAGCTCGGTCATGATGGACGGCTCGCTGGGCGAAGACGGCAAGACCCCGACCGACTACGAATACAACGTTCGCGTCACCCAGCAGACCGTCGCCATGGCCCATGCCTGCGGCGTCTCGGTGGAAGGCGAACTGGGTTGCCTGGGCTCGCTGGAAACCGGCATGGCCGGTGAAGAAGACGGCATCGGCGCCGAAGGCGTGCTGGACCACAGCCAGATGCTGACCGACCCGGAAGAAGCCGCGGACTTCGTCAAGAAGACCCAGGTCGACGCCCTGGCCATCGCCATCGGTACCAGCCACGGCGCCTACAAGTTCACCAAGCCGCCTACCGGCGACGTGCTGGCCATTGACCGCATCAAGGAAATCCACAAACGCATCCCCAACACTCACCTGGTGATGCACGGTTCTTCCTCGGTTCCGCAAGAGTGGCTGGCGATCATCAACCAGTACGGCGGTGACATCAAAGAAACCTACGGCGTGCCGGTTGAAGAAATCGTCGAAGGTATCAAGTACGGCGTGCGCAAGGTCAACATCGACACCGACCTGCGCCTGGCCTCTACCGGTGCCATGCGTCGTTTGATGGCGACCAATCCGAGCGAGTTTGATCCGCGTAAGTTCTTCGGTGCGACCGTGACGGCGATGCGTGATGTGTGTATTGCGCGTTATGAGGCGTTTGGGACTGCGGGTAATGCTTCGAAGATCAAGCCGATCTCTTTGGAGGCGATGTATCAGCGGTATTTGAAGGGTGAGTTGAACGCTAAGGTTAACTAAGGCTTCAGCGTTGTGGTTGTGAGAAAACCCGCAGTGATGCGGGTTTTTTTATGTGTGGGATTTGTGTGTATATCCGTTTTTTGGGTAACGGCTGCTTATGGTTCCGCCCTTACGGCGGGTCACTTTTGGCAAACGCCCCAAAAGTAACCAAAAGGTCTTGCCCCACCACTCGGTGCCTCGCCTAGGCTCGGCATGCCCGAACGCAGGCATTGCTCCGTGGGCCCGCCGCGAAGGGCCATCCATGGCCCAGCGCGGCTATCCCGGCATCCATGCCGGGATGCCCACTCCACAATACCTACGTTCGGCCAGCGTGGTTAACGGGGCCCCCAGATCAAAATCAAAAGCGAGGCGGCCTGATAGCCGGCCTATTTGTCACGGCTGTCCTCCGATCCAATTGTGGGAGCGAGCCTGCTCGCGATAGCGGTAATTCAGTTGCACAGAAGTTGGATTTACTGCCGTCATCGCGAGCAGGCTCGCTCCCACATTTCGATATTTAACAGACATAAGTTTGTATATGCCACACGTCCATTGTGGGAGCGGGCTTGCTCGCGAAAAGGCCAGTACATTCAACACATCCTCATTGGCTGTTGTACCGCCTTCGCGAGCAAGCCCGCTCCCACAGGAGAAACGCGATCAATCAAAAAACAGGTCGGCTATCAGGCCGCCTCGCGGAGGACTTTGATCTCGGCGCCCCGTTAACCACGCTGGCCGAACGCAGGTGTTGCGTAGTGGGCACCTCGGCATGGATGCCGAGGTAGCCGCGCTGGGCCATGGATGGCCCTTCGCGGCGGGCCCACGGAGCAATGCCTGCGTTCGGGCATGCCGAGCCTAGGCGAGGCACTGAGTGGTGGGGCAAGACCTTTTGGTTACTTTTGCGCTCTTCAAAAGTGACCCGCCGTAAGGGCGGAACCCTAAGTAGCCGTTACCAAAGAAATGGATATACACACAGATCCTGATAGCGCTGTGTCAGTCGCCATCCATGCTGCTGACCCAGCGCTATCGCGAGCAAGCTCGCTCCCACAGGGGATCATCTCCCGCCGGGAGGGCTTTATTGGTCTTCGAGGCCGCGTTGTTCAATGACGCCGAACACATCGGTGACATCCTGAACCAGGAGCCGGGCGACATTGGTGAGGGTATTGAGGTCGCTGGCGGCCGAATCGCGCAGGGTGGCGCAGGCCATGAGCGTCAAGTAGTCGAGCGTGGCATGCAGGCGTTCGCTGGCACAGGCGTGAAGCTCGCTCAGTGGGACGGTTTTATCGATGAACAGGACGGGTTGGGTGGTGGCGATCGGGGTCAAGGGCGTGAAGCGGCTAATCGATTGATGCATGGTCATAGATGAAATTCCCTATAGAAAAAGAATTGCCACCTTTTTGCTGCGAAACAAAGTGGGTGGCAGCTACGCGCGGGTTCGCAGACCGAGAATGACCAAACCCGGCAGACCCAAAGGCCTCCCGCGCGCAACCGCCATAAAATGAACGTCGGCAATTCTGCCTGAGTTTTCATTTTGCGGTGCAAAGTCATTGTTCTCTGTCGGGCTGCGAAACCCGTGCCCCGCTGACCAAAGCCAGCAGACGAGCCCGAACTATAGAGGAGATTTTCGAGCCCAAAATCGACCTGTAGGACGCACCGCGCCCACGTGGCGAGGGAGCTTGCTCCCGCTCGGGGGCGCAGCCGCTGCAAAACCGGCGCATGCGGTCGGTCTGACGAAAGGAGGGGGCTGCTGCGCAGCCCAGCGGGGATAAATCCCCTCGCCACAAAGGTAAATTCCTACGAGATTTTCGGAGCTGAAAATCTCAGGTGTTGTGATCGATATCCAGCTTGCTGAACGTCACTTTCCCTCCTTCGCTGGTGTAGCCCGTATTGTCCTGCACATACACGCCAGCCTTGAAATACAGCGGCTTGACCTTCCATTTGGCGCTCATGGTGGTGTACCAGCTACGACCCGCCGCGGTGATACCCAGGTCGCCGGTACGATCAAGATGGAGCCGATAAGAGAAAGACTGATTGAGTTTTACACCCGAGGCGACGGTGATGACCCGGCCCTCGTCGTCATCGGGGCGCATGCGCACTTTGGCGACGATGTTGCCGGTCTTGCTGTCGTCCTTGTACTGGTATTCCAGCTTCACCATGGGTTTGCTGCTGTCCTTGGCATGAATCTGACCGATCACGATCTTGCCGGTGCTGGGTACCTGGTTGACCACCAGGGTCGCACTCAATTTGTTGTCGGCGTCGGGGTATAGCCAGTTGCGCAAGGTGCCGTTTTTGTAGGTCTCGCGCAATTCGCTGCGCGGGTAGATCGCGTTTTCAGTCTTGGTGCCGGTGACCGGTGACCAGAAATACACCGTGCTGCCTTCAGAGTTGAAGTATTTGTTCTTGAAACCGTCCACCAGTCGAGGGGTTTCGATGGTTTTGGGTGGGCTTCCCTCGGGGATGCTCAAGTTCCAGGTTGCAAGATCGACCATGTTCGGATCCTTTCTGTACATAAGAAATGATTTACGCCACAGCCGAAGGCTCTAGGACGCGCTTTCGCCGACGCCACAAGGAAATGGATCGAACGTTTGTCACGTAGATCCGGCGGCGGGTTGGCGTCAGCAGACCGTCAGAGTTGTGTTTGCCGCTTTGGTGCCCGAGACAGGTGACCGTTAGTCGGCTGGCAGGAAAATTTTTTGAACGATGGCGATATAGCACCGCGCACATGGCCTGTGCTCGAAGGCGGGGCTGAGGGGGGCAGGCAGCATCCGTGCTGCTATGGCGCCAGGAAAAGCGATCAGATGTTGTGATCGATATCCAGCTGGCTGAACGTCACTTTTCCACCTTCGGTGGTGTAGCCGGTGTTGTCCTGCACGTACACGCCCGCCTTGAAATACAGCGGTTTGACCTTCCAGGACGGGTCGATAGTGGTTCTCCAGTTGTAACCCGCCGCGCTGATGCCCAGCGCGCCCTTGGGGCTGAGATGGATCATGTAGGTAAAGCTGCGGTCGAGTTTCACACCGGTGGCGATGGTGATGACTTGGCCGGTTTCGTCGTCGGGGCGTATGCGCACTTTGGCGACGATGTTGCCGGTGGAGCTGTAGGTTTTGTACTGGTACTCCAGTTTCACCATGGGGCTGGTGCTGTCTTTGGCGTGGATCTGACCGATCACGATCTTGCCGGTGCTGGGTACTTGGTTGACGGTTACGGCGGCACGCAGGATGTTGTCCGCCGCCGGATACAGCCAGTTGCGCAGGGTGCCGTCGCTGTAGGTTTCCCGCAGTTCGCTGCGCGGGTAAATGGCGTTTGCAGTCTTGGTGCCGGTCACCGGCGCCCAGAAGAACAGCGTGCCGGTGTCGGAGTGGAAATAGTCGTCCTTGAAGCCCTGGGCTAGCCGCGGTGTTTCGATGGTGATGGCGGGGCTGCCTTCGGGAATGCTCAAGTTCCAAGTGCTGAGATCGATCATGGTCGGATCCTGCGTAACGGGCGTAAAAGTGCTGAGGACCAAAGCGGGAGGCTCTACTCCAAGCATTTGGGGTGTGTTGATCACGCAGGAAGGAGTTTTTTGGATAACCATCCGGCGGATGTTTGACGTCAATTGTCCGTCGAATGGATCTTTTGCAGCATCTGTGCCTGGATGGTGAACCGTTAGTCGGCAGTTCGAATTTTCCCTGAACGATTTCGCATTGATAGGGTCGCCTGGGCGGGCAGCGCTGCGTTGCTGCCATGGCGCCATGCAAAGCGTCTAGATGTGATCGATATCCAGCAGGCTGAACGTCACGGTCCCGCCTTCGGTGGGATAGCCGGTGTTGTCCTGCACGTACACGCCCGCCTTGAAGTACAGCGGCTTGTCGCTCCAAGTGGAGCTGATGGGGGAGCTCCACTGGTAACCCGCACCATTGATGGTCAGGACACCGGCGGGGCTTAGGTGGATCAGGTAAGAGAAGGACTGATTGAGCTTTATGCCTGTGGCGATGGTGATGACCTGGCCCGATTCGTCGTCGGGACGCATGCGCACTTTGGCGACGATGTTGCCGGTGGAGCTGTAGGTTTTGTACTGGTACTCCAGTTTCACCATGGGGCTGGTGCTGTCTTTGGCGTGGATCTGACCAATGACGAGCTTGCCAGTGCTGGGGACTTGGTTGACGGTCAGCGTGGCGGCCAGCTTGTTATCAGCCGCTGAGTACAACCAGTTGCGCTGGGTACCGTTGCTATAGGTTTCCCGCAGTTCGCTGCGTGGGTAAATCGCGTTGGCAGTCTTGGCGCCGGTGACCGGTGCCCAGAAAAACACCGTACCGGAGTCGGCGTGGAAATATTGGTTCTGGAACCCCTGCACCAGTTGAGAGGTTTCGATGGTCGTTGGTGGGCTGCCTTCGGGGATGCTCAGGTTCCAGGTGGCGAGATCAATCATGGTCGGATCCTACGTAACGGAGTGAAAATGCTGAACGCCCAGCCAGAGGCTCTAGCTCAAGCTTTTGGGCGTGTTAATCACGCAGGGAGAAATTTTTTAATGACCGCCCAGCGGATGATTGACGTCAATTGTCCGTCGAAGGTGTCATTGCAGGTTTTGTGCCCGAGGTGGGTGACCGTTAGTCGGCTATTTTGGGCTTTGTCTGGATGATGGCGGGATGACACCTACTGCTTTTCAGAATCACGGTCTAGAGTGAGATCACAGTATTTGTCCGCCTTGCTACGTCAGGTCGGACGTGACGCCCGATAAGAGAAGCAGCATGGAATGCGTGCAACCACCGCTTGGCGAAGACAGTTCCGTCCTTTTGATAGTTGATGATTACCCTGAAAACCTGCTCAGCATGCGAGCGTTGTTGCAGCGTCAGGACTGGAAGGTGATGACCGCGTCCTCGGGTGTCGAAGCCCTTAACCTTCTACTCGAACATGACATCGACCTGGTCCTGCTGGATGTGCAGATGCCCGACATGGACGGTTTTGAAGTGGCGCGTCTGATGCGCGGCAGCCAGCGGACACGGCTGACCCCGATCATTTTCCTGACCGCTAACGAGCAATCCCAGGATGCGGTGATCAAGGGCTACGCCAGCGGCGCCGTGGATTACCTGTTCAAACCATTCGATCCGCAGATTCTCAAGCCCAAGGTTCATGCCCTGCTCGAACACCAGCGCAATCGCCGGGCCTTGCAGCGCCTGAGCCAGGATCTGGAAGCCGCCAGGGCTTTCAACGCCTCGGTGCTGGATAACGCCGCCGAAGGCATCCTCGTGGTGGACGAAAGCGGGTGTATTCGCTTCGCCAATCCGTCTACCTGTCGCCTGCTTAATGCCACCGCCGAGCAGTTGCAGGGAATGCCGCTCCTGGATTTCCTGCAAAAACCCCACATCCCCGAGTGGGCCGGCTCCGATATCCATGTCGCCTACTGCCGGGGGCAGACCTGGCGCCTGCACGATGCGGTCTTGCGCACCGCGCCCGGCCAGCAGGTGTCGGTGGCCTTGTCTTGTGCGCCCCTGCCTGCGGAGCAGAAGGCCATGGTGGTAACGCTTCAGGACATGTCGGTGGTGCGTCACTTGCACCAGCAACTCGAATACCAGGCCGTCACTGACCCGCTGACCGGTCTGCTCAACCGCAGGGGGTTTTATCAGACAGCCGAAAACCTGCTGATGCGCAGCGAGCGGCTGGAAAGCAACTGGGTGCTGCTGTACCTGGATCTTGATGGCTTCAAACGGGTCAATGATTCGTTGGGCCATGATGCCGGTGACCGCGTGCTGCGCTGGGTGTCGGAACAACTGAAGGCGTGCCTGCGCCCGTTCGACATTCTGGCGCGTCTGGGCGGCGATGAGTTCACCGCCCTGCTGGATCTGGAGGTGCCCGAGCAAGCGGCCAAGATTGCCGAGAAACTCATCGAACGAGTGTCTATCTGCCAACAGATCGAGGGCATGGACGTAGCGCTGGGGGCCAGCATCGGCATCGCGACGTACCCCGATTGCGGCGCCAATCTCGACGGTCTGCTGCGTGCATCCGACATCGCCATGTACGAGGCCAAGCGCGCTGGCCGTCAGCAATACCGTTTTTACGATCACGAAATGAACGGTCGAGCCCGTTCACGGCTGATGCTCGAAGAAAGTGTGCGCTCGGCCATCGAAAACCGCGATTTCAATATGGTCTACCAGCCCCAGGTGGGGGTGGGCGACGGGCGCATCCGTGGCTTCGAGGCGCTGTTGCGCTGGCAGCACCCCAGCGTCGGTGATGTGCCGCCGGGGCTGTTCCTGCCATTACTGGAAGAGGCCCGATTGATCAGTCGGCTGGGGAGCTGGATTTATCATCGCAGCGCCGCCCAGCGTAAAGTCTGGGAGCGCTTGTTCGCTGATGATCTGGTACTGGGGGTGAGTCTGAGCAGCACCCAGTTCGGTTTGCCCAACCTGGTGACCGAATTGCGCCAGGTCCTGGAGCGACATGCCCTCAAACCGCGGCAACTTGAGGTCGAGGTGACTGAAGACGCACTGATGCGCAACCCCGACGAAACCCATAAACAACTGCGGCTGCTGCATAACCTGGGGGTGCGGGTGGCGTTGGATGATTTCGGTTCCGGGCCTTGCTCGCTGGCGCACCTGCGCGACCTGGAGCTCGATACCCTCAAGCTTGATCGACACCTGATCGCCCGTCTGCCAGGCTCACCCCGGGATGCGGCACTGGCGGCGTCGGTCATCGATTTGTGCAAGCAATTGGGTTTGCGGGTGATCGCCGAGGGCGTAGAGACGCCTGAGCAATATCAGTGGCTCAAGGCCCACGGCTGCGAATATGTGCAGGGGTTCCTGGTGGCGCGGCCCTTGATGGCCGAAGACACCGATGCCTTTGCCCGGCCATTTGACTGGAGCGCGATGCAGGTCTGAATTCGCTACACTGGCGGCTTTTGTGACTGTGTTGCCGCCGATGATCGCGCTCAAATACCTCCAGGCTTACCCCGCCGCCCTGCAAGCCCAAGTGCAGCAACTGATTGCCCAGGATCGGCTGGGCGACTACTTGCAGCAGCGCTACCCCGACCGGCATTCGGTCCAGAGCGACAAGGCCCTGTACGGTTATGCGCTGGATCTCAAGCAACAATACCTGCGTAACGCGCCCGCTATCGACAAGGTGCTGTTCGACAATCGTCTGGACCTGACTCACCGCGCCCTGGGCTTGCACACTGCCATTTCACGGGTGCAGGGCGGCAAGCTCAAGGCCAAGAAAGAAATTCGTATCGCTGCGCTGTTCAAGGACGCGGCACCTGAGTTTTTGAAAATGATCGTGGTGCACGAACTGGCCCACTTCAAGGAGTCGGACCACAACAAAGCGTTCTACCAACTCTGCGAGCACATGCTGCCGGGGTATCACCAGTTGGAATTCGACTTGCGGGTGTACCTGACCTGGCGCGATCTGCAACCCCCCAAGGAATGACCGAATGGACGTCAGCAAGACCAAAAGCAGCTTCTATCGTCGTTTGTATGTGGCTTACCTGATTGATAGCGGCGTGGCCAGCAACATTCCCTCGCTCACCGAAGTCACCGGCATGCCGCGACGCACCGCCCAGGACACCGTGGCAGCGCTGGCGGACCTGGATATCGTGTGTGAATTCGAGCAGCTAGAGGGCGCCCGTAACCATGCCGGGCATTATCGGATCCGTGATTGGGGGGCGATTGATCGGCGCTGGATCGAGGGGAATTTGCCGCGCATTAAAGCGGTATTGGAATATCCCTGAACATTGGCGGCTTCTGGGGAGGCGTTATCGCGAGCCTGCTCGCTCCCACATTGATCTGCAGTGGGCATATGATTTATGTACCACGCAGATCCACTGTGGGAGCGAGCCTGCTCGCGAAGAGGGCATCAAGGCCGGTGCATGCCAATGTGTGGAATCCCGTCTTCCATGTACTCGATACCCACCACTCCAAACCCATACCGCGAGTAATACCCCTGCAGATGCGCCTGTGCCGACAGTGAGATCGATGTACCGGGCCAGTGCTTCTCGGCCTGCTTGAGACCCTGTTCCATCAGTTTGTGGCCCAGCCCCTGTCCCCGTGCTTGGGGGGCGATGACCACGCGCCCGATGACCACGTCACTGTTTTGCGAGTGCGGATCGAGCAAGCGAAGGTAAGCCACCAGACGATTGTCCTGCCAGGCCATCAGGTGGCAGGTGTCGCCCTCCAGGTCCAGGCCGTCGACGTCCAGGTAGGGGCAATTCTGCTCCACGACGAATACTTCGGCGCGCAATTTGAGGATGGCGTACAGCTGTTCCTTGCTCAGGTCACTGTGATGTTTGCAGACCCAGTCGATATCCATTTTTTGAATTTCCTGAAGAACCTGATGCCGATATTAAGCGGGCTGGCTGCGGAAGTCTCTTTCTTGGACAACTGTAAAAATCTGTGACAAAGGCCAAAATGCCATCATCGAATTGTCGCGGCGTGGCCTTCTTTGTGTAATCTTCGATTCAACGCTGCGCAGCGGTTCCACTGAGCTAATGTTAGGACCGGATGTCTGACGACATCTCTTGAGATTCGGCTAAAAACAAACCGGGCTTTGAACCCGTCAAGGATGTTTGGCATGCCGCGATTGCATCGAGCTCTTGCTTTGGTCGGGTTGCTGTTGCTGAGCCACAACGCCTGCGCGCAAAAGTTGCGTCTGGTGGCAGATGGCTGGCCACCCTTTACCGACACCACGCTGGTCAATGGTGGCCTGGCGACCGATATCGTCAGTACCGCTCTGGCGCGAGCCGGTTATGCCAGTGACTTTGAGCAGGTGCCTTGGGCCCGGGCGATGCTGGGCATCGGCGAGGGGCGCTATGACGTGCTGATCAATGCCTGGTACAGCGAAGAACGTACCCATGTGGGCCGTTTCTCGGCTGAGTACCTGCTCAACCGCGTGCGCTTCATCAAGCGCAAGGACGCACCCATCCAGTACGAGAACTTGCAGCAGCTGCATGCCTATCCCATCGCCGTGGTCCGCGGATACGCCTACTCCAAGGCGTTCGATGAGGATCAGCAATTGCAGAAAGTCCCTGTGCATAACTTTGCAATGGCCGTGCGCATGCTCGCTGCCGGTCGGGTGAAGCTGACCCTGGAAGATGAGTTCGTCGCCCGTTATTACTTGTCTCGTGAGTCGGCCAAGGTGCGCAACGCTGTGGAGTTCATGCCCAAGCCACTGAGTGAAAACAGCCTGCACATCCTGGTCAGCCTGAAGAACCCGCAGCACGAGCAGATTGTCGCGGGATTCGATCGGGAGATTGCGGCGATGAAGGCCGATGGTAGTTATGCGCGGTTATTGAAGGCGCACGGGATGTGATCTTGCGGTGCCGGGACTGGCGCTATCGCGAGCAGGCTCGCTCCCACAGTTGATCTAGAGCGGACACTTAAATTTTGTACGGCTGAGGTCCACTGTGGGAGCGAGCCCGCTCGCGATGGCGGTGGTGCGAGCACCACACTCCTCAAGCCTCACTGGTGTCCTTGACCAGATGCGCCGCCAACGTGCGCAGCGGCCCCAACTGACGGCAGATCAACCCCAGTTGCGTCTGCACCAGCCGCTGACCCTCGTCGATTTCATCGGGCATCTGCTCAAGCTCACTGGCCAAGGCTTCTTCCTCGTCGCTTTGGACCGCTATCGGTTGTTTGCTCGCCAGGCCCTGGGCAATCTCGTCGATGCTCGCGGCCAGTTTCACCCCTGCGCCGTCGATCAGGTGTTCGCGCACGTCTGCAGGCAATGGGGTGTCCCGATGGGCGCCCAGGCCTGACAAGTAGCTGAGCAGGGTGTGGGACAGCACCAGGAAGCGGAACCCGACATCGGCTTCCTTACGGAAATGCCCCGGCTCCATCAGCATGTTTGCCAGGGTGGTGGACAATGCGGCGTCGGCGTTGTGGGCGTTGCGTCGGGCCAGGCGATAGGCCAGGTCGTCGCTTTTGCCCGCGGCGTATTGCTGCATGATCTGGCGCAGGTAAATGCTGTTGCAGGTCAGCGTGTTGGCCAGCACCTTGTTCAACCGGCGGCCTTGCCAGTCCGGCAGGAACAGGAATACCGCAAGGCCGGCGATCAGGCTGCCGAGCAGCGTATCGAACAGGCGTGGCAGCAGCAGTCCATAGCCGTCGCCTACCTGGTTGAAGCAGAACAGCACCATGATCGTGATCGCGGCGGTCGCCAGGGTGTAGCGGGTCGTGCGGTTGGTAAAGAACACCACCCCGGCGGCGATGGCGAAAGACGATTGCACCAGCGGGTTGGGAAACAGATCGAACAGCGCCCAGGCCACCGTCAGGCCGATGGCGGTGCCGATGATCCGTTGGCCGAGCTTGCGCCGGGTGGCGCCGTAGTTGGGTTGGCACACGAACAGCGTGGTGAGAATGATCCAGTAGCCTTGGGACGGGTGGATCAGATGCACCATGGCATAACCCACACTCAGCGCCAGGGGCAGGCGCAGGGCATGTCGGAACAGCAGCGAGGTGGGCGTGAGCTGTGTGCGCAAGCGGACCCAGACGTCCTTCAGGTTGCGCGGTGAGCGATCCAGCAGGCTGCTATCGGTGGCGTCGGCCAGGGCGTCGGGGTTGCTCGCGTCGCTGAGCAGGCGGTCCATGGTGCCAAGGTTCGCCGACAAGGCCCGTAGCGAACGCAGCAATCCGCGCCAGGCCGGGTTGCTCTGGATCCGCAGGTGTTCGAGGGAGGCGTGCAGGTCATTCAAGGCCTCGGCGAAGCTGGCGTCATAGACGAATGGCTGGCGCAGTTGGATCGACTCGGCCAACGCTTGGCAGGCTTTACCTTGCTGGCGCAGCAGGCGTTGGCAGCGGAACAGCACGTCGCTGTGAAAGAACGCCTCGGCCAGTGCGTTGTAGGGGTAGTGGGAAGAGCTGGCGCGCTCGTGGATATCCTGGGCGAGGAAGTACAGCTTCAGGTAGCGGCTGACCTTCGAGCCTGGTCGCCCATTGCCTACGCGGTGCAGGATGATTTCCTTCGCCGCGTTAAGCGCGGCGACGACCCGGCCGTTCTGCTGGGCCAGTTCCAGGCGTCGGGCTTCGACGTCCAGTTGACGGATCGGCTCGAAGAGCGATGATTTGAGCTTCAGATAGCGTCCCAGCTCGCGGAACAGCCGCGCCAGGCTTTGCTGCACCGGCTGGTTGGAAAACAGCGCCTGCCACAGCACCGAGAGCAGGCCGTACCAAGCCGCACCGGCCACCAGCAGCAAAGGTTCGTGCCAGAAATCGGTGACCGCGCCACCGCGCTGGTCTACGCCGATCATGGTGTAGACCGAGAGAATCAACGTGGCCGAGGCAATCGCGCCATAGCGCTCGCCCAGCGCACCGAGCATAGTCAGGGCGAAACTCGCCAGCGCCAGGGCAACGATGAACAGAACCGGATAAGGAAACAGCAATTCCACCGACAGCGCTGCGATGGTGAAGCACACCAGCGTCACGGCCAGCGCGTTGAGGCGGCCCTGCCAGCTGTCATCGGTCTCGGCCAGGGCGCTGGCGATGATGCCCAGGAACAGCGGGATCAACAGCGCCATCTCATCCAGATACCAACACAGCGCCATGCTGCCGGTCAGGGCGATGAACACCCGCACGCTATAACTGAATTTATCCAACGCCCAAAGGCGACGCAGAGACTGACTAAACGAGGTCGATGACATGAAGTGCACGGGCCTGACGGGCAATGACGCTAAATTGAGGCAGTAATGACGCCGACGCAATGGCGGCGATCACATCCGGCAGCAAAAAGTGTTCCGGGATGCTCCAGCAAACCCCAGTGGGAGCGAGCCTGCTCGCGATGAGGCCGGTACATTCAACATTGATGTTGTCTGATAGTCCGCCATCGCGAGCAGGCTCGCTCCCACAGGATCATCATCCCCATTGGATTCTATGCATCCCTTCAATCAGACGTATTGCGCAGCCGCATACCCCGACGCCCAGGCCCATTGGAAGTTGAACCCGCCCAGGTGCCCGGTGACGTCCAGCACTTCGCCAATGAAATACAGGCCAGGGCTTTTCAGTGATTCCATGGTCTTGGACGAGACTTCCCGCGTATCGACACCGCCCAGGGTCACTTCGGCGGTGCGGTAGCCTTCGGTGCCGGCCGGGACGACATTCCAGCTCGACAGTTTCTCGGCAATGTCTGCCAGTTCGGCGTGGGTGTATTGCTTCATGGGTTTGGAGACGAACCAAGTGTCGGCCAGCAGGGTGGCCATCTTCTTGGTGAACA
Source organism: Pseudomonas sp. FP1154 (assembly GCF_030687245.1). Taxonomy (NCBI): domain Bacteria; kingdom Pseudomonadati; phylum Pseudomonadota; class Gammaproteobacteria; order Pseudomonadales; family Pseudomonadaceae; genus Pseudomonas; species Pseudomonas sp. FP1154. Next base: position 5,529,434 of record NZ_CP117465.1, on the reverse strand, counting down.
ATTCGCCCAGCAGGGTTTTCAGTTCGCTGTTGGGGCGTTCGGCCTGTTGCTGTTGCAGCCAGCTCGGCACGTCGTGGTCCGGCAGCAGGTTGATCTGCACCGTGTCACCCGGTTCCCAGAACGAGGAAATCTGCAGGATCGCCGGGCCGCTGAGGCCGCGGTGGGTGAACAGGATGTTCTCGCGAAAACTCTGCTCGTTGCAGCTCACCAGGCAATCCACTGAAGTGCCTGAAAGTTCGGTGCACAACGCCTTGAGCTGGTCGGTGATGGTGAACGGCACCAGCCCGGCGCGGGTGGGCAGCAGTTGGTGGCCGAACTGTTTGGCCACCTGGTAACCGAAACCGGTCGCGCCCAGCGTCGGGATCGACAGCCCGCCCGTGGCAATCACCAAGGATTGGCAGGTGATGGCCCCGAGGGTGGTTTGCAGCAGGTAGCCGCTCTCGGTTTTCTCGATGCGCTCGATCGAGGTGTCCAGGTGCAGGTTGACACCGGCTTGGTCGCATTCGTCCAGCAGCAGGCCGAGGATGTCGCTGGACTTGTTATCACAGAACAACTGGCCGAGTTTTTTCTCGTGATAGGGCACGCCGTGCTTGGCCACCAGGGCGATGAAATCCCACTGGGTGTAACGCGCCAGGGCCGACTTGCAGAAATGTGGGTTCTGCGAGAGGAAATTGCCCGGTTCGCTGTACATGTTGGTGAAATTGCAGCGCCCACCGCCGGACATGAGGATTTTCTTGCCGGCTTTGTTGGCGTGGTCCAGCAACATCACCTGCCGTCCGCGCCCTGCGGCGGTCAGCGCGCACATCAACCCCGCGGCGCCAGCGCCAATGATCACGACTTCGGTAGAGCGCAAAACGGTGTCCCTCTAAATGTCACCACAAAACCCATTGTGGGAGCGAGCCTGCTCGCGATGAGGCCGGTACATTCAACATTGATGTTGTCTGACAGTCCGTCATCGCGAGCAGGCTCGCTCCCACAGTTTGATCTCTGTTGGAGTTACAGGATCCGCACCCGCAACGAACGGCCCTTGATCTTGCCATCGTTCAGGCGTTGCAGCGCCTGTTTGGCGATTGCGCGCTCCACGGCGACATAGGCCTGGAAGTCGAAAATCGCGATCTTGCCGACCTGGGCGCCGGGGATGCCGGCCTCGCCGGTCAGGGCGCCGAGGATGTCGCCGGGGCGGACTTTGTCTTTGCGCCCGGCACCAATGCACAGGGTGCTCATGGCCGGCAGCAGCGGGCCGCCGCCCTGGGGCTTGAGGTTGTCCAGTTGGTCCCAGCTCAGTGGCGACTTCTGCAACTGTTCGATCGCTTGGGCGCGGTGGGCTTCGGACGGCGCCACCAGGCTGATGGCGATGCCTTTTTCACCCGCACGCCCGGTGCGGCCGACGCGGTGAATGTGAATTTCCGAGTCACGGGCCAGTTCGACGTTGATCACCATGTCCAGTGCGTCGATGTCCAGGCCACGGGCCGCCACATCGGTGGCGACCAGCACCGAGGTGCTGCGGTTGGCGAACATCGCCAGCACCTGATCGCGGTCGCGCTGTTCCAGATCGCCATGCAGGCCGACCGCCGAGATACCTTTGGATGTCAGATGGTCGACGGTTTCCTGGACTTGCTGCTTGGTGAAGCAGAACGCCACGCAGGAGGCCGGACGGAAATGCGCCAGCACCTTGACCACGGCGTCCATGCGCTCCTCGGGGGAGATTTCATAGAAACGCTGCTCGATCTGCGCGTCGGAGTGAAAGGCTTCGGCCTTGACCTGCTGCGGGTTGCGCATGAACTTGGACGACAGTTGCTTGATGCCCACCGGGTAGGTGGCGGAGAACAGCAAGGTCTGACGGCGTTCCGGGGTCTGCTGGATGATGTCTTCGATGGCGTCGTAGAAGCCCATGTCGAGCATGCGGTCGGCTTCATCGAGGATCAGCGTGTTGAGGCCGTCCAGCACCAGCGAGCCCTTGCGCAGGTGCTGCTGGATGCGCCCTGGCGTGCCGACGATGATGTGGGCGCCGTGCTCCAGGGAAGCGATCTGCGGTCCAAACGACACGCCGCCACACAGGGTCAGGACCTTGATGTTGTCTTCGGCGCGGGCCAGGCGCCTGATTTCCTTGGCAACCTGATCGGCCAGCTCACGAGTCGGGCAGATCACCAGTGCCTGGCAGCCGAAGAAGCGCGGGTTGATCGGGTTCAGCAGGCCGATGCCGAAGGCCGCGGTCTTGCCGCTGCCGGTCTTGGCCTGGGCGATCAGATCCATGCCCTTGAGGATCACCGGCAAGCTCTGCGCCTGGATCGGCGTCATCTGGGCATAACCGAGGGATTCGAGGTTAGCCAGCATGGCGGCGGACAGCGGCAGAGTATTAAAAGCGGTGGCAATGGTGGTCACGGGACTGGCCTGCAAAACAAAATGTCGCGCAGTGTAGCAGCCTCGTGCCACTTTTCTCGAAAGTTCTGGACGAGCTGTGAGGGCCACGCTTGTGTTGGGGGCTGGTGGATCCAGAAACTGTGGGGCTCTGGAACTGTGGGAGCAAAGCTTGCTCGCGACGAAGGTGGCGCGCTATTTCAGGAAACCGAGTCGCCTGTATCGCGGGCAAGCCTTGCTCCCACAAAAAGCGCCAAGCCACGACGCCTCTTAGTCAGTGCTCGATATGCTCATCCGGCCGCTTGGCCCGCCGCCCATCCTCTTTCGACAGCTGCGAAAAAATCGTCGCCGCCAGCATCGCCATGATGCCCACCGTCAGGAACGTCAACTGGAACGCGCCAAGCACGGTGTCCACCCCGTCGTTGCCGACCTGGGCGGTAAAGCCGCCGAGCAGCGCACCAGCACAGGCCACGCCCAGGCTCAGGGACAGTTGCGCCACCACCGACAGCAGGCTGTTGCCGCTGCTGGCGCTGGCGTCGTCCAGGTCAATCAGGGTCACGGTGTTCATCGCGGTGAACTGCAACGAGTTGATTGCTCCCAGCACCGCCAGTTGCGCCAGCAGCAGCCAGTACGGCGTCTGTTCGCTGACCAGGCCCATGCTCGCCAGCATCAGGCCCAGGGCCAGGGTATTGGCGGTCAATACGCTGCGGTAGCCGAAGCGCTCGATCAACGGCCGGGCCACGGACTTGGCGACCATCGCCGCCGCGGCCAGAGGTAACATGCTCATCCCGGCCTGGGACGGTGAATAGCCCAGGGCCACTTGCAGCAGCAACGGCACCAGGAACGGCAGGGCGCCGCTGCCCAGGCGCGCGAACAGATTGCCGAGAATCCCCACGGCGAAGGTCCGGGTCTTGAACAGCGAGGGTGCGAACAGCGGGTTTTCGATGTGCCCGGCCCGTAGCCAATAAGCGGCCAGGCAGGCCATGCCGCCGAACAGCAGCAACATCACGCGCAAGTGCGGCAGGTGCAGTTCACCGAGGCCTTCCATGGCGATGGTGATCAGCACCATGGCCGCGCCAAACAGCAAAAATCCCAGGCCATCGAACCGGGTACGCTCGCTGCCGCGCAGGTCCGGGATGAATTTCCACACCGCGTAGCAACCCAGCACGCCCACCGGCAGGTTGATGATGAAGATCCAGTGCCAGGTCAGGTACTCCACCATCCAGCCGCCCATGGTCGGCCCGATCAGCGGGCCGAGCAGGCCGGGAATGGTGATGAAACCCATGATCCGCACCAGTTCCGAGCGTGGGTAGGCCCGCAGCACGACCAACCGGCCCACCGGCAGCATCAGCGCGCCGCCCAGGCCCTGGATCACCCGGGCGCCGATCAGCATGGACAACGAATTGGACAAGGCGCAGAGCAACGAGCCGAAACTGAACAGCAGGATCGCGCCGAAGAAAATCTTCTTGGTCCCGAAGCGGTCGGCGATCCAGCCAGAGGCCGGGATCAGCAGCGCCACGGTGAGCATGTAGGCAATGATCACGCCCTGCATGCGCAGCGGGTTTTCCGCCAGGTCGCTGGCCATGGCGGGCAGGGCGGTGTTGAGGATGGTCCCGTCCAGGGACTGCATGAAGAAGGCAATCGCCACGACCCAAGGAAGCCAGCGGGCGGTGACAGCGTCGAGCGGTGCGCGGTTGGGCATGGGACCTCTTGTACGGAGTGTTGATCAGGAACAGATGCCGCTGTTGTGGCGAGGGGATTTATCCCCGCTGAGCTGCGAAGCAGCCCCAGAACTGTCGCCTCGGTGAGTCAGGCAGAACGCATTTACCCTTTGGGGGTCGCTTCGCAACCCCGCGGGGATAAATCCCCTCGCCACAGGTCCTGTGTTTGGTTGGCTACAACGTCAAGGTCAAGCGCTTGACCAATGCCCCCGGCAACAGCATCGAAGCCGTGGCCCGCTGGCTGTAGGTGCTGGCCGAGAGCAGCAGTTCCCGCTCCCGGCTCAGGCCTTCGAGTTGCGAGCCGAGCAGGCTGTAGACGCTGTCGTCGAAACGCATGGTGCTGACCGGCGCGACGATCTGGCCGTTCTCGACCCAGAACGTGGCGAAGCGGGTCATGCCGGTCATGCGCGCGGCCGGTTGGTCCGAGTAGTTCAGGTACCAGAGGTTGCTGATGTACAGCCCGGTGCCAAGGTGTTCGAGGATGTCTTGCTGCTCGAGCTGGCCTTCGTTCATCACCAGCGCCGTGGGGTATTCGTAGCTGCTGGCGCCGTTGGCGTTCAGGCCGTGCTCGGCGGCGCTGCGGGAGTTGATCAACTGTGCACCGGCCATGCCTTTGACGATCAGGCCCAAGTCATCGCGCGGATAACCTTCGTCGGAAAACGCCGGGCTCAAAGAGCCGCTGACCTGCTCACTGAGCCATACGTCGGGGCTCAAGCTTGCTTCGTTCGCGTAGAACTTCTGCAACGGACTTTGCTTGCTGGCAATCGCCCGGGCCGAAAACCCGCCCCAGCTGAGCATGCCCATGATTTCTTCCATCGCCGCTGGTGCCAGGTAGGCGCGGTATTCACCGGGCGGCAGGGTGCGCAAGGGGCGGCCCAAAAACGCCAACTGCTCGCGGGCCTGTTCAAAGCGCCTGGCAAAGCCTTCGCTGCTCCATTCGTGCCCGGCGTAGCTGGCTTTTACCGCCTGGCCGTTTTCATGGAACAGGCTGAAATCGAAGTTGAAGCTGTTGGCCTGATGCCAGCCGAACGCCCCCGAAGAACTGGCAAAGCCCCGGCTGATGGGGCCGGCGGCATAGAAACCGACCAAATCCAGACCGTCGGCGGCGCGGGTGATTTCGGCCACGGCCTGGTCGGTGTCCGGCAGTGGATGGTCCTGCACGTTGTGGCTCTGCCAGTGATTGTGGTTGAGCAGCAGGTACGGATCGGGCGGCAGCAGCGGCAGGGTTTCGCGCAACTGTTGCAGACCTTCGGCCAGGCGTTGCAGGTCGGTTTCGACTTCGCCGGACAAGGTGATCTGCAAGTCGGCGTGGCGCCCGTCGTTGATCAGTTTGAAGCTGACGCTGGCCTGCTGCACCTGCCCGGCCTGACGGACCTTGCCATGGTTGAAACGCACAAAAGCAGAGGATTCGGCGGCGTAGCCGAGGGTGAACTGCTCGGCTTCGCGCAGTGCATTGCGCAGCCAGTCCACCAGCGCCTTGAAGGCCTCGGCCTGATTGTTGCCGGTGCTCATATTGCCGGTGCTCATCAGGCATCTCCCCCAAACACTGCGACATTGCTGAATACGCACGCCGGCGAGGCATGGCCGACGCGAATGACCTGGTTCGGTTCGCCCTTGCCACAATTTGGCGTGCCCAGTACCTGGGCGGTACTGGCATCGCCCACCGCCCGCAGGCTTTTCCAGAATTGCGCGGAAATGCCTCGGTAGTTGGGGTTTTTCACCACGCCCTTGAGCTCGCCGTTTTCGATCAATTGGCCCCACTCGCAACCGAACTGGAATTTGTTGCGGGCATCGTCGATGGACCAGGAGCGGTTGGTGCGCATCAGCACGCCGTGTTCGATGCCCTGGATCAGTTGCTCCAACGATTGGTCGCCGGGCTCGATGTTCAGGTTCGCCATGCGGTCGATGGGCGGGCGATTCCAGCCACAGGCGCGGCTGTTGGCGACCCCGCTCAGGCCTGCGCGAAATTGCGACAGCGCACCACCCAGGGGGCGCAGCAACAGCCCTTCACGAATCAGAAATTCTTTGCTGGCGGCGGTGCCGTCGTCGTCATGGCTGTAGCTGGCCAGCTCTTCGGGAACGTTCGGGTCGAAGGTCACGTTCAATAGCTGGGAGCCGTACTGCAGATGCCCGAAGTCGCCGGTCGTGACGAAACTGGTGCCGGCGTAATTGCGCTCGTCTCCCAGGATGCGGTCCAGTTCCAACGGGTGACCGATGGACTCATGGATCTGCAGCATCATCTGGTCAGGCATCAACAGCAGGTCACGGGGGCCTTGCGGGGTGTTCGGCGCCAGGAGCAATTGCAGGGCCTGGTCGGCGATCTTTGGTGCGGCACCGATCAGGCCGCAGCGGCGGATGACATCGAAGCCGCCTTGCTGGCCGAAGTTCTCACGGCCCAGGGTGCGGGTCTGGCTGTCGTTGCCGTCGAAGGCGGTGACGTCCAGGGCCGGATAAACAAAGCGTTGGGCCTGGCGCAGTTCGGCGCCGGCGCTGTTGAGGTAGATCTGCTCGACCTGGGTCAGGCCGATGCTGACCTGCCAGTTCACCAGGCGCTCATCCTTGGGCACCGCGGCGGATTCGTCGCCCAGTAACTGATAGCAGTCGTTGAGGGACGGGAACGCCTGGTCGAAGTGAGGCGAGAAGTAGTCGGCGCGATCGCTGGAGACCGCCTGCTCGCGCAAGTCGAGCAGGGCGTGTGGCTTGAGCCGGCGGGCTTGTTGCTCGGCCCGCTCCAGCGCCGCTTGCAGGCCGGCCTGGGACAGGTCGTTGGTGGCCGCATAGGCCTCGACACCGTTGACCCGCACGGTCAGCATCGCTCCTTCGTCACGGCCCAGGCTGGGCGGTTCGGCGATGTTCTTGCGCACCGACAGATGCTGGCCGGACTCGCGCACGTAGCGCAGGGAAAAGAACTCAGCGCCCGTGCGCAAGGCAGCAAACCGCTGCTTGAGCTGGGGGTGGACATCGAACATGGAACCTCCTTGTCTGGAGTGGCGGTGCAGCGAGGTGCGGCGCATTGACGCGACGGCTCTAGATTAGGCCTGGGCGGGGGAGGGATCAAGGCAGATGGGAATATGGAGTGTCAGGCCGGACGCCATCGCGAGCAGGCTCGCTCCCACAGACGGTTGTCGGGCACAAGATCTGTGTCCGCCGCAGATCCACTGTGGGAGCGAGCCTGCTCGCGATAGCGGTGTAATGCTTTACTGTGCCAGAGGCCCGACTTCACGCATTGGCTTGCCGCGCACCGGCGCGTCGCCGGCCACGTAGTACGGCGCGGTGCTACGTGGCAGTGGCTGGCGGCCACGGATCTTGTCGGCGATTTTCTCGGCGATCATGATCGTTGGCGCATTCAGGTTGCCGGTGGTGATGATCGGCATGATCGAGGCATCGACCACGCGCAGCCCTTGCATGCCATGCACGCGGCCTTCGCCGTCCACCACCGCCATGTCGTCGGTGCCCATCTTGCACGAGCAGGACGGATGGAAAGCGGTTTCGGCGTGCTCGCGGATGAACTGGTCCAACTGCTCGTCAGTCTGCACCTCGATGCCCGGACTGATTTCGCGACCGCGGAACGGGTCGAGCGCCGGCTGCTGCATGATCTCGCGGGTCAGGCGGATGCCGTCGCGAAATTCCTGCCAGTCCTGCTCGGTGGCCATGTAGTTGAACAGGATGCTCGGGTGCTGGCGCGGGTCCTTGGACTTGGCCTGGATCCGGCCACGGCTTGGCGAACGCATCGAGCCCATGTGTGCCTGGAAACCGTGTTCCTTCACGCCGTTGCTACCGTTGTAGTTAATTGCCACCGGCAGGAAGTGATACTGGATGTTCGGCCAATCGAAGTCCGGGCGGGTGCGGATGAAACCGCCAGCCTCGAATTGGTTGCTGGCGCCGATGCCGGTGCCGTTGAACAGCCATTCGGCACCGATGGCCGGCTGGTTGTACCAGAGCAGCGACGGGTACAGCGAAACCGGCTGGGTGCAGGCGTATTGCAGGTACAGCTCCAGGTGGTCCTGGAGGTTTTCACCGACGCCTGGCAGGTCATGGACCACCGGGATGTCGAGGCTTTCCAGCAGTTTGGCCGGGCCGACGCCGGAGCGTTGCAAAATCTGCGGCGAGGCGATGGCGCCGGAGCAGAGCAATACTTCCTTGCGGGCGCGGGCCTCGACGCGCTCTTCAGCAGCGCCCACCAGATAACGCACGCCGACCGCACGTTTGCCTTCGAACACGATCTTGTCGGTCAGGGCATGGGTGACGATGGTCAGTGTCGAGCGCTTCTTGGCCACGTCCAGGTAACCGCGCGCGGTGCTGGCGCGACGACCATTGGGCGTGACGGTACGGTCCATCGGGCCGAAACCTTCCTGCTGATAACCGTTGAGGTCTTCGGTGCGCGGGTAACCGGCCTGAACGCCGGCTTCGACCATGGCATGGAACAGCGGGTTGTTGCCGGCCTTGGGCGTGGTCACGCTGACCGGGCCGTCACCACCGTGGTAGTCGTTCGGGCCGATGTCGCGGGTTTCGGCTTTGCGAAAATACGGCAGGCAGTCCAGGTAGGCCCAGTCTTCCAGGCCCGGCAGCTTGGCCCAATTGTCGTAGTCCAGGGCGTTGCCGCGGATGTAGCACATACCGTTGATCAGCGAAGACCCACCCAGGCCCTTGCCGCGACCGCATTCCATGCGACGGCCGTTCATGTGCGGCTCCGGGTCGGTCTCGTAGGCCCAGTTGTAGCGACGACCCTGCAGCGGGAACGCCAGGGCGGCGGGCATTTGCGTGCGGAAATCCAGGCGATAGTCCGGCCCACCGGCTTCGAGCAGCAGGACGGTGACGCCTTCGTCTTCGGTCAGGCGGGTGGCCAGGGTGTTACCGGCCGAACCGGCACCGATGATGATGTAATCGAATTCTTGGGACATGAAATGCACCCTCTTTTTGAATTGGGTTCAGGTCGCGATTGCCTTGACGCCGCGCAACCTGTGGCGAGGGGATTTATCCCCGTTCGGCTGCGCAGCAGTCGTAAATCAGCGACTGGGTTTGTCTGAAGAATGGGGGGCCTTGGGGAGGGGGCTGCTACGCAGCCCCACGGGGATAAATCCCCTCGCCACAACGGCGTTCACTCAAGGCCTCATGTCAGATCAGAACACCGACGCGTAATCGCCCAGTTCGACCTGTACCGATTTGATACGGGTGAAGTTGTTCAGCGAACTGATGCCGTTCTCCCGGCCCACGCCCGATTGCTTGTAACCGCCGACCGGCATTTCGGCGGCCGATTCGCCCCAGGCGTTGATCCAGCAGATGCCGGCTTCGAGCTGATGAATCACGCGGTGCGCGCGGTTCAGGTCGCGGGTCACGACGCCGGCGGCCAGGCCGAAGTCGGTGTCGTTGGCGCGACGGATCACTTCTTCTTCGGTTTCATAGGTGAGGATGCTCATCACCGGACCAAAGATTTCTTCACGCACGATGGTCATCTCATCGGTGCAATCGGTGAACACGGTCGGCGCAACAAACGCGCCCTTGGCCAATTCGCCTTCAGTCAAACGACCGCCGCCGCACAGCAGGCGCGCGCCCTCGGCCTTACCTTTCTCGATGTAGCCCAACACGCTTTCCATGTGGGCGAAGCTGACCAGCGGCCCGAAGTTGGTGTTTTCATCTTCTGGATTGCCGATGCGAATACGTGCCACGCGCTCGGCGATCTTGGCTTCGAAAGCTGCCTTGAGATGGCTCGGCACGAACACCCGGGTGCCGTTGGTGCAGACCTGGCCGGAGCTGTAGAAGTTGGCCATCATCGCGGTGTCGGCGGCGCGATCCAGGTCGGCGTCGTCGAAGATGATCAGCGGTGACTTGCCGCCCAGTTCCATGGTCACGTCCTTGAGCGACGAGCTCGAGGCGCTGGCCATGACTTTCTTGCCGGTGTCGGTGCCGCCGGTGAACGAGATTTTCTCGATGCGCGGGTGCTCGGTCAGCCAGGTGCCGACTTCACGGCCGCTGCCCGTCAGCACGTTGAACACCCCCGCTGGAACGCCGGCTTCGGTGTAGATCTCGGCCAGTTTCAGGGTGGTCAGCGAGGTGACTTCGCTCGGCTTGAAGATCATCGCGTTGCCAGCGGCCAGGGCCGGTGCCGATTTCCACAACGCGATCTGGATCGGGTAGTTCCACGCGCCGATGCCGGCCACCACGCCCAGGGGTTCGCGACGGGTGTAGACAAACGAAGTGGTGCGCAGCGGCACCTGCTCGCCTTCGATGGCGGGCACCAGGCCGGCGTAGTATTCCAGCACGTCGGCGCCGGTGACGATGTCGACGTAGCGGGTTTCGGAATAGGCTTTGCCAGTGTCGAGGGTTTCCAGGGCGGCCAACTCATCGTTGCGCTCGCGCAGGATCTCTACGGCGCGGCGCAGGATGCGCGAACGCTGCATGGCGGTCATGGCGGCCCAGGCTTTCTGGCCTTTTTCGGCGCTGACCACGGCGCGCTCGACGTCTTCTTTGGTGGCCCGCTGCACCTGGGCGAGTACTTCACCGTTGGCCGGGTTGATGGCTTCGAAAGTGGCGTCGCCGCTGGCATCGCTGTACGCGCCATCGATGTAGAGTTTTTGCAGTTCGAAACGGGCCATAAAGTCCTCGCAAGTGCATAAGTGGTTGGCTGACCACCGGGGCGTGTCGTCTACAGCTGACTACGCGGTTCGGTGGCGGTTCAGGAGCCGAGCGGTTCTGTGTGCTCTGTTACCCCTGCCTTGGCCAATTGGAAATCCATGTATTCGTAAGCGATCCGGTGCGCCTGGGCGGTATCGAACGCGTCTCCCGACAGCGCCCCGCGCAGCCACAAACCGTCAATCAACGCGGCCAGGCCCCGTGCCGCGCTACGTGCCTCATCGAGGGGCAACACGCGGCGGAACTGGCAACACAGGTTGGAATACAGACGGTGATCGTTGATCCGCTGCAACCTGTGCAAAGACGGGTGGTGCATGCTGGTGGCCCAAAAGGCCAACCAGGTTTTCATTGCCGGGCCATTGACCTGGCTGGCGTCGAAGTTGCCTTCGATGATCACCTGCAGGTGAGCCCGTGGGCTTGGGTCCTCCAGCGCCTGACGGCGTGCAGTGACGTTCTCGCTCAGGACACTCATCAGGTACTGGGCCGTGGCCGCGATCAGGCCATTCTTGTCCTTGAAGTAGTGGCTGATGATGCCGTTGGAGACACCGGCCAAACGGGCGATCAGCGCAATGCTGGCGTCCCCCATCCCGACCTGATCGACCGCTTGCATAGTGGCTTCGATCAATTGCTGGCGGCGGATGGGTTGCATACCGACCTTGGGCATCTGGTACATCTCCTTAGGCCATCCGATGGATGAGTGTTGTCTATCGGAATGAAGGCCAGTCTATTTTGTTTTGATTGAACGTTCAATCAACAAAAATAAGTTCTATGACAAGTCGTCGCTATTTGCCGGGGCGAGGACTTTTGGGGATGTCTTTATAACACTCGTCGGTTGGCATGTAGGCCAAATGCGCTTGATCGCTGGAATACTGTTGTGGCGAGGGGATTTATCCCCGTTGGGCTGCGCAGCAGCCCTAAAAGCCGCGAACTCATTCCGTCTGATACACCGAGACGCCTAGCTCTGGGGCTGCTTCGCAGCCCAACGGGGATAAATCCCCTCGCCACAGTATTTGCATTCCAAGTCAAGCTGGTCAGCAGTTCAGAATCACCCAAACAAAAACGCCGCGATCGTCTCGCGGCGTTTTTGTCGGTTTCGCTTAGCCCAGGTTTTTACCGAGCAGTGCGTGGTACAGCTCACTGTCGCCAAGAATCCCGACGACCTGCTGGTTATCGTGAAGTACCAGCTTGTTGCCGGTCTGGTAGCGAATCTGCAGCGCGTCGCGCATGCCGATGTTGGAGTCCACCAGGGTCGGACGACGGCCCAGGCCTTCGACGGCTTGGCCCGGGGCCCAGTTTTGCAGGTCCAGCACCGCGCCGTTTTGGCGGGCGCCCTTGATGGTGTTGCCTTCGGCCAGATCGAGCCAGGAGTCGCCGCCCGGATCCAGGCACACCGAACCGTTGATGCGCTTGCAGTTGTCCAGGGTGCGCATCAGGCTGCGGCCACAGAGCACGTTGAGCGGGTTGGTGTGGGCGACGAAGGTGCGCACGTAATCGTCGGCCGGGTTCAGCACGATTTCTTCCGGCTTGCTGTACTGGATGATCCGGCCGTCTTTCATGATCGCGATCCGGCTGCCCAGCTTCAAGGCTTCGTCCAGGTCATGGCTGACGAACACGATGGTCTTGCTCAGTTTGCGTTGCAATTCCAGCAATTCGTCCTGCAAGCCCTGGCGGATCAGTGGGTCGAGGGCCGAGAAAGGTTCGTCCATCAGCAGGATATCGGCGTCCATCGCCAGGGCGCGGGCCAGACCGACCCGTTGCTGCATGCCGCCGGACAACTCGTCCGGTTTCTTGTTGCGCCACTGGGTCAGGCCCACCAGCTCAAGTTTTTCATCCACCAGCTTCTTGCGTTCCTTTTCCGGCCGGCCCTGCATTTCCAGGCCGAAGCTGATGTTTTCGCGCACCGTCAGCCAGGGCATCAGGGCGAACTTCTGGAACACCATGGCAATGCGCTTGGTGCGCATCATCTTCAGTTCGGCCGGGCTGCAGGAGGCGATGTCGATCTGCCGGCCTTCATGCTCGACGAACAACTTCCCGCGACTGACGGTGTTCAAGCCGTTGATGCAACGCAGCAGGCTGGATTTACCGGAGCCGGAAAGCCCCATCAGTACGCAGATTTCGCCTTTTTCAATGTCCAGGCTGGCTTTTTCCACACCGACGATTTGCCCGGTTTTCTTCAGGATTTCGTTGCGTGTCATGCCTTGGTCGAGCAGCTTGAGGGCTTCACGTGGATCTTTGGAGAAGATCACGTCGACCTCTTCGAAGCGGATTATGCTCATGCGTCACCCCCTACTTTGGCGTCGGGTTGCTTGCAGATTCGGTCGAGCATGATTGCCAGCAATACGATCGCCAGGCCTGCTTCGAAGCCCAGGGCGATATCAGCGGTGTTCAGTGCGTTGACCACGGGTTTGCCCAGGCCGTCGGCACCCACCAGCGCGGCGATGACCACCATCGACAACGACAGCATGATGCATTGGGTGATACCGGCCGCGATGCTGGGCATCGCATGGGGCAGTTCGATACGGGACAGCAGTTGGCGACGGGAGCAGCCGAAGGCTTTGCCGGCGTCCATCAGTTCGTCCGGAACGTCGCGGATACCCAGGTAGGTCAAGCGGATGGGCGCGGCAATCGCGAACACCACCGTCGAGATCAGACCGGGGACCACACCCAGCCCGAAAAGGGTCAGGGTAGGAATGAGGTAAACGAAGGTCGGTACGGTCTGCATCAGATCGAGCACCGGACGCATCATGGTGTAGAACAGCGGCTTGTGCGCGGCAACAATGCCCAGCGGCACGCCGATCAAGACACAGACCAGGGTCGCGAACAGCACCTGGGCCAGGGTTTCCATGGTTTCCTGCCAGTAACCCAGGTTCAGGATAAGCAGAAAGGCTGCGATAACGAAGACCGTCAGGCCCCACTTGCGCTGGATAAAATGCGCCAGTAGAGCGATGAGGCCGATCAAGACAAGCGGGTTGAACCAGGTCAGCGCAAACGTCACGCCGTGAATCATCGTTTCCAGTGACAAGGCGATGGCATCGAATGTGTTGGCGCCGTGTTGCGTCAACCAGTCGACAAAGCCCGCAATGTACTGGCCCAAGGGTATTTTCTGATCAATCAGCATGGTAGTGAACATCCGCATGCAAGGAATAAACAGCCCGGACGAGCGAACCCGCCCGGCATAAAAGCATTACTGCGCAAGCTTGGCTTTCACGGCTTCCAGGCCGGGTTTACCGTCAATGGTGGTCACGCCAGCGAGCCAGGTATCGAGTACCTGTGGGTTTTTCTTCAGCCAGGCCTTGGCGGCTGCGTCAGGCTTCATCTTGTCGTCAAGCACGTTGCCCATCAGCGTGCTTTCCATGTCCAGGGTGAAGGTCAGGTTTTTCAACAACTGACCTACGTTGCTGCATTCCTGGACGTAGCCTTTGCGGGTATTGGTGTAGATGGTTGCCTGGCCGAAATTCGGACCGAAGTACTCGTCACCACCGGTGAGGTACTTCATTTTGAAGCGGGTGTTCATCGGATGGGGTTCCCAGCCGAGGAACACCACGGCGGTGCTGCGGCGCTCGGCGCGATCGACCTGTGACAACATGCCGGCTTCGCTGGACTCGACGATCTTGAAGCCGGCGTCCTTCAGGCCGAAGGCATTCTTGTCGATCATGCTCTGGATCAGGCGGTTGCCGTCGTTACCCGGTTCGATGCCGTAGATCTTGCCGTCCAGTTCCTTCTTGAACTTGGCGATGTCGGCGAAATCCTTCAGCCCTTTGTTATAGAGCTCTTCGGGCACCGCCAGGGTGTACTTGGCGTTCTCCAGGTTGGCCCGCACCGTATCCACGGTGCCGGCTTCGCGGTAGGCCTTGATGTCGTTTTCCATCGTCGGCATCCAGTTGCCGAGGAACACATCCATGTTCTTGCCGTCGGCCAGGGACTTGTAGGTCACCGGTACGGAAATCATGGTGGTCTTGGTTTTGTAGCCCAGGGCCTCAAGTACCACGCTGGTGGTGGCGGTGGTCACGGTGATGTCGGTCCAGCCGACATCGGAGAAGTTGACGGTGCTGCACTGCGCGGGTTCAGCAGCGTTGGCCAGCATCGGAAGACTCAGCATGGCGGCCAACAACAACGGCGTGGAACCTTTCATGGGTGGACTCCTGGTGTTTTATCGGCGGTGTCCGGTCAGGACCACCGCGCTTATTGGGGTTGCGGTTGGTGGCGCGTGGGCACTCTTCGACACGCGGCCTTGCAAACGAGCCGTAACCGATCATGTACCAGTGCAAATCTGTCGCCTACAGGGTGCGTCGTATCCAGTACAGGGAGGGTCGCATCCAGTGTCAGTGACGTCGTTTACAGATTTTTTTCACCCTTGGCTGGCCTCTGATACGCAAAAAACGTCGTAAAACCGGGGCAAAGGGCGGGCGACGTCGGTGGGCATGATTGCGTCGGTGTCAGACGTCGAACGCCCTGGCAAAAGCCGGATGATGCGGGCATCCCGGCGTTGAGCGTAGCAGCTCCGCCACCGGGCGCTCCTGCGCCCGGATGTGCCTGTTCTGGAGGTTCTCGGCAATGGCAATCAGCGTGTTCGACCTGTTCAAAATTGGTATCGGCCCGTCCAGTTCCCACACCGTGGGGCCCATGCGCGCTGCGGCGCTGTTCGTTGAAGCGATGCGCGCGAAGTCGTTGCTGCGCGATGTGCGTCGGGTCGAGGTGCAGCTGTTCGGCTCGTTGTCAGCAACAGGCATCGGCCATGGCAGTGACAACGCGGTGATCATGGGTTTGATGGGCGAGTGGCCAGACGCGATCGATCCGTCGCAGATTGGCCCGCGCATCGAGTTGTTGCGCCAAACCCAGACCCTGCTGCTGGACGGTCGCCTGCCGGTGCCTTTCGTCTGGTCCCGGGATATGCGCCTGCTCGACGAAAACCTGCCGTTCCACCCCAACGCGATGACGCTGGTGGCCGAGGGTGACCACGGCGAGTTGCACCGCGACACCTATTATTCAGTCGGCGGTGGCTTCGTCGTCGATCAGGCCCAGGCGTCCAGCGGCGTGGTGGATCTGGACGTCACTGAACTGCCTTACGATTTTTCCAGTGCCGAAGAACTGCTCCAGTTGTGTAGCACCCACAACCTTCGGGTGGCCGAGCTCATGATGGCCAACGAAAAGGTCTGGCGCTCGGAGGAGGAGATCCGCAGCGGCCTGATGAAACTCTGGCGGGCGATGCAGGATTGCGTCGAACAGGGTCTCAAGCATGAGGGCATCTTGCCCGGCGGTTTGAATGTGCGCCGGCGAGCGGCCAAGTTACACCGCAGCCTGCAAGAGCTGAACAAGCCCAATGTCATCGGCTCGACGCTCAGCGCCATGGAATGGGTCAACCTGTTCGCCCTGGCGGTCAATGAAGAAAACGCCGCCGGTGGGCGCATGGTCACGGCCCCGACCAATGGTGCGGCGGGGATCATTCCGGCGGTGCTGCATTACTTCATGAAATTCAGCGAAGCGGTCACCGATGCCAACGTTGTGGATTACTTCCTCGGCGCGGCGGCGGTGGGCATCCTGTGTAAAAAGAACGCCTCTATCTCCGGTGCCGAAGTCGGTTGCCAAGGGGAGGTGGGCTCGGCCTGCGCCATGGCGGCGGCCGGCCTGGCGGAGATCCTCGGTGCGACGCCTGAGCAACTGTGCAATGCGGCGGAAATCGGCCTGGAGCACAACCTTGGCCTGACCTGCGATCCGGTGGGCGGCCTGGTACAGGTGCCGTGTATCGAGCGCAACGCGATAGCCGCGGTGAAAGCCATCAACGCCGCGCAGATGGCGCTGCGCGGAGACGGCCAGCACTTCATCTCTCTGGACCGGGTGATCCGCACCATGCGCGATACCGGCGCCGACATGCATGACAAATATAAAGAGACATCGCGCGGTGGACTGGCGGTCAGTGCGGTGGAGTGCTGATCTCCTCGCCAGAGGCGATCGCATATCGCTCACAAAATGCACACTGATCCACAAACGCGCCACCTTTTAGCGCGTCGCAAACAGACATGACACCGTTTGTCGGACCCACCGCTGTTCGTCCCTCGACCGTTCGTCATTCGCACCTGTGGTGATACCGGTTGCGCAAGTGGCGCAGCCCAGTTCCCACAAGTGCTACCGTTCTGCTCACGGCCAACGGTGGCGGGTGCCTGCCGCCCCTGATGGCACCTATAACCCACACTCATCGCGTGCCTTATTTAGACTGGCCGCGATGTCGTTTTCAGGATTTATTGAACACGCATTCAATTTAGGCATGGCAATTGCTCTATCGATGCAAAGCCCGTCTCTTGCGTAGAGACCGAGGGCAACAACCAATAAAAAGAGCCTCCGCCTGAGGCCATCACTTGCTTTGTGTGAGGAGATACCGCGATGACGACGTCCAACTCAGGGGCCCAACCCCAGAACCGTGCGCCTCAATCCATCGGCTTTTTGCTGCTGGACAATTTCACGCTCATTTCCCTGGCGTCCGCGGTGGAGCCGCTGCGCATGGCCAACCAGCTGTCCGGTCGTGAGCTGTATCGCTGGACCACCCTCACTGTTGATGGCGGCCAGGTCTGGGCCAGTGATGGCTTGCAAATCACGCCGGACGCGGCCATGCACAAAGCGCCGCCCATCGACACCGTCATTGTGTGTGGCGGCGTGGGCATTCAGCGCACCGTCACCCGTGAACACGTGTCATGGCTGCAGAGCCAGGCCCGTCAGTCCCGGCGCCTCGGCGCGGTCTGCACCGGCAGTTGGGCCTTGGCCTGCGCGGGTCTGCTGGATGGCTTCGATTGCAGTGTGCACTGGGAATGTCTGGCGGCAATGCAGGAAGCCTTTCCGCGGGTATCTATGAGCACCCGTCTGTTCACCCTCGACCGCAACCGCTTCACCAGTTCCGGCGGCACCGCGCCACTGGACATGATGCTGCACCTGATCAGCCGCGATCACGGCCGCGAGTTGTCGGCAGCGATCTCCGAAATGTTTGTCTATGAGCGCATTCGCAACGAGCAGGATCACCAGCGCGTGCCACTCAAGCACATGCTGGGCACCAATCAGCCGAAGTTGCAGGAAATCGTCGCGCTGATGGAAGCCAATCTCGAAGAGCCGATCGACCTGGACGAACTGGCGGTGTACGTCGCCGTCTCCCGGCGCCAGTTGGAGCGCTTGTTCCAGAAATACCTGCATTGCTCGCCGTCGCGCTATTACCTCAAGCTGCGGCTGATCCGGGCGCGGCAACTGCTCAAGCAGACGCCGATGTCGATCATCGAAGTGGCGTCGGTGTGCGGTTTCGTCTCCACGCCGCACTTCTCCAAGTGCTACCGCGAATACTTCGGCATTCCACCGCGCGACGAGCGCGTCGGCTCCAACACCGCGCAGCAGGTAGCGATGATGCCGCTGCCACAGGCGCTGGTGCTGTCGCCATTGTCTGGCCCGTTGTCAGCGTTGAGCCAGGCACGTAATGAGTCGACGTTTGCCAGTGTGAGGCTCTAAGACCGAGGCGCCGTCAATCGCGAGCAGGCTCGCTCCCACAGGTTCTGTGATCGACACCGAATCACTGTGGGAGCGAGCCTGCTCGCGATAGGTTTTTCAGACGTTCTGGTTTTTCTGATACTCCGCCAAAGCCGGCAGCAGCTGCAGATCAATCGCCCGGCGCACGGCGGGCAGGATGGTGGCGCCGCTGATGTACATGTCCTTGACCATCTTGCGCAGTTCATTGGCGCGGGCCGTGTCCAGCCCGCGCACCGCACACTCGCAGGCCTGTTCGGCGGTGGAGCCGCTGGGTATTTGCAGCCCCAGGGCCTTGAGCTGGCCCAGCAGGTCTTCCTGGTCGATCAAATCGGCGTACATCATGACGCTTTTCCTTGTTCAGGGATTGGGGTCGTGACTCGATTCTGGTAGCCGGCCGAAGCGGCGGCAAGGGCAAATGGTCGCGATGTCATGAATGACTATGGGGGCGTCGTTTTCGGCTAACTTGCCCAGGCCTGGACTGGGCACACTGGCCCCAAGCTGAATCACGACGGTTTGGTCACCCTCGCGCAACAGCTCCTCCAGTAACGCAACTGCCCCGATCCAGTCACGGCTTGATCGGGGATTTTTTTGCCTGGGTGAATCAGAGGGTGATGGGGTGTTGGACAGACCGCTATCGCGAGCAGGCTCGCTCCCACAGGGACTCTGTGTCGTGCACAAGGTCTGTGGGAGCGAGCCTGCTCGCGATGAACGATGACGCGGTCTACCGTTGCAACACCAGAATCTTCGACAGCAACTCATCGCGATCCACATAGCACCCTTGGAAATGTCGAGCTCCGGTGGCCGGGTCGAAGGCATTGCGGGCGTGCAGGGTACGGCGGTTGTCGAAACACCACAGTTGGCCGGGTTCAAGCCTTTGCATCAGGCGGAACTGCGGCTCGCGAGTCAGCGCTATGAAGCGGCGGTAGGCACGGTAGAGCCTGGGCATCTGCTCGACCGAGGTGTCGAACGGCCCGCGCAGAAAGTTCGCCATGCGGATCTCCGAGACCTGTCCCAGGGCATCCAGCGCGATAATGGGCGCCAGGCAGCGGTAATCACTGTGGCGGTCCTTGTTGCGAAACTCCACCGGGATTTCACACAGCGCGGCAAAGGCCTCGGGGTCTTCCTGGCGCAGCGCCTCGGCGATGGCGAAACCGTCGACAAATAGGCTCTCGCCGCCGTCGGCGTTATTCACCAGGCAATGCAGAAACTGTAATCCTGGTTGCAGCTCCCGGGTGGGCAGGTCGCTGTGCAGTGGCAGGTTGAAAGCGGTGTAGGCGTTACTGTCGGCATCGGCCTTGGATTGCACGTTGAACAGCACGCCGAAGTTGCTCTGGCGGATGAACGAAATCTGCTGGGCGATCAGTTTCAGCGAGCCGGGTTCGGTGGGTACGCCGCGCACCTGGGTCAGGCCAATGTCGCGCACCGCCAGCAACCATTGCAACAACGTATCGGTGTCGTCCATCAGTGCCTGGTAATCGAACACCGGCAGTTGCAGATCGTGCCGCCAGAGCTGGCGCTTGGGCTTGCTCGCCAGGCGTTCAGCCCTGGACTGATCATCGTAGGCATGGGCACGCAGCCAGCCTGGGTCGAAACGGCTTTGGTGGCCGTCCTGCCAATCCACGCACAGGCAGCCTTCACTGTCGAGGCGGGTCGCGCCGGGGGCCAGGTCTTCAGGTACATCGACGATTTCCAGCACCTGCTCGCGGGTCACGGTGTAGACGCATTGCGGGCAGGGGCAGTTGTCCCGCAGCCACTGATGATGGAAGGGGCTGATCCGACCGTCGGCCCAGGTGACCCGCACCCGGTCGGTCAAGGGCGTCACTGCGGTCAATGCACAGATCAGGGGGTAACGACGGAAGTCGGCAAAAGCGGCGGCGGTGTTCATGGCGATCTCCTGTTCGGGTTTTATCGGGCCGGCGGCAATGCGATGACCCGGCCGATATAGGCCGGCGGCGACAGGTCGGATTGCTCCGTGAGCAGGGCTTTGAGCTTGCCCAGGGTCTGTTCCGTGAAGGGCGCCGAGCGCGGGCCGGCCAGGTCGACGTGCAGCAGCATCTGCTCGTTGCCGGCCAGTTCCTTATCGCCGCCGACCAGGTGCAGGCTGTGGTAGAGATGCAGGCGTTTGGCGTCGTGGCCGATGATCTGTGTACGCACCTCGACCTGGGCGTCGAGCTTCACTTCGTGCAGGTAGTTCAAGTGCAGTTCGAGGGTGAACAGCGAGTGGCCGCTGGCTTCGCGGTTCTGGCTGTCCATGCCCAGGTGATCCATCAGTGCGTCGGTCGCGTAGCTGAAGATCAACAGGTAATAGGCATCGCGCAGATGGCCGTTGTAATCGACCCATTCGGGGAGGATGCGGGTTTGGTAGGTGGTGAGGGTGGGCATGTTTCTGGTTCCGACAGTTGTGGTGACTGGGCTGGCGTTATCGCGAGCAGGCTCGCTCCCACAATGAACTTCTGGGTGAGACAGATCGCATTCACACCTCAAATCCTGTGGGAGCGAGCCTGCTCGCGATGGGGCCAGACCTGCTGATCCAAAAGCCAAGGTTTACTCGCTGAAGGCCATCCCATGCTTTTCTTTGGTGGTCTTCACCGCTTCCAGCACTGCCAGCAGGCAATCATCACGATAGCGCTCCAGGGCCGAGATGCTGCGGCTGCCCAGTTGCTCGCTCGTGCCGTCCACCACATCGTCGATCAGCTTGTCGGTCAGCTCCGGCGCCGGCAGGTAGGTCCACGGCAACTGCAACGCAGGGCCGAATTGAGCCATGAAATGGCGCATTCCGGCATCGCCACCGGCCAGTGTGTAAGTCAGGAACGTGCCCATGAACGACCAGCGCAAGCCGGCGCCAAAACGGATGGCATCGTCGATTTCGCCGGTGGTAGCCACACCGTCGTTGACCAGGTGCAGGGCTTCGCGCCAGAGCGCTTCGAGCAGCCGGTCGGCAATGAAACCGGGCACTTCCTTGCGTACATGCAGTGGGCGCATGCCGAGGGACTCATACACCCGCATCGCGGCCTGTACCGCTTCGGGCGCGGTGTTTTTGCCGCCGACGACTTCCACCAGCGGCAGCAGGTAGACCGGGTTGAACGGGTGCCCGACCACGCAGCGTTCCGGGTGGGTGGAACCTTCATAGAACTCGCTTGGCAGCAGTCCCGATGTGCTGGAACCAATCAGCGCATTGGGCTTGGCGGCGGCGCTGATCTGGCCGTGCAGCTCGAGCTTCAGCTCCAGGCGCTCGGGGGCGCTTTCCTGGATGAAATCGGCGTCGCGCACGCATTCTTCGATGGTCGCGACAAAGCGCAGCCGATCCTGGGAGGCACCGGGTGCCAGGCCTTGTTTCTCCAGTGCGCCCCAAGCGTTGGCCACGCGTTTGCGCAGCGCTGCCTCGGCACCCGGCGCCGGGTCCCAGGCCACGACGTCCAGGCCATGGGCGAGGGCGCGACTGACCCAGCCGCTGCCGATAACACCGCTGCCCAGGGCGGCGAAGGTCTTGATGTCGGTGATAAAGCTCATGGTGATTTCCTGAAAAGGGTTCGCTGATCTAAATGTGGGAGCGAGCCTGCTCGCGATGGCGCTGTGTCAGTCGGCACATCAGTCGCCTGTTTCACCGCTATCGCGAGCAGGCTCGCTCCCACAGGGGAAGGTGTCGGTTGGGTTTAGCCGCGGGTGGTCAGACCCATCTTCTTGCGCCCCTCCGCCGGCGTGAGCACGCGCGCGCCGAGGCGGCTGAGGATTTCGCTGGCGCGTTCCACCAGTTGGCCATTGGTGGCGAGCACGCCTTTGTCCAGCCACAGGTTGTCTTCCAGGCCGACCCGCACGTTGCCCCCCAGCAGCACGGCCTGGGCCGCCATCGGCATTTGCATGCGGCCGATGCCGAAGCCGGCCCACACGGCGTCCGCCGGCAAGTTGTCGACCATGGCTTTCATGGTGGTGGTGTCGGCCGGCGCTCCCCACGGGATGCCCAGGCAAAGCTGGAACAGCGGGTTGTCCAACAGGCCTTCCTTGATCATCTGCTTGGCGAACCACAGGTGGCCGGTGTCGAAGATCTCCAGCTCGGCCTTGACCCCCAGTTCGGTGATGCGCTTGGCCCCGGCCCGCAGTTGCGCCGGGGTGGAAACATAAATGGTGTCGCCGTCGCCGAAGTTCAGGGTGCCGCAATCCAGGGTACAGATTTCCGGCAGCAACTCCTCGACGTGGGCCAGGCGGGTCAGGGGGCCCACCAGGTCGGTATTGGGGCCGAACTCCATGGGATTTTCGCCGCCGCCGATCTCCAGATCGCCGCCCATGCCGGCGGTGAGGTTGACGATGATGTCCACGTCCGCCTCTCGGATGCGCTCCATCACTTCGCGGTACAGCGCCACGTCACGGCTGAACTTGCCGGTCTGCGGATCGCGAACGTGGCAGTGGACCACCGTGGCGCCGGCCTTGGCGGCCTCGACGGCGGCTGCGGCGATCTGTTTCGGGGTGACCGGCACGTGTGGGCTTTTGGCGGTCGTGTCGCCAGCACCGGTGAGTGCGCAGGTGATGATGACGTCGTGGTTCATGGTGCAGGTTCCTTACAGGCGTGATGAGTCACTGCGCAGCCGATTGGCGCTGCGCAGATGGATGGCGTTTGTTCAGTTGCTGGTCAGTTTCAGGTTGTCGGCGGCAGGCTTGCCATCGAAGCTGGTAACGCCTTCGAGCCAGCGTTGCTTGTCTTGCGGATTATCCTTGAGCCATTGCTTGGCCGATTCGAGCGGGTCCTTGTGATCCAGCAGTGGCTGCATCATCCGGCTCTCGTCTTCGGCGGTGAACGTCAGGTTGCTCAGCAGACGGCTGACGTTCGGGCATTTTTGCGCGTAGTCCGGCGCGGTGACGGTCCATACGGTGGCCATGCCTTCGTTCGGGCCGAGGGCGTCTTCGCTGCCGGTGAGGTAGGTCATTTGCACGTTGACGTTCATCGGGTGCGGCGCCCAGCCGAAGAACACCACGGCTTCCTTGCGCCGCACGGCGCGGTCCACGGCGGCCAGCATGCCGGCTTCGCTGGATTCCACCAGTTGGAATTTGCCCAGGCCGAACTGGTTCTTGGCGATCATCGCCTTGATCTGGGTGTTGGCGCCGGAACCGGGTTCGATGCCGTAGATCTTGCCGCCCAACTCTTTTTCGAATTTGGCGATGTCGGCGAAAGTCTTCAGCCCTTTGTCGGCCAGATAAGTCGGCACGGCCAGGGTGGCGCGGGCGTCCTTGAGGCTGGGTTGCTCCAGGACCTTGACCTGTTTGGCCTCGACGAACGGGGTGATGGTCTGGGTCATCAGTGGGTTCCAATAGCCCAGGAACATGTCCAGGCGCTGGTCGCGGATGCCGGCGAAAATGATTTGCTGGGAGGCGCTGGTCTGTTTGGTCTTGTAGCCGAGGCCGTCGAGCAACACTTGGGTCATGGCGCTGGTGGCGATGACATCGGTCCAGTTGACCACACCCAGGCGCACGTTCTGGCACGCGGCGGGATCGGCTGCCATCGCAGCGGAACTCAGGAAGGTGGTGGTGCTGAGTGCAAGAACGCAGGAGCTGATCAGTCGTTTCATGTCGGGTTCCTCGGCAGTCTTTGTTATGGGTTCCGGCATCTGCGCGCCGGTGATGCCAAGTTACGCAGCCAGCCTGCCGGCAAAACGCACAGCGGCGACTCGCTCTTGCACTGCAGCGACCTGTGGCGTATCAAGGAGCGCACGCTACCCGCCAACCGAGTGCGCTACATGTCCCAGGATTTCTACTTCTTGTTGATGCCGGGTTTTTCGGCCATCGGTTTCATTTCGGCCATCGAACCGTTGCGGGTCGCCAACCGCTTTCGCGGTGAGTTGTACCGTTGGCATGTGTTGAGCGCCGATGGCGGGGCGGTGCTGGCAAGCAATGGCATGTCGGTCAACGCCGATGCCGCGTTGGAGTCATTGAAGAAAGGCGCGACCCTCTGGGTGGTGGCGGGGTTCGAACCGCTCAAGTTCGTGACCCCGGCGTTGGAGCGCTGGCTGCATCGGCTGGACAACGAGGGCGTCACCCTGGGCGGCATCGACACCGGCAGTGTGGTCCTGGCTGAGGCGGGGCTGCTGGAAGGCCATCGCGTAACCCTGCACTGGGAAGCGATCGAGGCGTTCAAGGAATCTTATCCACAGCTGAGTGTGACCCAGGAACTGTTCGAAATTGACCGCCGGCGCATCACCTGCGCCGGCGGCACTGCGTCCATCGACCTGATGCTGGACCTGATCGGCCAGGCCCATGGCCCGCAACTGGCGATTGAGGTCAGCGAACAATTTGTGCTCGGCCGCATCCGTCCGCGCAAAGACCACCAGCGCATGGAAATTGCCAGCCGCTATGGCATTCGCAACAAGAAGCTGGTGCACGTCATCGGCGAGATGGAAACCCACAGCGAGCCGCCCCTGAGCACCTTGGCCCTGGCCGAATCCATCAACGTCACCCGCCGCCAGCTCGAACGCCTGTTCCGCCTGCACCTGAACGACACTCCCAGCAACTTCTACCTGCGCCTGCGCCTGGAAAAGGCCCGGCAACTGTTGCGCCAGACCGACATGAGTGTGCTGGAAGTGAGCATCGCCTGCGGTTTCGAGTCACCGTCGTACTTCACCCGCAGTTATCGAGCGAGGTTTGAACGGTGCCCGCGGGAAGATCGGCGGCGCCAAGGGGATGGGCGGGAGGTGGTTTGACAGGCTTTTATACTCAATTATGTTCGCGACTAAATTACACCTGTCGCCATAATTGAGTATAAAAGCATGCGTTGACCACCGAGGCAGGGGGCAACGCCATGTTCACCGGCTCCAATCGCGACAAGCTCGTTCGGACCTCTGTGGGAGCAAGGCTTGCCCGCGACGAAAGCGGCGCGGTGCATGGGAGAGCGAGGCGCCTGTATCGCGGGCAAGCCTTGCTCCCACACAAAAAACTGCCGCAAGTCCAGTGTTTGGCTGAAAGAGGCTTACTTCTTCACCAGCGCCGAACACGCCGCCTTATAAGCCTCATGCTGATACTTGTTCAGCGTCGCGGGCAATGCGAAGTCGTGTTTCTTGTTCTGCGCATTGATGGTCTGCGGCGACAGCAGCGTCACCTCACAACCCTCAAGCAACTGGAAAACCCCTTCGATCTTGAACGTGGTCGGCCCGCCGGCGAACTCGCCTTTCTTGCTGCGCTTCTTGATGGCGATGCGGTCGATACCGTTATCCACCACGAACGCCCGGACCTGGGCGGCGAACGCCTTGACGTTGGCGGCCTCGTCATCATCGTCCAGGGCGATTTTCTTGGTATTCAGCGCGACGTGACTCAACGCCTGTGGATCCAGCGAGGCAACGGCAATGATCGCTTCGCTGCCTTTGATTTCGATGCCGCAGATTTTCATGTGAATTCCTTTGCTCGATAGTGGCGTGCAGCTTACAGCTCCAACTGATCGGCATGGATACCAAAGGCGGCGGCAATTTTTTCGCGAGTTGCCCGGCGAGGTTTGGCGACTGATTCCTGCTGGGCAAACGCCGGTTGAGAAATACCCAGGCGCCTGGCGACCTCATCCTGGGTCAAGTTCAGATGTTCGCGCCATGCGCGGATGGGCGTGGCGCCGTCGACGATACGACTGACCACTTCATGAGGAATCAGATCGGGTTCCATTTTTTTTTGCGCAACGTATTGGGCATACGGAATGACCACGAATGCAGGATTCCCGTTTGCGTCGTTTATGATCTGAATATCAGTAGGTACGTTCATCGCGTTTCTTGACCTCTTGAATGCTGACGACCTTGATCGCCCCGTCCCGAACCTGGGCCTGATGCATAGAGTGCATTTTCAGAAGCTGCTTAACGGCCTTTCTGGTCCAGTGAATAGTGTTCATGGAGGAATATAAGTCTTTTATAAGATTTGCTAATCCTGACTTATATTTTCTCTAGGGCCAACGTATGAACGGTGTCTGAATATTGCTCCGTAAACGGCCCTTTATTCCTGCCCAATCGACTCCAAGAACTCCGACCGGTCATCACTCACCTGGGCCATGCAGTCGTTTTCGGCGATTTTGTAGGCTTCGCTGCCGGGTTTGGCCGGGAAGGCGGCGATGGCGCAGTCGGCATCGCGTTGTTTTTGCCACAGTTGCTGGGCAACTCTGATTTTGCTGGTGATGTCGTTGAGCTGGGCCTTGTTGTCGGCGTAGAGGGTTTGCAGACGTTCGTTGAGGCTCTGCAGGTTGTCGGCGAGCAGTTGTTCGGCGGCGGCTTTGCCGTAGGCCGAGCAGGCCAGGGTCTGGACGTCGTTTTCCACGGCGTCGCAGGGGTTGTGTTCGGTGTCTTCGGTCGCGTGGGCGACGGTGCTGATCAGAGCCAAAGCCAGGATGATTGATTTCATTGCGTTGCCGCTCGAGTCCAGTGAAAGCCAGTGATGCGGCAGATTCTGGCGTAAGCCTCGGGTAAAGAACAGACGGGTAGGGTGGCCCGCTCATAGCCCTTTGTCGTGGATTGACGCTTTCGGCAATTCCCCTGTCGTTTTTGCACCCGGTCGCCAATGCACCGAGGCATATGCTGGCCCCAAAGCGCCGGCACACGATTCGGCGCATGAATCGCTGACAAAAGGGGACTGCCTGATGAGCCCAGCCGAATTGCACGCCGACAGCATCGTTATCGACGGGCTGATCATTGCCAAGTGGAACCGTGACCTGTTCGAAGACATGCGCAAGGGCGGCCTGACTGCCGCCAACTGCACGGTGTCGGTGTGGGAAGGTTTTCAGGCCACCATCAACAATATTGTGGCCAGCCAGAAACTGATCCGCGAAAACAGCGATCTGGTGATCCCGGTGAAAACCACCGCCGATATCCAGCGCGCCAAGGCTCAAGGCAAGACCGGCATCATCTTTGGCTTCCAGAACGCCCACGCTTTCGAAGACCAGCTTGGCTACGTCGAGATCTTCAAGCAGCTCGGCGTTGGCGTGGTGCAGATGTGCTACAACACCCAGAACCTGGTGGGCACCGGCTGCTACGAGCGTGACGGCGGCCTGTCGGGCTTCGGTCGTGAAATCGTCGCCGAGATGAATCGGGTCGGCATCATGTGCGACCTGTCCCACGTCGGCTCCAAGACCTCCGAAGAGGTCATCCTCGAATCGAAGAAACCGGTCTGCTACTCCCACTGCCTGCCCTCGGGCCTGAAGGAGCACCCGCGCAACAAATCCGATGAAGAACTGAAGTTCATCGCCGACCATGGCGGTTTTGTCGGCGTGACAATGTTTGCGCCGTTCCTGGCCAAGGGCATTGATTCGACCATCGACGACTACGCCGAGGCCATCGAATACACCATGAACATCGTCGGTGAGGACGCCATCGGCATCGGCACCGATTTCACTCAGGGTCACGGTCAGGATTTCTTCGAAATGCTGACCCACGACAAAGGCTATGCCCGTCGGCTGACCAGCTTCGGCAAGATCATCAACCCCCTGGGCATCCGCACCGTGGGCGAGTTCCCGAACCTCACCGAGACGCTGCTCAAGCGCGGCCATCCAGAGCGGGTGGTGCGCAAGATCATGGGCGAGAACTGGGTCAACGTCCTGAAAGACGTCTGGGGCGAATAAAGCCGCCGCATCACTGAATCCTTAACCTGCGGCCATTAGCGCCGCAGGCATACCACGAATTTTCGGAGTTAAGTTTCCATGGCCAAAATCGCCCCTCAATTGCCTATCGAAGTCGACAGTGAAACCGGTGTCTGGACCTCTGATGCCCTGCCGATGCTCTACGTGCCGCGGCACTTTTTCGTCAATAACCACATGGGCATCGAAGAAGTGCTGGGCGCCGACGCCTACGCCGAGATTCTCTACAAGGCCGGCTACAAATCCGCCTGGCACTGGTGTGAAAAAGAAGCCGAATGCCATGGCCTGGAAGGCGTCGCGGTGTTTGAGCATTACATGAAGCGTCTGTCCCAGCGCGGTTGGGGCCTGTTCAAGATCCAGGACATCGACCTGGATAAAGGCACCGCCAGCGTCAAGCTGGAACACTCGGCGTTCGTCTACGTGTACGGCAAGGTCGGGCGCAAGGTCGACTACATGTTCACCGGCTGGTTTGCCGGCGCCATGGACCAGATTCTCGCCGCCCGTGGCAGTTCGATCCGCACCGTGGCCGAGCAGGTCTACGGCGGTTCCGAAGAAGGCCACGACGACGGCCTGTTCATCGTCAAGCCGTTGTAAGTCGAGGATCGCGCCATGGCTTTTGAAGCAATGTTCCAGCCGATCCAGATCGGCAAACTGACCATCCGCAACCGCGTGCTCAGCACCGCTCACGCCGAGGTCTACGCCACTGACGGCGGCATGACCACCGACCGGTACGTGAAGTATTACGAAGAGAAGGCCAAGGGCGGCATCGGCCTGGCGATCTGTGGTGGATCGTCGGTGGTTGCCATCGACAGTCCGCAGGAATGGTGGAGTTCGGTGAACCTGTCCACCGACCGCATCATCCCGCACTTCCAGAACCTGGCCGACGCCATGCACAAGCATGGCGCCAAGATCATGATCCAGATTACCCACATGGGGCGTCGCTCGCGCTGGGACGGCTTCAACTGGCCGACCCTGATGTCGCCGTCCGGCGTGCGCGAGCCGGTGCACCGTGCGACCTGCAAGACCATCGAGCCGGAAGAAATCTGGCGGGTGATCGGTAACTACGCCCAGGCGGCACGGCGTGCCAAGGCCGGTGGCCTGGACGGCGTCGAGCTGTCCGCCGTGCACCAGCACATGATCGACCAGTTCTGGAGCCCACGGGTCAACAAGCGTACCGACGAATGGGGCGGCAGCTTCGAGGGGCGGATGAAGTTCGGCCTGGAGGTGCTCAAAGCCGTACGCGCCGAAGTGGGCGACGACTTCTGCGTGGGCATGCGCATCTGCGGTGATGAGTTCCACCCGGACGGCCTGTCCCACGAGGACATGAAGCAGATCGCCAAGTACTACGACGACACCGGCATGCTGGATTTCATCGGTGTTGTGGGCTCGGGTTGCGACACCCATAACACCCTGGCCAACGTTATCCCGAACATGAGTTATCCACCGGAGCCGTTCCTGCACCTGGCCGCCGGTATCAAGGAAGTGGTCAAGGTTCCGGTGCTGCACGCGCAGAACATCAAGGACCCGAACCAGGCCACGCGGATCCTCGAGGGCGGTTACGTCGACATGGTCGGTATGACCCGTGCCCACATCGCCGACCCGCACCTGATCGCCAAGATCAAGATGGGCCAGATCGACCAGATCAAGCAGTGCGTCGGCGCCAACTACTGCATCGACCGCCAGTACCAGGGCCTGGATGTGCTGTGCATCCAGAACGCTGCAACCTCCCGTGAATACATGGGCGTGCCGCACATCATCGAAAAATCCACCGGGCCCAAGCGCAAAGTGGTCGTCGTCGGTGCCGGCCCGGCCGGGATGGAAGCGGCGCGTGTGGCCGCCGAACGTGGCCACGACGTGACCCTGTTCGAGAAAAAGGAATTCATTGGCGGGCAGATCACCACCGCTTCGAAAGCCCCGCAACGGGACCAGATCGCCGGCATTACCCGCTGGTTCCAGCTGGAACTGGCCCGGCTGAAAGTCGACCTGCGCCTGGGCGTGGCGGCGGACGCGGCGACCATCATGGACCTGCGTCCGGATGTGGTGGTGCTGGCCGTCGGCGGGCATCCATTCCTCGAGCAGAACGAACACTGGGGCGCCGCCGAAGGGCTGGTGGTCAGCAGCTGGGACGTGCTCGATGGCAAGGTTGCACCGGGTAAGAACGTACTGGTCTACGACACTATTTGTGAATTCACCGGCATGTCGGTGGCCGACTTCCTCGCCGACAAGGGCAGCCAGGTCGAAATCGTTACCGACGACATCAAGCCGGGCGTGGCCATTGGCGGGACTTCGTTCCCCACTTACTACCGCAGCATGTACCCCAAGGAAGTGATCATGACCGGGGACATGATGCTGGAGAAGGTCTACCGCGAAGGCGACAAGCTGGTGGCGGTGCTGGAGAACGAATACACCGGTGCCAAGGAAGAGCGCGTGGTGGATCAGGTAGTGGTGGAAAACGGCGTGCGACCGGATGAAGAAATCTACTACGCGCTCAAGGAAGGTTCGCGCAACAAGGGCCAGATCGACGTCGAAGCCTTGTTCGCGATCAAGCCCCAACCGTGCCTGGAGCAGAGCGGCGATGGTTACCTGCTGTTCCGCATCGGTGATTGCGTAGCGCAGCGTAATACCCACGCCGCCATCTACGACGCGCTGCGGTTGTGCAAGGATTTCTAACGGCTTGCACATAGCCCTGTGGGAGCGAGCCTGCTCGCGATGAACGATAACGCGGTCTGCCTGAGGCACCGCGGCGCCTGAATCGCGAGCAGGCTCGCTCCCACAGGAACCGAGTAAGGCATCTCGACCTGCAAGACCTGAGGTCTTTGGGAGCTTCACCATGCTGAACACCCTTCTTCCCATCCTGCTGTTCGCTGCCCTGGGCCTTGCGGTCCTTGGCGCTTTGCGGCGGGTGAACATGTGGCGCCGGGGGCGACCGTCCAAGGTCGACCTGATCGGTGGTCTTTTCGCCATGCCCAAGCGCTACATGGTGGATTTGCACCATGTGGTGGCGCGGGACAAATACATCGCCAACACCCACGTCGCCACGGCGGGTGGTTTTGTGCTGGCGGCGCTGCTGGCGATTCTGGTGCATGGTTTCGGCCTGCAGAACCGCATTCTGGGCTATGCCTTGCTGTTCGCCACGCTGCTGATGTTCAGCGGCGCGATCTTCATTGCCCTGCGTCGTCGCAATCCACCGTCACGGCTGTCCAAAGGGCCGTGGATGCGTTTGCCCAAGAGCCTGTTCGCGTTCTCCATCAGTTTTTTCCTGGTGACCTTGCCGGTCGCCGGGATCTTGCCGGCCGACTTCGGGGGCTGGGTGTTGGTGGCGCTGTTGGGCCTGGGCGTGCTTTGGGGTGTGTCGGAAATGTTCTTCGGCATGACCTGGGGCGGGCCGATGAAACATGCCTTTGCCGGGGCCCTGCACCTGGCCTGGCACCGCCGCGCCGAACGCTTTGGTGGCGGCCGCTCAACCGGTCTCAAACCTTTGGACCTGAACGACCCCGCAGCACCGTTGGGCGTTGAGAAACCCAAGGATTTCACCTGGAACCAGTTGCTCGGTTTCGACGCTTGCGTGCAGTGCGGCAAGTGCGAAGCCGCGTGCCCGGCCTTTGCCGCCGGCCAGCCGCTGAACCCGAAAAAACTCATCCAGGACATGGTCGTCGGCCTGGCCGGCGGCACCGATGCGAAATTCGCCGGCAGCCCCTACCCATCCCTTGACGGCAGGGGTAAACCGGTGGGCGAACACAGCGGCAATCCACACCAGCCAATCGTCAACGGCCTAGTGGACGCCGAGACGCTGTGGTCCTGCACCACTTGCCGGGCGTGCGTTGAGGAATGCCCGATGATGATCGAGCACGTCGATGCCATCGTCGACATGCGTCGTCACCTGACCCTGGAGAAAGGCGCCACGCCGAACAAGGGCGCTGAAGTACTGGAAAATCTCATCGCCACCGACAACCCTGGCGGCTTCGCCCCGGGCGGGCGGATGAACTGGGCGGCGGACCTGAACCTGAACCTGCTCAGCGAGGTGAAGTCCACCGACGTGCTGTTCTGGGTCGGCGACGGTGCCTTCGACATGCGCAACCAGCGCACTTTGCGCGCCTTCGTCAAAGTCCTCAAGGCGGCGAACATCGACTTTGCCGTGCTCGGCCTCGAAGAGCGCGACAGCGGCGATGTGGCCCGGCGCCTGGGTGATGAAGCGACCTTCCAGCTGTTGGCCAAGCGCAACATCCAGACCCTGGGCAAATACAGCTTCAACCGGATCGTCACCTGCGACCCCCACAGCTTCCACGTACTGAAAAACGAATACGGCGCTTTCGATGGCAACTACCGGGTGCAGCACCACAGCACTTACCTGGCAGAAGTCATCGAGGCCGGCGCCCTGAACCTCGGCCAGCACAAGGGCGACAGCGTGACCTATCACGACCCCTGCTACCTGGGCCGTTACAACGGCGAATACGAGGCGCCACGCCAGGTGCTGCGTGCGCTGGGCATCGAGATCAAGGAGATGCAGCGTTCCGGTTTCCGCTCCCGTTGCTGCGGCGGTGGCGGCGGCGCGCCGATCACTGACATTCCGGGCAAGCAGCGTATCCCCGATATGCGCATGGAAGACATCCGCGAAACCGGCGCCGAACTGGTGGCAGTGGGTTGTCCACAGTGCACCGCGATGCTTGAGGGGGTGGTTGAGCCACGCCCGATGATCAAGGACATCGCTGAACTGGTGGCCGACGCTCTGCTCGAAGACGCGGTTGCGAACAAACCAGCGGTTCCGGCCAAACGTGAACCTGCGGAGGTGCACTAATGAGCGACATCATCCGCCGCGACCCTCGCGCCGAGTGGATCGCCCGTAACCGCCTGCACCCACTGCACGCGGCCATGCAACCGGTCCAGCACAGCTGGATGGGTCCCAACGGTGTCATCCGCAAGAACGTTCATGGTGTCGGATTCATCGGCCCCAACGGCATCAAGCGTATCGACCGCAGCGGCGCCCAGCAGGGCGGCGCGACCAAGCGTACCGCGGCAACTGAAGTGCAATTGCCGCTGCATCAGGTGCCGCAACCGGCGTTTTATATCTGCGTGGTGCCAGACATGGTGGGCGGTCGTCTCAGCAGCCACGACCGCGATCTGCTGGGCCTGGCCCATCAATTGGCCGGTGCCGACGGCGCGGTGCTGGCGGTGGTGTTCGGCGAGCACAAGGAAAGCACCTTTGCCACGGCCGGTGTCGACCGCTTGCTGGTACTGGAAGGCGAGGCGTTCAGCGGTTATGCACCGGAACAGCGAGTCCAGGGTCTGCGGGCTGTGGATAACCAATTCAACCCACGCCATTGGCTGCTGCCTGACAGCCGCACCGGTGGCGGCGAACTGGGCCGGCGGTTTGCCGCAGCCCTGGGCGAGCGCCCGGCCACACGGGTCTGGCAGGTCAAGGGTGAGGAGTGCATCGGCCGGGCCGGTGCCGGCCTGCAAGATTTGGCGCGGCCTTTGGCGCGGTTGATCCTGGCCGCGGCCGAATGCGCCGAACCGGTGAGCGAAACCCGCCACGAAGCCTTGCCGGTGGAGTTATCCACAGGCGTGGCCCGCAGCTTGTCGCGCATCGAAGACCTGGGCGCGGTGGCGGTGGACCCGGGCGCGATCCCGATGGCCGAAGCCGAATTCATTTTTTCCGGCGGCAACGGGGTCAAGGACTGGGCGCTGTTCCACCAGACCGCTGCGGCCCTGGGCGCCACCGAGGGTGCTTCGCGGGTAGCGGTGGACGATGGCTTCATGGCGCGGGATCGCCAGGTTGGCGCGTCCGGCACCTGGGTTACGGCGCGGGTCTACGTTGCGGTGGGGATTTCCGGGGCTATCCAGCACCTGCAGGGCATCGGCGCCTGCGACAAGGTGGTGGCGATCAACCTCGATCCGGGCTGCGACATGATCAAACGGGCAGACCTGTCGGTGATTGGCGACAGCGCGGCGATTCTCCAGGCCTTGATCGCGGCGGTAGAGGCGTACCGCAACGAAGCCAAGCGCGATGCGGCTTAAGCTAAGGATTCAACCATGAGTACTCAAGTGATCAGCCTGGTGTCCATCGGCGCCCACCCCACCTCCGGTCGGCCCCGGCGCGCCGAGCAGGATGCGCGGGCCGTGGAACTGGGCCTGCAACTGGCCGGCAACGACCTGCAAGTGCTGCACGCAGGCGACGTGGCTGAACCGGCCCTGCGCGCCTATCTGGGCATGGGTCTGGACGAACTCTACGTACTGGATAACCCCGCAGGTGCCGACGCACTGCCGGCCCTGACTGATTATCTGCGCGACGCGGGAGCCCAAGTGGTGCTCACCGGCAGTCAGGCGGAAACCGGCGAAGGTTCAGGTATGTTGCCGTTCCTGCTGGCGGAAAATCTCGGCTGGCCGCTGGTGGTGGGGTTGGCCCAGGTCGAATCCATCGACAGTGGCGTAGCCTTGGTTCTGCAAGCCTTGCCCCGCGGCCAGCGGCGACGTCTCAAAGTGCGCCTGCCGTTCCTCGCCACGGTGGATAACGCGGCCCCCAAACCCCGGCAAAGCGCCTACGGCCCGGCCCGACGCGGGGCGTTGCACGCTGAAGAAGTCGAGGTGATCGACGACGCCCTGTTGGCGGTGGCGACCCTGCAACCGGCCAAACCACGGCCCAAACGCCTGAAAGTGATCAAGGCCAAGAGCGGCGCCGACCGCATGAAAGCCGCCACGGCCAAGGCCAGCGGCGGAGGTGGGCAGGTGCTCAAAGGCGTGAGCCCGGAGGCGGGCGCCGAGGCGATCCTCAAGTTGCTGATTGAGGAAGGGGTGGTTCGCTAAATCCAGGCTCACCTTGTCCCTTGTGGGAGCGAGCCTGCTCGCGATAGCGGTCTTCCATTCACCTCCAGGTTGACTGACATGGCCCCATCGCGAGCAGGCTCGCTCCCACAAGGGCTGAGGTTTACCCACAATCCCTGTGCGCGCCTCTGTGGATAACCTGTTCGATCCTATCCAGACACCGCGCAAATCAGGCCTTTCAAGCCTTCGCTCAAAAAACGTCCAATCTGACCCGCTGCAACATCCAGCCATAAAACCGCTGCCCTGGCATGTTGTCGTGACTCAAACCTGCGCCTAAAAAAAGCTATTTGATAGCTAATGGAGCCACATCAATGGAAGTTGAATTTCGTCCGGCGTTGCCCACGGATACACGGGAGATCGCTCGTCTGTTCCGGATTTCCTCAGAGGGCGCGTCGGATTACATCTGGAGCCAGCTGGCGGAGTCCGGGCAGGATCTGCTGGAGGTAGGGGCTGCTCGCTATGCCCGTGAGGATGTCGATTTTTCCTACCAGAACTGCCTTATTGCAGAAGCCGGCGGACAGGTCATCGGCATGATGCATTGTTACGTGACGCGTGAGGATCCGCTGGCGACTCCCGTCACTGATCCGATCCTGGCGCCCTACGCCGACATGGAAGTCCCCGATACCCTCTATATATCGAGCCTGGCCCTGCATGAAGGGTGGCGTAACAAGGGGCTCGGCGTGCGCTTTCTCGAGCGAGCGCAACAACGTGCCGATCAACTGGCGCTCAAAGGCCTCAGTTTGATCGACTACGCAGCGAACATTGGCGCCCGGCGCTTTTATGAGCGCCACGGTTTTGGCATCGTCAAAACCTGCCGGGTCGTCCCGCATCCGCTGATTCGGGTGACGGGGGAGGCGTATTTGATGCATCGGCCTTAACCGTCACGGCGGCCTCACCAGACACCCTTGTGGGAGCGAGCCTGCTCGCGATAGCGGTCTTCCATTCACCTCCATGTTGACTGGCATGGCCTTATCGCGAGCAGGCTCGCTCCCACAAGGGGCTGAGGTTTACCCACAATCCCTGTGCGCGCCTCTGTGGATAACCTGTTCGCCCCTCGCCACACCCCACGCAGATCAAGCTCCCCAAGCCTGCGCTTAAAAAACAACCAGCCTAACTCACGGTTTTTCCTCGATTCTGTTTGTGAATAAGCGTGAGCGCAGGACGCTACTTGCCCCCAATCTCTGTTGGCGCTTCTGTGGATAAGATGTTCGCTACCCTCTACAGGCCATACGGAACGGGGCTTTCATGGGGCTGGTCATAAAATGATCAATTCATCATTTTTATCCGAAAAATTCCGCTAAAACCTCGATTTACCGGCCATAGTCGCGGTTTTCCACAGAACCGTCAGAATTACCCCCAAACACTGTTGGCGCTTCTGTGGATAAGGTGTTCGCTCTCCTCCAGAAGCCACGCTAGACAAGGCTTTCAGGTGGTTGATCAGTTTTTGATCTATATGGAAAGGAAACGCTCTTTGTTCATAAGTCACGGTTTTTCTTTAGCTTTTACTTAAAAAAATCAGTCGCAATGAGGCACTTGTCCCCATTAGCTGTGGGTGGACATGTGGATAACTTGTTTGCGAAAGCGTAAGAGCCACGGCGGGTATAGGCCCAGACGCTATAGATCAAATTTCATACAGTTCTAAGGATCCACCTTGACGTGGCCCTGGCAGCTGTCTTCACTCATGGCACAAGGACACCGCCACTTTATCCACATCTGGTTCAGGGAGAACGCATGATGGATAGCAAGCCCCCCTGCTGGTACCCGATCTCGGCTGCGACCTGTACTCCGACCCCTCCCACCCGGTTACCCAAACGCAGACGTCGTCGTGCCACCAATCAGCGTGCGCGTCTATAGCGCCTCGTTGAGCCCTGAGTTTCCCCTGTAACACCGTTGACTGCCGCTCCAACCCGTACGGGATAGTGGCCAGGCGTTCGTGCGCCTGTCGATTTGCAGGCAACCGCAGAGTTGCCCCATCTGCCTGAGAGGACTTGAACATGACACGGATCTCGACCCCCATTAGCGAAATCAAGGAGCATTACGACGTTATCGTCATTGGTTCCGGCTACGGCGGTGGCATTGCTGCGTCACGCCTGTCCCGGGCTGGGCGCAAGGTTTGTCTGCTGGAGCGGGGCCGGGAGATCCAGCCCGGCGAATACCCCAACACCATGCTTGCGGCCACCGAAGAGTTGCAGGTGCATGACCCGGACGGTCACATCGGGTCGCGCACCGGACTGTTCGACCTGCACGTCAACGCCCAGCAGAACGTGGTGGTCGGTTGCGGCCTGGGCGGCACTTCGCTGATCAATGCCAACGTTTCGCTGGAGCCGGAGCCCGGTGTGTTCGAGGACTCCCGCTGGCCGCAGGCGGTGCGTGACCATTGCGACACGCTGCTCAAGGACGGTTATGCGCGGGCTCGGGAAATGCTCAAGCCCAACCCTTACCCAGATGCGGCGCCGAACCTGCCCAAGCTCGACGCCAACCGCAAGTCGGCGAGTTATCTCAAGCAGGACGCACATTTCTACAAACCGCCCATCAACGTGACATTCGACAAGTTGCCCAACAACCTCAACCACGTCGGCGTCGAGCAGTTGCCGTGCAACGGCTGTGGGGATTGCGTCTCGGGCTGTAACAACAAGGCCAAGAACACCACGCTGATGAATTACCTGCCGGATGCCTGGAACCATGGTGCGGAGATTTTCTGTCAGGCCCAGGTGCGGCACCTGGAGCGCGACGGCGACGGCTGGATCGTGCATTTCCAGTACCTGGACAGCGGTCGCGAGTTGTTCTCGGCGCCAACCCTGTTCGTGCGCGCCGACATCGTGGTGGTGTCCGCCGGCACCCTGGGCTCTACCGAGATCATGCTGCGTTCCCGGGACAAAGGCCTGTCGATGTCCAGTCAACTGGGCGAGAACATGAGCGGCAACGGCGACATCCTCGGGTTTGGCCACAACTGCGACCAGACCATCAACGGTATCGGTTTCGGCGCCCACTCGGCCAAGGAGCTGGAGCCGGTGGGACCGTGCATCACCTCGATCATCGACATGCGTACCGAGGGTGACTGGCGCAGCCGCATGGTCATCGAGGAAGGCTCGATCCCCGGCGCACTCGGTCGGCCCATGGTGCCGAGCATGGCGGCGTTCGCCGGGATGATCGGCGTGCCCACCGACACGGGCCTGGGTGCCAGCCTCAAGTACAAGGCCCGGGAAGCCGAGAGCTTTCTGCGCGGCCCGTACTACGGCGCGCTGCATAACATGCAGACGTACCTGATCATGAGTCACGACAACGGCAAGGGGCGCATGGTGCTCGACAACAAGGACCAGTTGCGCATCGACTGGCCCGGCGTCGGCGAGCAGGAAAACGTGACCCTGGGCAATGAGCGTTTGCACCAGAGCACCAAGGCGTTGGGCGGGATCTGGGTCGAGAATCCGATCTGGACCAAGCTGCTCAAGCACAGCATCGTTTCGGTCCATCCCTTGGGCGGCTGCGTGATGGGGGAAGACGCGACGCAAGGCGTGGTCAACCACAAGGGCCAGGTGTTCAGTGGTGCCAGCGGGACGGATGTCTATCCCGGTCTGTACGTGACGGACGGTGCGGTGATCCCGACTTCCCTGGCGGTGAACCCGTTGTTGACCATCTCGGCGGTGAGCGAGCGCAACATGGGGCTGCTGGCGGCCGATCGTGGCTGGATCATCGACTACACCCTGCCTTCGGCCCCGCGCAAACCGGTGGCGGCGCCGACCCTTGGCGTGCAGTTCACTGAAACCATGAAGGGCTACTTTTCCACAGCCTTCACCCAGCCTCAGGGCACTGATCTTTCGCTTTACGAAGCCGCGGCCAAGCGCGGCAAAGCCGATAACTCGCCCATCGAATTCACCCTGACCATCACTGCCGCCGATCTCAATCGCCTGATCAAGGAACCGGAACACGCCGCCACCCTGGTGGGTACGCTGGATGCGCCGATGCTTTCGCCCAAGCCGCTGGTCGCCAGCAACGGAGTGTTCAACCTGTTCGAGCAATACCAGGAACAGGTGGATGTGCGGCACATGAACTACGACATGAAACTGACCGCCGAGGATGGCAGCGATTATTACTTCAGCGCCTTCAAGACCGTACCCGAGGACAACGGGGTGCTGAACATCTGGCACGACACCAGCACGCTCTATGTCACGCTGTATCGCGGGCCGGACAAGAGCGGCGAGGTCATCGGCTCGGGGGTGATGCACATTCTGCCGGCCGACTTCGCCAAGCAGATGACCACCATGAAAGTGCTCAACGCACGTAACGAGCGTGAGCGAGTGGAAGCGTTGGCCCGCTTCGGCAAGTTCTTCGCCGGCATTTTGTGGGAGAGCTACGGCGGGGTGTTCGCTGGCGATGTGTACTTCAATCCGGACGCGCCGCCTCGCAGCAAGCGGCCACTGGACGCACCGGCGCCGACCGTGCATTTCTTCCAGACCGAGGACAACGTCGAGCTACGCCTGACTCGCTATCAAGCGGGCAGCAAAGGCCCGGTGATGCTGGTGCATGGCCTGGGGGTGGGGTCGAATATTTTCTCCACCGACACCATCCAGACCAACTTGCTGGAGTACCTGTGCAAGCACGAGTACGACGTTTGGTTGCTGGACTTGCGGGTGAGCATCCTGCTGCCGGCCAGCAAGCATGAATGGAACGGCGACCAGGTGGCCCAGCACGACTTCAAGGCTGCTATCGAGCAGATCCAGCAGGCCACGCTGGCCCGTGACGTGCAGTGCGTGGTGCATTGCTACGGTGCGACGACGTTCTTCATGTCGATGCTGGCGGGGCTGCAAGGGGTTCGCTCGGTGGTCTGCTCACAGATTGCCGCCGACACGGTGGTTGCCACCGCCACCGGACTGAAGGCCGGTTTGCATTTGCCGGGGATGCTCGATGCCATCGGCATCAAGTCCCTCACGGCCTACGCCGACACCAAGGAAAGCTGGTTCAACAAACTCTACGACAAGGCTCTCAACGGTTATGCCCGGATCGAGGCCCAGGGCTATTGCACCAACCCGGTCTGCCACCGCATCACGTTCATGTATGCATCGCTGTACCGCCACGACACCCTCAACGAAACCCTGCACGACAACCTGCATGAATTGTTCGGTGAGTCGAACATCCAGACCTTCGAGCACCTGGCGCTGATCGTGCGCAAGGGGCACCTGGTGGACTTCAAGGGCAACGACGTTTACATGCCGCATTTCGATCGGTTGAAATTGCCGATCTGCTTCATCAGCGGTGCCGAGAACCAGTGCTACCTCCCTCAAAGCACCCTCAAGACCTACGAGCGACTGTGCGATATGCACGGCCCGCAACTGTTCAGCCGTCACGAAGTGCCGGGCTACGGCCACATCGACTGCATTTTTGGCAAGGACGCGGTGGTGGATGTGTACCCGATCATCCTTGAACACCTGGAGAAGACGGCGCTGGGCTAGTTCTAGATCGCATCGCGAGCAGGCTCGCTCCCACACGGGGTTTGTGCCGTACGCAGGTTCGGTGGCCCACACCGTTCAATGTGGGAGCGAGCCCGCTCGCGATGCGATCGTCTGGACGCTGCATCTCGTGAGTCAGGAATAAGGAAAAAGGATGCCATGAACACTTACATCCGTTGGTTCCAACGCATCATCTGGGTGGGCATTGTGATGAACATGGTCTTCGCGATTCCGGCGCTGTTCGCGCCGGCGTTGCTGACGTCCATGCTTGGCCTGCCGCCCGTGCTGTCCGATCCCTGGCTGGAAAACACCGGCATGTTGCTGGTGGGGATCAGCCTGTTCTACATGCCCTCGGGGTTCAACGCGCCGCGTTTCGTGGTGCATTCGTGGTTGTGCGTGCTGTCGCGGCTGGTGGCGGTGGTGTTCTGGATCTACCTGATCAACACCAACAACCAGGGTCAGTTGTTCGTGCCGATGTTGATGGGCGACTTGAGCATGTTCCTGATTCTGGGCGTGCTGCTGTACCTGGGCAGCCCGGTGGCCCATCGTCCACTGGCCTTGCTCTGCGCCGGTTGGCGGGAGTGGCGCGCCGGCTGGGCGCGGCGCTGGCACAGTCATGGTTTCAAGGTCGGCACGCTGGTGGTGGTATTGCTGCTGGGTTTCATCGGCTACCAGACCTGGTACCAGATGATACGAGAGGTGCCCCAGCCAGACTTCGCTTCCGACGAGGACCACTACAAATACGCCGCCATCGGCCTGGGCATCGAAGCGCGGATCCCTTATTACCTGTTCGCCGTGCTGCCGCAGATGTGCCCGGAAAAACTGCCCAAGCCCGGCGGTTACGAGGTGTTCGGGTTTCTCTACGAGAACGGCAACGACCTGCCGATCGGCATGGCCAAGCGGCAACTGGGCTACCCCACCGTGGAGCCGAACTGCGCGCTGTGCCACACCGGCTCGTACCGGGCCAATGCCAGTGACGTAGCGGTTCCGGTCGCCAGCGCGCCGGCCAACACCCTGCAACTGCAGGCCTTCCAGTGGTTTGCCTACGATTGTGCCAGCGACCCGAAATTCACCCCAGATGCGGTCATGGCGGCGATCAACAGCAAGTTCCAGCTGGGCTTTTTCGAAAAACTGTACAACCGTTACCTGATAATCCCGATGGCCAAGAGTGGGCTACTCAAGCAGAAGCAGGCCTACGCCTGGCAGAAACTGCGCCCGGCCCAAGGTCCGGGGCGGACCGATACCTTCAACCCGACCAAAATGGTGGTGTTCGGCTTCCCGGATGACTCCACCATCGGCACCGTGGACTTGCCGCAGGTCTGGAACCAGAAACCCCGTGAGTCGATGTATCTGCATTGGGACGGCAATAACAACAAGATTCACGAACGCAACTACGCGGCGGCCATGGCCGTGGGCGCGACACCGCAATCGGTGCTGCCGCCGAGTTTCAACCGGGTGACCAATTGGCTGCTGGGCCACAAGGCGCCGGCGTGGCCGTTCGCCCTGGACCAGGCGAAAGTCGCCCAGGGCAAACCGATCTGGGAGCAGAACTGTGCCGCTTGCCACGACTTCGGCCGTGCCGACACAGGACAGGTCACTACCAACATCGACCAGTTGGGCACCGATCCCCATCGCCTGAACTCCTTCACCGTCGGGCTGGTGACGGCGTTCCACGGCTTCAAGAAACCGCCGTTCGACTTCGGCGCGTACCGCAAGACCCAGAGCTACAGCAACACCCCCACCGACGGCATCTGGCTAAGGGCGCCGTACCTGCACAACGGCTCGGTGCCGACCCTGTGGGACTTGTTGCAACCGCCCGAGTTGCGGCCGCAAGTGTTCTACACCGGCTCCGATATCTACGACCAGGAGAAGGTCGGCTTCATCACCAGCGGCGCGCAGATGAAGGCGTCGGCGGATTTCAAATACGACACCCGCCTGGAAGGCAACCACAACGGCGGCCACCTGTATGGCACGCAGTTGTCGGATGTCGACAAACGGGCCCTGATCGAATTCATGAAAACCCTGTAGCCCAGGGCACTGCGAAGGAGCGTTCACATGTCATTACTGCACCATTGGGAACATGAGTTCGACAAGGTCAAAGTCCGCCTGCACGGGTTGGTCACGCGGCTGGAGATGTCCTGGAAAAAACTCGTCAACGACCTGGAGCCCGAAGAGTTCGAGGCCATCGTCAAGCTGCTCCAGCGTGGCCACGATCAGGCCCGGCACGTCATCGATCACGGCGACCTGCCGGATGACGAACCGGCCGTGCCGTGGGAGCTGGCCCACGGTCTTTCGATCCTGAAGATCGGCAATGCCAGCGCCTTGCCGCAAACCGAGGACGAGCTGCCGACCCGCGTGCTCAAGGACGGCACCTTGCTCGGTTGCCGCAAATGGGAGTTGCTCGACCTGTTGTGGAGTGAGGCGTTGCTCAAGTGGATCGAGAACCTGCGCCATCACGCGCCGTTCGCCACTAACCCGGCACTGGTGAAAATGGACAGCGACGTGGTGTTGGCGATTGCCGGCGACTGGGGCACCGGACCGTTCGACAGTCATGCTCCGGCCGTGGCTGTCGCCAATCAGATGCAACTGGCCGAGGCCGACTTCACCATCCATCTGGGCGATGTGTATTACGCCGGCACCCATTCCCAGGAGGACGTCGACATGGTCGGCTGGCCCCAGGGCAAGCACGGCTCGTTCACGCTCAATTCCAACCACGAGATGTACAGCGGCGCCCACGGTTATTTCAAGGAGTTGGCCAAGCGTTTCCCGGTGCAACAGGGCACCAGTTACTTTGCCCTGTACAACGACGATTGGCTGGTGGTCGGCCTCGACAGTGCCTACGCCTCGGACGCGATGAATCTGTACATGGATGGCACCCTCAACGCGCAACAGATCGACTGGATGAAAAGCCTGCCCAAGCGCAAAAAGCTGATGGTGCTCAGCCATCACCAGGGCTTCGATATTTCCGGGCACCACAAGACCGCGC
Source organism: Pseudomonas sp. FP1154 (assembly GCF_030687245.1). Taxonomy (NCBI): domain Bacteria; kingdom Pseudomonadati; phylum Pseudomonadota; class Gammaproteobacteria; order Pseudomonadales; family Pseudomonadaceae; genus Pseudomonas; species Pseudomonas sp. FP1154. The sequence goes on along the minus strand of NZ_CP117465.1, from coordinate 5,486,393 downwards.
TTTACCAACCGGTCTGCGATGCCCTGGGGCGTGAGCCGGACTACTGGTATTGGGGGCATCTGCACAACGGCATCTGCTACGCGCCCCAAGGCGGGCTGCACGCACGCTGTGCCGGGCACGGAGCGATTCCCTACGGCACCACCAGCGAGTTGAACGGACATGCCGGGGTGTTGTGGTCGGAAACGCAACTGGCGGGGGATGAGGCGTACCCGGAACGGGTGTTGAACGGGTATGTGAAGGTGCGGCTGGTGAGGGAGGAGATTGTCGAGACGTTTTATGGGGAGGATGGGTCGGTGCGGTGGTCTTCACAGTAATCGGGTGAATGTGAGGCCGCTATCGCGAGCAGGCTCGCTCCCACATTTGATCTTCGGTGCGCCAAAGATCCTTTGTGGGAGCGAGCCTGCTCGCGATGCTTTTGCTGTCAGCCCTGGACCGGAACGCCCTTGAGGTACGGCGCAGGTTCCGCCCCCAGGTTGTTGAGCATGCGCTCGCTGTACCAGTCGACGAAGTTCACCACACCAAACTCATAAGTCTTGGAGTACGGGCCTGGCTGGTAGGCGGTGGAGTTGATGCCGCGCTGGTTTTCTTCGGCCAGGCGACGGTCCTGGTCGTTGGTGGCGTCCCAGACCTGGCGCATGCGTGCCACGTCGTAGTCCACGCCTTCGACCGCGTCCTTGTGTACGATCCACTTGGTGGTGACCATGGTCTCCTGGGCGCTGATCGGCCACACAGTGAACACGATGATGTGGTCGCCCATGCAGTGGTTCCACGAGTGGGGCAGGTGCAGGATACGCATCGAGCCCAGGTCCGGGTTCTTGATGCGGCCCATCAGTTTGGCGCAGCCCTGCTTGCCGTCCATGGTCATCGACACGGTGCCCTTGAGCAGCGGCATGCGCACGATACGGTTGCGCAGGCCGAAACTGGCGTGGGCGTAAGGGATTTTCTCGGCTTCCCAGGCTGCGGCGGAGGCCGCTACATGGTCCTTGAATGCCTGGTCGGCCCGTGGGTCGGTGACGTCGTCCCATTCCAGCAGGGTCTTGAGCAGTTCCGGGTGCGCGCCGCCGCAGTGGTAGCACTCGCGGTTGTTTTCCAGCACCAGCTTCCAGTTGGCCTTTTCCATCAAGGTGGTTTGCACCGCCACCTTGGTGTTTTCCATGTCATAGGGTTCCATGTAATGGGTCAAGGTCGCCAGGAAGTCGTCGATGGTCGGTGGGTTCTCCGCCAGGCTGATGAAGATGTAGCCACCGGCGGTCTTCACGTTCACTGGCTTCAAGCCATACTGGTTCATGTCGAAATCGGCGCCCATTTCGGTGCCGGCGAACAATAGGCGACCGTCCAGCTCGTAGGTCCACTGGTGGTAATGGCAGACCAGCTTGGCGACCTTGCCCTTTTCGCTGGTGCACAGCCGCGAGCCCCGGTGCCGGCAGACGTTGTGGAACGCATGCACCACGCCGTCGGCGCCGCGAATCACGATGATCGGGTTCTTGCCAACCTGCAGGGTCAGGTAGTTGCCCTTGGTCGGAATTTCGCAGGTCATGCCGGCGATCAACCATTCCTTCTGGAAGATTTCCTGCATGTCGATATCAAACAGGCGCTCATCGGAGTAGAACGGCTGCGGCAGCGAGAAAGTGCGCTCGCGTTCCTGCAGCATTTGCGCGGTGGCCTTGCGTGCGGGTTCCAGCGGATCGCCCAGGCTCAGGGTTGCGGTGACGTCCATCGTTTTATCCTCATGGCCCTCTACGTGGCCGGCGAAAGTGGCTAATCAAATGTGCTACGCAAGGCAGAAAATATTATTTATCTGTTGGGGCGAGTGTGGGGCCGCGCAGGGGGCGAACCTTATCCATGGGCGACATGGCCCAATCTGTTCCCGACGCGCAAGGTCCGGTCGTTGGGGGCTGGTCGCGGTAAGCATGTGAATGTCGCAGATAGGTAAATGGGCGATTCGCGCTATACGCAGAATCGCCTCATAAGAGGCCGACAGTCGGCCGTGGAGATCAGCATGTCCAACAGCTTCCTGAACCCGGTAACCACCCAGACCTGGGCCAATGGTCGTCACATTGTCCGTTGCGTCAAAGTCATCCAGGAAACCTGGGATGTGCGCACCTTTTGTTTCATGGCTGATCAGCCGATTCTGTTCTTTTTCAAGCCGGGGCAATTCGTCACCCTGGAGCTGGAAATCGAAGGTCAGCCGATCATGCGCTCCTACACCATCTCCAGCTCGCCGTCGGTGCCCTACAGTTTTTCGGTGACCATCAAGCGCGTACCGGGGGGCAAGGTTTCCAACTGGCTGCACGACACCCTGCACGAAGGTCAGGAGCTGGCGGTGCACGGGCCGGTCGGCCTGTTCAATGCCATCGACTTCTCGAACCCCAAGGTCTTTACCTCAGTGGCGGTGTCGGCATCACGCCGGTGATGTCCATGGCGCGCTGGTACTACGACACCAATGCCAACGTCGACATGGTGTTTATCCACAGCGCCCGCTCGCCCAAGGACATCATCTATCACCGCGAGCTGGAACACATGGCGTCGCGGATCGATAACTTCAACCTGCACCTGATCTGCGAAAAACATGGGCTGGGCGAGCCTTGGGCCGGGTATCGCGGCTATCTGAACCACAAGATGCTGGAGCTGATGGCGCCGGACTTCCTGGAGCGCGAAGTGTTTTGCTGTGGCCCGACGCCCTACATGAACGCGGTCAAGCGCCTGCTGGAAGCCGCTGGCTTCGACATGACGCGTTACCACGAGGAGTCCTTCGGCGCCACGCCACCGGAAGCTCGCGCCGACGCGGTGGAACAGGCCGAACAGGCTGCCGACGCCCCGGAAGTCGATGTGGCGGACCTACATCTGGTGGAGTTCACCGCCTCTGGCAAGAGTATTCGCGTGGGGCCGGGAGAAACCGTCCACGCCGCCGCCGCCAAGCTCGGCATGATGATTCCCAAAGCCTGCGGTATGGGCATCTGCGGCACCTGCAAGGTTTTGAAACTGGGCGGGGAAGTGGAGATGGACCACAACGGCGGTATCACCGAAGACGACGAGGCCGAAGGTTACATCCTGTCGTGCTGCAGCGTGCCGAAGGGGGATGTGCGGATCGAGTTCTGACACATGCTCGGCGCAAGGGGAGCGCGGAGCGTCCCGGGCTGCATTCCCACGCAGAGCGTGAGGAACGATCGATTTCACAGCCATCGCGACCTGATCGTTCCCACGCTCCTGCGTGGGAATGCAACCAGGGGCGCTCTGCGTCCCAGCTTCGTCGCAGTCTGCTGTCTATGGGCTAATACCACCGCTGAATCTCAATCAACCCTTCCATTCCCGCATAATTACGCGCACTGGAATAGCGCCAATGTTCCGGTAATTCCACATATCCACGTTTCACCGGGTTGAAATGGATGTAGTCCAGCTTCTGGCGCATTACCGTTTCGCTATAAATCTGCTCCGCGTGTGAGCCTTCTTGCCAGAGCTGATAAACCCTGTCCTGCTTATGGGCTCGTTTGCTGAACCGCAGGCGTTGCAAAGCTCGCTCAGCGCCTTTGCTTTGCAGGTCGTCGATAATCTGGCGTGCCGTAAAGGATTTGAACTGACGCAGACACTTGCTCAGGTTCGGAGCCTGGGCAACGAAATGCAGATGGTTTTCCAGAACGACATAGCCGAACAGTTGCAAATTCTGATGGGTTTGCTGATAGCGCCAGCACCCGAGCAAGTGATCGACGAGGTAGGGGCGAATGAACAGCGGCAGCCATTCCATCAATGTGCAGGTGAGAAAGTGGGGCTTGTCGGGTTCGGTGATGACGTAGCGGCTCCGGCCCATGGGATGCATTCCTTTGCTGCGGGGAATGACCATGTTGCAGTCTTCGAGACGTTTGGCGATAGACGAAGAGGGCACGAGGCGGGTGGGAATAGTCCGCACACCCTCGATGATCATTCCCACGCTCCTGCGTGGGAATGCAGCCAGGGACGCTCTGCGTCCCCAAGAGCCGAACGCGGAGCGTCCGTAGAGGCGTTCCCACGCAGAGCGTGGGAACGATCATCATGTTAGTCGTTGCCTCAGGCGCTCATCACTTCCCGAATATCCGCTGCCAATTCCCGCACTCGCGCTTCTTCGGTGTCCCACGAGCACATGAACCGCGCGCCGCCCTTGCCAATGAAGGTGTAGAAGCGCCAGCCCTTGGCGGTCAGCGCGGCGATGGCCGGTTCCGAGAGTTGCAGGAATACGCCGTTGGCCTGGACCGGGAACATCAGTTCCACGCCTGGGATGTCGCTTACCAGTTGCGCCAGCAGTTGGGCGCAGTGGTTGGCGTGCCGGGCGTGCTTGAGCCAGGCGTCGTTTTGCAGCAGGCCGACCCAGGGCGCCGAGAGAAAGCGCATCTTCGAGGCCAACTGCCCGGCCTGTTTGCAGCGATAGTCGAAGTCTTCTGCCAGGTCGTGGTTGAAGAACAGGATCGCTTCACCCACCGCCATGCCGTTTTTCGTCCCGCCAAAGCACAGCACATCCACCCCGGCTTTCCAGGTCAGGTCTGCCGGTGAGCAGCCGAGGAAGGCGCAGGCGTTGGAGAATCGTGCGCCGTCCATGTGCAGGTTCAGCCCCAGTTCCTTGCAGGTGGCGCTGATGGCGCGGATTTCTTCCGGGGTATAGACGCTGCCAACTTCCGTGGCCTGGGTCAGGGTCACAACGCGGGGCTTGGGGTAGTGGATATCCTGGCGCTTGAGGGCGATCTCGCGGATCGAGTCCGGGGTCAGCTTGCCATTTTCGGTGCGCGCCACCAGCAGCTTGGAACCATTGGAAAAGAACTCCGGCGCGCCGCATTCGTCAGTTTCGACGTGGGCGGTTTCCGAGCAGATCACGCTGTGGTAACTCTGGCACAGCGAGGACAGCGCCAGGGAGTTGGCCGCGGTGCCGTTGAACGCGAAGAATACTTCGCAGTCGGTTTCGAACAAGGCACGGAAATCATCCGCCGCGCGGTGGGTCCACTCATCATCGCCGTAAGCCCGCTGATGACCCTGGTTGGCTTCTTCCATGGCCGCCCAGGCTTCGGGGCAAATGCCGGAATAGTTGTCGCTGGCGAATTGTTGACTCTTGTCGGTCATGGCCTTGCTCCTGAAATAGAGAGTCCTGGGTAAGAGATCCCTGACAGAATTCCCGGATGGAGAATTCCGTGGTCCGGCGTGCTTTGAGTCCGGCACGCGGTGGTCGATAGTGGTGCGCACTTTACCCAAGATTCGCGGGGGAACACACTGGATGTTTCTGTCAGAAACTCACAAAACCGCTAGGGCGGCTGTACCCATGAACCGACGCGACGGAGCCTTGGACCTGCTCAAGTGGTTGGCTCTGTTGGCGATGGTGCTCGATCATCTGCGATATGTCGGTTACTCCGCCGATTGGTTGTATGTGCCGGGACGTCTGGCGTTTCCCTGGTTCTGCCTGGCGATGGCGGCGAACCTGGCGCGCAACGGGGCCAGTGCGAGCTCATGGCGTTACCTGGGCTGGCTGTTGCTGTTCAGCTCAGTGAGCGAAATTCCTTATCGGTTGTTTATTCCTGTGCCGGCTACCTTGAACGTGCTGCCGACCCTGACCCTCGGGTTGCTGGTGGCGCGTAGTTGGCAAACCCATACGCTGGAAGCGCGTTTGCTGGCGGCGGGGGCGTTGCTGCTGGCGGCGCTGTTTTCCTCGCGGCTGATGTTCGGTTTTTTCGGCGTACTGCTGCCGCTGGCGACGTTGCTGGTGTTTCGCCGGCCCTGGTATTTCGCGTTGTTGCCGGGGCTGGTGTGTCTGGCGGCCAACCAGTGGCGGGTGCTGTATGGCGCGGCCTGGCTGGGGGATGCGGTGGCGATCGGCGGGTTGGTGGCGTGTCTGTTTGCGCCATGGCTTGGGCTGGTGCTTTTGCGACACGCTGGTCGTTTTCATCCGCCGCCCATGCGGCGCTGGGCCTACGGTCTGTATCCCGCGCATTTCCTGCTGTTGCTCGCGGTTCGCCAGATCGCCGCATAGCCCTATGGGAGCAAGGCCTGTGGGATGACACAGTGCTATCCCACAGGCCTTGCTCCCCGACTCTTTGAGCGCATGTCGTAAACGCACCTTTGCGTGGCGTCCATAGGCATTTGACCTGCCTGCGCCGGCCATACCATCGCTTCCAAAGGGCACGACCGAACGGTGGTCAGTGCCTCACCGAGACGAAAGGCGCACCGCCGCCGCTGGGAGAGACGCGATGTTCAGCAAGCAAGACCAGATCCAGGGTTACGACGATGCACTGCTGGCGGCGATGAATGCCGAGGAGCAACGCCAGGAAGATCACATCGAGCTGATCGCGTCAGAGAACTACACCAGCAAGCGTGTGATGCAGGCCCAGGGCAGCGGCTTGACCAACAAATACGCCGAAGGCTATCCGGGCAAGCGCTACTACGGTGGCTGCGAACACGTCGACAAAGTCGAGGCCCTGGCTATCGAGCGCGCCAAGCAGTTGTTCGGCGCCGACTACGCCAACGTCCAGCCGCACTCCGGGTCTTCGGCCAACAGCGCCGTGTACCTGGCCTTGCTGCAGGCCGGCGATACCATCCTGGGCATGAGCCTGGCCCACGGCGGTCACCTGACCCACGGTGCCAAGGTGTCGTCTTCGGGCAAGCTCTACAACGCGGTTCAGTACGGCATCGACACCACCACCGGCCTGATCGACTACGACGAAGTCGAGCGCCTGGCGGTCGAGCACAAGCCGAAGATGATCGTCGCCGGCTTCTCGGCTTACTCCAAGACCCTGGATTTCCCACGTTTCCGCCAGATCGCCGACAAGGTCGGTGCCCTGCTGTTCGTCGACATGGCCCACGTCGCCGGTCTGGTCGCTGCCGGTCTGTACCCGAACCCACTGCCTTACGCCGACGTGGTCACCACCACCACTCACAAGACTCTGCGCGGTCCGCGTGGTGGCCTGATCCTGGCCAAGGCCAACGAAGAGATCGAGAAGAAGCTCAACGCTGCGGTATTCCCCGGTGCCCAGGGCGGCCCGCTGATGCACGTCATCGCCGGCAAGGCGGTGTGCTTCAAGGAAGCGGCGGAGCCAGGCTTCAAGGCCTACCAGCAGCAAGTAATCGATAACGCCCAGGCCATGGCTGGCGTGTTCATCAAGCGCGGCTACGATGTAGTGTCCGGCGGTACCGATAACCACCTGTTCCTGGTCAGCCTGATTCGTCAGGGCCTGACCGGCAAGGACGCCGACGCCGCCCTGGGCCGCGCGCACATCACTGTCAACAAGAATGCCGTGCCGAACGACCCGCAATCGCCGTTCGTGACCTCGGGCCTGCGCATTGGCACCCCGGCGGTGACCACGCGCGGCTTCAAGGTCACCCAGTGCGTGACGCTGGCCGGCTGGATCTGCGACATCCTCGACAACCTCGGCGACGCCGATGTCGAGGCCAATGTTGCCCAGCAAGTGGCGGCGCTGTGCGCGGACTTCCCGGTTTATCGCTGAGTCGGTTTTGGAGTAATCACTATGCAACGCTATTCGGGCTTCGGCCTCTTCAAACACTCTCTCAGCCATCATGAAAACTGGCAGCGGATGTGGCGCACGCCGACCCCGAAAAAGGTCTACGACGTGGTCATTGTCGGCGGTGGCGGGCATGGTCTGGCGACCGCCTACTACCTGGCCAAGGAACACGGCATCACCAACGTGGCCGTGGTCGAGAAGGGCTGGCTGGGCGGCGGTAACACCGCGCGCAACACCACCATCGTGCGCTCCAACTACCTGTGGGACGAATCGGCCCACCTGTACGAACATGCGATGAAACTCTGGGAAGGCCTGTCCCAGGACCTGAACTACAACGTGATGTTCTCCCAGCGTGGTGTCTACAACCTGTGCCATACCCTGCAGGACATTCGTGATTCCGAGCGTCGCGTCAGTGCCAACCGCCTCAACGGCGTGGACGGCGAGCTGCTCAACGCCAAACAAGTGGCCGACGAGATTCCGTACCTGGATTGCTCGAAAAACACCCGCTACCCGGTGATGGGCGCCACCGTCCAGCGTCGCGGCGGCGTGGCCCGTCACGATGCCGTGGCCTGGGGCTTTGCCCGGGCGGCGGACGCGTTGGGCGTGGACCTGATCCAGCAGACCGAAGTGATCGGTTTCCGCAAGGAAAACGGCGTGTGCATCGGTGTGGAAACCAACAAGGGCTTCATCGGCGCCAAGCGCGTCGGTGTGGTCACCGCCGGTAACTCCGGACACATGGCCAAGCTCGCGGGCTTCCGCCTGCCGATCGAATCCCACCCGCTGCAAGCGCTGGTGTCCGAGCCGATCAAGCCGATTATCGACAGCGTGATCATGTCCAACGCGGTGCACGGCTACATCAGCCAGTCCGACAAGGGCGACCTGGTGATCGGTGCCGGTATCGACGGCTACAACGGCTACGGCCAGCGTGGCTCGTACCCGGTGATCGAACACACGGTTCAGGCCATCGTCGAGATGTTCCCGGTGTTGTCCCGTGTACGCATGAACCGCCAATGGGGCGGCATCGTCGACACTACGCCGGACGCCTGCCCGATCATTTCCAAGACCCCGGTGCCGAACATGTTCTTCAACTGCGGTTGGGGCACTGGCGGCTTCAAGGCCACCCCGGGCTCGGGCAACGTCTTCGCTGCAAGCCTGGCCAAGGGTGAAATGCACCCGCTGGCCGCGCCGTTTTCCATCGACCGTTTCCACAACGGTGCACTGATCGACGAACACGGCGCTGCTGCCGTCGCCCACTAACAGGAGAAATCCCTATGTTGCACATCTTCTGTCCTCACTGCGGCGAACTGCGCTCCGAAGAGGAATTCCATGCATCCGGCCAGGCGCACATCCCGCGTCCGCTGGATCCGAATGCCTGCACCGACGAGCAGTGGGGCGACTACATGTTCTTTCGTGACAACCCGCGCGGGTTGCACCATGAGCTGTGGGACCACGTCGCCGGCTGCCGCCAGTATTTCAACGTGACCCGTGACACCGTGACCTACGAGATTCTGGAAACCTACAAGATCGGCCAAAAGCCGCAATTCACCGACAAGGCTGACAGTCCGAAAGCGGCCGCGCAGGCTCTGGGAGAGAAGGTATGAGCCAGATCAATCGCCTGTCCAACGGCGGACGGATCGACCGCAACAAAGTGCTGAGCTTCACCTTCAACGGTCAGACCTATAAAGGCTTCGAGGGCGATTCCCTGGCCGCTGCACTGCTGGCCAACGGCGTTGACATCATCGGCCGCAGCTTCAAGTATTCCCGTCCGCGTGGCATCTTTGCCGCCGGCGCCGAAGAGCCGAACGCGGTACTGCAGATCGGCGCCACCGAAGCCACGCAGATCCCTAACGTGCGCGCCACGCAACAGGCGCTGTATCAAGGGTTGGTCGCCACCAGCACCAACGGCTGGCCGAACGTGAACAACGACATGATGGGTATTCTCGGCAAGGTCGGCGGCAAGCTGATGCCGCCGGGCTTCTACTACAAAACCTTCATGTACCCGCAATCGTTCTGGATGACTTACGAAAAGTACATCCGCAAGGCCGCGGGCCTGGGTCGCTCGCCGACCGAGAACGACCCGGACACCTACGACTACATGAACCGTCATTGCGACGTGCTGGTTGTCGGCGCCGGCCCTGCTGGCCTGGCCGCCGCATTGGCCGCGGCCCGCAGCGGTGCGCGGGTGATCCTGGCCGACGAGCAGGAAGAGTTCGGCGGCAGCCTGCTCGATTCCCGCGAGAGCCTGGATGGCAAACCGGCGACCGAATGGGTGGCTGCTGTTGTTGCTGAGCTCAAGTCGATGCCAGATGTGGTGCTGTTGCCGCGCGCCACGGTGAACGGTTACCACGACCATAACTTCCTGACCATCCACGAGCGCCTCACCGACCACCTGGGTGATCGCGCGCCAATCGGCCAGGTCCGCCAGCGCATCAACCGGGTCCGCGCCAAGCGCGTGGTGCTGGCGACTGGTGCCTGCGAACGGCCGCTGGTCTACGGCAACAACGACGTACCGGGCAACATGCTGGCCGGCGCGGTCTCCACCTACGTGCGCCGCTATGGCGTGGCACCGGGCAAGAAACTGGTACTGAGCACCAACAACGACCACGCCTATCGCGTGGCGCTGGACTGGCTCGACGCCAGCCTGCAAGTGGTGGCCATCGCCGACGCCCGCAGCAACCCGCGTGGTGCGCTGGTGGAAGAGGCGCGTGCCAAAGGCATCCGCATCCTCACCGGCAGCGCCGTGATCGAGGCTCGTGGCAGCAAGCGCGTCACCGGGGCCCGCATCGCCGCCATCGACGTCAAGGCGCACAAGGTCACCAGTCCCGGCGAATGGCTGGACTGCGACCTGGTGGCCAGCTCCGGCGGCTACAGCCCAGTGGTTCACCTGGCTTCGCACCTGGGCGGCAAGCCGATCTGGCGCGAAGACATCCTTGGTTTCGTACCGGGCGAAGCACCGCAGAAGCGCGTGTGCGTCGGCGGCGTGAATGGCGTCTACAGCCTGGGTGACACCTTGGCCGATGGTTTCGAAGGTGGCGTGCGCGCGGCCAACGAAGCCGGTTTCAAAGCGGTGGAGGGTGTGTTGCCCAAAGCCCTGAGCCGCCAGGAAGAACCGACCCTGGCGCTGTTCCAGGTGCCGCATGAAAAATCCACTGCACGGGCGCCGAAGCAATTCGTCGACCTGCAGAACGACGTCACTGCCGCCGCCATCGAACTCGCCACCCGCGAAGGCTTCGAGTCGGTCGAACACGTCAAGCGCTACACCGCACTGGGCTTTGGTACTGACCAGGGCAAGCTGGGCAACGTCAACGGCCTGGCCATCGCGGCTCGCTCGCTGAACGTGAGCATCCCGCAGATGGGCACCACCATGTTCCGCCCGAACTACACGCCGGTGACCTTCGGCGCGATAGCCGGGCGGCACTGCGGGCACATCTTCGAACCGGTACGCTTCACCGCGCTGCATGCCTGGCATGTGAAAAACGGCGCTGAATTCGAAGACGTCGGCCAGTGGAAGCGCCCTTGGTACTTCCCGAAGAACGGCGAAGACATGCACGCTGCGGTCAAGCGCGAATGCAAAGCCGTGCGCGACAGCGTCGGCCTGCTGGATGCCTCGACTCTGGGCAAGATCGATATCCAGGGCCCGGACGCCCGCGAGTTCCTTAACCGCGTGTACACCAACGCCTGGACCAAGCTCGACGTGGGCAAGGCCCGCTACGGTTTGATGTGCAAGGAAGACGGCATGGTCTTCGACGATGGCGTGACGGCCTGTCTGGCGGACAACCATTTCGTGATGACCACCACCACTGGCGGCGCGGCGCGCGTGCTGCAATGGCTGGAGATCTATCACCAGACCGAATGGCCGGACCTGAAGGTGTACTTCACTTCGGTTACCGACCACTGGGCGACCATGACTCTGTCGGGCCCCAACAGCCGCAAGCTGCTGAGCGAAGTCACCGACATCGACCTGGACAAGGACGCTTTCCCGTTCATGACCTGGAAAGAAGGCCTGGTGGGTGGTGTACCGGCGCGGGTGTTCCGTATCTCGTTCACCGGTGAACTGTCGTACGAAGTCAACGTGCAGGCCGACTACGCCATGGGCGTGCTCGAGCAGATCGTCGAGGCCGGGAAGAAATACAACCTGACCCCGTATGGCACCGAGACCATGCACGTATTGCGGGCCGAGAAGGGCTTTATCATTGTCGGTCAGGACACTGACAGCTCGATGACCCCGGACGACCTGAACATGGGCTGGTGCGTAGGCCGGACCAAACCGTTCTCGTGGATCGGCTGGCGTGGCATGAATCGCGAAGACTGTGTGCGTGAGGACCGCAAGCAACTGGTGGGCCTCAAGCCGATCGACCCGAATGTCTGGCTGCCGGAAGGTGCGCAACTGGTGTTCAACACCAAGCAGGCGATCCCGATGACCATGGTCGGTCATGTGACGTCCAGCTACGCCCACAACTCCCTGGGTTACTCATTTGCCATGGGCGTGGTCAAGGGCGGCCTCAAGCGGATGGGCGAACGCGTGTTCGCGCCATTGGCCGACGGCAGCGTGATCGAGGCAGAGATTGTTTCTTCGGTGTTCTTCGATCCGAAGGGGGATCGGCAGAATATTTGATACCTGATCGTTCCCACGCTCCGCGTGGGAATGCATCCCGGGACGCTCCGCGTCCCAAAAGCGGACGCAGAGCGTCCATGGCGGCATTCCCACGCAGAGCGTGGGAACGATCAATCTACGAGACAGGTGCTCCATATGACCGCAGTCAACGTGTACCAACAACGCCCAACCACCGGGGCCAAGGCCGAGTCGTCGCTGCACCATGCCGACCTCGCCAGCCTGGTGGGCAAGGGTCGCAAGAACGCCGGCGTGACCGTGCGCGAGAAGAAACTCCTGGGCCACTTGACCATCCGTGGCGATGGTCATGACCCTGCGTTCGCTGCTGGCGTGCACAAGGCCCTGGGCCTGGAGCTGCCGGGCGCGCTGACCGTCATCGTCAAGGGCGAAACCAGCCTGCAATGGCTCGGCCCGGACGAGTGGCTGCTGGTGGTGCCCAGTGGCGAAGAATTTGCCGCCGAGAAAAACCTGCGCGAAGCCCTGGGCGATCTGCATATCCAGATCGTCAACGTCAGCGGCGGTCAGCAGATCCTCGAACTGTCCGGCCCGAATGTGCGCGACGTGCTGATGAAATCCACCAGCTATGACGTACACCCAAGCAATTTCCCGGTGGGCAAGGCCGTGGGCACGGTGTTCGCCAAGTCGCAACTGGTGATCCGCCACACGGGCGAAGACACCTGGGAACTGGTGATTCGCCGCAGCTTCTCCGATTACTGGTGGCTGTGGTTGCAGGATGCCGCGGCTGAGTATGGGTTGAGCGTGCAGGCCTGACTAGGGTTGGACGCTGTCCTTTTGTGGCGAGGGGATTTATCCCCGTTGGGCTGCGCAGCAGACCCCAAACCTGCCACCTCAGTACGTCAGGCCGATCACATCAAGCTTTTTGGGGCTGCTTCGCAGCCCGACGGGGATAAATCCCCTCGCCACAGGAGTCACTGCAATGAGCCGCGCCCCAGACACATGGATCTTGACTGCCGACTGCCCCAGCGTGCTCGGCACGGTGGACGCGGTGACGCGCTTTCTGTTCGAGCAGGGCTGCTACGTCACCGAGCACCATTCCTTCGACGACCGGCTCTCGGCGCGTTTTTTCATTCGTGTGGAGTTCCGCCAACCCGACGGTTTTGACGAGCAAAACTTCCGGGCCGGCCTGGCCGAACGTGCGCAAGCCTTTGGCATGGTCTTCGAACTGACGCCACCCAACTACCGGCCCAAAGTGGTGATCATGGTCTCCAAGGCCGATCACTGCCTCAACGACTTGCTCTACCGTCAGCGCATCGGCCAGTTGTCCATGGACGTCGTGGCCGTGGTGTCCAACCACCCGGACCTCAAGCCGCTGGCCGACTGGCACCAGATTCCGTACTACCATTTCCCCCTGGACCCGAACGACAAGCCCTCCCAGGAGCGGCAGGTGTGGCAGGTGATCGAAGACACCGGCGCCGAGCTGGTGATTCTCGCCCGCTACATGCAAGTGCTGTCGCCGGAGCTGTGTCGCAAGCTCGACGGCAAGGCGATCAACATCCATCACTCGCTGCTGCCGGGCTTCAAGGGCGCCAAGCCGTATCACCAGGCCTACAACAAAGGCGTGAAACTGGTCGGCGCCACGGCGCACTACATCAACAACGACCTGGACGAAGGCCCGATCATCGCCCAGGGCGTGGAAGTGGTGGACCACAGCCACTATCCCGAAGACCTGATCGCCAAGGGCCGGGACATCGAAGGGCTGACCCTGGCCCGGGCGGTGGGGTATCACATTGAGAAAAGGGTGTTTTTGAACGCCAATCGCACGGTCGTTCTTTAGATTTTTGGGGCCGCTTCGCAGCCCATTCGCGAGCAAGCTCGCTCCCACAGGATCTGCGTCGTTATACAGATTCTGATGACACCCACAATCCACTGTGGGAGCGAGCTTGCTCGCGATGAGGCCCTTACAGACAACAAAGAAACAAGACACAAGCACTACCCGAGCAATCAACGCGCTGCCTGCCTGGGCAACGCAGTTTCATAAAAACAACAGCGAGGTGAAAGCATGTCTGGCAATCGTGGTGTCGTGTATCTCGGCAACGGCAAGGTCGAAGTACAGAAAATCGACTATCCAAAAATGCAGGACCCGCGTGGCAGGAAGATCGAGCACGGCGTCATCCTGCGCGTGGTATCCACCAACATCTGCGGCTCCGACCAGCACATGGTGCGCGGCCGCACCACCGCTCAGACCGGCCTGGTCCTGGGCCACGAAATCACCGGTGAAGTGATCGAAAAGGGCAACGACGTCGAAAACCTGAAGATCGGCGACCTGGTGTCTGTTCCGTTCAACGTGGCTTGCGGGCGCTGCCGTTCCTGCAAAGAACAACACACCGGCGTCTGCCTGACCGTCAACCCGGCCCGTGCCGGCGGTGCCTACGGTTATGTGGACATGGGTGACTGGACCGGCGGCCAGGCCGAATACGTGCTGGTGCCATACGCGGATTTCAACCTGTTGAAGCTGCCGGACCGCGACAAGGCCATGGAGAAAATCCGCGACCTGACCTGCCTGTCCGACATCCTGCCGACCGGCTACCACGGCGCCGTCACCGCCGGCGTTGGTCCTGGCAGCTCCGTCTACATCGCGGGTGCCGGTCCGGTTGGCCTGGCGGCTGCCGCTTCCGCCCGCCTGCTGGGTGCCGCTGTGGTCATTATCGGTGACGTCAACCCGATCCGCCTGGCCCACGCCAAGGCCCAGGGTTTTGAAATCGCCGACCTGTCCAAAGACACTCCGCTGCACGAACAGATCGCCGCGCTGCTGGGCGAGCCGGAAGTCGACTGCGCCGTTGACGCTGTGGGCTTCGAAGCCCGTGGTCACGGCCATGAAGGCGTCAAGCACGAAGCTCCGGCCACCGTGCTCAACTCGTTGATGGGTGTGGTTCGCGTAGCCGGCAAGATCGGCATTCCCGGCCTCTACGTCACCGAAGACCCGGGCGCGGTCGATGCCGCGGCAAAAATGGGTAGCCTGAGCATCCGTTTCGGTCTGGGCTGGGCCAAGTCCCACAGCTTCCACACCGGCCAGACCCCGGTGATGAAGTACAACCGCCAACTGATGCAAGCCATCATGTGGGATCGCATCAACATCGCCGAAATCGTCGGCGTACAGGTCATCAGCCTGGACGACGCGCCTAAAGGCTACGGCGAGTTCGATGCAGGCGTACCGAAGAAGTTTGTGATCGATCCGCACAAGATGTTCAGTGCGGCCTAAGCGGTAGGCAAGACGGAAAAAGGGCGACAGTGATGTCGCCCTTTTTATTTGATAGGTTGCCCTCAAGGTTGTTTATTGAGTGTCAGCTGTTTATTCCTCCAAGCCTGCTGAGGAGGAGGGCCCTCATCCACATACTGCTCCCGGTAACTATATAAGCAGGTGTTTGCTACAGGCGTGGGCGTTGTTAACGTCATTTGGTACATCGGTTGTAGAAAGTTAGGGCCCACGGCCTCGCCCCGCCAGATAACTTTTCCAGAGGAGTCCTTCACAGAATACTCCTCGTAGACCGGTCGGCCAGGAATGGTCTCTGGCATTAAACGAAACACAATTTCCCCTACGGCGGGACAGCTTGTTGCGTTCGCAGCATGGGTCACGCCCAGGAGTCCAGCGACGGAAAGTAAGCAAACTATTAAACCGCGCATTTCAGGTACTCGCTTGTTGATTGGAGCAACGATGATCGCTGAGCGTCGTGCTTGGGCCTACTGTCAGAAATGACAGTGGGTCAGACTAAAAGGAAATAGCCTTGCGGGTTTTCATGCGACGTTTCAGGGGAAGGACCTGAATAAACCGAGGGTTATTCCGGCGTCACTCTCAGAGCCTGCATGCCTTTATCACCCTTCTCGATTTCAAACGAAACAGTCTGATTCTGTTTCAATGTTTTATAACCCTCGCCAGCTATTGCCGAGTAATGAACGAACAACTCCTCGCCTCCTTTGCCGCAGGTAATGAAGCCATAGCCCTTTGCATCGTTAAACCATTTAACGGTTCCTTTGATTCGGTCGTTCATTTTTATTCTTCCTGCTTGCCCGAATGAAGAAAGGCACAGGGACTGTGGTTTGCCCATAGCCTTGTTTTTCGTTGTCACGGCTGCAGCTTAGAGTCCGTATGAACAGCTGCCTACTGTCAACATTGACAGTAGGCAATACCGAAGTCGTGGAGGACGTCGAGGGCTTGGGGGCGATGAGCAGAACAGCAGGGAACAATCCCCCTGGACCCCAGTCCAACGCACGCTTTACGCCGCTCTTTATGAGCGGTTTTTTCATGCTCAAGAGGATGTCCCGGATGAAGGTTTCACGAGGTTTTGCACTGTCTTGCCTGCTCGCGCTGGCAAGCAGCCCGGCCTTCGCGCAGTTCAGCCTCAGTGATGCGGCCAATGCGGTGGCGGCGATGCAGGGCGATCAGCCGGGGGAGGGCGCGGTGGCAGCTGCGCCGCAAGCCGCCGGGTTGCTCAATACCCTGGGCTCGGAGCTCAAGATCACCCCGGAACAGGCCATCGGCGGTGCTGGTGCGATGCTGGGGCTGGCGAAGAACCGACTCAGTGAGCCGCAGTTTTCCGAATTGAGCAAAAGCGTGCCGGGCCTCGATCAGATCGCTGGCAACAACGCTATCGGTGGGCTGAATGGCTTGGGTGGCCTGGGCGGTTTGCTCGGTGGCGGGTCGGACAAGAACGCCTTGCTCGACGGCCTGCTGGGTAACGTCAAGGACACCCACGACCTGAACAACGCCTTCAGCGCGCTGGGCATGGACAGCGGCATGATCGGCCAGTTTGCCCCGGTGATCCTTGAATACCTCGGCCAGCAGGGTGTGGCCAGCTCGCTGCTGCAGAACCTGGGTGGCATCTGGGGGGCCGGCGCAGGTATCTGATCAGTCGCGCTCGCTGCGCAAGGCGGCGATGCGCTGATCTTTTTCGATCCAGAGCTGGTTCACCCAGTTCTGGACATGCTGGCGAAACACCGGATCGTTTTCGTAATCGCCCTGCCACAGCGCCGTGTCCAGCTCGCGGGTCTGGATGTCGATAATGACCTTCGGCACCGCACCGCTGATCAAATCCCAGAACCCCGGCGTCCGTTCCTGGGGGTACACCACCGTCACGTCCAGCACCGCGTCCAGTTGCTCGCCCAGCGCCGCCAGCACGAATGCCACGCCACCGGCCTTGGGTTTGAGCAGGTGTGTGAAGGGAGACTGTTGCTGTTGGCGCTTGGCGGCGGTGAAGCGTGTGCCTTCGAGGTAATTCACCACGGTGACTCGTTGGCGCTTGAACAGCTCGCAGGCCTGACGGGTGATTTCCAAGTCTTTGCCTGCCAGCTCCGGATTTTTTGCCAGGAAGGCCTTGGTGTAGCGTTTCATGAAAGGGTAATCCAGCGCCCACCAGGCCAGGCCCAGGAACGGTACCCAGATCAACTCTTTCTTGAGGAAAAACTTGAAGAACGGCGTACGCCGGTTGAGGGCCTGGATCAGCGCGGGGATGTCGACCCAGGACTGGTGATTGCTGATGACCAGATAGGAGGTGTCGCGGCGCAAGTCGCCGCCGCCGCGTATTTCCCAGCGGGTGGGGATGCACAGGGCGAAGATCAGTTTGTCGATTTCGGCCCAGGTTTCGGCGATCCACATCACTGCCCACGAGGCGCAGTCGCGAAGACGCCCGGGCAGGACCAGTTTGAGCAACGCGAACACCATCAACGGCCCGAACAGCACCAGGGTGTTGAGTAACAGCAGAAGGGTGACAAAACAGCCGGTGAGCAGGCGGCGCATAAATAACTCTTGCAAACAGGTGGGCGGGCCATGATAAGCAGCTTCGGGCGGCAGGCCAAATCGAGGTGAAACGAGCAACCTGTGGCGAGCGAAGTGATCTGTGGGAGCAAAGCTTGCTCGCGATGAAAGTAACGCTATTTCTCTGGAACCGTGGTGGCCGTATCGCGAGCAAGCTTTGCTCCCACAGACCCCCTTTCCCCGGCAGAGATGTTCTTGACGCCAACCGAACGAATTCACAGCCCACGGTCTAAAATCCCGCTGCCCACCCATACAAAGGAAGTCCATTACGTGAAATCCCTTCTCGCTCTGCTTTCCCTGGTGGCCCTTCCAGTGCTGGCCGCCGAACCGACCCTTTACGGGCGCTACGAATACATCGCGCTGCCGGAAATCGGCGGTGAGGTGCTCAAGGCCAAGATGGACACCGGCGCCCTGACGGCCTCGCTGTCGGCCAAGGACATCGAAACCTTTACTCGCGACGGCGAGGACTGGGTACGGTTCCGCCTGGCGACCAAAGGCGCGAGCAACAAGCTCTTTGAGCACAAGGTCGCACGCATCAGCAAGATCAAGACCCGTTCGGAAGAAGATGAAGACGACGAATCGGCTGCCCCCAGCAAACGTCCGGTGGTGGAGCTTGAAATGTGCCTGGGTGATGTCAAGCGGACCGTTGAGGTCAACCTGACGGACCGCAGCAGCTTCAACTACCCGCTGCTGATCGGCGCCAAGGCCCTGCGCGAGTTTGATGCGGCGGTGAACCCGGCCCGACGTTTTACCGCTGACAAGCCCGACTGCTGATTTCCCTGATTGACGTGCCCCCGGGGTTGGGGCACCGTTCCGGCAACTTTACTGTCGGGCGCGGACGCCATGCCTCACATTCTGATTGTCGAAGACGAAGCCGCCATTGCCGATACGCTGGTGTTTGCCCTGCAAGGGGAGGGTTTCGGCACCACCTGGCTGAGCCTTGGCGCGGCTGCGCTTGAGCATCAGAAAAGCACCCCGGCGGACCTGATCATCCTCGACGTGGGCCTGCCGGATATCAGTGGATTCGAGACGTGCAAAAATCTCAGACGTTTCAGCGACGTTCCGGTCATCTTTCTTACAGCCCGGGATGCTGAGATCGACCGGGTAGTGGGGCTGGAGATCGGGGCCGACGATTATGTGGTCAAACCGTTCAGCCCTCGGGAAGTGGCGGCGAGGGTCCGCGCCATCCTCAAGCGGGTCGCGCCGCGACCGCCCACGGATCTGGGCGCCGGGCTATTTCAGGTCGACACCGAGCGGGTGCAGATCCACTATCGTGGCCGACCGCTGAACCTCACCCGTCACGAATTCCGCCTGTTGAACTGTCTGCTGGAGCAACCCGAGCGTGTGTTCAGCCGCGAACAACTGCTCGACGCCCTGGGTGTGGCCAGTGATGCCGGCTACGAGCGCAGCATCGACAGCCACATCAAGAGCGTGCGCGCCAAATTGCGCTTGGTCAGGGCCGAGGCTGAACCTATCCAGACTCACCGTGGCCTCGGCTACAGCTACAGCCCGGGACATAGCTGATGTCGCTGGGCATCCGGATTTTCCTGGTGTATGTGCTGTTCATCGGTTTGACCGGGTATTTCGTCCTCAACACAGTGATGGAAGAAATACGCCCCGGCGTGCGCCAGTCCACCGAAGAAACCCTGGTGGACACCGCTAACCTGATGGCCGAGATCCTGCGGGACGATTTCAAGGCCGGCACCCTCAACCAGAACCGCTGGCCGCAACTGCTCAAGGCTTACGGTGAGCGCCAGCCTGCAGCATCGATCTGGGGGTTGCCAAAGAACCAGGTCAACCATCGCATCTACGTCACGGACGCCAAGGGGATTGTGGTGCTCGACTCCAGCGGTGTGGCGGTGGGCCAGGATTATTCGCGCTGGAACGACGTCTACCTGACCCTGCGCGGGCAATACGGCGCACGCTCGACCCGCAGCGTTGCCGATGATCCGACGTCTTCGGTGATGCACGTTGGCGCGCCGATTCGCGACAACGGCCGGATTATCGGCGTGGTCACCGTGGCCAAGCCCAACAGTTCGCTGCAACCCTATGTCGACCGCACCGAGCGGCGCCTGTTGGCTTACGGCGCCGGGTTGATCGGCCTGGGGCTGCTGTTGGGCGCCTTGTTGTCGTGGTGGCTGAGCGCGGCGCTACGGCGTTTGACTGTTTATGCCGAGGCCGTCAGCCAAGGGCAACGGGTAGAGGTGCCGCATTATCGCGGTGGCGAGTTCGAGCAACTGGCCGGTGCGGTGGAACACATGCGCACCCAACTGGAAGGCAAGGCTTACGTCGAGCGCTACGTGCACACCCTGACTCACGAACTCAAGAGCCCGCTGGCGGCAATCCGTGGTGCCGCCGAGTTGCTGCAGAGCGACATGCCGACGGCCCAGCGTCTGCGTTTCGTCAGCAACATCGACAACGAAAGCGTGCGCATGCAGCAGTTGATCGAGCGTTTGCTCAACCTGGCCCAGGTCGAGCAGCGACAGGGACTGGAAGAAGAGGTTGCCGTGCCGCTGGCGGCATTGATGGACGAACTGCTGGAGGCCCGCAGTGGCTGGATCGAAAGCCGGCAGTTGCAGGTCGAGCGGCACATTGCCGTGGACCTGACATTGACGGGGGAGCCGTTTCTGTTGCGTCAGGCCCTGGGCAATCTGCTGGAAAACGCCCTGGACTTCACGCCCGTCAACGGGTTGTTGCGCATGAGTGCCGAGCGTGTCGGCAACCGCGTCGAGATCCGGCTGTTCAATCAGGCCGAACCGATTCCCGCCTACGCCCTGCCGCGTCTGAGTGAACGCTTCTACTCCCTGCCGCGCCCTGACAGCGGTCGCAAGAGCACCGGGTTGGGCCTCAACTTTGTGGAGGAAGTGGTGCAGTTGCATGCCGGGGAGTTCAGTATTGGCAATGTCGAGGGTGGGGTTGAGGTGGTTTTGCGGTTGCCTTGAAACCGCCTCTGCCGCCTGACAGAACACAACCCTGTGGGAGCGAGCCTTGGACAGTCTCCACACAATCTCCACAATCTCTCCATAACCCCAGCACACAGCCGGCTCAAGCTCTCCCTCATTCGAACAGGGAGAGCCCCACATGAACCGCAGCCTCGCCGTAAAACTGGGCATGATTGCCCTATTGATCCTCCTGCTGATGATCCCGTTGTTGATGATCAACGGCCTCATCGACGAGCGTCAGGAACTGCGCGACGGTGTACTGCAGGACATCGCCCGCAGTTCCAGTCACAGCCAGCAACTCATCGGGCCGATGATCGTGGTGCCGTTTCGCAAGGATGTGCGGGTCTGGAATACCAACGAGAAGACCGGCGCGCGGTTCCTGGAAACCGTCGAGCAAAGCGGTGAGTTATATTTTCTGCCGGAGCAATTGGACGTCGACGGCCAGATCCGCACAGAAACCCGTGCACGCGGGATCTACGAGGCGCGGTTGTTTCATGCCGACAACCGGATCGACGGCCACTTCAAGGTGCCTGAGCGTTTCGGCGTGGCCACCAAGGATTTTGCCGACTACCGCTTTGACGAGCCCTATCTGAGCGTGGGCATCAGCGACATCCGCGGCATCGAGAATGCACTGACCCTGAAGCTCAACCAGCAGACCGTCGATTTCCTGCCCGGCTCGCGGATCGGCTGGCTGGGGCAGGGCGTGCATGTGCCGCTGCCAATGGTCACGGCCCAGAGCAGCACTGAGCTGACCTTCGGTTTCGACCTGCGGCTGCAAGGCACCGGTCAATTGCAGATTCTGCCGGTAGGTAAGTCCACCCAAGTGCACCTGTCGGCCGACTGGCCGCACCCCAGCTTCATCGGCAACTACCTGCCGACCCAGCGCGACATCAATGAGCAGGGCTTCAGTGCCGACTGGCAGACCTCGTTTTTCTCTACCAACCTGCTGGAAACCTTGCAAGCCTGCGAGCCAAGCGATGGCTGTGAAGCGTTTCGCAGCCGTGCCTTTGGTGTGAGTTTCATCGACCCGGTGGACCAATATCTCAAGAGCGACCGGGCGATCAAATATGCACTGCTGTTCATAGCGCTGACGTTTGCCGGGTTCTTTCTCTTCGAAGTGCTCAAGAGCCTGGCGGTGCATCCGGTCCAGTACGCCTTGGTAGGCGTGGCTCTGGCGTTCTTTTACCTGTTGCTGCTGTCCCTGTCGGAACACATCGGTTTTGCCCTGGCGTATTTGCTGTCAGCCAGCGCCTGTGTGCTGCTGATCGGGTTCTATGTCTGTCATGTGTTGCGCAGCGTGAGCCATGGCCTGGGGTTCTCGGCGGGGTTGGCGGGCTTGTACGGTTTGCTCTATGGATTGTTGAGTGCCGAGGACTACGCCTTGCTGATGGGCTCGCTGTTGCTGTTCGGTCTGCTCGGTGTGTTCATGGTATTGACCCGTAAGCTGGACTGGTACCGGGTGGGAGCGAAGCCGGCGGCTGCGATGACGTTCGATCTGGGAGAGGTGAAATGAGCCGGTCGCTGGGGTTGCGCGAGGACCGGCAATGGCGAGCAGTGCTGGTGACTCGCATAGGGCAGTTGTTTCCCTTGGATCCGCTGCGCTGCCATCGCGGGCAAGCCTTGCTCCCACAGGCGGAGCAAGGTCTATGTGGGCGCAAGGCTTGCTCGCGATAAGGCCAGTATGGCTAACGCAGGGCTAGATTCTGGGCACTGTCTCGACCATCGAAGGCCGCAAGCTCACTTCGGCAAACCACGCTGCCAATTGTGGATTGGCCTTGCGCCATTCCAGATCGGGATGGCGCAGGTCCAGGTAACCCAGGGCGCAGGCCACGCTGATGGACGCAATGTCGAAATGGCAGGCCAGTTCGGCTATTGCCTCGGCTTCGAGCATGCCCAGGGCACGGCGGATCTTGTCCCGTTGCGCATCGAGCCACTCGGCCCAGTGTTTTTCGACGGGGCGCAGGGCGGTTTCGTAGCGAATCATCACCGCGGCATCCATGATTCCGTCAGCCAGGGACGCCAGGGTCAGGCGTCGCCACCGGGCTGCGCCGTCGCGGGGGATCAGCGGATTGCCGACGTGCTGGTGGTCGAGGTAATCAAGAATGACGCGACTGTCGTGGAGCACATTGCCATTGGCCAGGCGCAAGGCCGGGATCTTGCTCAGGGGGTTGTCATCAATGAGTGCCTGGTCCGGCCTGACCGGCGTGAGCTGGCTGAGCTGCAACGCCACGCGGTCTTGCTGGCCGGTTTCGTGCAGCAGCACCAGGACCTTGCGCACGAAAGGCGAAGCGGGGTTGTGGAACAACGTCATGCTGGGGGCCGACATGCAGGTATCCTCGATTAACGGGCAAGGGCTTAGCCTAGACAGTTCCAAGGCGGCTGGCGAGGCCGATTGGATACCAGTGTGGGAGCGAGCCTGCTCGCGATAGCGCAGTGTCAGTCGATATCAATGTGACTGGTTCACCGCCATCGCGAGCAGGCTCGCTCCCACATTGGGTCCGCGTCGGGCTGAAGTTATCTGCGTTTGATCAGCCCCCAGGTTCCCAGCACCGTCGGCACGCCCAAACCCACCCAACTCACGGCATCCCAGGCCCCATCGCCGAGCAATGCCGAAAACAACCCCGCCGCGCTCAGCACGCCGATTGCCACGGGAATACCAAACACTTTCCAGAAACTCGACTGCCGGGGCCTCACGAGACCACCTGCGCCGCGACCGCTGCGCGTTTGGCCGCTTTTCGCCGCACGAGCCACAGGTAGACGCCGCTGCCGAGGACGATGATGGTCAGCACGTCCAGGGTCGCCCAGAAAATCTGCATCGGCCGACCGCCGTAGTCGCCGAAGTGCAGCGGCAGGGACAGGCTCATCATATCCATGTACCACGGCCGTTCAGCCACGGCGGTGACGTCCAGGGTGCTGGCGTCGATCAATACGGGTGTCAGCAAATGGGAGGTCAGGTGGGTGTCACCTTTCATGAACACGCTGTAGTGGTGTTCGCTGGAAAACAGCGTACCGGGGAAGGCGATGAAGCTGGGTTCCATGCCCGGCGCAACCTCTTTGGCGATGTCCAGCAAGCGGGTCGCCGGGGCCAGTTGCGTCAGCGGCGGGGCGTCGCGATAGGGCTCGACCATGGCGCTGAGGCTGTCATTGCGCCAGGCGGCGATGATCAGGTCGGCGCACGCCGCGATGACGCCGGTCACGCCCACCGTCAGCGCCCAGACCAGCGTGACCACGCCGATCAGGTTGTGCAAATCGAGCCAGCGCAGGCGCGTGGATTTATCCTGGCGCACCGTGGCGAATTTCAGGCGGCGCATGAACGGCAGGTACAACACCACACCGGAAACGATGGCGATCACGAACAACAGGCCCATGAACGCCAACAGCAACTTGCCTGGCAAGCCGGCGAACATGTCCACATGCAGGCGCAGCATCACCATCATGAAACCGCCGTTGGCCGAGGGCATTTCCAGGGCCTCGCCGGTGCGGGCATCGAGCATGAACGTGTGGGAGGAATTGGGTTCGGTGCCCGGCGTCGGCGCCATGATGGTAATGACACCGTTGGGATCATCCTCGTCCCAGCCAAAATACTGGACCACCTCACCGGGGCGATGGGCCTTGGCTTTTTCCACCAGTTGCGCAAGGTCCAATGGCGGTGTGTCGGCCGGCATTTCGCGAAGCTCGGGGGCGTCGCCCAGCAGATGCTCGATTTCGTGATGAAAAATCAATGGCAGCCCGGTGATTGCCAGCATCAGCAGAAATACCGTGCAGATCAGGCTGGTCCAGGTGTGGACGAAGGACCAGCGACGGATGGTTTTGCTTTTCATGATTGATCCGAATGCAAAAAGGGCCACAGGTGGCCCTTCAAAAGGTTTACGCAAATGCTAACCGTTTACCATTTGTAATTCACGCTGGCGACGACGCTGCGTTGATCGCCGTAGTAGCAGTAGAAACCGTCACACGTGGACAGGTAGTCCTTGTTGAAGACGTTTTTTGCATCCACCGCCACCGATACCCCTTTGAGCGAGTTGTTCAGGCGACCCAGGTCGTAATGGGCCGAGGCGTCATACACGGTATAGGAACCGACATGGCCCCAGTCGGTGTTGGTGGTGTTGCCATAGGTGTCGCCGACGTAACGCACACCCGCACCGACACCAAAGCCGTCCAGCGGGCCGTTGTGCCAGGTGTAGTCCGCCCAGGCGGTGGCTTGGTTACGCGGCACCTGGGCCATGCGCTTGCCTTTTTCCGCCGTCGTGCCTTTGGTGATTTCACTGTCGTTGTAGGTGTAGGAGCCGATGAGCTTCAGGTTGTCGGTCACGTCGCCCGAGGCCTCCAACTCCAGGCCACGTACCTGTACTTCACCCACTTGGCGGGTGACGTTGTTTTCGGTGACAGAGTTGTTTTTCTGGGTCAGGTCGAACACCGCCGCCGTCAGCAGGGTTTTGGTGCCGGGTGGCTGGTACTTGATGCCCGCTTCGTACTGTTCGCCTTCGGTCGGCTTGAATGCATCGGTGCTGTTGACGTTGGTACCGGCCGCTGCCTGGAAGGACTGGGCGAAAGAAATGTACGGCGTCACGCCATTGTCGAAGACGTAGCTCAGCGCCGCGTTACCGCTGAATTTCTTGTCGCGCTGGGTGTTGGTCGCGCCGGCCTGGTTGTGGAACTCGGTGCCGGTGTGGATCCAGTCTTCACGACCACCCAGGGTCAGACGCCAGTTGTCCAGGGCGATCTGGTCCTGGATGTAGAGACCGGTTTGCTGGGTCTTCTGGTTGTAGTCGTACATGGTGAAGTACTGGACGTTGGAGAAATCCTGTCCGTAGGTCGGGTTGTGGATATTGCTGGCCGGTACGCCAGTCGAGCCCCACAGCCAGCGCGAGTTGCTGTTGGAGCGCTGGTGATCCAGGCCCAGCAACAAGGTGTGGCTCAGGGCTGCGGTTTGGAAGTCGGCCTGGAAGTTGTTGTCCACGGCGAACTGGCTGACGTCTTCATCGACGATACCCGCTGTTCGCTGCACGGTTCCGTCGGCGCTGACCGCTTCGTCGGGGCCGGCCGGCCAGATCTGCCCGCCCGCAGTGACACCCTGAAACTCCAGGTCGCTCTTGGTATAGCGCAGGTTCTGGCGGAACTGCCAAGTGTCGTTCAGACGATGTTCAAACGCATAGCCGAGGGCGTAGTAGGTGCGGTCGTAGAATTCCCAGTCCGGGTCACCCAGGTTTTTGTGGTGGGAAATCTTGCCGGCCGGCGACGACAGCTTGGTGCCTTGCAGCGGCAGGAATTGCCCGGTGATGCCGGTGTCGTCGCGGGTGTACTGAGACAGGAAGGTCAGACGGGTGTCGTCGTTGATGTTCCAGGTCAGGCTGGGGGCGATGTTGTAGCGTTTGTCCGGGATGTGATCGACCTGGGCGTTGCTGTCGCGCACCGTGCCGCTGACCCGATACAGGAACTGGCCTTCGTCATCGACCTTGCCGGTGCTGTCGAAGTTGATCTGCTTGTGTTCGTAGCTGCCGGCTTGCAGTTCGACCTCGTGGCTGCTTTCAGCTTGCGGGCGACGGCTGACCATGTCCAGCATGCCGCCGGGTGGCGTCTGGCCGTAGATCGAAGACGCCGGACCACGCAGCACGGCGATGCGTTCGAGGTTCCAGGGCTCGATTTTCGGCGTGACGTAGTTGCCCTTGGGCAGCGGCAGACCATCGAGGAACTGCGTCGGTACAAAACCGCGCACCAGCAGCCAGTCGTTGCGTGAGTCCGAGCCGTAGCCGCTGCTCTGCACGCCAGCGGTGTAGCGCAGGGCGTCATTGAGGTTGAGGACCGAGCGATCTTCCATCTGCTGGCGTGTGACCACGGAAACCGAGCGCGGCAGTTCGACAATCGGCGTATCGGTCTTGGTGCCGGCTGCCGTGCGAGTGGCGACATAGCCATCGGTCGGACCCCACGCGGTCTCGCTGAGGCCGGCGCCGATCACGCTGGTTTCCGGCAAAGCCATGACGCCTTCGGGCACGGCCACCAGGCTGTAGGTGCCGGCGCTGCTTTGTTGCAGCTGAAGACCGGTGCCGCGCAACGCCTCACGCAATGCGCCAATGGCATCGAACTGGCCCTGGACCGGTGCCGAGGTTTTGCCCGAGGCCAGGGACGGGGTCAGACTCAGGGCGAGCCCGGCCTGACTGGCGATCTGGTTCAGGGTGCTGGCCAATGGTGCGGCGGGCAGGTTGTAGGTGCGCACGCTCGAGGCTTGTTCGGCGGCCAGCAACGGGCCGCTGACCAACGGGGCGGCAAAAGCGATGGCAACGGCCAACAGACTGGGGCGCAACAGGGTGTCTAGCGGGCGGGACATACGGCGGCTCCTGAATGGAAATATTTCTCAATTGCCTTGGTGCCGGATGAAAATTCAAAAGTGATAGGGCTGGATGAAAATAATTTAGATTCAGATTGGGGTGAGGTGTCCAACGGGTCTTCGGATCGAGACGGCTTCATCGCGAGCAGGCTCGCTCCCACAGGGAGTCACTGAAGATCAAATGTGGGAGCGAGCCTGCTCGCGATGGGGCCTCAAGGCTTGGTCTCGGCCCTCGGCCCCACCACCACCCACCAGCGCGTGTGATGCTCGACCTGTACCGGCAAGGTCGGCAGCAGGGCGCTGAGTGCCAGATCGGTGTCGTGCAGCGGGAAGCTGCCCGTGATGCGCAGGTCGGCTACCTGTGGCTCGACGCCCAGGTAGCCGCGACGATAGCGTCCCAGCTCATGGACCAGGTCTTCGAGGCGGGCGTTGTCCACCACCAGCATGCCGCGGGTCCAGGCATCGGCGCCCGGATTCAGGGCCATCGTCGGCCCGAGACCGTCGCGGCGCATCAACACCTGCTGGCCTTCACGCAGGATCTGCTCTTCATCGGTGGCCTGTGGATGCGCCGCCACCGCCGACTTCAGCACGCTCAAGCGCGTGCCTTCAGCTTCTCGCTTGACCAAAAACCGGGTGCCCAGGGCGCGCATGTTGCCTTCGCGGGTTTCAACGATAAACGGACGCGGATCGTTGTGGCCGGTTTCCACCAGGATCTCGCCTTCTTGCAGGACAATGCGGCGCTGCTTGTCATCGAAACGCACGTCCAGCGCACTGTGGGTGTTGAGGTTGATCAGCGTGCCGTCGGCCAAGCGCAGGACGCGTTGTTCGCCGGTGGCGGTGCGCTGGTCGGCCAGCCAGTAATCCAGCGGCAAGTAACGATCTCCGGCAAACAACGCCAGGCCGATCACTGCAACAATGCTGGCCAGGCTGCTGCCGAGCTTACGCACCCGGCGACGGATGTTTGCTCTGGATTGCAGCAACGCGGCTCGCCCAGGGCCGTTGGCGACACTGAAGCGTTGGTCAAGCATGCCCAGTTGCCGCCAGGCCCGGGCATGTTCTTCGTCGGCGGCATG
The DNA here is from genome assembly GCF_030687245.1 of Pseudomonas sp. FP1154. Taxonomy (NCBI): domain Bacteria; kingdom Pseudomonadati; phylum Pseudomonadota; class Gammaproteobacteria; order Pseudomonadales; family Pseudomonadaceae; genus Pseudomonas; species Pseudomonas sp. FP1154. The sequence continues at coordinate 5,458,202 of NZ_CP117465.1, read as the reverse complement.
CCATTGGGCGAACGCTTCCCGCTCCTGGGCACTACCGCCGCCTGAGTCCAGGGACAGTTGCCAGGCAATGGCCGCATCCAGAACCCCGGTCGAGACGGGTTTGGAAGAAGGCGTGCTCATGTCGGCTCACCATAAAGCGCGATGTAGCACTGGCGCATGCCCTGGGCCAGGTACTGCCGCACCCGGGGCACGGAAACCCCCAGGCGCTCGGCGATTTCTGCATGGCTGAGGCCGTCGAGGCGGTTGTAGAGGAAGGCGGCGCGGGCCTTGCTCGACAATTTGCCAAGCAGCCGATCGATAGCCTTGAGGTCTTCGACGATCAGTTGCTGCTCTTCCAACGACGGCTGTTCGTTTTCCGGGATCAGCATCAGCTCGGTGAGGTAGGCCTGCTCCAGCGCCGCCCGACGGAAATAATCGAACAGCAGTCCCTTGGCGATCGCCACCAGAAACGCCCTGGGCTCTCGGGGCGCTGTCAGTTCCTCCCGGCCCAGCAGGCGCACGAAGGTGTCCTGGCTCAGATCTTCGGCCCGTTGCGGGCAGGCCACGTTGCGGCGCAGCCATGCCAATAGCCACCCGCGATGGTCACGGTACAACGCACCAACCAGATCACTGTGGGGGCTTGGGGCTGACGACACGAAGCATCACCGACGTTTTAAGTAACGAGAATTGTTCGCGATTGTCGCAGAGGCGGGGGAGAGAAAGCAATTGGCGCTGGTCGGAGCACGATCCGCGGGTTCAGGTGAGTCTGTAGGAGCAAGGCTTGCCCGCGATGGCATCGCCGGCACTGGCAGCCTGGCCGAGTCGCCTGCATCGCGGGCAAGCCTTGCTCCCACAGGTCAACCACCTTGGGCTAAAGCGAAGGCGCCCGTTGCCGTCGCTTCCATTGGCTCAGGTGCTGTTGCAGCTCAAGCGGGCTATGGATCTGCTGCTGACGGGCACGGCTGAACAGAATGAGCGCCAATTCGGCGGTGGCCAGGGCGTCGGCGCTGGCGTTATGACGGTCGAAGACTTGCAATTTGCACCAGTCGATCCAGTCGTCCAGGCCGGCCTTGCGCAGGTGCGCTTGAGGGCAGAGCATCGGCGCCAGGTCAGCGACATCCAGAAACGAATGCTGCAAGCGATAACCGAGGTAATCCTTCAGTGCTCGCCCCAGCATGTGGGAGTCGAACGGCGCATGAAATGCCAGCAGAGGGCTGTCGCCGACGAATTCCATGAACGCCAGCAGCGCCTCGGCGGGGTCGCTGCCGGCGGCAATTTCACTCGGCGCCAGGCCATGGATCAATACGCTGGGTCCCAGCTTCTGCTTGTCGCACTGCAAGGTGCGTTCGAACTGTTGGCTGAAGTCGATGGCGCCGTCCTCTATGACCACCGCACCGATGGACAGCACCTGATCCTTGTTCAGGTTCAACCCCGTGGTTTCCAGATCCAGCACCACCCAGCGTTGCTCCCTCAGGCTGCATTCACCCAGGGGCGCGGGGGCCGGCAGGCGCTCCAGGCGCTGTTGCACGTCTTCAGGCAACATCGGTTGGACCGGGCGTAACCAGGAAAAAATGCTCACAACTGGTACCTCAGCGTAAGGCTGCTTTGCAGCCGTTGGGCTTGGCGCAGGGATTCGCGCAGAATGCGCCGGTCCAGATGATTAAGGCTGTCGGGGTCGACCCGGTTGGAGTAGGGCAGGTTTTCGCGGGTCTGCAGTTGATGTTGTTGCATGCGGGTTTGCTGGATGAAGTGGTAGGCCTCTTCATAGGCCGCGCCATCGAGCGGTTGGATCACGTCCTTGATGACCAGTTGCCGCAAGCGCTCCAGGGTATTGTTGGCTTCGATGCCATTGGCCAGGGCCAGCAGGCGAGCGCCGTCGACAAAAGGCGTCAGGCCTTGCACTTTCAGGTCCAAGGTGGCTTTTTCGCCGTTCTTGCGGCTGAGCACGAAATCCCTGAAGCGTCCCACCGGTGGACGATGACGCAGCGCGTTCTCGGCCATCATGCGCTGGAACAAACGGTTATCGGCCACCTGTTCGAGCACTTGCTGGCGCAACTGCTCACAGCCTTGCTCATCGCCCCAGACCACCCGCAGGTCGAAATAGATACTCGAGCTCAATAGGTTTTCCGGCGTCGCTTCACGAATGAATGCGGCAAAGCGTCGGGCCCATTCGGCGCGGGACAGGCACAGCTCCGGGTTGCCGGCCATGATGTTGCCCTTGCACAAGGTGAAACCACAGAGGGCCAGGCTCTGGTTGATCTGTTGGGCGATGGGCAGCAGCAGCCCGCGGATCTGCGCCGCATGGGCGGCGTCCCGGGCTTCGAACAGGATGCCGTTGTCCTGGTCGGTGTGCAGGGTCTGCTCGCGCCGGCCTTCACTGCCGAAACACAACCAACTGAACGGCACGCCCGGGTCACCCTTGTCGGCCAGGGTCAGTTCGATGACCCGGCACACGGTGTGGTCGTTGAGCAGTGTGATGATCTGGGTGATCTGCGTCGACGACGCACCATGGGCCAGCATGCGCTCGACCAATTGACCGATCTCGCCGCGCAGGGCCACCAGGGTCTCGACTTTCGGAGCGCTGCTGATGGTCCGTGCCAGATGTACCAGGTCGACCCGCTGCAGGGAAAACAGATCGCGCTCGGACACCACGCCGCACAAGCGATGGTCCTTGACCAGACAAACATGGGCAATGTGGCGCTCAGTCATGGCGATGGCCGCGTCGAAGGCGCTGTGGTCCGGCGAGAGATAGAAGGGTGTCGGGGTCATGTGCGCGGCGATGGCTTCGGAAAAATCCCCGGAGCCGTCGGCGACCACATGCCGCAGGTCGCGCAGGGTAAAAATCCCTACCGGCGCTTTTTGCTCGTTCACCACCACAATGCTTCCGACCTGCTGTTCGTGCATCAGTTTCACGGCTTCGCGCAGGGGCATGTCGGGGTTGCAACTCACCGGATGACGCATCGCCAGCTCGCCCAGCCGGGTGTTGAGGGAGTATTGGGTGCCGAGGGTTTGCGCGGACTTCTGCTGGACTTGCTGATTGAACTGGTCGAGCAGGCTGCTAACTCCACGCAGCGCGAAATCACGAAACGGGCTCGACAGGGCGAATAGCTTGATGAATGCCTGCTTGTTCAACTGCAGGCAGAAGGTGTCCTCGCCGGCACGGTGTTCGGTGCGCGTGGCCCGCTCGCCCAGCAGCGCGGCAAGGGGGAAGCATTCGCCGGTGGTGATTTCGAAGGTGGTCTCGGTGCCACCTTTTGCCGAATGCGGACGCTCGCCCACGACCCGGCCCTGCTTGACGATATAAAAGTGTTCCACCGTGCCGTCGGCCGGTTTGATGATGGTGTCCCCCGGTGCGTAAAAACGCAGCAGGCATTGCTCCACCAGATAAGCCAGGTGAGCGTTTTCCATTTGGTTGAACGGGGGAAAACGCTGAAGGAATTGCAGCGTTCCCTGGATGTTCTGCAACACCGCGGTTTTCCCAGCCTGGGTAAAGGCGTCCGTTTTTTTCATAACCATGGCGCAGTCTTTTTTGAATTGTTGTGGTCGGATCTGTCCCCATGGTCAACCCCTGAGGGTAGGGTGCCCATTGGACGTAAGTCTAGGTCAACGCAAAAGGCTGGGAACGATAGAAAAATCCCTCGTGTGGTCTATCCGAAGCCTGCAATAAATGTACTTGGAAAAAAATCCGACGAAGTGCACATTGAAGCGACGCAGAACGATGTCTGACCACTGTGCCAGGGGATCGATTAAAGAACGTAGAGAGCATCATGTCCGACCACGATATTTTGAGTGACGCCGAGCGCGAGGCGCTGAGTGCCGTCATGCTGGAACCCGACCTGCCGCCGCAACGAGTCTTGATTGTCGATGACGACAAGGACGCCCGTGAGCTGCTATCGGAAATTCTGGCCCTGGACGGCATTCACTGCATGACCGCCGCCAGCGGTGAAACGGCGCTCAAGTTGCTGGAAACCAAGCCGTCGATTGGCCTATTGATCACTGACTTGCGTATGGGCAATGTCGATGGCCTTGAACTGGTCCGCCTGGTCCGTGAGTCGGAGCGGGCAGCGCTGCCGATCATCCTCGTCTCCGGCGATGCCGACGTGAAGGACGCCATTGAAGCGATGCACCTGAGCGTAGTGGATTTTTTGCTCAAGCCTATTGATACGGAAAAATTGCTGGGTCTGGTCAAGCATGAGCTGGGGATGGATCTTTAAAATTGTCTGTGGGAGCCGATGAATCCCACAATGACTCGAGCATCAGCTAGGGCTTGGTGATTTTGCAATGAAAAAGCCCTGATCTTTCGATCAGGGCTTTTTCTTGTGCTGCGTTTTACCCTTCAATCACAGCCCATTGGCTGCCTTGAACTCGCGACGACGACGGTGCAGCACCGGCTCGGTATAGCCGTTAGGCTGCCGGGTGCCTTCGATCACCAACTCCACCGCCGCCTGGAAGGCGATGTTGCTGTCGAAGTCCGGCGCCAGTGGACGGTACAGCGGGTCGCTGGCGTTCTGGCGGTCCACCACCGGCGCCATGCGCTTGAGGCTTTCCATCACCTGGTCCTGGGTGACGATGCCATGGCGCAGCCAGTTGGCGATGTGCTGGCTGGAAATACGCAGCGTCGCACGGTCTTCCATCAGGCCAATATCGTTGATGTCCGGCACCTTGGAGCAACCTACGCCCTGGTCGATCCAGCGCACCACGTAACCGAGGATGCCCTGGGCATTGTTGTCCAGTTCGTTCCTGATCTGCTCCGGCGTCCAGTTCGGGTTCACGGCCAACGGGATGGTCAGGATGTCGTCCACCGAGGCGCGGGCACGTTGGGCCAGTTCGGCCTGACGGGCGAACACGTCGACCTTGTGATAATGCAGCGCGTGCAGCGCTGCAGCGGTCGGCGACGGAACCCACGCGGTGTTGGCACCGGCCATGGGATGAGCGATTTTCTGCTCCAGCATCGCTGCCATCAGGTCCGGCATGGCCCACATGCCCTTGCCGATCTGTGCGCGACCCTGCAGGCCGGTGCTCAGGCCGATATCGACGTTCCAATTCTCATACGCGGCGATCCACTTCTCGGCTTTCATATCAGCCTTGCGCACCATCGGGCCGGCTTCCATGGAGGTGTGGATTTCGTCGCCGGTGCGGTCCAGGAAGCCGGTGTTGATGAACACCACGCGTTCACTGGCGGCCTTGATGCAGGCCTTGAGGTTGACCGTGGTCCGGCGCTCCTCGTCCATGATCCCGACCTTGAGGGTGTTGCGCGGCAGGTTCAGCACGTCCTCGACGCGACCGAACAGTTCGTTGGTGAACGCCGCTTCTTCCGGCCCGTGCATCTTCGGCTTGACGATGTACACCGAGCCGGTACGGCTGTTGCGGCGCGAAGTATTGCCGTTGAGGCTGTGGATTGCCGCCAGGCTGGTGACCAGGCCATCCAGGATGCCTTCCGGTACTTCCTGACCGTCCTTGTCCAGGATCGCGTCGATAGTCATCAGATGACCGACGTTGCGCACGAACAGGAGCGAGCGGCCATGCAGGGTCAGGCCCGAACCGTCCACTGTCGTGTACGCACGATCGGGGTTCATGGTGCGGGTAAACGTTTGACCGCCCTTGGCGACCTGTTCCGACAGATCGCCCTTCATCAGGCCGAGCCAGTTACGGTAGATCACCACTTTGTCATCGGCATCGACGGCGGCGACCGAGTCTTCGCAGTCCATGATGGTGGTCAGCGCCGCTTCCATCAGGATGTCTTTGACGCCGGCGGCATCGGTCTGGCCGACGGGGGTGCTGGCGTCGATCTGGATTTCAAAGTGCAGGCCGTTGTGCTTCAACAGCACGGTGGTCGGTGCCGAAGCGTCGCCCTGGAAACCGATCAGTTGCGCGTCGTCACGCAGGCCGCTGTTGCTGCCGCCCTTGAGGGCAACCACCAGTTTGCCATCGACGATCTTGTAAGCGGTGGAATCGACATGGGAGCCGGCGGCCAACGGCGCGGCTTCGTCGAGGAAGGCGCGGGCAAAGGCAATGACCTTGTCGCCGCGTACCTTGTTGTAGCCTTTGCCTTTCTCCGCGCCGTCGGCTTCGCTGATGGCATCGGTGCCGTACAGCGCGTCGTACAAAGAACCCCAGCGGGCGTTCGAGGCATTGAGGGCGAAGCGGGCATTCATCACCGGCACGACCAGCTGCGGGCCGGCCATGCGGGCGATTTCGTCATCGACATTTTGCGTCGTGGCCTGGAAATCCGCCGCTTCTGGCAGCAGATAACCGATGTCTTGCAGGAAGGCTTTGTAAGCCACGGCGTCGTGGGCCTGGCCGGCACGGGCCTGGTGCCAGGCATCGATCTGTGCCTGGAAATCGTCGCGTTTGGCGAGTAGGGCTTTGTTCTTCGGGGCCAGGTCGTGGATGACTTTGTCGGCACCGGCCCAGAACGCATCGGCGGTGAGGCCGGTTCCGGGGATAGCTTCGTTATTCACGAAGTCGAACAGGACTTTGGCGACCCGCAGGCCACCGACTTGAACGTGTTCAGTCATTGCTTGCCTCACTCTGCTCAGCTATTTCGCTTTTCAGCTCTTCGATTTTGACAATGAAGCCTCGGGACATTTAAACCACAAACCCCGGAACCAGTACATGCCATCGCTGGCGGCTGGGTGGGACCTGTCACGGGCGTTAAGCCTTGCTGACGGGGCTTTCAGGGATGCGACCGCGCCTTGAACAGTCATTGGTCCAACATTATGTAGTGCGCGCTGCGGCATACTACATGATCAATTGCGGTTGTGAAAATTAGACTAATTGCGTCGTTCCGCGACCCACTAAAGTGTTACGGTCACGACGAGGCACGGGATGTTCTCAAAAAACGTATGGATTGTTCCATATAAATCTTGATCTTTGTACACGATGTATCTGGTTTCATCCTGTGGGAGCAGAGCTTGCAGCGATACAGGTGCCCTGGTTTCAGAAGGACCGAGTTGTTTTCATCGCGAGCAAGCTTTGCTCCCACAGAGGCGAGGTTTATATCTTTAGGGCACGAGCCTGTCCGCGACCACCTGCCTATACTCTTCTTTCCACAACAAGAGGGCTCGCGCCATGGACCATCTCGTCATCACTGTTTTCGCCCCGGACAAGCCCGGGTTGGTCGAGCAGATCGCCCTTTGCATCGCCGAGCACGGCGGTAACTGGCTGGAAAGCCGCATGTCCCGTCTGGCGGGACAATTTGCCGGGATCCTGCGCCTAAGCGTTCCGGCTGAGTCCCATGATGAATTGATCGAAGCCTTGCAAGGCCTGTCGGCCCACAACATCCGCGTGCTGATCGCCGAGGGCATCGTCGAAGAGTCCTGCACTTGGAAGCCTATCGCGATGGAGCTGGTGGGTAATGATCGCCCGGGGATCGTGCGCGACATCACGCGCTTGCTGAGTGAGCAGGGCGTCAACGTCGAGCGACTGGTCACGGACGTGCGGCCGGCGCCGATGAGCAGCGAGTTACTGTTTCATGCCGAAGCGATCCTCGGGGTGCCAGTGACCTTGTCCCTGGACACTTTGCAGGAGCGTTTGGAAACCCTGGCCGATGAACTGATGGTGGAGCTGAAACTCAGCGACGAGAACTGATAAAGGTTATCCAAGGAAAAACTGCGCCTGCCTGTGGATAACCTGTAGAGACACCTCGCCAGCCCACGTCCGCCGGGCGCTGGCGGGATATGATTAAAAAATCACCAGTTTTCAAGGGCTTGTGCACAAACGGCGGGGATCACGCTGTGGATAACCTTGGGAAGGATAAGCGCAGGCCACGCCAGGCGTGGCCTGTGGAGGTTCGTACGTTTTTTGATCAGTTGCGCCGGCGCATGCTGATCACGGCATCGACGCTATACACCGCAAGCCCAGCCCAGATAAACAGGAACGCCACCAATGTGCTGGACGACAGATGCTCACCGAACAGCAGTACGGCGAGCAACAACACCAGCGTCGGTGCGATGTACTGGAGGAACCCGAGGGTGGTGTAGGGCAAATGCCGCGCCGCAGCGTTAAAGCACACCAACGGCACCAGCGTCACGGGCCCGGCCGCCACCAGCCACCAGGCTTCGGAGGTGGTCCAGAAAACGGCTTGGGCGCTGGTAGCCGCCGGGTTGAACAACAACCAGGCAATGGCGATCGGCACCAGCATCCAGGTTTCCACTACCAGTCCGGGTAAAGCCTTGACCGGCGCCTGCTTGCGGATCAGCCCATAAAAGCCGAAGGTCAGCGCCAGCACCAGCGACACCCAAGGCAGGCTGCCCACTTGCCAGACCTGCTGCGCCACACCGACCGCGGCCAACCCCACCGCCAGCCACTGCATGCGTCGCAACCGTTCACCCAGGATCAACATGCCGAGCAATACGTTCACCAGCGGGTTGATGTAGTACCCCAGGCTCGCTTCGAGCATGCGCTCGTTGTTCACCGCCCAGACATAGGTCAACCAGTTGGCCGCGATCAACGTACCGCTCAGGGCCAGGATTGCCAGCCGCTGTGGATTGTCCCGCAGTTCGCGCCACCAGCCCGGGTGTTTCCAGACCATCAGCAACGCCGCGCCGAACAGCGCCGACCACAGCACCCGGTGGATGATGATCTCCACGGACGGCACGTTGGCGATGGCTTTGAAATAGATCGGGAACAGACCCCAGATGATGTAGGCACTCAGGCCCAGGATATACCCGCGACGCGGGTTGGCGGCTTGCATGCAGAATCCTTGCTTAGGCAGCTAACAAAAGAGTGATTGTAAGGAGATTTGTCAGATTGTGCTGTGAACCTTTATGAGCGCCATCGCCGGCCCCTGTGGGAGCGAGCCCGCTCGCGATGACGATGACCCATTCAACATGGACATCGACTGACCTACCGCGATCGCGAGCAGGCTCGCTCCCACAGGGGGGCGGCAGTGGCAAATCAGAACAACTTCAACGGCTCCTCATTGAGCGCCGCCAATTGCTCGCGCAACGCCAACACCTGGTCGCCCCAGTAGCGTTCGCTGCCGAACCACGGGAAGCTGCGCGGGAACGCCGGATCGTCCCAACGGCGCGCTAGCCAGGCGCTGTAGTGCATCAGGCGCAGGGCCCGCAGAGGCTCGATCAAGGCCAGTTCACGCGGGTCAAAGTCATGAAACTCGCGGTAGCCGTCCATCAATTCCGACAACTGCCCCAGGCATTCCTGGCGATCACCGGCGAGCATCATCCACAAATCCTGTACCGCCGGGCCCATGCGGCAGTCGTCCAGGTCGACGATATGAAAAACCTCGTCGCGGCACATCATGTTGCCGGGGTGGCAGTCGCCGTGCATGCGGATGTTCTGGTGAGGCGTGGCGGCATAAACCTCTTCGACCCGTTTGAGCAGGTCCCGGGCCACCGACTCGTAGGCCGGAAGCAGGCTGCGGGGTACGAAACCGCTTTGCAGCACGGTGGCCAGCGAATCGTGGCCGAAGTTTTTCACGCCCAACGCTTCACGATGCTCGAACGGACGGGTCGACCCGACCGCGTGCAGACGCCCGAGCAATTGCCCCAGGCGATAGAGTTGGTCGAGGTTGCCCGGCTCAGGCGCGCGGCCGCCGCGCCGGGGAAACAGGGTGAAACGAAACCCGGCGTGTTCGTGCAGACTGACGCCGTTGTGAATCAGCGGCGCTACCACCGGCACGTCGCATTCGGCCAGTTCGAAGGTGAAGCGGTGCTCTTCCAGAATCGCTTCGTTGGTCCAGCGCTGAGGGCGATAGAACTTGGCGATCAGCGGCTCGGCGTCTTCGATACCCACCTGATAGACACGGTTTTCATAGCTGTTGAGGGCCAGCACACGGGCGTCGCTGAGCAAGCCCATGCTTTCAACGGCATCGAGCACCAGGTCGGGTGTGAGGGTTTCAAACGGATGGGACATGCTGACTCCTGCGCAGCGGCAGGGCTGCCGCGTCCGGCCCAGCATGGTAGCGCAGACGGAGGGAGATAGGTGACGGCTGTCGGTGATCGTTCCCACGCTCTGCGTGGGAACGCCTCATGTGACGCTCCGCGTTACTCTTTGGGACGCGGAGCGTCCCTGGCTGCATCCCCACGCAGAGCGTGGGAACGATCAGCGTGAGGGCTATCAGGCGCCGATGACCCCGCCATCCTCACGAGTAATCACCATCACCGACGACCGCGGCTTACCGTTGGGCAGGTGCTCAGGGAACGTCGAGCTGCCGCTGGGATGCTGGATGCCGACGAACAGGGTTTTGTAGTCTGGCGAGAAGCTGATGCCGGTCACTTCGCAACCCACCGGCCCGACCAGGAATCGACGGATTTCGCCACTGTCGGGGTCGGCGCAGAGCATCTGGTTGTTGCCCATGCCGGCGAAGTCCCCGGTATTGCTGAAATCACCGTCGGTCTGAATCCACAGCCGCCCGGCCTTGTCGAAGCCCAGGCCATCGGGGCTGTTGAACATGTTCTGGGCGTTGATGTTGGACGAGCCGGCTTTCGGCGTGCCGGCGTGTACCGCCGGGTTGCCGGCGACCACGAACAGATCCCAGGAGAAGGTCTTGGAGGCATGATCGTCGCGGTCGGTGCGCCAGCGCAGGATCTGCCCGTAGACGTTCTTGGCCCGAGGGTTTGGTCCTTCCACCGGTTGACCGGCATCACCGCGCTTGGAGTTGTTGGTCAGGGTGCAATAGACCTGGCCGTCCTTGGGGCTGACCACGATCCACTCCGGGCGGTCCATGCGCGTGGCGCCAACGGCACTGGCGGCCAGGCGCGCATGGATCAGCACTTCGGCCTGGTCAGCGAAACCGCTGCTGGCGTCGATGCCGTTCTTGCCGTGGGTCAGTTCGATCCACTGGCCCTTGCCTTTGGGGTGGTCCGGGTTGCCGTCGCCGGCATCGAAGCGCGCCACATACAAGGTGCCGTGGTCCAGCAGGTTGCGGTTGGCTTTGGCATTGCGATGGTTGATGCGCTCGCGGCTGACGAACTTGTAGATGAATTCGCCGCGCTCGTCATCGCCCATGTACACCACGGCGCGACCGTCATTGGTCTGCGCGAGGGCGGCGTTTTCGTGTTTGAAACGGCCCAGAGCAGTGCGTTTTACCGGGGTGGATTGCGGGTCGAACGGATCGATTTCCACCACCCAGCCATGGCGATTGAGTTCGTTGGGGTTCTTCGCCAGGTCAAAACGCGGGTCGTGCAGGTGCCAGTTGATTTCACTGCTGGTGACGGTGGCACCATAGCGTTTTTGTGCCGCGTCGAACTGCAGGTCCGCCTTGCTGCTGCCGAAGCAGTCGGTGAAGTTCTCTTCGCAGGTCAGGTAAGTGCCCCACGGCGTCATGCCGTTGGCGCAGTTCTGGAAAGTCCCCAGCACTTTTTTGCCGCTCTTGTCGGCGCTGGTTTTCAGCAGGTCGTGGCCGGCTGCCGGACCACGCAGGCGAATCGGAGTGTTGCCGTGGATCCGGCGGTTGTAGCGCGATTCCTGGACGAACTGCCACTGGCCGCGGCGACGCTGGATCTCGATCACCGACACGCCTTCGGCGGCTTGGGCCTTGCGCACGTCTTCGGCCGACTGCGGCTGGCCGCCGTGAGGGAACAGGTATTGGTAGTTGGTGTACTCGTTGTTGATCGCCATCAGCGCCCGGTTCTTGTCGCCGGGGAATTCGAACAGGCTCATGCCGTCGGTGTTGTCGCCAAACTGCTCTTCCTGAGCGCGGGCTGTTCCATTGCCACTGGGGTCGAACGCCGGTGCATTTTTGCGCAGTGGCTGGCCCCAACTGATCAGCACCGAGGCTTTGTAGCCCGGTGGCAGGGTAATGGTGTCGGCCGTGGCGGCGGCGATGCTTTTAAAGCCCAGCAGCTTGCTGTTGCCTTCGCTCACGGCGGCGGCCAGCACGCTGCGGCTCAGCAGGTTGCCGCCCAGGAACATCGCCGCGCCGCACAGGGCGCCGGCGCTGATGAAGCTTCGACGGCTCAGGCCGACGATCTTTTCCAGGTCGGTGGATTGGTTTTCTTCTAATAGGCTCATCATCAGGCTCCCTGCTGGTTTTGGCAGTCACCTTAAAGCGGGTCGATGAAACTATTGTTGCAGCGCGCTACAGCGGTGTGCCGAGCAGCACATTTGTCGGTGAAAACGCGACGTGCACCGCAGAACCGGTAGCCAGGTTTCGCTCATGCAATTGGAGCGGATCGGCCAGGGCGCACAATGTCTGGCCGTTGGGCAGGCCGATACGCACTTCACTGGGGCCGTCTTCGGCGGCGGCAACCTGCTCGATCACGCCGCGCAACGTGTTGATTCCCGATTGCTCCGCTGACTCGATGGGGTGCAACTCCAACCAGCCGGCCTTGATCAGGGCCACCACTTCGGTGCCGATAGCCAGCTCCAGGCGTAAGGTGCTGTCATGGGTGATTTGCGCCTCGATGACCAGACCCCGGGCCAGTTCCAGGCGTACCCGGTCATTGTGGCCCTGGGCCTCGATCCCCAGGACTTTGCCATGCAGTTGATTGCGCGCGCTGGTGCGCAGCATCAAGCGACTGAGCAGGCCCAGATCCCCGGCGTCCTCGCTGGCTTCCAGTAACTGCGCCTGCAGCGCTTGCAAGCGCTGATACAGACGCAGCACGCGTTGCCCCTCCTCTGACAGCTTGGCGCCGCCACCGCCCCTGCCGCCGACGCTGCGATCCACCAGCGGCTGGTCCGCCAGGTTATTCAATTCGTCGATGGCATCCCACGCCGCCTTGTAGCTCAGGCCCGCGCTCTTGGCGGCGCGGGTGATCGAGCCTTGTTCGGCAATGTGCTGCAACAAGGCGATGCGTTGTGGGCGCCGGACGATGTGCTGGGTCAGGAGCGGGGGCAATGACATGATGGAGAACTGCGCCAAGGAATCATGAGCGGACGTTGGCGCCTCGCAGGCGGCGCGTCAAGCCGGCTCACCGGGTTTCGGCGTGCGGGCCAGGCAATACACATCGACCCGGGCGGCGCCGGCATCCAGCAGCAGGCGGGCCAGCGCCTGGGCCGTGGCGCCGGTCGTGAGCACATCGTCGACCAACGCCAGGTGACGGTTGCCGAGCACGGCGTCGGGTGTGATGGCAAAGGCTTGACGCAGGTTTCGGCGCCGGGCCCTGGCATCGAGTGCCTGCTGGGCGGGGGTGTCCTGGACGCGCCGCAGCAGTTGTTCTTCGCAAGGGATCTTCAATGTCGCGCTGAGCCAGCGTGCAAGCATCGAGGCCTGATTGAAACCCCGTTGACGCAAGCGCCGATTGGCAAGCGGTACTGGCACCAGTGCGTCGGGTGGCTCCAGTCCTTCATTGAAGTGATGCTGCAGGGACTGCGCCAGCAGTTCGCCCATCAACCGACCGAGCGGCCATTTGGCCTGATGTTTGAAACGTGCGATCAGGCTGTCGATAGGAAAGTCGTAGGCCCATGGCGCCAGGACCCGCTCGAAGGCTGGCGGTTGAGTGGCGCACTGGCCACAACGCAGCCCGGCCATGGGCAGTGGCAAGGCGCAGATACTGCACTGGTCACCGAGCCAGGGCAGTTCGCTCTCGCAGGGGGTGCAAATGGGTTGGGGCGTATCGGTGGTTTCGCCACACAACAGACAAGATTGTTTGTTTTTTAACCAGATGTAAACCGGTCCATCGTATCGTGGTTGACAGCGCATGACTCTTCCTTAAATATGCCGAACATCCGTGTCGCGCCTGTGGGTATTCCATGTCCCCAGGTGCCAGCCAAGCATAATCAAGGAAATGCCCATGAGCGCCAGCACCACTGCCAACCTGCGTCATGACTGGTCTTTGGCCGAAGTCAAAGCTCTCTTCGTCCAGCCCTTCAATGACCTGTTGTTCCAGGCGCAGACCGTGCACCGCGCGCATTTCGACGCCAACCGCGTCCAGGTGTCCACGCTGCTGTCGATCAAGACCGGCGCCTGCCCGGAAGATTGCAAATATTGTCCGCAGTCCGGCCACTACAACACCGGGCTGGAAAAAGAAAAGTTGCTGGAAGTGCAGAAAGTCCTCGAAGAGGCCGCCCGTGCCAAGGCCATCGGCTCGACCCGTTTCTGCATGGGCGCGGCGTGGAAGCATCCGTCGGCCAAGGACATGCCTTATGTGCTGGAGATGGTCAAAGGCGTGAAGGCCATGGGCCTGGAGACCTGCATGACCCTGGGCCGCCTCGATCAGGACCAGACCCAGGCCCTGGCCCAGGCCGGCCTGGACTACTACAACCACAACCTCGACACGTCGCCGGAGTTCTACGGCAGCATCATCACCACTCGTACCTACAGCGAGCGTCTGCAAACCCTGGCTTACGTGCGAGATTCGGGGATGAAGATCTGCTCCGGCGGCATCCTGGGCATGGGCGAGTCCCTGGACGATCGCGCCAACCTGCTGATCCAGCTGGCGAACCTGCCGGAGCATCCGGAATCGGTGCCGATCAACATGCTGGTAAAAGTCGCCGGCACGCCACTGGAAAACGCCGAAGACGTCGACCCGTTCGATTTCATTCGCATGCTCGCCGTAGCGCGGATCCTGATGCCCCAGTCCCATGTACGCCTGTCCGCCGGCCGCGAAGCGATGAACGAACAGATGCAGGCCCTGGCATTTTTCGCCGGTGCCAACTCGATTTTTTATGGCGACAAACTCCTGACCACCGCAAACCCGCAAGCCGACAAGGACATGCAACTGTTCGCTCGCCTGGGCATCCAGCCGGAGGCCCGCGAAGAGCATGCTGATGAAGTGCATCAGGCGGCTATTGAACAGGCGCTGGTGGAGCAGAAGAGCAGCGAGCAGTTCTACAACGCCGCCCTCTGAGCTGACGCAAAAAAAATGTGGGAGCGAGCCTGCTCGCGATGGCGATGGAGCATTCAACATTTGTTGACTGGCACGCCGCTATCGCGAGCAGGCTCGCTCCCACAGGGGGATCTCCTCCAGTCTTTAAATAGCGGTTCACCCCGAGGCCTGCATGCCCTTCGATCTCGCCGCACGCCTGACTGCCCGTCGTGCCGAAAACCTCTATCGCCAGCGCCCGCTGCTCGAAAGCCCACAGGGGCCAGAGGTGGTGGTGGACGGCCAGCCGCTGCTGGCGTTCTGCAACAATGATTACCTGGGCCTGGCCAATCATCCGCAAGTGATCGAAGCCTGGCGCGCCGGTGCGGCGCGATGGGGCGTGGGTGGCGGTGCTTCCCATCTGGTGATCGGCCACAGCGGGCCTCATCATGCCCTGGAAGAAGCCCTGGCTGACTTGACTGGCCGCCCGCGGGCACTGCTGTTCACCACCGGCTACATGGCCAACCTTGGCGCTGTCACCGCACTGGTGGGGCAGGGTGATACGGTGCTGGAGGATCGACTCAACCACGCTTCGTTGCTCGACGCCGGGTTGCTGTCCGGCGCGCGCTTCAACCGTTACCTGCACAACGATGCCCAGAGCCTGGCCAACCGTCTGGAGAAAGCCACCGGCAATACGCTGGTGGTCACCGATGGTGTGTTCAGCATGGACGGTGACATCGCCGATCTGCCGGCCCTGGCCCGTGCAGCCAGGGCCAAGGGCGCCTGGCTGATGGTCGATGATGCCCACGGTTTCGGCCCGTTGGGGGCCAATGGCGGCGGGATCGTCGAACATTTTGGCCTGAGCCAGGATGACGTGCCGGTATTGGTCGGCACCCTGGGCAAAGCCTTCGGTACTGCCGGTGCTTTTGTCGCCGGCAGTGAAGACCTGATCGAAAGCCTGATCCAGTTCGCTCGTCCCTACATCTACACCACCAGTCAACCGCCGGCTCTGGCCTGCGCTACGCTCAAGAGTCTTGAGCTGCTGCGCAGCGAGCATTGGCGGCGCGAACATTTGCAGGTGCTGATCCGCCAGTTTCGCCACGGTGCCGAGCAGATCGGCCTGCAATTGATGGACAGTTTCACGCCGATCCAGCCGATCCTGATCGGCGATGCGGGGCGGGCGATGCGCTTGTCGCAGATGCTGCGTGAGCGGGGACTGATGGTCACTGCGATCCGCCCACCCACCGTGCCGGCCGGCAGCGCTCGTCTGCGCGTGACCTTGACCGCCGCTCACAGTGAGGCTCAGGTGCAGCTACTGCTGGAGGCATTGGCCGAGTGTTTTGCACAACTGGGACCGGAGCCAAGCCATGCGTGATCGACTGATATTGCTGCCTGGTTGGGGCTTGGGCGTTTCCCCGCTGGAGCCTCTGGCGGCTGCGCTGCAAGGGCTCGATGAACATCTGCGGGTCGAGATCGAGCCGTTGCCGGCACTGACCTCAAGCGACCTCAATGAATGGCTCGATGAGCTGGATGCCACATTGCCCCAGGATGCCTGGTTGGGTGGCTGGTCGCTGGGCGGCATGCTGGCCGGCGAGCTGGCGGCGCGTCGGGGCGAGCGCTGTTGCGGCTTGTTGACCCTGGCGAGCAACCCTTCTTTCGTGGCCCACGATCAATGGCCGAGCGCGATGGCCGGTGAAACCTTTGATGGGTTTCTCGCCGGGTGCGCCGCCGACCCGCGCCAGACCCTCAAGCGCTTCAGTTTGTTATGTGCCCAGGGTTGCAGCGATCCGCGCGGCTTGTCGCGATTGTTGCTGGCGGGTGCGCCAGTCACTTCGCCCAATGTGTTGATGGCCGGGCTCGAGCTGCTGGCGCAACTGGATACCCGCGCCGCCTTGCAGGGCTTCGGCGGCCCGCAGCTCCACGTGTTTGCCGGGCTCGACGCGCTGGTACCGGCTGAGGCAGCGGGTGAATTGCTGGTGTTGCTGCCCGATGTTGAAATCGGTCTGATCGAACAGACCGGCCACGGATTCCCTCTGGAAGACCCTCACGGTGTGGCGGGGGCGATTCAGGCTTTTTTGCATGAGTCCGATGATGACTGATTTGTCTGTTGCCAAATTGCCCGGTGCCTTGCCGGACAAGCGCCAGGTGGCGGCCTCGTTTTCCCGGGCGGCGACCAGTTACGACAGCGTGGCCGAGCTGCAGCGCGACGTAGGCCAGCAGTTGCTGGACCGGCTGCCTGCTTCGATCATGCCTGAGCGCTGGATGGACCTGGGTTGTGGCACCGGCTATTTCACGAGGGCGCTGGGTACGCGCTTCGGCGAGGTGACCGGGTTGGCGCTGGATATCGCCGAAGGTATGCTCAACCATGCTCGCCCTCAGGGCGGGGCTGCGCACTTTATAGCCGGTGATGCCGAGCGGTTGCCCTTGCAGGCCTCCAGTTGCGATCTGGTGTTCTCCAGCCTGGCGGTGCAGTGGTGCGCGGATTTTGCCTCGGTGTTGAACGAAGTCCATCGGGTTTTGAAACCCGGTGGCGTGTTTGCCTTTACAAGCCTTTGCGTCGGCACGTTGTACGAACTGCGCGACAGCTGGCGTCAGGTGGATGGCCTGGTGCACGTCAACCGTTTTCGCGGGTTCGAAACGTATCAACAGCTATGTGAGGCCAGCGGGCTGAACGTTATCAGCCTGGAAAACCGTCCCCATGTGATGTATTACCCGGACGTGCGCGGTCTGACCCATGAATTGAAAGCCCTAGGCGCCCACAATCTGAACCCCGGCCGGCCCGGCGGGTTGACGGGCAGGGCGCGGATCCTCGCACTGGTTGACGCTTACGAACAGTTTCGTCAGGTACAGGGTTTGCCCGCGACCTACCGGGTGGTTTACGCCGTGCTGGAGAAACCGCTATGAGCCAGGCTTATTTCATCACCGGTACCGACACCGACGTGGGCAAAACCACCGTCGCGGCTGGCCTGCTGCATGCTGCGCGACAGGCTGGCATGTGCACCGCCGCGGGTAAGCCCGTGGCCTCTGGTTGTGAAGTAACGCCCAAGGGCCTGCGCAACGCCGATGCCTTGGCGCTGTTGGCCGAATGCTCGGTGCCGCTTGAGTATGCCCAGGTCAATCCGGTGGCGTTCGAGCCGGCCATCGCGCCTCACCTAGCCGCTCGGGAAGCCGGCGTGGCCTTGACTGTGCAATCGTTGCTGGGGCCGATGCGTGAAGTGTTGGCCTTGGAGGCCGATTTCACTCTGATCGAAGGCGCGGGCGGCTGGCGCGTTCCGCTGGCCGATCAGGACAACCTCTCGGACTTGGCGATGGCGCTGGGGCTACCGGTGATCCTGGTGGTGGGCGTGCGCCTGGGCTGCATCAGCCACGCCCTGTTGACCGCCGAGGCCATCGCCCGGGACGGCCTGCAACTGGCGGGTTGGGTGGCCAATATCATCGACCCCAAGACATCGCGGCTGGAAGAAAATCTGGCGACCCTGGCCGAACGCCTGCCGGCGCCGTGCTTGGGGCGTGTGCCGAGAATCAAGGGCATCACCGCCGAAGCCGTGGCTGCGCATCTGCACCTGGATTTGCTGGACTACTAAGGTTTTCACTATGACAAGGCACTGTGCCATTAGTGTTTTTGTCGGGCCTTTTCCCCAGGCTTCTGTTTCAATGTCCGCTGTCTACCCTTCCAGAAGACGAGTTCTGCCATGGAAATCTCAGGAAATACCGCGTTCTATGCCGGTCTGAGCACTATTCAGACAGGGCAGAACCGTGTCGATCAGGCCTCGAGCCAGATTGCCAACAATACAATCGAGCGTTCGGTCACCAGCCAGTCGTCCGAACTGCAAGCCGATCGCTTGCGGTCGGTGGATCGCAGCCAGCAATCGGACTTGGCCAGCAACATGGTTGAAATGTCCCAGGGCAAATTTCAGGTCGAACTGGGCGTGAACGTGGCCAAGGCTTCCGATGAAATGCTCGGTACGTTGATCGACACTTTCGTCTGATTCTCTACTTCAGGTTTGTCAAAACGCTGCGATTATTCGCGGCGTTTTCGTCTCTAACTCCTTCTGGCTCAACTAATCTTTTCCTACGGACGCTGTGAGTGTTTCGCTGCGGTGAATTGCTGTGCCTGGGATTTTTTCAGGGACGATGACGAACGGCAAAAGATCGACGCTTGACAAGATTTAGGCGTAAACGTATGTTTCAAACAACTGTTTGACCGTCACAACAAATCCATGCGGTCGTTCATTCCCGGTTACATCAGCAGAGGTTTATCGCTATGCCTGACTACAAGGCCCCCTTGCGTGATATTCGCTTCGTTCGTGACGAACTGCTTGGCTATGAAGCGCACTATCAGAGCCTTCCGGCTTGCCAGGACGCAACGCCAGACATGGTTGACGCCATTCTCGAAGAAGGCGCCAAGTTTTGTGAGCAGGTGCTGGCACCGCTGAACCGTGTGGGCGACATCGAGGGCTGCACCTGGAGCGAATCCGGTGTGAAGACTCCGAGCGGCTTCAAGGAAGCCTACAAGCAATTCGTCGAAGGCGGCTGGCCAAGCCTGGCCCACGACGTTGAGCATGGTGGTCAAGGCCTGCCGGAGTCCCTGGGCCTGGCGGTCAGCGAGATGGTCGGCGAAGCCAACTGGTCGTGGGGCATGTACCCAGGCCTGTCCCATGGCGCGATGAACACTATTTCCGAGCACGGTACGCCCGAGCAGCAAGAGGCCTACCTGACCAAGCTGGTTTCCGGCGAATGGACCGGGACCATGTGCCTGACCGAGCCGCACTGCGGCACTGACCTGGGCATGCTGCGCACCAAGGCCGAGCCTCAGGCCGACGGTTCGTACAAGGTCAGCGGCACCAAGATCTTCATTTCGGCCGGCGAACACGACATGGCCGACAACATCGTCCATATCGTTCTGGCACGCCTGCCGGACGCTCCGGCCGGTACCAAAGGTATTTCGCTGTTCATCGTTCCCAAGTTCCTGCCTAACGCCGACGGCTCCATCGGTCAGCGCAATGCGGTGAGCTGCGGTTCGCTGGAACACAAGATGGGCATCCACGGCAACGCCACTTGCGTGATGAACTTTGACGCGGCCACCGGTTTCCTGATTGGCCCGGCGAACAAAGGCTTGAACTGCATGTTCACCTTCATGAACACCGCACGCCTGGGCACCGCGCTGCAAGGCCTGGCTCATGCCGAAATCGGTTTCCAGGGTGGCCTGAAGTACGCCCGTGACCGTCTGCAAATGCGTTCCCTGACTGGCCCGAAAGCGCCGGACAAGGCTGCCGACCCGATCATCGTGCACCCCGACGTGCGTCGCATGCTGCTGACCATGAAGGCCTTCGCCGAAGGTAACCGGGCGATGGTTTACTTCACCGCCAAGCAAGTGGACATCGTCAAATACGGCGTCGATGAAGAAGAGAAGAAAAAAGCCGATGCACTGCTGGCGTTCATGACGCCGATCGCCAAGGCGTTCATGACTGAAGTCGGCTTCGAATCGGCCAACCACGGCGTGCAGATTTATGGCGGTCACGGTTTCATTGCCGAGTGGGGCATGGAGCAGAACGTTCGCGACAGCCGCATTTCGATGCTGTACGAAGGCACCACCGGCATCCAGGCCCTCGACCTGCTGGGCCGCAAAGTGCTGATGACCCAGGGCGAAGCGCTCAAGGGCTTCACCAAGATCGTTCACAAGTTCTGCCAAAGCAACGAAGGCAACGACGCGGTCAAAGAGTTCGTAGAACCTCTGGCTGCGCTGAACAAGGAATGGGGCGAGCTGACCATGAAGGTCGGTATGGCGGCCATGAAAGACCGCGAAGAAGTTGGCGCGGCCTCGGTGGATTACCTGATGTACTCCGGTTACGCCTGCCTGGCCTACTTCTGGGCTGACATGGCGCGCCTGGCGGCGGAAAAACTCGCCGCCGGCACCACCGAAGAAGCTTTCTACACCGCCAAGCTGCAGACCGCGCGCTTCTACTTCCAGCGCATCCTGCCACGCACCCGCACTCACGTGGCAACCATGTTGTCGGGCGCCAACAACCTGATGGACATGAAAGAAGAAGACTTCGCACTGGGTTACTAAGCCTTACGCGGTTCTTCTAAAAAAGCCGTTGCTTCCTTCGGGAGCAGCGGCTTTTTTGCGCCTGACCGCAACCCCTGTGGGAGCGAGCCAGCTCGCGATGACGGCGGCATATCCAACATCATTGTGGGCTGACCCACCGCTATCGCGAGCAGGCTCGCTCCCACAGGAGTTGTTGGCAATCGTGGAACAACATTCATCCAACAAAGCCCTAAGAAAACATCCCCCCCTGCCGTTACAAGGATGGCAGTGTGACATCTGTCACATCTCGCGTGCCTTAATGCCCCAGTAGCAGGCACAATGCCATCTTTGATCAGCCGGGTCGGAGCTTTTACCCTTGCCGCGTTCTTCCGCTGTACGTCTCAGTCATTTCCTACCGTCATTGGTGCTATTGCTGGCGGGGCTTGCGGCTGCCTACGTCAAGGATCTCAATGTCTTTTTCACCTCCCTGTTCAACGTTCTTCCTACATTGGTGTTGTTGCTCGGAGGGGCGTACTGCGCCGTTTACCGACGTCAGCGTGAGCTGTTTCTGATGATCACGGTGTACATCGCCTATTTCCTGCTGGACACCCAGACCGACTTCTATCGCGACAACGGCAAGGTGCGCGATGACGCAGCGGTGGTGTTTCACCTCGTCTGCCTGTTGTTGCCGCTGTTATTTGGCCTGTTCGCCGCGTGGCAGGAGCGGACTCATTTGTTCCAGGACATGGTGGCGCGGTTCGCGGTGCTGCTGATCTTTGGAAGCGTGGCGCTGGCCCTGGAGCAAAGTTTTCCCCAGGCACTGCTGTTGTGGCTTTCGGAGATCCGCTGGCCAGCGTTGCACGGTGCCTGGATGAGCCTGATCCAGTTGTCCTACCCGGTGTTCATCGCCGCCTTTGTGTTGCTGGCCTGGCAATACTGGCGCCATCCGCGACCGTTGCATGCCGCGCAATTGGTGGGTTTGCTCGGCGTGTTCTGGATGTTGCCCAAGACCTTCATCCTGCCATTCACCCTGAACATCATGTGCAGCCAGGTGATGCTGATGATCGCGGCGGCGGTCGCCCACGAGGCTTATCAGATGGCGTTCCGTGACGAACTGACCGGCCTGCCGGGGCGTCGGGCACTGAATGAGCGCATGCAGCGCCTGGGTCGCAATTATGTCTTGGCGATGAGCGACGTGGACCATTTCAAGAAATTCAATGACACCCACGGCCACGACGTGGGCGACCAGGTGTTGCGTCTGGTCGCCAGCAAACTGTCGAAAATCAGCGGTGGCGGTAGGGCTTATCGCTACGGTGGAGAGGAATTTGCGCTGGTATTCGCAGGAAAAACCATCGAAGAGTGCATGCCTCATCTGGAAGTCATTCGCGAATCCATCGCGAACTACAGCATCCAGCTACGCAATCCCGACAGTCGTCCCCAGGATGATCAACAAGGTCGCCAGCGTCGTGCCGGTGCCGGGGCATCCAGTGTATCGGTGACGGTCAGCATCGGTGTGGCCGAGCGCATCGAACAGCGCACCCCCGAAGAAGTGCTCAAATCCGCTGACCAGGCTCTCTACAACGCCAAGGGAGCCGGGCGTAACTGTGTGATTGCCTATGGGCAGAACCGTCGCGGTGCGGTGCGCATGGAAGCGGCCGCGGGTTGAGTGATGATGGCGCATTCAGCGTCTGGACTGTGATTGTGAGCCTCGGTGGCCGGCAGTAGGTTTGAACGACCTGTTACCGGAGAAGACCACCATGCCCGAGTACAAAGCCCCGCTGCGCGACATGCGCTTTCTGATCGATCACGTCTTCGATTTCCCTGGCCGCTATGCCGAACTGGGCGCCAGCGATGCCAGCCCGGACATGGTCAGCGCGATCCTCGAGGAAGGCGCCAGGTTCTGTGAGAATGTGCTGGCGCCGCTCAATCGCTCCGGTGACGAAGAAGGCTGCCATTTCGACAACGGCGTGGTCACCACGCCTACAGGCTTCAAGCAGGCGTTCGCACAGTACGTGGAGGGCGGCTGGCACGGCCTGGCGGCGGACCCGACTTACGGCGGCCAAGGATTGCCCAGTTCCCTGGGCCTGGTCATCAGCGAAATGGTCGGCTCTAGCAACACCTCCTGGGGCATGTACCCGGGCCTGACCCATGGTGCGATGTCGGCCATTCATGCCCACGGCACCGAAGAGCAGAAACAGGCCTACCTCACCAAGCTCACGGCCGGTCAATGGACCGGCACGATGTGCCTCACCGAAGCCCATTGCGGCACGGACCTGGGCATCATCAAGACCCGAGCCTTGCCTCAGGCCGATGGCAGCTACGCGATTACCGGCAGCAAGATTTTCATTTCCGCCGGCGAACACGACATGAGCGACAACATCATTCACTTGGTGCTCGCCAAACTGCCGGATGCGCCTGCCGGGACCAAAGGTATCTCGCTGTTCATCGTGCCCAAGTTCCTGCCAGACGCCAGTGGCGAAGCGGGACCGCGCAATGGCGTCTCCTGCGGCTCGATCGAGCACAAGATGGGCATCAAGGCGTCCGCCACCTGCGTGCTTAATTTCGACGGGGCCAAGGGATTCTTGATCGGCGAGCCGAACAAGGGTCTGAACTGCATGTTCACCATGATGAACCATGCCCGGCTGGGCACCGGCATGCAGGGCCTGTGCCTCGGGGAAGCGAGCTTCCAGGGCGCGATCAAATATGCCAACGACCGTTTGCAGATGCGCTCGCTGACCGGCCCCAAGGCGCCGGAAAAAGCCGCCGATCCGATCATCGTCCACCCCGATGTGCGCCGGATGTTGCTGACCATGAAAGCCTTCAACGAGGGCAACCGGGCGCTGACTTACTTCACCGCGCAACTGCTGGATATCGCACACCTGAGCAGCGACGAAACCGCCCGCCAGGAGGCCGAAGACCTGCTGGCGTTCCTCACCCCGATCTGCAAGGCTTTCATGACCGATACTGGCCTGGAAGTAACCAACCACGGCATGCAGGTGTTTGGCGGCCATGGTTTCATTCGTGAGTGGGGCATGGAACAGCTGGTGCGCGACTGCCGTATTGCGCCGATCTATGAAGGCACCAACGGCATCCAGGCCTTGGATCTATTGGGGCGCAAGGTGCTGGGCAGCCAGGGCAAGTTGCTGCGAGGGTTCACCAAAATCGTCCATAAGTTCTGCGCCGCCAACGCTGAACATCCGCAGCTCAAGGATTACGTCGCGCAACTCAACGGGCTCAACCAGCAATGGGGCGAACTGACCACCCGGGTTGGCATGGCGGCCATGAAGAACCCCGATGAAGTCGGCGCCGCTTCGGTGGACTATCTGATGTACAGCGGTTACATCATCCTGGCCTATCTGTGGTTGCGCATGGCGTTGGTGGCCCAGGCGCAACTGGATGCAGGCGAAGGTGATGCGGATTTCTGCCGGGGCAAACTGGCGACCTGTGAGTTTTACTTCAAGCGCCTGCTGCCAAGGACCGCTGCCCATCGGGCCGCGGTTGAGGCGGGGAGCGATTGCTTGATGAAGCTGCCGGCGGAGTTGTTTGCCCTCTGATGTGAGGGGGACAAAGATCGCAGGCTTCGCCAGCGCCTACAGACGTGCGCATATTCCCTGTAGGAACTGGCGAAGCCTGCGATCTTTTCTTTGGTGACTAAAAATAACAAAACAGTCACTGGCTGACCCTATGTGTCGCAAAAGTTGTTGGGGTACACTCAGGCCACTGCAAAAACCGTTTTCTTACGAACCAATTGTTTAGATCTTGCGAGGTTTGCCATGGCTGACTACAAAGCGCCCCTGCGCGATATGCGCTTCGTCCTCAATGAAGTGTTCGAGGTCGCGAAGCTCTGGGCTCAACTGCCGGCGCTGGCCGAGACCGTAGACGCTGAAACCGTCGAGGCGATCCTTGAGGAAGCCGGCAAAGTCACCAGCAAAAGCGTTGCCCCCCTCAGCCGTGCAGCTGACGAAGAAGGTTGCCACTGGGCTGACGGTGCCGTCACCACGCCAGCCGGTTTCCCACAGGCCTACAAGACTTACGCTGAAGGCGGCTGGGTCGGTGTCGGTGGTGATCCGACCTACGGCGGCATGGGCATGCCCAAGGCTGTTTCGGCTCAGGTCGAAGAAATGGTCAACTCCGCCAGCCTGTCCTTCGGCCTGTACCCCATGCTGACCGCCGGGGCTTGCCTGTCGATCAATGCTCACGCCAGTGAAGAGCTGAAAGCAGCCTACCTGCCGAACATGTACGCCGGCGTCTGGGCTGGTTCCATGTGCCTGACTGAGCCGCATGCCGGTACGGACCTGGGCATCATTCGCACCAAGGCCGAACCTCAGGCCGATGGTTCCTACAAGGTCAGCGGCACCAAGATCTTCATTACTGGCGGCGAACACGACCTCACCGAAAACATCATCCACCTGGTGCTGGCAAAGTTGCCGGACGCACCGGCAGGCCCTAAAGGCATCTCGCTGTTCCTGGTGCCCAAGTTCCTGGTCAATGCCGACGGCAGCCTGGGGGCGCGTAACGCGGCCAATTGCGGGTCGATCGAACACAAGATGGGCATCCAGGCGTCCGCCACCTGTGTGATGAACTTCGACGACGCCGTGGGTTATCTGGTCGGCGAGCCGAACAAAGGCCTGGCGGCGATGTTCACCATGATGAACTACGAGCGTTTGGGTGTGGGTATCCAGGGCCTGGCCACCGGTGAGCGCTCCTACCAGAACGCCATCGAATACGCCCGTGACCGCCTGCAAAGTCGTTCGCCAACCGGTGCGCAGAACAAAGACAAAGTCGCTGACCCGATCATCGTCCACCCGGACGTGCGCCGGATGTTGCTGACCATGAAAGCTTCGAACGAAGGTGGCCGGGCATTTTCCACCTACGTGGCGATGCAACTGGACACCGCCAAGTTCAGCGAAGACCCGGCCACCCGCAAGCGTGCCGAAGATCTGGTGGCCTTGCTGACCCCGGTGGCGAAGGCGTTCCTGACTGATCTGGGACTGGAAACCACTGTCCATGGCCAGCAGATTTTCGGCGGCCACGGCTACATTCGCGAATGGGGTCAGGAGCAACTGGTGCGTGACGTGCGCATCACCCAGATCTACGAAGGCACCAACGGTATCCAGGCGCTGGACCTGGTAGGGCGCAAGATCGTCGGCAGTGGCGGGGTGTTCTACAAGCTGTTCGCTGACGAAATCCGCCACTTCACGGCTACCGCGAGCAGTGATCTGGCCGAGTTCACCAAGCCGTTGAACGACGCTGTCGGTACGCTGGATGAGCTGACCGAATGGCTGCTGGACCGGGCGAAAAGCAACCCGAACGAAATCGGCGCGGCTTCGGTGGAATACCTCCAGGCGTTCGGCTACACCGCCTACGCCTATATGTGGGCACTGATGGCCAAGGCGGCCTTGGGCAAAGAAGCGCAGGATGATTTCTATGCGAGCAAACTGGGCACGGCGCGGTTCTACTTCGCCCGTCTGCTGCCGCGCATCCACTCCCTGAGTGCCTCGGTGAAGGCGGGTAGCGAGTCACTGTTCCTGCTGGACGCTGGGCAGTTTTGAAATCTGACGGCGTGTAAGCAAATGCTTACACGCCGTGCTGGCGTTTTCCCTCTATCGGCTGATTGGATCCAGAGCTAATCTACTTCACATGGACGTCGCGCAGGATGCGCAAAGCAAAAACACGGACACGTAGGATTCTGCCAGGATGGCGGAGCGAAATGGATGTCAGGGAAACAGTCTGCAAAGCCCCGCTTCGGCGGGGTTTTCTTTTGTCCGCGTTTTTATCTTCCCGCGCTTTATCCCTTCTGGATGGCTTCTCACTGAACCCTGACGAGCGGTCGGGTGTCCATGTGCTATATGGCAATGTGGCCATCGCCAATCAGGAGTCATCCATGGATATCATTCGAATCATCATCGCCATCCTGCTGCCGCCGTTGGGTGTGTTTCTGCAAGTGGGCTTCGGCGGGGCATTCTGGCTCAACATCCTGCTGACTCTGTTGGGTTACATCCCGGGTATCGTGCATGCGGTGTACATCATCGCCAAGCGCTGAATTTGTTGGTTTGCACAAATCCCCTGTGGGAGCGAGCAGGCTCGCTCCCACATTTGGTTTTGCATTTGCCCTATAGGGGGCCATCCATCACCCTGCGATAGAACAACCATTCATGTTCCAGCGCATGAGCCTGGTTGATCGCCTTGCGAAAGCCATGGCGCTCATCGGCGTAGTAATGCGCTTCTACCGCGATTCCGTTGTTCTGCAATGCCTCGACCATATCGCGTGTTTGCTGCGGCACGACCACGGCATCCAGTTCACCCTGGAAAAATATCACCGGGGTGCGGATCTGATCAGCGTGCAGCAGTGGCGTGCGGTCCCGGTAGCGTTCGGCGTCCTGTTGCGGGTCGCCGATCAACCAATCCAGATAATCGCCTTCGAATTTGTGCGTGGCATGACCCAGGGCGACGGGGTCGCTGACACCATAGAGACTGGCGCCGGCGCGGAACACGTCATGGAACGCCAGGGCGCAAAGAGTCGTGTAGCCGCCGGCACTGCCGCCACGAATGAACGCGCGACGGCCATTGATCAAGCCTTGTTCCTCAAGGTACGTGACCACCGCGCAGGCATCCTCGACGTCCACCACCCCCCAATTCAAATACAGCGCCTGTCGATAGGCCCGGCCATAACCGCTGCTGCCGCGGTAATTGAGATCGGCTACGGCAAAGCCGCGCTGGGTCCAGTACTGGATGCGCGGATCAAAGATGGGATAACACGCCGAGGTCGGTCCGCCATGGATGAACACCACCAATGGCGGCTTCTCTTCGGCGTTCATGGCCGGGTAAAAGAACCCATGGGCTTGGCTGGAAGCCGAGGGATAGCGCAGGGTCCGGGGGCGACTGATGTGTTCGACGGGCAACGGCGCAACGCCACCGGCGAGCACCACCACTGCATGGTTTTGCCGCTCAATGGCTATCACCGCCGACGGGCTGATTGGCGAAGCGGCGATGGCATAAATGAACCGCTCATCGAGTGCCAGGCTGCGAAAACGCGAATAGGAGCCGGTGAAATCCTCGGATACGCCGTCACTGCGGCAGAGGCCCAGTCGCCCGAACCCCGCCTCGGTCCAACTCGCCAGGTAATCGCGTTCGCCCAGCGGCAGCCACGTACAGCCGCCCAGTTGCCAGGGTGCTGGGGCGTGATCGGCTTCGGCGGCGGGCAGCGGCTCCAGGTCGTCGGCGGATTCAGTCCAGGGCTGCCAATAACCGTCACGATCGCTCAGGCAATAGAGGCGACTGCGATCATCAAAACGCGGTTGCTGAATGGACTCCTCGTGACCGCTGCCCGCGACGCAACGCGGCTCATTCCAGGCGCCAGCGTTGCGCTCGGCCAGCATCAGTCTCGTTGACGTCCACGGTTGATGGGGGCGGCTCCACTCAATCCAGGCCAGCCGTCGACCATCCGGACTCAAGGTCGGCGCGGCATAGAAGTCCGCACCTTCGGCCAGCAGATGTCGTTGATGATCTGCCAGGCCGATCGAGACCAGGCGATGCTGATTGGCCTGCTCCTCCACCGCCAGCACCTGGCCGCAAGCGAAGTGAAGATCGCCATATCGACAATCACTTGAGGTCAGCGCCACGGGCTGTTCGCCGGCCAGCGACTGGTGATACACCTGCTGATCGGCCTCATTGACGAACAGCACACCGTCGTCGCTCAGGCAGAACGAACCGCCGCCGTATTCATAAACCCGGCTGCGGACACTGAACCCGTCCGGGGTCAGGCATCGGGCCTTGGCATCCTGCCAATGCCAGATCCGGCAGGCACCGTCTTCGGGACGGTATTGATTCCAGAACAGTCCAAGGGGCCCGGCTTGCAGCTCAGCGAAGTCGATGCCTGCCGCAACGGCCTGGGCTGCGCTGAAAGAATCAGCCTTTGGCGATGAGGCGTGAGTTTCGTTCATTGCGAAAGGCCAGTTGTTCAATCGTCTGAGTGGCATGCTCGGCGTCTTCCCGAGCCTGAAGAATCATCCCGTGATGCTCGGATTTGCTGCACACCGGGTCGGCATTGCTCGCATCGCCCGTGAGCATGAACGCCTGGCAGCGACAGCCGCCGAAGTCCTTTTCTTTTTCATCACACGAGCGGCACGGCTCGGGCATCCAGTCATAGCCGCGGAAACGATTGAAGCCGAACGAGTCGTACCAGATGTGCTGCATGCTGTGGTCACGCACGTTGGGAAATTGCACGGGCATCTGACGGGCGCCGTGACAGGGCAATGCGGTGCCGTCCGGCGTGACGGTCAGGAAAATGCTGCCCCAGCCGTTCATGCAGGCCTTGGGGCGTTCTTCATAATAGTCCGGGGTGACGAAGATCAACTTGCACGGATGCCCTTGGGCTTCCAGTTTGGCGCGGTATTCGTTGGTGATACGTTCGGCACGCACCAGTTGTTCCCGGGTGGGCAGCAGGCCGACGCGGTTGAGCTGTGCCCAACCGTAGAACTGGCAGGTGGCGAGTTCGACGAAGTCGGCTTCAAGGGCGATGCACAGCTCGATAATGCGGTCGATCTTGTCGATGTTGTGTCGATGGGTGACGAAGTTCAGCACCATCGGATAGCCGTGGGCCTTGACCGCCCGGGCCATTTCCAGTTTTTGCGCGAAGGCTTTCTTTGAACCGGCCAGCAGGTTGTTCACCTGTTCGTCGCTGGCCTGGAAACTGATCTGGATGTGGTCGAGGCCGGCCTTTTTGAAATCGCTGATTTTCTGCTCGGTCAAGCCGATGCCAGAGGTGATCAGGTTGGTGTAGAAACCCAGCCTGCGCGCCTCGGCGATCAGTTCGGCCAGGTCCTGGCGCACCAGCGGCTCGCCGCCGGAAAAGCCCAATTGCGCGGCGCCCATCTCACGCGCCTCGCGAAACACCTTGAACCACTGCTCGGTACTCAGCTCCTTGCCCTGTTCGGCGAAGTCCAGCGGATTGGAGCAGTACGGGCATTGCAACGGGCAACGGTAGGTCAGCTCGGCCAGCAGCCACAGCGGCAGGCCGACTTCAGGCTTGGGCGGCAGGCTTGTGGCGTCAGACAAGTTCGATCCAATGCTCTGCACGGGCGACCTCCATGAATTGCTCGATGTCGTCACCGAGTTCCGGCACGTCGGGGAACTGTTTGGCCAACTCGCCAATGATGGCGGCCACATCCCGTTCACCGTCGATCAGGCCGCCAATCAGCGAAGCGCTGTCGTTGAGCTTGATCATGCCTTCAGGATAGAGCAGCACGTGGCCCTTCTGTGCCGGCTCGTACTGGAAACGATAGCCGGGGCGCCAGCGTGGGGTCTTGCTGCGATCGAAACTCATAAGGTAATTCCTTTGTGCCACACCCGTTGCCCGGTCACGCTGTGATAGGGCGGGCGGTTCAATTCGTAGGCCATGCTCATGGCATCGAGCATGCTCCAGAGGATGTCCAGTTTGAACTGGAGAATCTCCAGCATGCGCTCCTGGCCTTCGCGGGTGGTGTAATGCTGCAAGGTAATCGCCAGGCCGTGCTCCACGTCACGCCGGGCCTGGCCCAGGCGGGTGCGGAAATATTCGTAGCCGGCGGGGTCGATCCAGGGGTAATGCTGCGGCCAGCTGTCCAGGCGCGACTGATGGATCTGCGGTGCGAACATTTCGGTCAGGGAGCTGCTGGCGGCTTCCTGCCAAGAGGCGCGGCGGGCGAAGTTGACGTAGGCATCCACCGCGAAGCGCACGCCCGGCAGCACCAGTTCCTGGGAGCGCAGTTGATCGGGATCCAGGCCAACCGCCTGACCCAGCCGCAACCAGGCTTCGATGCCGCCGTCTTCGCCGGGCGCGCCGTCATGGTCGAGCAGGCGCTGGATCCACTCGCGGCGGATTTCCCGGTCCGGGCAGTTGGCCAGGATCGCGGCATCCTTGAGCGGGATGTTCACCTGATAGTAAAAACGGTTCGCGACCCAGCCCTGGATCTGCTCGCGAGTGGCGCGGCCCTCATACATCGCCACGTGATACGGGTGATGGATGTGGTAATACGCACCCTTGGCACGCAGGGCCGCTTCGAACTCGGCGGGGGACAGGGGGGTGTCAGTCATTGCGGTTCTCCGGGCAATTCCCGTGGATTCTGTGGCGTCAGGGTTGGCCCCATCGCGAGCAGGCTCGCTGCCACACTTGATCTGTAACGCATGAAATATCCGGTACGACTCAAACTTCTGTGGGGCGAGCCTGCTCGCGATGGCGTCTCATCAGCCATCAGCGATTGGCTGACTCAGCGCACACCCACTCCCACAATCGTCGCGCCCGTCCTACAACTCAATACTCATTCCGTCGTAAGCCACTTCAATCTTTCGACGTACAAGCTCGGCCCGCTCGGGCGAGTCTTCGTCGAGGATCGGGTTGGTATTGTTGATATGAATAAGGACCTTGCGCGGCTCGGGCAGTTGCTCCAGCACTTCGATCATCCCGCCAGGCCCGTTCTGTGCCAGATGGCCCATCTCGCGACCGGTGCGGGTGCCGACGCCACGACGCTGCATTTCATCGTCGTCCCACATCGTCCCGTCCACCAACAGGCAATCGCTGCCGGCCATGATCTCCAGCAAAGGCTCGTCGACTTTGCCCAGGCCAGGGGCGTAAAACAGCTTGCCGCCGGTGCGCAGGTCTTCGACGATCAGGCCGATGTTGTCGCCTGGGTGCGGATCGAAACGGTGCGGTGAATAGGGCGGCGCGGCGCTGCGCAGCGGCAGGGGAGTGAAGCGCAGGTTCGGGCAGGCCGGGATGGTGAACGGCTGGTCGAGTTCGATGCGGTTCCAGCTCAGCCCGCCGTTCCAGTGGGTCAGCATGTTGAACAGCGGAAAACCGGTGCTCAGGTCTTCATGGACCATGTCGGTGCACCAGACTTGATGCGGGCAGCCTTCGCGCAGGCTGAGCAGGCCGGTGGTGTGGTCGATCTGGCTGTCCATCAGAATGATGGCGCCGATACCGGTGTCCCGCAGTGCCCGACCCGGTTGCATCGGGGCGAATCCTTGGAGCTGGGCGCGAATGTCCGGGGAGGCATTGCACAGCACCCAGTTCACGCCATCATCGGAAATCGCGATGGACGACTGAGTGCGTGCCTGGGCTCGCAGGCTGCCGTTGCGAAAACCTGCGCAATTGGCGCAGTTGCAATTCCACTGGGGGAAACCGCCGCCGGCGGCGGAACCTAGAATCTGGACAAACATGGCCGCTCCATCTGCAAACCGAAATAAAAAACGCCCCGGCTGACCGAGGCGTTGTGCTGCGCGTTCAACCGCCTGCAGCAATCAACGGCTGGCGAAGTACATGGTGACTTCGAAACCGATACGCAGGTCGATATATGCGGGTTTGGACCAAGACATGGAAATACTCCTTTAGGTGGGATGCTGTCATCAGGATGGGTCGGTTGAGACCTATACATATAGTCCACCTCCGAAGGGAGATGTTCAGATGCTTAGGCGGCTATGTTACTAAATCTGACATATTCGTTGGCTGCAATTCTCCAAGAAAGCTCATTGCACAGACTGTAATGATCACGGCACCGCGTGCCAGGGCTCTCCAGGGCAGGCTCCATTGGTCAGGCAGTAGCGTGCACTTTCGGCGCTAGTCAGATGCCCCACGGCGTCCATCAGCTGTTCTCGATTCACACGCATGATGGCGTCGGACAATTGCTCTAGATAATCCGACGGATGGCCAGCGAGTTTGCCCTGCCAGAGCAGTTCGGCCGCTTGGGCGCAGGGTAGGGCGGCGCTCTGGAACTGGGCGGCGAGGGCCTGCTGCTGACTGGCCAGCGTCGAATCGTCGAGCTGCTGGAGACGGTCCGGCAGGCCGCTCAGGAACTGGTCGATATGGGCGATCAACTGGGCCGCCGAGGCGCTGGGTGATTGGACACCGAACAACAAACCGGTCTGCCCATCGATCTGCTTCACACCGCTGAACACTGCGTAACCCAACTGCAACTCGACCCGCAGGCGCTGGTAAAACGCTGTTTGACACAGCTGTGCCAGTAACCGCCATGCGGCTTCGTCGTGCAGGGCTCGGGTAGGCGTGGGACAAAACAACAACACGGCCTGTTCGTCGCCGTGGGTCTGAAGGGTGTGCCAGATCGGCTGCCGGCAAGGGGAGGTCGGTTGGGCTTGCTGGCCGGCAATGCCGGGCACCCGGGCCAGCACCGGGCCCATTGCTCCCTGGGTGGCGGCCGAGAGACCGATGGCCAGTGCGTCCCAATGCGCCGTCGTCCACACGCTGTTGTCGCGATCGGGCAGCGCCAAGGCTGACGATGAGGAGTTTTGCTGGCAATGAATCGGCAGCTCCTTCAACAGGTGTCGAATCGGTATCAGTGCAGGTTCGCTCTTCGCTGGCGCCGGCGGCAGTGGTTGTCCCAGCTTCGTCAGGATGTGCTCGAGCACCAAGGGCATCGGTGCCTGCAGGCCAACCAGCTTCAGCAGCCATTGGTCGGCGCAGGGCTCAAAGGTGACTTCCACGCCGGCCTGCTGCGCATCTTCACGCAGATCCTGCAGGTGCCGATCAAGCCTGGCCGAGAGGTCGAGCGGGGGCAGCGTCGCCAGGCGCCAGCGCAGATACACCGCGCCTTGCGAGGTGTTGTCCGCCAGCCCTTGGCTGAACTGCATGGGGGAACGTTCCCGCCGGCCCCGGGAGCGGTCCTGGGCGAAGGTGCGCAGACCGCGATGGGCGCTGGTCTGGCCGCGTATCAACCCGGTACGGGGTGGTTCGCTTGCCGTTTGCAGGAACGGGTTGGGCGCGGGCAGTTGCCATTGCCCGGTGACGTGCTCCGCCGGGTGCAATTGCTTGAGAATTTCCCTGAGCCGCGACAGATCGTTTTCCGACAGTTGAACATCACGTTCTTCATTGTCCCAACGGGCCAGTTGCAACGCCGTCGCGGTCTCCTGCCGACGTTGCAGGCGGGCGCTGAACTCATCGCGCAAGGGCGCCCAGTCGTCCTGGGCGGCGAAAAATCCCAACCAATCGTGCAGCAATGGCTGAATGTCGTTCAGTGCGTGATCGTTGTCGAGTTTGAACTCGATGTGCAACAGCGCCTGCTCGGCAAACTCGTACAGCGCCGATGCCTTGAGGCTGTCAGCCAGACCGCGTTGACGCAAGGTGGCGAGCAGGCCCCCCGGTTTGCTGTTATTCAGCCATGTGCAGAGAAAATCCATGGTTTGCGGCGAGGCGACGGGCAAACCTTCGAAGGCGTACAGCAGATCGAGACGTCCTGGGCTGACCTGTTGATAACCGGACTGGTGCGATGCCATCAGCTCTGGCGCCGGCTGTCGGGTGACCGCTTCACCCGCAGGCACATCGCCGCTGAACTGCTCGGCCAGTGCCTTCATGGCTTCGATGCTTTGCGGGCCCGCCAGACTCAGCGTCATTTGGCCGCTCTGGTAGAACCTTCGATAAAAGTCTTGCAGTGCCATTTGGAACTCGGCCCGCTGCACCGCGAGGCTGTCGCGATTACCCGCATGGAAACCTCGCAGTGGATGAGCTGCGGACAGTCCTTCGTGCAGGGCCACTTGTCGCTGGGCCGTGGGGTCCTGAGACCAGGCGATGAATTCCGCGTGCAGCACTTCTCGCTCGCGCAATTGGACAGTTTCATCCAGGCGCGGATGGGAGAGCATGTCCCCGAGTCGCTCCAGACCGCCGGCAAAGGCAGCCGGTGGTAATTCGAAGAAGAAATCGGTGGTGCGATCGCTGGTGCGGGCATTGACCTGGCCGCCATGCCGTTGCACGTAGGTCATCAGGTTCTGCTCTGTGGGAAACCGCTCAGTGCCGAGGAAGAAAAGATGTTCGAGCAAGTGCGCCAGTCCCGGCCAGGCGAGCGGCGCATCATGGCTGCCGACCGCCACCCGCAGCACCGCAGCGCTGCGCTTGAGGCCGGGGACATGGCGCAATGTCACTCGCAAGCCGTTGGCCAGGGTTTCAGTGTGGGGGCAGAAGGAATCGACGGCCGACATGAGCGTTTCCAGAACAGAGAAGCGCTCATGCTAGCGGATTAGGGAGCGTTCTCAATCAGTGTTTGTTCAAGTCGTCGTAAAGCTCAGGGCGGCGGTCATGCAGGTAGTTGTAGGCCGCACGGCAATCCTCAATCAGTTGCCGATCCAGTTCCCCCACGATCAAGGCCTCGTCCAGCCCGGCAAGGGCAGGGCGGCTGCCATCCGGGGCGGCGATGCTGCTTTGCCCGCAGTACTGCAATTCACCTTCATGACCGCAATAGTTGGCGTAAGCCACAAAACACTGGTTCTCGATGGCTCGGGCGCGCACGGTGACATCGGCGATGAACTCATAGGGCTGCATGTTGGCGGTGGGCACCAGGATCAGTTCGGCGCCGGCCAGGGCCAGGCGCCGGGCGTTTTCCGGAAACTCCAGGTCATAGCAGATCAGAAAGCCGAGCTTCCAGCCGTTAAGCTCGACGATGGGCAGCTCGCTATCGCCAGCGCTGAACATCGCGTGGTCCAGATCGCCAAACAGGTGACTCTTTCGATAATTTGCCAGGCGTTCGCCGTGGGCGTCGATCAGTTGCACCGCGTTGTAAATCTGCCCATCTTCGCTGCGTTCCGGGTAGCCATAGGCGATCGCCAGACTGGCCGCCTTGGCGATGCGAGCGATCTGCTGCGCCCATTCGCCGTTGTAGACCTCGGCCAATACATTCACCGCGTCGACGCCAATGTTGTAGCCGGTCAGGAACATTTCCGGCAACACCAACACATCGGCGCCCCTGGCCTCCAGCGCCACCTGATGCAGGCGTTGCAGGTTGGCGGCCGGGTCCAGCGGCAGCGGTGAACATTGGTAAAGGGCTACACGCATCAAAAACTCCTTTTATTCGGGCAGGGCGATCGGACCGATTTCGTCGAACACGTCACCTGGCCCCGGGTTCTCGGGGTGAGTTTCACCGCCGAAGTGCTTCATGATTCCCCACACGGCATTGAGTGAGGTTTGTACCGCGCCCTCAACCCAGGCCGGTGTCCATGAGACGTCATCGCCGGCGATAAAGATCCCTCGCTGTTCGGCCGGCATGCCGTCCTGCATGAAATGGGCGTACATGCGCTGGTTGTAGCGATAGTGGCCGGGCAGAGCACCTTTGAATGCGCCGAGGAAATGCGGGTCGGCTTCCCAGGAGACGGTGATCGGATCGCCGATGATCCGTGCGGCGATGTCCACCTTGGGATAAATCTTCTTCAAAGCGTCGAGCGCCAGCTTCACGCGTTTTTCCACCGGATGGGGGAGCATTTTCAGCGCATCGCTCATCCACGAGTACGACAGGCAAATGACCCCCGGCTTGTCATCGCCATTGTCGAACAAATAGGTGCCA
The DNA here is from genome assembly GCF_030687245.1 of Pseudomonas sp. FP1154. NCBI lineage: Bacteria > Pseudomonadati > Pseudomonadota > Gammaproteobacteria > Pseudomonadales > Pseudomonadaceae > Pseudomonas > Pseudomonas sp. FP1154. The sequence continues at coordinate 5,422,173 of NZ_CP117465.1, read as the reverse complement.
CGGGTGAGGCGGTCAGTGAGGGTCATGCTCATCAGGTCGCGGCCGGTTTCCGGATCCTTGTCCTTCCAGAAGGGCCGGTCGACCATCACGAAAGTCTTCGACGATTGCATGTAGCGGGTGCGGTCCAGGGCCATCCACATTTTTTGCGAGAACAGCGCCTCTTCGCATTCGATCTGAGTGGTCAGCAGCCAGCTTTGGCAGGTGACCAGCACCGCGGCATATTCGCGGGTGTTGTCCCACACGTCGGTCACGCTGAACCGGCCATCGTCGGCGCGCGCGATGCGCTTCACACCGCTGCGCGGGGCGCCCAGGTGCAAGGAGTTGAGGCTGGTACCTTCTGGCCAGTGCGCGCAGCGCTCCGGCACATGCTTCCAGATGCCATGGGGCACCTGCTCGACGCCACCGACCACCAGATGCTGATGATCGTCGCAATTGGTCATCACCACGCGGAAAATTTCCAGCATCGAATTGGGAAAGTCCGAGTCCCAGCCGCCGGTGCCGAAACCCACCTGGCCGAACACTTCACGGTGCTGGAACGAGAGTTTGGCAAACGCCTTGGACGTGGCGACGAAGTCGTAAAAAGTGCGGTCGTCCCACAGGGGGACCAGGGTGTTCCACAGTTCCTTGAGGCGTGGCACGTCGCGGTCGCGAATCGCCTGCTGGATATCGCCGAAGCGCGAACCGTCCTCCAGCGCATCGGCCCAGGCGTCGGCCACTTCCTGGAACAATGCCGGCAGGTCGGCCAACTTTTGTGCGTAGTAGGTCTGGCCTTCCAGATCGATGACCGTGCTGCCCGAGGCCGGGGTCAAAGGGTTGGGAAACGGTTTGGTCTCCAGGCCCAGTTTGTCGACGTAGTGATAGAACGCCGTGGACGACACCGGAAACCGCATGCCCCCCAACTCGGCAACGACACCCTCGGCGCCGTTGAACGCTTGTGAGCGCAGGCGCCCACCCATTTTCGACGCTTCGTAAACCACCGGCTTGAGGCCCAGCTTCATCAACTCGTAGGCCGCCACCAGACCGGCGATCCCGGCACCGACAATCGCGACTTCTGCCCCGTGGTTGTGGGCGGGAATACTGCCCAGGCCGGCGGGATGCTCGATCCAGTCGTCAAAAGCGAAAGGAAAGTCCGGCCCGAAAATGGTGATGGGCTTCTTGCCGTCTGCTGGGTGGCGATTGTTCTTGTTCATGGCTGACCTTGATTGGGCGACTCGACGCGGCTTTCGCGTCTGAGTATAGGAAAGATGCCAGCCATTCTAGAGAGGGTGAAACACGTTAATAAGACGCAATGTGTCGTCGTTCTGGATTGTTATCAGTCATTTTGATGCGTTGGTTAGTCGTAATGACGAGTCTGAGCCTGGTGAGTATGGGTATTCTGGTGAAGGCGGTGGGCGGTTACTGGGGAGGCTGGCTGTGCTCGGGTCTTCGTGAGCAAGCCCGCTCTGACAGGTAAGTCGCACCCCTCTAGACCGGCTGCCCCCGATCGATCTTGCTGCTGAGGATGATCGAAGTGGTGGTTTTCTCCACCCCATCCACACTGCCAATCTGATCCAGTAACTGATCCAGCTGCTCCGGTGAATCCGTGCGCAGCCAGGCCACATAGTCGAATTCGCCGCTGACCGCACACAGTTGCTGGACCTGGGCCATCGCACTCAAGCGCCGCAGCACGTCCTTGCCGGAGCGCGGTTGAACCTTGATGCCGACGTAAGCCTGTAACCCGCCGTCTATCACCCGCTGCCCCAGACGCACGCCGTACCCGGTGATGACCTTGGTTTTTTCCAGCCGTGCCAGCCGCGAAGTCACGGTGGTGCGGGCGATGCCCAATTGTCGGGCGAGCATGGCGACGCTTTCCCGGGCATTGATTTGCAGGGCGGCGATCAGTTGGCGGTCGATTTCGTCGAGGACGGGAGGGCGGGTGTCAGACAAGATGGGCTCCGGCGTGGATATCGGTGGCTGGCATGTTACAGGCTCGCATGCCTTTGCCACCTACTCCATTGGGATGCGCTCGGGAATGCCTGCCACCATGACGTTGGTCATGGTGGCAGTATCCGCAGATTTGACGATGCTGGCATCAGCCCGTTTCAGATGCGGCCGCAGCCCAATCCAGGCTGCGACCGGGCCGGGATCATTTCCAGCGATTGGTATCCCATGCCTTGCGGTCGAGATCGAGGTCGGGGAAATTTGCCGGATCGAAGACCGGCCTTGCCACACCGGCTTTCAGCTGCGCGCGGAAGTCGTTGATCACCCGTATCGCAGTAGGGAACAGCATCAAAATCGCAATCAGGTTCACCAGTGCCAGAATGCCCATCATCGGATCTGAGAAGAAGAACACCGAGGTGGCGTTCGGGGCCGCGGCGCCGAGGAAAATCAAGCCCAGGATAAACACGCGCAGCACCAGCAGGGCCGGTTTGGATTTGGTGATGGCCGCCAGTGCGTTCTCACCCAGATAGACGTTGTAGATGATGGACGAGAAGGCGAAGAGCAGGATCGCCAGAGTCAACGCGTAGCGCGACCACTCACCAAAATGGCTGGCCAGTGACTGTTGTGTCAGTACGACACCGTCGATGCCTGTTGCACCGGCAACATAGACATCACCCAGCAGGATGATGAAAGCCGTGCACGAGCAAATCACGATCGTGTCGATGAAGACCGAGAACGATTGGGTGATGCCCTGGCTGACCGGGTGATGCACCAGCGCAGTTGCCGCGACGTTCGGTGCGGAACCAAGCCCGGCCTCGTTTGAGAACAGCCCGCGGCGCAAGCCTTGTGCAATCGCAGCCCCCATGCCACCGGCGATGGCTTCTTCATAGCCGAAGGCGCTAGAGACGATGCGTACGAAGAGCGCCGGAATTTCACCGATGTTCATCACGATGACGATCAGGGCAAGCGCCAGGTAACCCAGCGCCATGACGGGCACCACGACATCGGCCGCCTTGGCGATGCGCTTGATTCCACCAAAGATCACAAACCCGGTGACAAGCACCAGTAGCGCTCCGGTCACAAAGCGGCTGATCCCGAACGAATCCTGCATCGCGCCGGCCACAGTGTTGCCTTGGAAGGCATTGAAGCCAAGGCCGAAGGCTGCCAGCAGGCAGACTGCATAAACTATCGCCAGCCAGTTGTAGTTCGAGCCGAGGCCGTGCCGGATATAGTCGGCTGGGCCGCCACGGAAGGAGTGCTCCCCGTCGGTGCGCTTATAAACCTGGGCAAGCGTACATTCGACGAGACTTGTCGCCATGCCGACGAGCGCGATGCACCACATCCAGAAAACCGCGCCGGGCCCACCGAGCGTGATCGCGACGGCTACACCGGCAATGTTTCCGCCGCCCACGCGGCCGCCCACGGATACGAGTAGCGCCTGTCGCGCGCTGAGGTTATTGGGGTCGCTGTTCTGGTTCTTCCCTGACAGCACGCGGAACATCCGGCCGAAGAATTCGAACTGGACGAAACCCGACATGATCGTGATGAACACTCCGAAGACCACGAGAATGGGTATGAGCGACCACCCCCACGTGAGGCTGTCGACATACCCAAACAGCGTTTGCAGGAATTCCATCTGTTTCTCCTATATTTCTTATTATCGGCGGAATCGCTCTCTTGAGCGTCCCGCGATCAGTTTATGCCTGGTTTTACATCCGATTTCGCGTCTTCGGACGTTTCGGTGCCGCCGATCGTTCCCGATCCGAAAACCCGCCATATGGCACCGTCGAGTCGTTCGAGGGCTAAACTGACCTTTATCGCTGGCAGTGGCCGGGCCCTGGCGGGCGCAACTGTACTACAGAGCGGTACTTTCGGCGCCCTGAGAGTTGTGCTTAATCAGCCTCAGGGGCTGCCCAATGTCTGTTCAGTTGAGTGCTACTGCCAGTTTGATCTTCTAAACGTCCGGTATAGGCGAAATTCACTATAGCTGGGCGGGTATACATCGCATGGATGACGTGCTTATTGCGCAGCGGTTGTTTATGAAGACCTTTGGCCAGTGCGCCCAGTCTCGCCGCTCAAAAACGCAAAAGCCGCGCAATGCGCGGCTTTGAGTATGGTGGGCCCACACGGACTCGAACCGTGGACCAAAGGATTATGAGTCCTCTGCTCTAACCAACTGAGCTATAGGCCCTCAGTAGGCCGCGGATTATAGCGACGGTTTCTCGGCTGTGCTATCCGAAAAATCCGATACGGTCATACGAAGAAACGTTGCGGCGAACTCTTCGGCGCACAGGGGCAGGCTGACGATGTAGCCCTGGATCTGTTCGCACCCTTCTTCAGCCAGGAATTGTTGTTGGGCCAGGGTCTCGACGCCTTCGGCGATGATGGTGAATTGCATACTGCGGCCCAGCGCGATGATTGCCCGCACGATGGCCACGTCGTGCGGGTCATCGGGCAGGCCACGGACGAAGGACTGGTCGATCTTGAGGAAGTCCAGTGGCAAACGCTTGAGATAGCTCAGGGAGGAGTAGCCGGTGCCGAAGTCGTCTATCGCCAGTTGCACACCGAGTTTTTTCAGCTGGTGCAGCACCGCGAGGGCTTCTTCGGCCTGGCTCATGATGAAGTTTTCGGTAATTTCCAGTTGCAACAAGCCGGGCTTGAGGTGGTGCTCACGCAGCAACTGTTCGATACGCCCCAGCAGGTTGGGTTGGCGCAATTGGGCTCCGGCAAGGTTGACCGACAGCGGGCCGAGGCTTTCGTAGGCGTCGTTCCATTCGGACAGTTGTCGACAGGCATGTTCCAGTACCCAGTCGCCAATCTGCAGGATCATGCCGTTTTCTTCGGCCAGCGGGATGAAATGCTCCGGCGGTACGTCGCCAAATGTGGGGTGGGTCCAGCGAATCAGCGCCTCGGCGCCCACCAGGCGATTGTCGGCAAGGCTGAATTTGGGTTGGAAGGACAACGATAATTCGTTGCGCTCGATGGCGCGTCGCAACTCGTGTTCCAGTGCCACCCGCTCACTGGCCTGGGCGGTGAGGTCGCGGGTGTAGCTTTCAACCCGGTTGCGGCCCTTGGCCTTGGAGCGGTACATCGCCGCGTCGGCATTCTTGACCAGCGTGGCGACGTCGCAGCCATCCTGTGGGTACAGGCTGGTGCCGATGCTGGCGCTGATGAAAAACTCATGTTCACCGGCCTGGAACGGTGCGGCAAAGCAATTCAACAGTTTTTGGGCAATGTGTTCGGCGTCGCTGGGTTGTTGCAGGCCTGGCAGCAGGATGATGAATTCGTCACCCCCCAGGCGCGCCACGGTATCGATATCGCGCAACTGCTCGCGCAGGCGCACGGCGATACCCTTGAGGAGCAGATCTCCCACCGGGTGTCCCAAGCTGTCATTGATGTGCTTGAAGCGGTCCAGGTCCAGGAACAGCACCGCACCCTGGCCGCCATCTTCCTGCTGGCTGTTGAGCGCCGTCAGTAATCGGCTTTCGAACAATGTGCGATTTGGCAGGCCGGTGAGCGGGTCGTGGTGCGCCTGGTAATCGAGTCGGGCCTGGGCGTGCTTGAGGCTGGAAATATCGGCAAAGACCGCAACGAAATGGGTGATTTCCCGATCCCGGTTACGCACCGCGCTGATGGTCAGCCAACTGGGATACAACTCGCCGTTTTTACGCCGGTTGGAAATCTCCCCCTGCCAGTGTCCCTCGGCGGTCAACTGGTGCCACATTGCGGCATAGAACGCACTGTCATGCAGGCCGGAAGCCAACAGCCGCGGCGTGTGACCCAAGGCTTCGGTTTCGCTATAGCCGGTGATCTCGCTGAAGGCGCGGTTCACCGCGCTGATGTGCTGTTGTGTATCGGTGATCAGCACGCCTTCGGCAGTGCTTTCGAACACGGTGGCTGCCTGTTGCAGTTTTTCCTGCATCAGGTGGCGTTCGGTGATGTCCCGGGCGATGGTCAGCATGCAGTCTTCGTTGCCGATGGGCAGAGGGCGGCTGGACACTTCGCAGAGCCTTATCTGCCCATCGTTACGGCGTATATGACATCTGAAGTCCCTGACATAACCGTCTCGTTGCAATTGGTCGAGCATCTGTTTGCGCTCATTGAGGTTGACCCAGATACCCAGGTCCAGGGTGGAACGGTCCACCGACAAGGCGCTATTGAAACCGGTAATACGGCTGAAGCCTTCGTTGACCTCAATCAGCAGGCCGTCGCTTTGCCGGGACAGTAGCAGGCCGTCGGGCGAGGCATGAAAGGCCTTGGCGAACTTCTCTTCGGAAGTCTGCAACTGCTGCTGTGTTTCCTTGAGCTGGCTTATATCACGCACTACCACGACCAGGGCTGGGGTGGTGTCGAGGTCGAAGGGTTCGGCCGAGATCAGCCCGGTGAACACCTGGCCATTGCTGCGACGGAAAGGCATCTCCAGATTGCGGATACTGCCGGCCTGTAATCGTTGCAGCAGGCCCGGGCCGACGTCCTGGATGCCCCAGATGTTCAGTTCGGTCGCGGTTTGGCCCACCACCTCTGCGGCGCTCAGGCCAATCTGCTCCTCGAAGGCTTTGTTGACCTCCAGCAGGCAACCGTCCATCAGGCGCGCTATCACCAGGATGTCCGGACATTGACGAAATACCGAGGCGAATTTTTGCTCGGAGAGGCGCAGGGCTTCCTCGGTGCGTTTGGCTTCGCTGATGTCGATCATCAGCCCGCGCATCACCGGTTCGTGGCCGTGTTCGATCAGGCTGACAATATCGCGCACCCACAGGCAGCGGCCGTCAGCAGTGATCACGCGGTAATCAATGCAATGGTCCCGGCCCGCCAGCACTTCATGCTCACAATAGCTCTGGGCGCGAATCAGGTCGGCAGGATGAATGATGTTGCGCCAGAACCCTGGAATCAGCCAGTGGGAGAGGGGATAACCGAGCAGATCTTCGGCGTGAGGCGACACGTAGCTGTAGGTGAAGTCACTGACCCTTGCCTCCCAGGCAATTGCTGAAAGGCTCTCCACCAGCCCGCGGTAGTGGTATTCGCTGCTGCGCAGTTCTTGTTCCAGATCGACTCGTCGCGCGATCTCTGAGCTGAGGCGGCGATTGATGCGAATCACCGCCGCAAGGACACCGCTCAAGAGGAGCAGCGCAGGCAAGCCGTAAACCAGCAGGTCTGACCAGAACCTTCGGTAATCTCGGACATTGCCGACCCATTTCTCCTGGATTTCGCTGATCTGGGCCGGGCTCATGTCCGCTATCACCTTGTCCAGGATACCCACCAGTATCCTGTTCTCCCGGGGGACGCCCATGGCCAGTTGATAGCGATAGGGTGTTTCTCCGCTGACATAGAGCCCGTCAAGCTTGAGTTGGCGCAGGCTCCAGACACTGGAAGCCAGGTCGCCCACCACCGCATCCACTTTATCTGTGGCCAAGGCTTGCAAGGCTGAGCTGACATTGGGCAGCGCCACCAGATTCAGGTCTGGATGGTGGTTGCGCAACAGTTCGTGGGGCGCATAGTTTTCCACCACGGCGATTTTCAGCCCGTACAAATCCTCAAGGTTATGAGGTTCTGCACCGCCATGATGGGCCAGGATGACGATGGGAAAGTCCAGATATGGGCGGGTGAAGGCCAGGTAGTTCTGACGTTCGGGCGTGGACATGATGCCGGGTAAAAGATCGATTTTGCCCTGTGCGACCTGCTCCAGCACCATCGTCCAGCTGACGGGCTCGATAGGCGTGAGCGTGACAGCCAGCCGCTCGCGGATAACATCCACGTAGTCGGCGGCCAGGCCCTGATACCGCCCCTGATCGTCGCGAAATTCGAACGGTGGCCAGGAGGCGTCGACACCCAGGCGCAGGTCGGGGTGGTCCTTGAGCCAGCGGCGCTCTTCGTCGGTGAGCGTCAGCGCGCCAGCCGTTGCGGTCCAGCTCATCAATGACAGCAAAATCACGGCCGTCAGTCTGGGCATCACGGTCTCGTCATGGCTTGGGGAGGATGTTTCGAGTGTAGACGGGCAATAGGGCGGGGGGGCGTAGCGGGGGGATTTTATCTGCACATAACAAAACCCCCGGCAGGGCCGGGGGTTTTTAACATCACTCGTCGAGGAAGGAGCGCAGGTGCTCGCTTCGCGTCGGGTGGCGCAATTTGCGCAAGGCCTTGGCCTCGATCTGACGAATCCGCTCGCGGGTTACGTCAAACTGCTTACCGACTTCCTCAAGGGTGTGGTCGGTATTCATGTCGATGCCGAAACGCATGCGCAGTACCTTGGCTTCACGGGCAGTGAGGCCGGAGAGCACTTCGCGAGTCGCTTCCTTGAGGCTCTCAACGGTGGCGACATCGATCGGCGACTGCATGGTGGAGTCTTCGATGAAGTCACCCAGATGGGAGTCTTCGTCATCACCGATCGGGGTTTCCATGGAGATCGGCTCTTTGGCGATCTTCAATACCTTGCGGATTTTGTCCTCAGGCATTTCCATGCGTTCGCCCAGCTCTTCCGGAGTCGGTTCACGACCCATCTCCTGCAACATCTGCCGGGAAATGCGGTTGAGCTTGTTGATGGTCTCGATCATGTGCACCGGAATACGGATGGTGCGGGCCTGGTCGGCGATCGAGCGAGTGATCGCCTGACGGATCCACCAGGTGGCATAAGTCGAGAACTTGTAGCCGCGACGGTATTCGAACTTGTCCACCGCTTTCATCAGGCCGATGTTGCCTTCCTGGATCAGATCGAGGAATTGCAGGCCGCGGTTGGTGTACTTCTTGGCGATGGAGATCACCAGACGCAAGTTCGCTTCGACCATCTCTTTCTTCGCGCGGCGGGCCTTGGCCTCACCGATCGACATGCGACGGTTGATGTCCTTGATCTCGGCGACGGTCAGGCCGGTTTCGGCCTCCAGCGCGGTCAGCTTCTGCTGGCAACGAATGATGTCCGGTTGCAGGCGGGCAATGGCTTCAGCGTATTTGCTTTTGCCTTTGGCCAGTGCATCGGTCCAGCTTTCGTCGACTTCGTGGCCAGGGAACTGACGCAGGAAATCAGCACGTGGCATGCGGGCATCACGCACGCACAGTTGCATGATCGCGCGCTCTTGCTGACGCAGACGATCCAGGGCGCCGCGGACACGCTCGACCAGGCCTTCGAATTGCTTTGGCACCAGTTTGATCGGCATGAACAGCTCGGCCAGTGCCAACAGCTCGGCAATTGCCTGCTTGTTGTTGCGGCCATGCTTCTTCAGCGCCTTGCGGGTGATTTCCATCTGGTCGGCCACAGCGCCGAAACGCTGGGCAGCGATGACCGGATCCGGACCGCTTTCGGCTTCTTCTTCGTCGTCGCTGGCTTCGGCGTCGTCGTCATCGGTGTCGTCGTCGGCCTTGGCGGCTTTCGCGTCGATCGGCGGCGGCACTTCGGCTGCAGGCGGCGCGATACCGTCGTCCGGGTCGATGTAACCGCTCAGGACGTCGGACAGGCGGCCACCTTCGGTGGTGACGCGGGTGTACTCGGAGAGAATATGGTCAACCGTGCCAGGGAAGTGCGCGATTGCGCCCATCACTTCGCGGATGCCTTCTTCAATGCGCTTGGCGATTTCGATTTCGCCTTCACGCGTGAGGAGCTCTACCGTACCCATTTCACGCATGTACATGCGCACGGGATCGGTGGTGCGACCAATGTCGGTCTCGACCGCTGCCAACGCTGCGGCCGCTTCTTCAGCGGCCGCCTCGTCGGTATCGGCGTCGGCCAGCATAAGGGCATCCTTATCTGGAGCAACCTCGAATACGTTGATCCCCATGTCGTTGATCATGCGGATGATGTCTTCCACCTGTTCCGGATCTGAAATATCCTCCGGCAGGTGGTCGTTGACCTCCGCGTAAGTCAGGTAGCCCTGCTCACGACCCAATAGGATCAACTCTTTGATACGAGACTGCTGTTGCGCTTTTCCGGACATAACACCCTATCCACTGAAGGTCTTGGCGGGCAAAAAACAAGCCGAGGATTATACCTGAGCTGTGACCTCACGCGCCAGTTGAGGTCGGGTTTGATGCGCAAACATTGCGGCTGAGTAAATCGCGCAATTGGTTTTTCTCTTCGCTGGTCAACTCGCTCTGGCGAGCTTTTCGCAGAAGTTGTTCCAGATTTCGCTCGCGTTGGCGGGCGGACAAGCTAGTAATGGTGTCGAAAAACTGTTGTTCAAGGTTGTCTCCATCAATCAACCATTCCTTCTCGGCCAGGGCCTTCAACAGGCGCCCTTGTTCGGTGCCGTGCCACCGGGCGATCAACTGGAAAGAGTTAAGTTTGGGGTTCTTCTGCACGGCTTCAAGGAGTGCGATCAGCAATTGCGTATTGCTGTGGTCCTCGGCGGCGAAGTGCCCGGCGTCCTCGACCTTTTCAGCCAGTTGCGGGTGGTGCAGCAAAGTCCGCAGGGCGGCCAGTGTTGGTGGTTCGACGGCGGCCGGCACGCGCGGGGCACGTGGCTGGTCGCGATCGCCGCGCTTACCGTTCTTGTCCCAGGGTTTTTTGTCCCATTTCTTGCCGCCGCTGCCCGGTTTCTTGGGTGTCCATTCCTGCGCAGGCGCATAGTCCTGCTGAGGTTGATGATAGTCGGCGAAATCCGGCATCGCGTCGTAATCAATGCCTGGGTCGTAAGCCGGCGGTGCTTCCTGGGGGGCGCTGTGGACCAACTGATTGACCGCTTCACTGTTCAGGCCGGTGATTTCGGTCAGACGCTGGCGCATCAGTGTGCGCAAGTTGGCGCCGGGTACCTTGTCGATCAACGGTGCCGCGAGGGTGGCCATATGGGCCTTGCCTTCGAGGGAGCGTGGATCGGCTTCTTCGGTCAACTGCTGGAAAAAATAATCGGCCAGCGGTTGCGCGTGCTGGTTGATCCGCGCACGGAAAGCATCGGTGCCTTCGGAGCGCACCAGGGTATCCGGGTCCTCGCCCTCGGGTAAAAACAGAAAGCGCGCTCGCCGCCCATCCTGCAGGCATGGCAATGTCGCTTCCAGTGCTCGCCAGGCGGCATTGCGGCCGGCCTGATCGCCGTCGAAGCAGAACAGCACGCTGGGCACGACGCGAAACAGGCGCTTCATGTGCTCTTCGCTGGTGGCGGTGCCCAGGGTCGCAACGGCATTGCGCAAACCTTGCTGGGCCAGGGCGATCACGTCCATGTAACCTTCGACGACGATGATTTCGTCGAGGTTGCGGTTGTTCTTGCGCGCTTCGTACAGCCCGTAGAGTTCCTGTCCTTTATGGAATACCGGGGTCTCCGGGGAGTTCAGATACTTGGGTTTGTCGTCGCCCAGGACCCTGCCGCCAAACGCGATGATCCGTCCGCGCGTGTCACGGATCGGGAACATTACCCGGTCGCGGAAGCGATCATAGCGCTTGCCGGTTTCGGCATTCTCGATCAGCAGGCCGGCGTCGATCATCGCGCGCTGCTGCAAGGTGTCGCTGCTTAAGTGCTTGTACAGATTGTCCCAGCCGGGTGGGGCAAAGCCGAGGCCGAAATCCCGGGCGATTTCCCCGGTCAGGCCGCGGCCCTTGAGATAATCCACGGCTGCCTTGCGGGCAGGATGGCTTTTGAGGGCCTGGCGATAAAAATCGGCCGCCGCAGTCAGCAATGGGTAGAGCGGCGAGTCGGTGGGTTGGCGCGGTTTGTGCGCTCTGCCACTTTCCTCGCGGGGAATTTCCATGCCGGCGGCTTTGGCCAGTTCTTCGACAGCCTGGGGGAAGTCCAGGTTGTCGTGGTCCATGATGAAGCCGAGGGCATTGCCGCCAGCGCCACAGCCGAAACAGTAGTAAAACTGTTTGTCGGGGCTGACGCTGAAGGACGGGGTCTTTTCCTTGTGGAACGGGCAGCAGGCCGTGTAATTCTTGCCGGCTTTTTTCATTTGCAGGCGAGAGCTGACCACATCGACGATGTCGGTGCGGTTCAGGAGGTCGTCAATAAAGCTCTGGGGAATCAGCCCGGCCATGGCGTTCTCATCATCACTGCGCGAAATATGGACCCGAAATCAGCAGGCGTAACCGACTCTTGGTCTTGAGGCACGGTAAAACGGTGGCTCGACCGGGTCGTCTGCATCATCGCTGTCGGGAAGTGTATCTGCCGATAGTCCACTGACGTTAATCACTAATCAGTATTCGACTGTTTGAATATGTTGCGCTGAGTCCGGTAACGGCCGTTCAGGCCTCGGATCATCAGGCGGGCACGCAAGCAGGTGCCTTGGGCTGATCGTCGTTAGAGGAATCAGGGTGTGCTCGTCAGTAGCCTTGGAAGGCTCGTCAGAAGAGACGTGCACCGCTGGCAAAAGAGCCAGGTCTGACGTGGTAAAGCAGGTTGTCTCGGTCGCATGTGCGACTTTGACAGTGAAGCATCAAGCGTTTTCCGCAAATGCCATAAGCCCGGCTTGAGGGCCGGGCTTGGCAGAAGCTTGCTACGGACGTCTGTGTATTAGTACAGACGTACGGCGCGGCGCTGTTCGCGCTGAACTTTCTTGGCGTGACGCTTAACAGCGGCTGCTGCTTTGCGCTTACGCTCGGAAGTCGGCTTCTCGTAGAATTCGCGGCTACGAACTTCAGCCAGAACACCGGCTTTTTCGCAGGAGCGCTTGAAACGACGCAGAGCTACGTCGAAGGGTTCGTTCTCTTTTACTTTGACGGCTGGCATCCAGAGCTACCTTCATTCATTACCGGGGTCAACATCCTCGCGGCAAAAGAGCACTTGAAGACGTCGGTTTTTAAGGGTTGCGGATGTTAACCCCTCATCGCTCGGAATGCAAAGCCTCTGATCGAAAACCGCTGGTCGGGGCACAACGTGACGACTATTATGCGCGCCTTCGAATTCAGCCTCTACAAGGCGCAAACCCATGCTAGTACTGGGATTAGAAACCTCCTGCGACGAAACCGGTGTCGCATTATACGACAGTGAACGCGGCCTGTTGGCCGATGCGCTGTTCAGCCAGATCGACCTGCACCGCGCCTATGGCGGCGTGGTGCCCGAGCTTGCGTCCCGCGATCACGTCAAGCGCATGCTGCCCTTGATTCGCCAGGTCCTGGCCGAGGCCGGCTGTGTGCCGACCGAGATCGACGCCATTGCCTACACCGCCGGGCCGGGCCTGGTGGGCGCGCTGCTGGTGGGTGCTTCCTGTGCCCAGGCGCTCGCCTTCGCCTGGGGTATCCCGGCCTTGGGTGTGCATCACATGGAAGGTCATTTGCTGGCGCCGATGCTGGAGCCGCAACCGCCGGAGTTTCCGTTCGTCGCTTTGTTGGTCTCTGGCGGTCATACACAGTTGGTCCGGGTCGATGGCATCGGCCAATACGAACTGTTGGGGGAAACCCTGGACGACGCTGCCGGTGAAGCCTTCGACAAGACCGCGAAGATGATGGGCCTCAATTACCCGGGCGGACCGGAAATCGCACGGTTGGCGGCCCACGGAGTGGAAGGGCGTTTCGTCTTCCCGCGGCCGATGTGTGACCGCCCCGGCCTGGATTTCAGCTTCAGCGGCCTGAAAACCTTCGCCCTGAACACCTGGCAGCAATGCGTCAGCGCCGGAGACGACGGCGAGCAAGCCCGTTGCGACATCTCGCTGGCGTTCCAGCAGGCGGTGGTGGAGACTTTGACCATCAAGTGCAAGCGCGCCCTGAAACAGGCCGGACTCAAGCGTCTGGTGATCGCTGGCGGAGTCAGTGCGAACAAGGCTTTGCGCGTGTCACTAGAGAACATGCTTGGCAGCATGAACGGCGACGTTTACTACGCCAGGCCGGAGTTCTGCACAGATAACGGGGCGATGATTGCCTTCGCCGGGTGCCAGCGTTTGCAAGCCGGCCAGCACGAAAGCCTGGCAATCAGCGTGCAGGCGCGCTGGCCCATGGAGCAGTTGTCACCGCTGTAGGGCGTGTGGATTAAAAATGCCGTTCGCGCCCGGCAAACAGGTCGCGTAGATTGCCCCGGTGGCGCCAGACGATCAGTGCAACGAGTGCGGTTACCGGCAGCAAGGCCGCCGGCTCCTGCCAGGCCAGCAATGGCAGGATCAGCGGTGTGGCGATCAGGGCGGCCAGGGAGCTGGTACGGGTCAGGTAGAACGTCAGCAGCCAGGCAGCGACGGCCAGCAGGGCGGCGGGTGGATACAGACCCAGCAGCATGCCGGCGGCGGTGGCGACACCCTTGCCGCCGCGAAAGCGAAAGTACAGCGGGAACAAGTGACCGAGGACGGCGCAGACACCGATCCAGGCCTGTTGCTGCAACGAAAGTCCTGCAAGATTGGCGAGCAGAACCGGGACAAGGCCTTTGCAGAGGTCGCCAAGCAAGGTCAGGATGGCAAGTTTGCGTCCGGCCAGGCGCAGCATGTTGGTGGCGCCGGCATTGCCCGAGCCACTCATTCGCGGATCCGGGCGACCGGTCAGGCGGCTGAGCAAAATGGCGAAGGACAGCGAGCCAAGCAGGTAGGCGAAAGTCGCCAGTAACCAAAACATGCTAACTATTCCGGGCGAGGACGCCCTGATTCTAACGGCGCATTGCGCCCTTGTCGTGCTGCGGAGAAGAGTGCTTGGACAGAGTGTTTATCGAAGGCCTGGAAGTCGACACGGTCATTGGTGCCTACGACTGGGAGCGCGGCATCCGCCAGTGTCTGCGGCTGGATCTGAGTTTCGCCTGGGATAACCGTCCGGCCGCCGCCGGCGATGACCTGACCCTGGCGCTCGATTACGCCAGCGTATCGTCGCGCATCCAGGCATTTGCCGAGCATGCCCAGTTCCAATTGGTCGAGACCTTTGCCGAACGACTGGCCCAGGCGCTGATGGACGAGTTCAAGATTACCTGGCTGCGTCTGAAAGTGACCAAGCCCGGCGCTGTGCCGGCCGCCAGTGGCGTGGGCGTGGAGATCGAGCGCGGATGTCGCTGACTCAGGTTTTTCTCGGGCTCGGCAGCAATATCGAGCGCGAAGCCCACTTGTGCGCAGGTCTTGAAGCCCTTGCCGGTTTCCTGGTGGACATACGCTGTTCGGCGGTGTTCGAGAGCCAGCCGGTGGGGATCAAGAGCGGGCCTTTTTTCAATTTCGTCGTAGCTGCCTACACGGATCTGCCGCTGATGGAGCTGGACCGTCGCCTCAAGTTCATCGAAGCAGACAACGGTCGTTATGCGCCGGACCGTAAAGGGCTGCCGCTGGATATCGACGTGTTGTTGTATGGCGAGCAGGTCGGCAATTTCGACGGCTTGATCCTGCCCCGCGCCGAAATTCTCAAGAACGCCTTTGTCCTGTGGCCATTGTCGTTGATTGCACCCGATCGGATACATCCTGGCGTAGGCAAAAGCTTCGCGACTTTGTGGGATGAGTCGCAGATTGACCAGGTGTTGGCTCCGGTGGCTTTTGAATGGCGGGGTGTACCGCTCACGCCTTTGGAGCTGCTGTCAGGCCTCTGACGTCATCGCGAGCAGGCTCGCTCCCACATTGCGCCTGAGCGGCCCGCGATGCCTGTGGGAGCGAGCCTGCTCGCGATGGCCGAGATGCAAGCCGACACAAAGCTTTCTCAGCTCGCCGCGTCTTTATACGCTTTCAATGCCCGAAGACGCTCACGCTTGATCGCCTCGCCCAATTCAGGTCCCTTGAAGCCTTTTTCCAGCAAGGGCTGCACCGCTACTCCGCGTGCGGCCGCTGCCGCTCCACGCAGGTAATCCGCCTGTGGATAACTTCGACTCTCCAGGCCCTTGCGGCCGCGCGCATCCATCTCGCACGCGGCGATGAACTCCTCGAAGCGCTGAGGGCGGCGATACACGTCAAAACTCTGCAACAGCTCAAGCAAAGTGGATGCCTTCAGCTCAAGCGCACGATGGCCGTGGGTATGGTATTGACCGACCAATAAAGCCAACTCCTGACAGTCGCGCGGCGCCTTGAAACGTTCATTGACCGCCTTGATCAGCTTCAGGCCCGTGTGTTCATGGGCGATATGCCGGGGCCATTCGTGCGCGGGCGTCAGGCCTTTGCCCAAGTCATGCAGCAGGCACGCCCAACGAACTGTCAGGGGCTGTTCATGCAGCGCGGCCTGCTCCAGCACGCTCAGGGTGTGGACGCCGGTGTCGATTTCAGGGTGATGGGCCTCGGGTTGCGGCACGCCGAACAGTGCATCCACCTCGGGCATCAAGACTTTGAGGGCTGTGCAATCGCGCAGGACCTGGATAAACACCTGCGGTTGTTTTTCCATGAGAGCGCGGGAAATTTCTTTCCAGCTGCGTTCGGCGGTCAAGGCTTGCAGTTCGCCCGAGTCGCTGAGCTGGCGCATCAGTTCCAGGGTTTCGTCCGCCACTTTGAAACCGAGCGGAGCATAGCGCGCGGCAAAGCGGGCAACCCGCAGGACCCTGAGTGGATCTTCGGCGAACGCGGGGGAAACATGACGTAGCAGGCGGGCTTTGAGATCGCGTTGGCCGTGATACGGGTCGGTAAGATTGCCATGGTCATCTTCGGCCATGGCGTTGATCGTCAGGTCCCTGCGGATCAGGTCTTCTTCGAGGGTCACTTCAGGGCTGGCATGGAACACGAAGCCGCCATAACCGCGGCCACTTTTGCGTTCTGTGCGGGCGAGGGCGTATTCCTCCCCGGTCTTGGGATCAAGGAATACCGGAAAGTCAGCTCCCACCGGGCGAAAGCCCTTGGCGAGCATATCCTCGGCCGTAGCCCCCACCACGACCCGATCAATGTCGGTGACAGGAATGCCCAGCAGGCGATCGCGAACGGCGCCGCCGACTTTATAGATCTGCATAAAAAACCTCCGTTGGTCTGACAGGATAACCTTTGCGCCAGGCCTTCGGAGGTGAAAACGGGTTCAAAGATGAATGACAGCCAAGTCCAACCGGCCATAATCTCCTTCGGTTTGCTCGGTTCTG
Source organism: Pseudomonas sp. FP1154 (assembly GCF_030687245.1). Taxonomy (NCBI): domain Bacteria; kingdom Pseudomonadati; phylum Pseudomonadota; class Gammaproteobacteria; order Pseudomonadales; family Pseudomonadaceae; genus Pseudomonas; species Pseudomonas sp. FP1154. The sequence continues at coordinate 5,405,404 of NZ_CP117465.1, read as the reverse complement.
GGGGGCACGTGATGGGTTTTCATCACCTGCTCGCCTTGCAGGGTTTCGAGATGGATGTCGAAACCCCAGAGGCGGTGCAGGTGCTTGAGGACTTCATCGGTTGAGTCGCCCAACGGTTTGCGATCATGCGCCTGATGGCGCAGCGTCAGCGAGCGATCGCCCCGGCGATCGATGCTGTAGATCTGAACGTTGGGTTCGCGGTTGCCCAGGTTGTATTGCGCCGCCAGTGTCTCGCGGATGACGCGATAACCGCTTTCATCGTGGATGGCAGGCACCAGCAGGTCATCTTTCTGGTCATCATCGAGGATGCTGAACAGTTTCAGGTCGCGGATGACCTTGGGCGAGAGGTACTGGAGGATGAAGCTCTCGTCCTTGAAGCTGCTCATGGCGAATTTGATAGCGGACAACCAGTCCGAGCCGGCGATGTCCGGGAACCAGCGCCGATCCTCCTCTGTGGGGTTTTCACACATGCGCCGGATATCGCGGTACATGGCAAAGCCCAGTGCATAAGGGTTGATGCCGCTGTAATACGGGCTGTCGAAACCGGGCTGGAACACCACGCTGGTGTGGGACGTGAGGAACTCCATCATAAAACCGTCGGTGACCAGGCCTTCGTCGTACAGGTCGTTCATGAGCGTGTAATGCCAGAACGTGGCCCAGCCTTCGTTCATGACCTGGGTCTGGCGTTGCGGATAAAAATATTGAGCGATCTTGCGCACGATGCGCACGATCTCCCTCTGCCACGGCTCCAGCAGCGGAGCGTGTTTTTCAATGAAATAGAGGATGTTTTCCTGAGGCTCGGCAGGGAAGCGCGCGTTGTCTTTCTCGCTGTACTTGTCGGCCCCTTTGGGAATGGTGCGCCACAGATCGTTGATCTGCTTTTGCAGATGTTCTTCGCGATCCTTTTGACGCCGGCGTTCTTCTTCGGCGGAAATCGGATACGGTCGTTTGTAGCGGTCCACGCCGTAGTTCATCAGCGCGTGGCAGGAGTCCAGCAGGTCTTCCACGGCATCGATGCCGTGACGCTCCTCGCATTGCATGATGTATTGCTTGGCAAATACCAGGTAATCGATGATTGAGCTGGCATCGGTCCAGGTGCGAAACAGGTAATTACCCTTGAAGAAGCTGTTGTGGCCGTAGCAAGCATGGGCCACCACCAAGGCCTGCATGCAGATGGTGTTTTCTTCCATCAGGTAGGCGATGCAAGGGTCGGAGTTGATCACGATCTCATAGGCCAACCCCATCTGGCCGCGGCTGTAGGACTTCTCGGTACTGAGGAAGTGCTTGCCGTAGGACCAGTGGTGATAGCCCAAAGGCATGCCGACCGACGCGTAGGCGTCCATCATCTGCTCGGCGGTGATCACCTCGATCTGGTTCGGGTAAGTGTCCAGGGCATAACGGTCCGCGATACGGCTGATTTCCCGGTCGTAGGCCTGGATCAGCTCGAACGTCCATTCGGAGCCGGTGGAGATGGGTTGACGCTTCTGCTCTTTTTTGGCGGTCATGTCACTAACCTGCGCTGGAAGAGTTCACGGAAGACCGGGTAGATGTCCCCGGCCGAGACCAGTTGCTGCTGGGCAAATGTGTCGGAAAACGCTTCGGCAATGCGTTCATATTCGTACCACAAGGCCTGATGTTCCCGTGGAGTAATTTCCACATAGGTGTAGTACTGGACGAACGGCATGATCTGGTTGATCAGGATGTCGCGGCAAATGGGTGAATCATCGTTCCAGTTGTCGCCGTCGGACGCCTGGGCGGCGTAGATGTTCCATTCATTGGCCGGATAGCGTTCGGACATGATTTCCTGCATCAACTTCAGGGCACTGGAAACGATCGTGCCGCCGGTTTCCCGGGAATAGAAGAACTCCTCTTCGTCCACTTCCCTGGCGCTGGTGTGGTGGCGGATGAACACCACATCGATCTTGTCGTAGTTCCGTTTGAGGAACAGGTACAACAGGATGAAGAAACGCTTGGCAATATCCTTGGTGGCCTGGGTCATGGACCCCGACACGTCCATCAGGCAGAACATCACGGCCTTGGAGCTGGGGTTGGGTTGTTTCACCAGCAGGTTGTACTTGAGGTCGAAGGTATCGAGAAATGGCACACGGTGAATCCGCGCGCTAAGTTTTTCGATCTCCGCTTCCAGCTCCTGAATATCGCCAAAATTGTCGGGTTCTTCGCGCTTGAGGCGGGCGAGCTCCTCCTTTGTCTCGCGCAACTTTGCCCGGCTGCTGCCAGACAGCGCGATGCGCCGGGCATGGGCCGAGCGAAGCGTACGGATAATGTTGATACGCGAAGGATTGCCTTCATTGCTGATGCCGGCGCGCACCGTCTTGAACGTATCGGTGCCGGTCAGGTTGCGCTTGACCAGATTCGGCAGCTCGAGGTCCTCGAACATGAACTCCAGGAATTCCTCCTGGGTAATCTGGAACACGAATTCGTCCATGCCCTCGCCGGAGTTACCGGCCTTGCCTGGACCTCTCCCGCCACCTCCGCCTTGCGGACGCGGAATGTGTTCGCCGCTGGTGAATTCCTTGTTGCCGGGGTGCACGACAGTCTGTTTGCCGCCACGCCCGTGGTGAAGCACCGGCTCGTCGATGTCGCGTCCGGGGATGCTGATCTGCTCGCCATGTTCCATGTCGGTAATGGAACGGCGACTGACCGCCTCTTCGACGGCCTTCTTGATATGGTCGCGGTAACGCCGCAGAAACCGCTGGCGGTTCACCGTGCTTTTGTTCTTGCCATTAAGGCGTCGGTCGATCACATAGCTCATAGGTGGCCCTCTGGGCAGCTTCAAGTTCTCAGCTTCAAGCTGCAAGCCGCAAGCGCAGGGACGGTGAGCGCCCCTGCAGCTCAAGGCTTGAAGCTTGCCGCTGCTTCACTGCCTCACTGCGATTTCCGGACCCGCAGGTACCACTCGGAGAGCAGTCGTACCTGTTTGTCGGTGTAGCCACGTTCGACCATGCGTGTGACGAAGTCGTTGTGTTTTTGCTGGTCCTCCTTGCTGGCCTTGGCGTTGAAACTGATGACTGGCAGCAGGTCTTCGGTGTTGGAGAACATTTTCTTCTCGATGACCACCCGCAGCTTCTCGTAGCTGAGCCAGGTCGGGTTCTTGCCGTTGTTGTTGGCCCGGGCCCGCAAGACGAAGTTGACGATTTCGTTGCGGAAATCCTTGGGGTTGCTGATCCCGGCCGGTTTCTCGATTTTTTCCAGTTCCTCGTTCAGCGCCACGCGGTTGAGGATTTCGCCGGTTTCCGGATCGCGGTATTCCTGATCCTGGATCCAGAAGTCCGCGTAAAGCACGTAGCGATCGAAGATGTTCTGCCCATATTCGCTGTAGGACTCCAGGTACGCGGTCTGGATTTCCTTGCCGATGAACTCGATATAACGCGGAGCCAGATACTCCTTCAGGAAACGCAGGTAACGCTCGCGGGTTTCCGCCTGGAATTGTTCCTGCTCGATCTGCTGTTCCAGCACATACAGCAGGTGAACCGGGTTGGCTGCGATCTCGTGTGGATCGAAGTTGAAGACCTTGGACAGAATCTTGAAGGCAAAACGCGTGGACAGACCATTCATCCCTTCGTCGACCCCCGCGTTGTCGCGGTATTCCTGGATCGACTTGGCCTTCGGATCAGTGTCCTTGAGGTTCTCACCGTCATAGACGCGCATCTTCGAATAGATGTTGGAGTTTTCCGGCTCCTTCAGGCGCGACAGCACCGTGAACTGGGCAAGCATCTTCAGTGTGTCGGGGGCGCAGTGGGCCTTGGACAACGAGCTGTTGAACAGGAGCTTGTCGTAGATCTTGACCTCATCGGTGACTCGCAGGCAGTAGGGCACCTTGACGATGTAGATCCGGTCGATGAAGGCTTCGTTGTTCTTGTTGTTGCGGAAGGTGTGCCATTCCGATTCGTTGGAGTGCGCCAGCAGGATGCCGCTGAACGGAATCGCCCCGAGGCCTTCAGTGCTGTTGTAGTTGCCTTCCTGGGTTGCGGTCAGCAGGGGGTGCAGCACTTTGATGGGCGCCTTGAACATTTCGACGAATTCCATCAGGCCTTGGTTGGCCCGGCACAGCGCACCCGAATAGCTGTAGGCGTCGGCGTCGTTTTGAGGAAACTCTTCCAGCTTGCGGATATCGACCTTGCCCACGAGGGCCGAAATGTCCTGGTTGTTTTCATCCCCCGGTTCGGTCTTGGCCACCGCGATCTGGTTGAGGATCGAAGGGTAGAGCTTGACCACCCGGAACTGGCTGATGTCACCGCCGAACTCGGCCAGGCGCTTGGTGGCCCATGGCGACATGATGGTATTGAGGTAGCGGCGCGGAATACCGAAGTCTTCCTCCAGAATCGCGCCATCTTCGGTAGCGTTGAACAGCCCCAGGGGGGATTCGAACACGGGAGAACCCTTGATGGCGTAGAAGGGCACCTTTTCGATCAGTTCCTTGAGCTTCTCGGCCAGGGACGATTTACCGCCGCCGACGGGACCAAGCAGGTACAGGATCTGTTTCTTTTCTTCCAGACCCTGAGCTGCGTGGCGGAAATAGGACACGATCTGGTCGATGCACTCTTCCATGCCATGGAAGTCCTGGAAGGTCGGATAGCGGCGAATCACCTTGTTGGAAAAGATCCGCGAAAGCCTCGAATTGGCCGAGGTATCCAGCAGTTCCGGTTCTCCGATTGCCAGCAACAGGCGTTCCGCAGCCGATGCGTAGGCGCTGCGGTCCTGCTTGCAGAGATCGAGGTATTCCTGCAGCGAGTATTCCTCCTGCCGCGTGGACTCGAAACGTTGCTGGAAGTGGCTAAAAATACTCATGACGTCACCTCGCTCGATACGTGGAGCCGGTGTCGGATCAATCAGTCGATGCTGGTCGGCCGCTGGGAACCCAGCTGCCGTTTACCCCCCAGAATGCTTTCAGAAATGCCGTCTCCTGAAAGCTGTCTCCCGATGAACCCGCGCGCCGGTGTACCGGCTCTCCCCTGTTTTGGATGGCCTGAGGCTAAGGATAGTTCGGAATCGGAGAGGTAAAGGTTGAATGCGTAATTAGTTGTGGCAGACCGTTCGTCCGCCATCACCCAAACCCGCGGTTCACGTGGGCTTGGGCGTCATAAAAATTATTCCGGGTTACCTGGGGCTGTTTCTGCAGGATAAGTCGTGCGCCACAGCTCAAAACCGCCGTCCAGGCTATAGACATCGGAGAAGCCTTGGCTGACCAGGTAAGCGGCTGCGCTCTGGCTGGAATTGCCGTGATAACAGACCACCACCACGGGGGCATCGAGGTCCGCATTGCGGATGAAATCGGAGAGGGAGTGGTTATCCAGATGGGTCGAGCCGCTGATGTGCAGGGCGGCGAAGGTGGCCGGATCTCGAACGTCGACGACAACCGCGCCTGTTTCACGCAGGGCCTGGGCCTGCTCTGGGGGGATGCGTTTAAAAGCGGTCATTTGGGACTCCTGTAGCCTGACGCGCGGCATCGATCAAACGATGGTAGCGGCCGTTACTGATGCAATGGTCGGATGATGAAGGGATTTGGCGTGACCCTGTTCGTCACACTCGCAACGCAGTTGCTCGCCAGAGTCGACGTTCATCAGCGTCATCGCGCTACCCCATACGCATCCGGTGTCGAGGGCGAAAACCCCAGGTTCGTCGGATTGGCCTTCCAGTGCCGCCCAGTGCCCGAAAATGATCTTCAGATTACGGGTCTTGCGCTCTTTGTGTTTGAACCAAGGGGCGTAGCCAGGTGGCGCGGTCTCGATGCCTTCCTTGCCCTTGAGGTCCAGCTTACCGTCGCGGGTGCAGAAGCGCATGCGGGTGAAATAATTGGTGATGACTCGCAGACGGGCGGTGCCGGTGAGATCGTTGTCCCATTTGACCGGTTCATTGCCGTACATGCCATCCAGGTAGGGGCCGAACAGGTTGTCGTCGCGCAGCGCGTGTTCGACTTCGCCGGCGTACTTGAGCGCCTTGCGCAAGGACCACTGGGGTGGGATGCCGGCGTGCACCAGCGCCAGATTGCGTTGCTCGTCGTAGTGCATGAGCTTTTGCAGGCGCAGCCATTCCAGCAGCTCGACGCAATCGGGGGCATCGAGGATCTCGCTCAAGGTATCGGATTTTTTCAGGCGCTCGATGTTCTGCCAGGCGGCCAGCAGGTGCAGGTCGTGATTGCCGAGCACGCAGACCAGTGAATCGCGGATGTTGTAGAGAAAGCGCAAGGTCTCAAGCGATTGTGGGCCGCGATTGACCAGATCGCCCACCAGCCACAGCGTGTCTTTCTGTGGGTCGAAGGCGACCCGTTCCAGCAGGCATTTGAGCGGGTCCAGGCAACCTTGCAGATCGCCGACCGCATACGTCGCCATCAGTGCAGGGCTCCGGGTACCGCCAGGCGAAACGGCTTGATGATCGCGTCGAAACGCGTGCCGTCCTCCGCCAGCATTTGGTACGTGCCCTGCATGGTGCCGACCTTGGTCGTCATCACCGTCCCGCTGCTGTAGCTGTGGCTTTTTCCAGCGTCGATCAGCGGTTGCTGACCGACCACACCCTCGCCCCGCACGTGCTCAACATGACCATCGCCGTCGGTGATGACCCAGTGGCGTGATAGCAGGCGGGCTGGCAATGAGCCGTTGTTGCTCACGGTAATGGTATAGGCGAAGGCGAAACGGTTGTGCTCGGGTTGCGACTGTTCTGCCAGAAAGCGGGTGGCGACGCTGACGTCGACCTGATAACGAAGATCGGACATGCAAAAAGGCCTTAAAAGCGAAGCGGGACGCGGGCGTAGCTGAGAAGATCAGTCTAGGCCATGTATCGGGTAGTAGACCAGACGTCCCACCCGATAGCGATGAGCTTGTCAGATGGCGTCGGCTTTGGGCGTTACCTGTTCGCTGAGTTTGTCGGCCAGGCGCACGAACGCCGCCAGGTCCAATTGCTCGGGACGCAGGCTGCCGTCAACGCCGGCGGCTTCGATTTCGGCGCTGCTGAGCAATAGCTTCAGGGTGTTGCGCAGGGTTTTGCGACGCTGATTGAAAGCTTCGCGTACGACGCGCTCCAGCAGGCGATGATCCTTGGCCGGGTGCGGCAGGACGGCATGGGGTACCAGGCGGACGATGGCCGAGTCGACTTTGGGGGGCGGGTTGAATGCCCCAGGGCCTACGTTGAACAGATGTTCTACCCGGCAATGGTACTGAACCATGATCGACAGGCGACCCCAGTCACCGCCGCCAGGGCCAGCAGCGAGCCGTTCGACCACCTCTTTTTGCAACATGAAGTGCATGTCGCGGATCAGGCCAGCGTTGCTCAGCAGATGAAAGATCAGCGGCGTGGAGATGTTGTACGGCAGATTCCCCACCACCCGCAGGCTATTGGGCGCAGCCTCCAGGCTATTGAAGTCAAACTTCAGCGCGTCGCCCTGGTGCAGGTTGAAATTGCTCATGCCAGCGAACTGCTGGTTGAGGATCGGGATCAGATCCTTGTCCAGTTCCACCACATCCAGTTGCGCACCGCTGCCGAGCAGGCCTTCGGTCAGCGCGCCCTGGCCCGGGCCAATCTCCAGCAGGCGATCGTCGGGTTTGGCATTGATGGAGCGCAGGATGCGATCGATTACGCCAGCGTCATGCAGGAAGTTCTGGCCGAAGCGCTTACGCGCGCGGTGTTGGTATTGCTCGGTCATAAATGGGTCTCGGCCATCTGGTAGGCGGTTTCCAAGGCGACCTGCAGGCTGCCGGTATCGATCCTGCCACTGCCGGCCAGGTCCAGGGCGGTGCCATGGTCCACCGATGTGCGGATGATCGGCAGGCCCAGGGTTACGTTGACTGCCGCGCCGAAGCCTTTGTACTTCAGTACGGGCAGGCCCTGATCGTGGTACATCGCCAGCACCGCGTCGCAGTGCTCCAGATATTTGGGGGTGAACAGAGTGTCGGCAGGCAGCGGGCCACGCAGGTCCATGCCCTCGCTGCGCAAGCGCTCCAAGGTGGGTTCTATGGTGTCGATTTCTTCATGGCCCAGATGTCCGCCTTCACCGGCATGGGGGTTGAGCCCGCACACCAGGATACGGGGCCGGGCGATGCCGAACTTTTCCTGCAGGTCGGCGTGCAATATCCGCGTGACCCGCTCCAGGCGTTGCGGGGTGATGGCATCGGCGACGTCCCGCAAGGGCAGGTGCGTGGTCACCAGTGCCACGCGCAGGCCGCGGGTGGCGAGCATCATTACCACCTGCGTGGTGTGGGTCAGGTCCGCCAGGAACTCGGTATGTCCGGAAAAGGCAATCCCGGATTCGTTGATCACGCCCTTGTGCACCGGAGCGGTGATCATGCCGGCGAAGCTCCCGTCCAGGCAGCCCTGGCCAGCGCGGGTCAGGGTTTGCAGGACGAATGCCGCGTTGGTTTTGTCCAGTTGCCCGGTAACCACCGGGGCGCCCAGTGGCGTATCCCAGACATACAGGCTGTTGGCGGGTGCCGGGACATCCGGCCAGGCTCCCGGTGTCACCAGCAGCAGGTCGACGACCACCCCCAGCTGCGCAGCCCGCTCGAGGAGCAGGTCGCGGCTGGTGATGGCTATCAGGGGATGTGGCTGGGGTTGCGAGGCGAGCAGCAGGCACAGGTCGGGACCGATGCCGGCAGGCTCGCCGGGTGTCAGCGCGAAACGCTTGGGTTTCACTGCGCTGCCTGGTCTGCACCAGGGAGTTTGATTTCGACGTAGGCTTCATCGCGAATCTGACGCAGCCAGGTTTGCAGCTCTTCGTCGTATTTGCGGTTGCGCAGCACGGTCATCGCCTGTTGTTCACGAGCCTGGGTGGTGCTGTCGGTGGCGCGGCGGCCAAGGACTTCCAGTACGTGCCAGCCATAAGGGCTCTTGAACGGCTTGGACAACTGGCCTTGTGGTGTCTCGGCCATCACCTGGCGGAACTCGGGCACCAGTGCGTTCGGGTCAACCCAGTTCAGGTCGCCGCCGTTGAGGGCTGAACCCGGGTCTTCCGAGAAGCTCTTGGCCAGCTCGGCGAAATCTTCACCCGCTTCGATGCGCTCATAAAGCTTTTGCGCCAGACGCTGGGTCTCGGCTTCGCTGCGGATCTCGCTTGGCTTGATCAGGATATGACGAACATGCACTTCGTCACGCACCTGAGCACCGCCACCGCGCTTTTCCAACAGCTTGAGGATAATGAAGCCGCCGGGCGTGCGGGCTGGTTGAGTGATGTCACCCACGGCCATGCTGCTCAGTTCGCGATCGAACGGAGGGGGCAATTGGGCGGCTTTGCGCCAGCCCATATCACCACCTTCCAGGGCGTTGTCACTGCCAGACCTGGCAATGGCCATCTGACCGAAGTCGGCGCCTTGCTTGAGCTGCTGGTAGATGTCCATCGCCTGGCGGTAAGCATTCTGGATGGCTTCGGAGTTGGCGCTTTCCGGAGTAGGAACCAGGATGTTCGCCAGGTGCAGTTCCTCGGAAAGCTGCATCTTGCCCAGATCGGAGGCGAGGAAGTTTTTCACTTCCTGCTCGGACACCTGGATGCGTTCGGCTACACGACGCTGGCGCACACGGCTGATGATCATCTCGCGGCGGATCTGATCGCGAGCGTCCTCGTAAGAGAGGCCGTCGCGAGCCAGGGCGGCGCGGAACTGGTCGACGCTCATGTTGTTGCGCTGGGCAATGGTGCCGACGGCCTGGTTCAATTCTTCATCAGTGATGCGGATGCCCGAGCGTTCGCCAATCTGCAATTGCAGGTTTTCGACGATCAGGCGTTCGAGCACCTGTTGATCCAGTACGCCCGGAGGCGGCAAGCCACCACCGCGCTTGGCGATGGTCTGCTGCACTTCATGGACGCGCTGGTCCAGCTGGCTTTGCATGACCACGTCGTTGTCGACGATAGCCACCACTTTGTCGATGGGCTGTACCGCGGCGTTGGCCGCAGTACCCAGGAACAGCGCGCCCAGCATCAGCGGGCGCAGACAATCAGAAAGCTTGGTCTTCACGTTCACGATAACCTTGGATGCCTTTGTCGAGGAAGCTCTCTACCTTGGCGCCGGTGAGGCCGCCGAGTCCCTTCAGGACAATTTGGAGGAAGATGCCGTGGTCGCCCTTCTCGTTTTCCGGGGCGGCTTGACTGAACTCTTCATAGTCGACCCAGTAACGGTTGATCAGGCGCAGTTTCCAGCAGCAGTTGTCGTATTCGAAACCACCGAAGGCTTCCAGGGTACGGTTGCGGTTGTAGTCATACTGCCAGCGGCTGATGAGATTCCACTGCGGCACGACCGGCCAGATGACCGAGAAGTCGTGCTGCTGGATCTTGTAGTAGTCCTTCACGTAGCCCGGAGTGCCCGGAGTGCCATAGTCGCCACCACCCACGGACCATTGGCCAGTAGTCTGGTCGTAGCGCACCTGGTCGTTGCGGTAGCGGTAACCGGCGTTGATGACCTTGTTCGGGTTGTCTTCAGGCTGGTAGTGGAACATCGCGCTGCCAGAGCGGGGGCTGCGGGTGTCCGGGTCCCAGTTGTACGTAGCCGTGGTTCGCCAATCGCGGTTCCAGCGGAATTCGTACTCCAGTGCATAAGGAGATACGTCTGACTTGGCATCTTCACGCGTGTTGAAATCGATGCCTGGCAGTTGAACTTCGCGGTCCTTGAAGTAAAAGGCCTGGCCGACGCTGACGCGCTGGCGCTCGAAACCGTTTTCCTGGATCCAGCGGCTGGTCACGCCCAGGGAGAGTTTGTTCTCGTCGCCGACACGGTCGGAGCCGGAGAAACGGTTGTCCCGGAACAGCGAGGAGTAGCTGAAGGTGGATTCGCCAGTGTCGAAAACCGGGATGTCGCTCTGATCTTTCTCCGGAACATAGAGGTAGAACAGGCGCGGCTCCAGGGTTTGACGGTAGTTACTGCCAAACCACTGGGTGTCCCGGTCGAAGTACAGACCGCTGTCGATGCTGGCGATTGGGACGCCGCGGCTCTGGCTGCCACTATAAGTACCCCGCAGGCGATCAGCCTCGGCAGACTGTGCGGCAATTTGCGACTTGCCCGTGCCATCCAGGTCGAGATCGTATTGGGTGTACTGGTATTTAAGCGACGGCTTGATGAAGCCATAGCTTGCTTCCATTGGTAGGCTCACAACCGGCGCCAGGTTCAGGCGATTGCCGTTAGCCCGTGCCAGGCCGCGAACGTTGGTGTCCAGCCATCGCTCGGCGTTGCCGTCCTCATCGGTGTAATTGCCGGTCCGTAAATCTCGATCAAACCGCACCAGCTCCGTCTTGTAGGCGAAATCCAGACCATACGGGTGCTGCGGCAGGTCGCCAATGAAGGTGATCTGCGGCAGGCGGTTATACGGCGTGATCTTCGAAATCGTCGCCATCTGGTAAGCCTGGGCATTCAGCCGCGCAACGTAGTTGTCACCCCGATAGCTGACGGCGCCCTGCTGGTTCACGTAGTCATTTGACTCGACACCAATCTGGTCGGACTGCAGATCCTGGAAGTAATAAGGATCGCTGATCTTGGTGTAGTCGACTTCCGTCAGCACACGCGAATCGAGCCCGCCCTTGTGCTGCCAGTTGTACATGTAGCGGGTCTTGTCGTAGTCGGACTGGCCGCTGCGTTCATCGTCTTCATCGTTGAGGTACGCCGCACCGAACTGACCTTCGCTGGACTTGGTCAGGTAGCGGAATTCGCCTTCCATCAACAGGCCGCGCTTGCTCATGTAACGTGGGTACAACGTGGCATCGTAGTTGGGTGCCAGGTTGAAGTAATACGGGGTGACCAGCAAAAAGCCGGTATCGCTGCCAGTGCCGATGGTCGGCGGCAGGAAGCCGGACTGGCGACGGTCATCGATCGGGAAATAGATGTACGGCGTATACAGGACCGGGAAGTCCTTGACCCGCAGCGTCACGTTGGTGGCGGTGCCGAAGCCGGTAGCCGGGTTCAGGGTGATGTTGTTGCCCTTGAGTGTCCAGGCGTTGCTGCCCGGCTCGCACGTGGTGTACGTACCGTCCTTGAGGCGGATGATCGCGTTTTCAGCACGCTTGGCGTACAGCGCGTTACCGCGGATGCGCGACTTGTGCATCACGTATTCGGCGTTGTCGACCTTGGCTTCGCCAGTGTCCAACTGCACATCGGCGTGGTCGCCGACGATGAGCGCACCGTTATCGCGAACGCGCACGTTGCCGCTCAGCTCGCCGCGGTTTTCAGCCTGGTACAGGTTGGCCTCGTCGGCCTCGACCTGCATGCTGCCTTGACGCATGACCACGTCGCCGGCCAGCGTTGCCACCTGCTCTTCCTGCTGGTAGCGCGATGCTTTGGCGCCAAGGAAGGTCGGAGCGTCGCTTTTGTCCGTCTTGTCATTCATGCCAGGACGAACGGGCTCGATATAGGCGCCGGCGCAATAAGGACCGGTTTCGGCCAATTGGGCAGGGGTGAGGTTCTCCCGTGGAACCCAGTCCAGGTGACTGTAGTCCGCACTGCGAGACTTCAGGCCGCGGCCTTTGGCTTCGGTGACGAGCACGGGCTTGTCGCCGGCTTCTTCGCCCGAGCTGCTGTCGGCCGGGGCCTCGCCGCTGGCGGAAATCGCACTGCCGTCATGCACCGGACGTGGCGGCAATGCAGCAGCCGGCGTCTTGGGCGAACAGTCCCAGGCACCCGAAGCGGAGACGGAGCAGTCATACTGCTCTGCCGCGACGACGAATGAAGAGGCCAAGGGTTGCAGGGCCAGCAGACTGCCGGTGACCAGCAACGGAAATTTTTTACGAAACGCGGGGGATTTCAATGCCATCTTATTAGTCCGGGCTTCCTGCGTGCCATCTGCCCGCGGTGTGGGCCGCACGCCTCTCGATGGTCTGAAAAAGATGCTGGATAATAAAGCATGACCCGCTTGACGGCTAGCGCCGTCGGAGACCCTTGCAATGCCTGACCAAGATGTACGCCTGCAACACCTGAAAGTTTGGCTCGATGAGCAGCTGCCGATCCTTTTTGTTCAGCAGGGCTGGGGCGCCGTACCCCCGGCCACGTTGACTGCGGCCAGCAGCGACGCGAGTTTTCGCCGTTATTTCCGCTGGGAAGGCGAGGGCCGCAGTTTGATCGTGATGGATGCGCCACCGCCCCAGGAAAACTGCAAACCCTTCGTGGACATTGCTTTTTTGCTGGCTAAATCCGGCATCAACGTGCCAAAAATTTATGCCGAAGACCTTGAGCGCGGTTTTCTTTTGCTCAATGACCTGGGCAATCAGACGTATCTGGACGTGATCAACGGCGACAATGCCGACCCATTATTCCGTGACGCCCTGCAGGCCCTGCTGGCTTTCCAGCAACTGCCGATGGTCGCGCCACTGCCCAGCTACGACGTCGCTTTGCTGCGTCGGGAACTGGAGCTGTTTCCTGAGTGGTACGTCAAGCATGAGCTGGGTATCGAATTCGATGCTGCCCAACAAGCGCTCTGGCAACAGGCCAGCGACCTGCTGATCAACAGCGCGCTGGCTCAGCCCAAAGTGCTGGTTCATCGCGACTACATGCCGCGCAACCTGATGCTCAGCGAACCGAACCCCGGCGTACTGGACTTTCAGGATGCGGTCTACGGCCCGGTGACCTATGACGTCACGTGTCTGTTCAAGGATGCCTTTCTCAGTTGGCCCGAGGAGCGCGTGCGTGGCTGGCTCGAGGATTACTGGCAGCAGGCCGGTGCGCTTGGCATCCCGGTCCAGCCGGACTTCGAGGATTTCCTGCGGGCCAGCGACCTGATGGGCGTGCAGCGCCATCTCAAGGTCATCGGGATTTTCGCGCGTATTTGCCACCGCGACGGCAAGCCGCGCTACCTGGGCGATGTGCCGCGCTTCTTTGCCTATATAGAAGCGGTCATTGCCCGTCGCCCTGAACTGGCGGAACTGGATCGGTTGCTCTCCAGCCTGCGTCAGTCGGCCGGAGCGACGGCATGAAAGCGATGATCCTGGCGGCGGGTAAAGGGGAGCGCATGCGGCCCTTGACCCTTACCACGCCTAAACCGCTGGTTCGTGCCGGCGGCGTTCCCTTGATCGAATACCATCTGCGTGCCTTGGTTCGGGCCGGGTTCAAGGACATCGTGATCAATCACGCCTGGCTCGGTCAGCAAATCGAAGATTATCTAGGGGACGGTTCACGTTTTGGCGTGAGCATTCATTTCTCGCCCGAAGGTGAGCCGCTGGAAACCGGCGGTGGCATTTTCCGCGCCCTGCCGTTGTTGGGCGACGAGGCGTTCCTGGTGGTCAACGGCGACATCTGGACCGATTACGATTTCAGCGCCTTGCGCCGACCTCTGGACGGCTTGGCGCACCTGGTACTGGTGGATAATCCCGAACACCATCCGGGCGGCGATTTCCTCCTGGCCGACGGACAGATTCATGATGGCGGGGCGGCTGCCGACAAACTGACCTACAGCGGCATTGCCGTCTTGCATCCGCGGTTGTTCGAGGGTTGCCTGGACGGCGCGTTCAAACTCGCACCGCTGCTACGCAAGGCCATGGCCGAGGGCCAGGTCAGCGGCGAGCACCTGAAGGGACACTGGGTGGATGTGGGGACTCATGAACGTTTGGCGCAGGTTGAAACCTTGATAGAAGCGAGCCGTTGATATGTGGTGGCCAGGGACTCTGATTGGAGCCGGGGCGGGCTTTGCCATAGCCAGCATTCCGGGGGCCATGCTGGGAGCGTTATTAGGACAGGCGCTGGATCGGCGACTTAATCTGCAAGGCTGGGCGCAGCTGCGCGAGCGTTTGGGTGGCCGTCCGGCATTACGCAACGATGAGTTGCTGTTTGTATTGCTGGGCCGGCTGGCCAAGAGCGATGGACGAGTGGTGGATGGGCACATCCAGCAGGCGCGTCAGGAGATGCGCGCGCTGGACCTGAGCGAGCCAGCGCAACGCCGGGCCGTCGCCGCATTCAACCGGGGCAAAACCGGAAACGACCATTTGCGCGGTTATTTGCGTCGCCTTGCGACCCAGCCCCATGCGGCTGAGGGTGTGCTGCGCGCCTGCTGGCGGATGGTCTGGGCCGACGGTCGCGCGGGCATAGCCGAGCGTGAGTTGCTTGCTCAGTGGGGCAAATGGCTGGGGTGGACGCCGCAACAGGTCCAGGCACTGGCGGCGGATTACGAACCACACAAACAGTCGTTGCCCAACAGCGGCGCGACCTATCAGGAGGCGTTACGCTTGCTGGGAGTTTCGGCCACCAGCGAGCCGTCGCAGATCAAGCGGGCTTATCGCCGTCTGCTCAGTCGTCACCACCCGGACAAGATTGCCGGCAGTGGGGCGACGCCGTTGCAAGTGCGTGACGCCACCGACAAGACCCGGGAGTTGCACAACGCCTATCGGTTGATCCGCGAGCGCCGGGACTTTCGCTAGAAGGGAATCGCCACGGTGGCTGGCTTGGGGCTTGTCTAAGCCTCACTCCCCCGGCTTCTGCGGGTTCAACCAACCCCGTACCCGACGAAACAGCTGTTCTTGCTGCGCCGATGAGTTGGGCACCGCTTTGAGTGACACCTGACTGAAGCTCGACCCTTTAAGACGCTTACTGGCCTGTAAACGCTCCAGCGCTGCATTGCGATCCTGCGGTTTGTCCATGTAGAACATATCGGCGGTGGCCAGTTTCAAGGTGGGGGTCAGTTCGGCCAGGGCGGGCTTGACTGCGAGCGGGGTCTGGGCGGCGACCATCACGAAACGCTCGATCTGCGAGGGCTGTTTTTCATTCAGGTAACGTGCCGCCCAATAGGCGCCGGTGCCGTGGCCCAGCAGAACAATACTGCGGGCGCCCTGCTGTTCGGCGTAGGCCAGTGCGGCATCGATGCGGGCAAAGATACGTTCGGCATCGGCCAGGAGGTGTTCCTCGCTGGTTTGGGCAACGACCGGATCTACAGCGTCAGCCTCGCCGCCCGCCACTTGTTCAATCGGTGCTGCGGTCGTGGCGTCCGGTGCCGCGCCAGCCACGTCGGCCGGTTTGGTCTCGGGCGGTGTTTCCACCACGCGCGGTGCGATGACGTCGCTTTGCAGGTCCGGCAGGGTGATACTCAGGCTGCTCCACTCGATATCCGGTAACTTTTTGCGCATCGGGCCGATCACTTGAGGCCAGTCAGCGGTTTCGCCGGCGCCGGGGACTATGATGACCGCACCCTTGGGTTCGCTGGTGTTGGCTGGTTTCCAGAGAGCCAGGAAGGTGTCGCTGCCGGTTTGTAGCTGTTGTTGCTCCTGGACCGGGATCTCCCGTTCAAGTGCTGTCGCTTCTTCCTCGCTGCGCTCGAGCAAAGGCGGACGCTCGACCGGTTTTTCCTCGGTGGCTTGATCCGCCGCCGCGGGGGCCGGTTCTTCAGCCTGTACAGAAAAGGCACTCGGCAGGATCAGCGACAGGCACAATGCTGGCAATGCCAGGCGATAAACAAAGGGCATCGGATATTCCATGACCAGAAGTATTTCCGGCAGCCTAATGGGTTGGTCAGTATTTGTCAGTGCATGAGACTTCGATGATGCGTTTTTGCTGCCTGTGGGTTATCGGCTGTTTATGGCTTCCCTTGATGGCGTGGGCCGCGCCCGCACCGTCGTTGACTGGGGTGCAACTGGACGCGGGCCAGCGACAATGGCTGCTCCAGCATCCGCAACTGCGCGTCGGCCTCGTGTTGCAGGCGCCCTATGCGCAATATGACCGGCGCTTGCAGCGTCTGTCCGGCACCAATGTCGAGCTGATGCAGTGGTTGGGCAAGGCGTTGAATGTCGAACTGACCTGGCGCAATTTCCAGGACGTGGCGCAGTTGGAAGCCGCGTTGCGCTCCGGTGAGGTGGATATTGCCCCAGGGCTGACCCAGACCCCGGCCGGGCTGCGACTCTGGCGGTTTTCCGACCCCTACATGCGCGTGCCGCAATTGATCGTGGGCCAGAAGAAGGGCGCCGAAGGGGTCGAGCTGGAAAAGCTCGATGCTCAAGTGCGGGTGGCGGTGCGCATGCCCAGTACCACGGCCGATTATTTGCGTAGCAACTACCCGACGTTGAATCTTCAAGGCGTACCGTTGGAGCGTCAGGCGTTGCAACTGTTGTTGAGCCAGCAGGCCGGTTACGCGGTGGTCGATGAGGCGCAGTTGGGGCGACTGATGGTCGAACCTGAATTCGCCGGGCTGGTGGTCGTAGGCGATATCGGCCTGCCGCAACTGTTGCGCGTCGCCACTCGCCGGGATTGGCCTGAGTTGGCCGACATCATCGAGAGCGGTTTGCAGGCGATCCCGGCCAAGGAACTTGAGCAACTGCACAGTCGCTGGCTCAAGCCCAAATATCCACGTCTGACCGACACCCCGGGTTTCTGGCAAAACCTGACCCTGTTGCTGCTGGCCCTGCTCTTGAGCTGCGTGGCAATCGTGTTCTGGCAGCGCCGCGAGCAAAGGGCGCTGGAGCGGCGCCTGCGCAATGCGCGAAATGACATCGCCCAGCGGGCCGCCAGCGAGGAAGCCCTGCGCCTGACACAATTTTCCATCGACCAAAGCACTGTCGGCATTCTCTGGGTCAATTGGGATAGCCATGTACGGTATGCCAACCGCGCCGCCGAAATCATGCTGGGCTATGCGCCGGGCGCGATCATTGAACGCCCCTTGATCGACTTCGAACCGGGCCTGCACATGGATCGCTGGCTGAACCTGTGGAAACGCGCCCGGGCCAGCGAGGAGGGGCCACAGAGTTTCGAAACCGAATGCGTGCGGGCTGATGGAAGCATCCTTCCGGCCGATGTTTCCTTGAGCTTCCTGCGCTTTCGCGATGCCGAATACCTGGTGGTCTACATAAACGACGTCACCGAGCGCCGTCGCGCGCTGGCGGCGCTGCGCGAAAGCGAGGCGCGCTTGCAGGGGATCGCTGCCAACGTCCCGGGCCTGGTCTTTCGCCTGGAGCGGGCGCCGGTAACCGGGCAGATCGACTTTGCCTACATCAGTGAGGGTAGCGAAAGCCTCGTGGGGTATTCGCCCGCGACCCTGGCCCGTAGCGACACCGGCCTGCGCAGCCTCGTACACCCCCAGGACAAGGCCAGTTATCACCGCACTCAGGATCAGGCGCTGGACAGCGACAGCGACTGGTCGTGGCAGGGGCGCATCCTGACCCGCGAGGGCCGGGAGCGCTGGGCCGAGATCAAGGCCATTACCCGTCGCCTCGAAGACGGCGCTTACGTGTGGGACGGTATCGTCTGGGACATCACCGAAAGCAAGCGCATCGAACTGGAGCTGGCCAGCTCCAGGGAGCAGCTGCGCGAATTGTCGGCGCATCTGGAGAGCGTGCGGGAAGAGGAAAAGGCGCGCATAGCTCGGGAGGTCCACGACGAGTTGGGGCAAATGTTGACCGTCTTGAAGCTGGAAACATCCATGTGCGAACTGGCCTATGCGCAGCTCGACCCGGGCCTGCAAGAGCGGCTCAACAGCATGAAGCGCCTGATTGCCCAGTTGTTCCAGTTGGTGCGGGACGTGGCGACGGCATTGCGACCTCCGATCCTTGATGCGGGCATCGCCTCGGCCATCGAATGGCAGGCGCGGCGTTTCGAGGCGCGCACGCAGATCCCATGCCTGGTGCAGGTGCCGGACAATCTTCCGCCCTTGAGCGACGCCAAGGCCATCGGTCTGTTTCGAATTCTCCAGGAAGCGCTGACCAATGTGATGCGCCATGCTCAGGCGCATACTGTAGAACTGACGCTGGTGCAGGAAGACGACCAGCTTTGTCTGACGGTGAGCGACGACGGTGTAGGATTCGTTCCCGCCACGGGGCGGCCGACCTCCTTTGGTCTGGTCGGCATGCGGGAACGGGTGTTGATCATGGGCGGGCAGTTATCGTTGGAAAGTGAGCCTGGGGAGGGGACGACCCTGGCGGTGCGGGTACCGGTGAATGAGGCCTGATGATTTTTGGTTGGCTTGGCTGACACTATCGCGAGCAGGCTCGCTCCCACATTGATTGAGATGCACACACAAAACCCTGTGGCAGCGAGCCTGCTCGCGATGAGATTCTGAATCTGGAGAAAAACGTGATCCGTGTACTGGTAGCCGAAGACCACACCATCGTGCGCGAAGGCATCAAGCAGTTGATCGGCCTGGCGAAGGACCTAGTGGTCGTGGGGGAGGCGAGCAATGGCGAACAATTGCTGGAGACCCTGCGGCATGTGCCCTGCGAAGTGGTGCTGTTGGATATCTCCATGCCTGGCGTCAATGGTCTGGAGGCGATCCCGCGGATCCGTGCGTTGAACAATCCGCCGGCCATCCTGGTGTTGTCGATGCACGACGAGGCGCAAATGGCGGCGCGCGCGCTGAAGGTCGGTGCCGCCGGCTACGCGACCAAGGACAGCGACCCGGCCTTGCTGCTCATGGCGATTCGCAAGGTCGCGGCCGGCGGACGTTACATCGACCCGGAACTGGCCGACCGCATGGTTTTCGAAGTGGGCCTGACCGACAGCCGACCGCTGCACTCGCTGCTGTCCGAGCGCGAATTCTCGGTCTTCGAGCGCCTGGCCCAAGGGGCCAACGTCAACGACATCGCCCAGCAATTGGCCCTGAGCAGCAAAACCATCAGCACTCACAAAGCGCGGCTGATGCAGAAACTCAACATCACTTCCTTGGCGGAACTGGTGAAGTATGCGATGGAGCATAGGTTGCTCTAGCATCCCCACGATTCCCTTGTGGGAGCGAGCCTGCTCGCGATGGCGGTGTGTCAGTCAACCACGATGCTGGCTGATCCGCCGCCATCGCGAGCAAGCCCGCTCCCACAGGGCCAGTGTGTCGGCATATCCATTTGCGACACGCCCCAACACCGCTTTTGTCCCTGCTTGCAGCTTGCAGCTCATAACTCACGACTGTCCTTATCCAATCCCGCCATCCTTGTAGGGAAATCCCTACACCGACTCTTCCATCCGGCTGAGGCGATTCTCTCCTGCGCCCCGATTTGCGCAGGCCCCAGGCTCCACTAGGCTTGATTCACAAGCAGTCATCAATACAAAAGGTGCGGGTATGAGCCAGGTCGATTCAAGCGCGGGGGCCAGTGATGTGCTGGTCAGCTTTCGTGGTGTGCAAAAGAGCTACGACGGCGAGAACCTGATCGTCAAGGACCTCAACCTGGACATTCGCAAAGGCGAATTCCTGACTCTGCTCGGGCCGTCCGGTTCCGGCAAAACCACCAGCCTGATGATGCTCGCCGGGTTTGAAACACCCACTGCCGGTGAGATTCAGCTGGCCGGACGCTCCATCAACAACGTGCCGCCCCACAAGCGTGACATCGGCATGGTGTTCCAGAACTACGCTTTGTTCCCGCACATGACCGTTGCCGAGAACCTGGCCTTCCCGCTGACCGTGCGCGGCTTGAACAAAAGCGACGTGAGTGATCGGGTCAAGCGCGTCTTGAGCATGGTCCAACTGGACACGTTTGCCCAACGCTACCCGGCGCAGTTGTCCGGCGGCCAGCAACAGCGCGTGGCCCTGGCCCGGGCGCTGGTGTTCGAACCGCAACTGGTGCTGATGGACGAACCCCTTGGCGCCCTGGACAAACAACTGCGTGAACACATGCAGATGGAGATCAAGCATCTGCATCAGCGCCTCGGTGTGACAGTGGTCTATGTGACTCACGACCAGGGCGAAGCCTTGACCATGTCCGACCGGGTAGCGGTGTTCCATCAAGGCGAAATCCAGCAGATTGCCCCGCCACGCACCCTCTACGAAGAGCCAAGGAACACCTTCGTCGCCAACTTCATCGGCGAGAACAACCGTCTCAACGGCCGCCTGCACAGCCAGACCGGCGATCGTTGCCTGGTGGAGCTGGGGCGTGGTGAAAAGGTCGAGGCCCTGGCGGTGAACGTCGGCAAACCCGGCGAGCCGGTGACCCTGTCGATCCGCCCGGAGCGGGTGAGCCTCAACGGCGCAAGCGAACAATGTGTCAACCGCTTCTCAGGGAGGGTGGCGGAATTCATCTATCTGGGCGACCACGTCCGGGTTCGCCTGGAGGTCTGTGGCAAGAATGACTTCTTCGTGAAACAACCGATTGCCGAACTCGATCCCGGGCTCGCTGTTGGGGACGTGGTTCCGCTTGGCTGGCAAGTCGAGCATGTGCGTGCGCTCGATCCCCTTCTAGAGGCGAATTGATCGCCCCCTGCTGTACCAACACCAACCCTGCACGTGGAGAGAACAATAAATGTTGAGATCCCTGAAGTTCACAGCCCTGACCCTGGGCATGATGGGTGCGGCAAGCACGATGGCGGCGGGCCCGGACCTGACTGTGGTGTCTTTCGGTGGGGCGAACAAGGCGGCTCAGGCCAAAGCCTTCTACGCGCCGTGGGAAGCAGCCGGCAACGGCAAGATCATCGCTGGCGAATACAACGGTGAAATGGCCAAGGTCAAGGCCATGGTCGACACCAAGAGCGTTTCGTGGGACTTGGTGGAAGTCGAGTCCCCGGAGCTGTCCCGTGGTTGTGACGAAGACATGTTCGAGCAACTGGACCCGGCTCTGTTCGGTAAGGCCGAAGACTACGTCAAGGGCGCCATCCAGCCTTGCGGCGTGGGCTTCTTCGTGTGGTCCACCGTGCTGGCCTACAACGCCGACAAACTGAAAACCGCACCGACCAGTTGGGCGGATTTCTGGGACACCAAGCAATTCCCAGGCAAGCGTGGCCTGCGTAAAGGCGCCAAGTACACCCTGGAATTTGCCTTGATGGCCGACGGCGTCGCGCCGAAAGACGTGTACAAAGTGCTGGCCGGCAAAGATGGCCAGGATCGTGCCTTCAAGAAGCTCGACGAACTCAAGCCGAACATCCAGTGGTGGGAGGCCGGCGCCCAGCCGCCGCAGTACCTGGCTTCCGGTGACGTGGTCATGAGCTCGGCCTACAACGGTCGGATCGCTGCGGTGCAGAAGGAAAGCAACCTGAAAGTGGTGTGGAACGGCGGCATCTACGACTTCGACGCGTGGGCAATTCCACGCGGTCTGGACAAGACCCGCGCCGAAGCTGCGAAGAAATTCATCGCTTTCTCGGTGGCACCGCAGCAGCAAAAGATCTACTCGGAAAACATCGCCTACGGCCCGGCCAACACCCAGGCTGTACCGCTGTTGTCCAAGGATGTCTTGAAAGACATGCCGACCACCCCGGAAAACATCGCCAACCAGGTGCAGATCGACGTCAGCTTCTGGGCTGACAACGGTGAGCAACTGGAGCAGCGCTTCAACTCCTGGGCGGCGAAGTAACCGCTGACAGAGATCGTTCCCACGCTCCGCGTGGGAATGCCGCCCAGGACGCTTCGCGTCCTTTGTGACGCAGAGCGTCATTGGATGCATTCCCACGCGGAGCGTGGGAACGATCGGCTCAGAGGCCAACGTTTCAAAAGAACAGAAGCGGCACGCCGCTTCTGTAACGATCAAAAAGATTTGCGGAGTTCGCCATGGCCATCGCCGTTCCACTGAACGCGGGCACCAGCCCCACCCTGAAGCAACGGCTCAAGCGCGCCGAGCGGGTCAACCGCTGGAAGGCCCAGGCCTTGATCGCGCCGCTGGTGTTGTTTCTGTTGCTGGTGTTCCTGGTGCCAATCGTGGCGCTGCTGTTCAAAAGCGTCAGCAACCCGGAAGTGGTCAACGGCATGCCGCGCACCGTCGCCGCGGTCGCTGCCTGGGACGGACGTGGGTTGCCAGGCGAGCCGGTATACAAAGCCGCCAGCGAAGACCTGGCCGAAGCGCGCAAGAATCAGACCTTGGGCGATTTGTCCAAGCGCCTGAACATGGAGCTGGCCGGCTATCGCAGCCTGCTGACCAAGACCGCCCGTGCGCTGCCGTTCGCCACCGAGCCGGTTTCCTATAAAGAAGCGATGGAGAGTCTCGACGAACGCTGGGGGGATCCGGCGTATTGGCAGGTGATCCGCCGCAACACCAGTGATGTCACCCCGTATTACCTGCTGGCGGCCGTCGATCATCGCATCGATGATCTTGGCGAACTGGCCCCGGCCACCCCCGACCAGGCGATCTACCTGGATATTTTTGCCCGTACGTTCTGGATGGGCCTGGTGATTACCGCGATCTGCCTGGTGCTGGCCTATCCGTTGGCCTACCTGCTGGCGAACCTGCCGTCGCGCCAAAGCAACCTGCTGATGATTTTGGTGCTGTTGCCGTTCTGGACGTCGATCCTGGTGCGGGTGGCGGCGTGGATCGTGCTGCTGCAATCGGGCGGGCTGATCAACAGTGGCCTGATGGCCATGGGCATTATCGATAAGCCTCTGGAGTTGGTGTTCAACCGCGCCGGTGTCTACATCTCCATGGTCCATATCCTGCTGCCGTTCATGATCCTGCCGATTTACAGCGTGATGAAAGGCATCTCTCCGACTTACATGCGTGCGGCGATTTCCCTGGGCTGCCATCCGTTCGCCAGCTTCTGGCGCGTGTATTTCCCGCAGACCTATGCCGGTGTCGGCGCCGGTTGCCTGTTGGTGTTCATCCTCGCCATCGGCTACTACATCACTCCGGCGCTGCTGGGCAGCCCGAGCGATCAGATGGTCAGCTATTTTGTCGCGTTCTACACCAACACCAGCATCAACTGGGGTATGGCCACGGCGCTCGGCGGGTTGTTGTTGCTGGCAACCGTCGTGCTTTATCTGATTTACAACTGGCTGGTGGGCGCCAGCCGCCTGCGCCTGAGCTGAGGGGAGATTGAAATGCTGAGTCCTTACATGTCCCCCGTCGAGCGGGTGTGGTTCTACAGCTTGCGCATATTCTGCGGGCTGATCCTGTTGTTCCTGATCCTGCCGGTGCTGGTGATCATTCCATTGTCGTTCAACTCCGGCAGCTTCCTGGTGTACCCGTTGCAAGGCTTTTCGTTGCAGTGGTACCACGATTTCTTCGCTTCGGCGGAGTGGATGCGGGCGCTGAGGAACAGCGTCATCGTCGCCCCGGCGGCGACGGTACTGGCGATGGTCTTCGGTACCCTGGCGGCGATTGGCCTGACCCGTGGTGATTTCCCAGGCAAGGCGCTGGTGATGGCCCTGGTGATCTCGCCGATGGTGGTGCCGGTGGTGATCATCGGGGTGGCCAGTTACCTGTTCTTCGCGCCGCTGGGAATGGGCAACAGTTTCTTCTCGCTGATCGTGGTCCATGCCGTGCTGGGCGTGCCGTTCGTCATCATCACGGTGTCAGCGACTCTGCAGGGCTTTAACTACAACCTGGTTCGGGCCGCCGCCAGCCTTGGGGCTTCGCCGTTGACGGCGTTTCGTCGAGTGACCTTGCCGTTGATCGCCCCGGGCGTGATCTCCGGCGCACTGTTCGCCTTCGCGACCTCGTTCGATGAAGTGGTGGTGACGCTGTTCCTGGCCGGTCCCGAGCAGGCAACTCTGCCAAGGCAGATGTTCAGCGGTATCCGCGAAAACCTAAGCCCCACCATCGCCGCCGCCGCGACGCTGCTGATCGCCTTTTCGGTGATCCTGTTGCTGACTCTGGAGTGGTTGCGTGGGCGTAGCGAGAAACTGCGTACTGCGCAGGTCTGACGGTCAGTGTTGTACCCTGTGGGAGCGAGCCTGCTCGCGATAGCGGAGTGTCAGTCGATAAAAATGTCGAATGTTCTACCGCCATCGCGAGCAGGCTTGCTCCCACAGGGGATTTGCGGTGTATTCATGGGCTGAATGGAAGACAACCTTAAATACCGAGCTATCCTTGTGCCAGCCCATACGCGAATAAGAGGCCGCGCACATGAGTCTTTCCTCATTCAAGATCGCCCACAAACTGATCACCGGTGCGGCTGCCATCGAGCAACTGGCGGCCGAGCTGACGCGGCTGGATGTCGATAACCCGCTGATCGTCACCGACGCTGCGCTGGTCAAGTCCGGCACCGTGGAGCTGGCGCTGCAGCATCTGGGCGGGCGCGACTACGAAATTTTCGACCGGGTCATGCCGGACCCGGAAATCGCCATCGTTGAAGACTGCATGCAGGCCTACCGTGACGGCGGCCATGATGGCTTGATCGGCCTGGGCGGCGGCAGTGCCATCGACATTGCCAAATGCGTGGGGGTCTACGCCGGTTACCACGGCGAGCTGCAGGATATGTTCGGGGTCGATCAGGTCCCGCGCAAAGGCGCGCCCATGATCGCCATCCCCACCACGGCCGGGACCGGCTCTGAAGTCACCAACGTGGCCATCCTCTCCGACAAGGCCGCGCAACTCAAGAAAGGTATCGTCAGCGATTATCTGCTGCCGGACGTGGCGCTGGTCAGCCCGCAGATGACCCTCACCTGTCCCCGGAGCGTGACCGCCGCCAGTGGCGTCGATGCACTGGTGCATGCCATCGAGTCCTACCTGTCGCTCAATGCCTCGCCGATCACCGATGCCTTGGCTATCGGCGCAATAAAACTGATCACCCGCGCCTTGCCCAAGGCCTACGCCAACCCCGCTCATTTGCAAGCTCGCGAAGACATGGCCACTGCAAGCCTGATGGCCGGCATGGCGTTCGGCAATGCCGGGGTCGGGGCGGTACATGCGCTGGCGTATCCGCTGGGGGGGCGCTTTCACGTGTCCCATGGTGTGGCAAACGCCTTGTTGCTGCCGTATGTCATGGCGTGGAACAAGATGGCTTGCGTCGAGCGCATGCGCGACATTGCCGAAGCCATGGGCATAAAGACCGCGCACCTGAGTGACCTTGAAGCCGCTGACGAAGCCGTGGAGGCCATGGTTGCGCTGTGTGCTGCCGTGGAAATCCCCCAGGGCCTGAGCAGCCTTGGGGTGACGGACGAAGTGATACCGTCCATGGCGGTGGAAGCAGCCGGGATCGAGCGATTGATGCGCAATAACCCACGCAAACTGAGCGCCAGCGATATCGAGAAGATCTACCGCGCGGCGTATTGATCGTCTGCCACGGTGGGCGCGCCAAATCTTGAGGTATACAATGCGCGCCATCGTGATTTCGCTCAAAACAGGTGCGTCATGCAGCCCTTCGCTATTGCTCCGTCGATTCTCTCCGCCGACTTCGCCCGCCTGGGCGAGGAAGTGGACAACGTTCTGGCCGCCGGCGCCGACATCGTGCACTTCGATGTCATGGACAACCATTACGTACCCAACCTGACCATCGGCCCGATGGTCTGCGCAGCGCTGCGCAAGTACGGCGTCACGGCGCCGATCGACGCGCACCTGATGGTCAGCCCGGTGGATCGCATCGTCGGCGACTTCATCGAGGCCGGTGCCACCTACATCACCTTCCACCCCGAAGCCACCCAGCACATCGACCGCTCCCTGCAGTTGATTCGCGAAGGCGGATGCAAGGCCGGCCTGGTGTTCAACCCGGCCACGCCCCTGGACGTGCTCAAGTACGTGATGGACAAGGTCGACATGATCCTGCTGATGAGCGTCAACCCCGGCTTCGGCGGGCAGAAGTTCATTCCTGGTACCCTCGACAAGCTGCGCGAAGCCCGCGCGCTGATCAAGGCATCGGGCCGTGATATCCGCCTGGAGATCGACGGTGGCGTGAACGTCAATAACATCCGCGAAATCGCAGAGGCCGGTGCCGACACCTTTGTCGCAGGCTCGGCCATTTTCAATGCGCCGGACTACAAAGAGGTCATTGAAAAGATGCGTGCCGAACTGGCCCTGGCCCGTCTATGAGCGGCTTTGAGCAGCTGTTCCCCGGCAGCCTGCCGCGTCTGGTGATGTTCGACCTCGACGGCACGCTGGTCGACTCGGTGCCGGACCTGGCGGCGGCCGTGGACAACATGCTGCTCAAGCTCGGTCGTCCGGCCGCCGGAATTGACGCCGTGCGCCACTGGGTCGGCAACGGCGCGCCCATGCTGGTGCGGCGGGCCTTGGCCAACCATATCGATGCCCAGGGCGTCGATGACGCCGAGGCCGAGCGGGCGCTGGAGTTGTTCAACGAAGCCTATGAAGGCAATCACGAACTGACGGTCGTCTACCCCGGTGTGCGTTCCACCCTCAAGTGGCTGCACAAGCAAGGCGTGGAAATGGCCCTGATCACCAACAAGCCGGAGCGCTTTGTCGCGCCGCTGCTGGATCAGATGAAAATCGGTCGTTATTTTCGCTGGATCATCGGTGGCGATACCCTGCCACAGAAAAAACCTGACCCGGCCGCGCTGTTTTTCGTGATGAAAATGGCCAACATCCCGGCCTCTCAATCGCTGTTCGTCGGCGACTCGCGCAGCGATGTGTTGGCGGCGAAAGCCGCCGGGGTCAAATGTGTGGCACTGAGCTACGGCTACAACCATGGCCGGCCGATCGCCGAAGAGTTTCCCGCGCTGGTGATCGACGATTTGCGCCTGTTAATTCCCGGTTGCCTGGACCCGGCCGCTGAGATAACGTTGCCCGACGCTGTTCAATCCTCTTCTGGAAACGCCATCGTGGTGGTCACTCGCAAACTCTGGATGAAAGTCATGAAGGCCCTGGCCCGCTGGCGTTGGCGCGCCTGACCTGATCCTGGCCGGTTATCCGGCGCGTTTGCATACCTGACTGTCAGCTCCTCCTGCCACGAGGCACACCATGATCCGCGAAGAATTCCTGCGTCTAGCCGCTGCCGGCTATAACCGTATCCCGCTTGCCTGCGAAACCCTGGCCGACTTCGACACGCCGCTGTCGATCTACCTCAAGCTGGCCGATGAGCCCAACTCATACCTGCTCGAATCGGTGCAGGGCGGTGAGAAATGGGGCCGTTATTCCATCATCGGCCTGCCGTGCCGCACGGTGCTGCGGGTCCATGACCATCGTGTCAGCGTGACCCATGACGGCGTCGAGATCGAAAGCCTGGAGGTCGAAGATCCGCTGGCCTTCGTCGAAACCTTCAAGGCTCGCTACAACGTGCCTACCATCCCCGGCCTGCCGCGGTTCAACGGTGGCCTGGTGGGTTATTTCGGCTACGACTGCGTACGCTATGTGGAAAAGCGTCTGGGCACCTGCCCGAACCCGGACCCGCTGGGCGTGCCGGACATTTTGCTGATGGTCTCTGACGCAGTGGTCGTCTTCGATAACCTCGCCGGCAAGATGCACGCCATTGTCCTGGCCGATCCGTCCCGGGAAGACGCCTACGAGCAAGGTCAGAAAAGTCTTCAGGCGCTGCTGGAAAAACTCCGGCAGCCGATCACGCCGCGTCCTGGCCTGGATTTCAGCAAACAGTCGGCGGCCGACCCGGTGTTCCGTTCCAGTTTCACTCAGAACGATTACGAAAGGGCCGTCGATACCATCAAGGAATACATCCTGGCCGGCGACTGCATGCAAGTGGTGCCGTCGCAACGGATGTCCATCGACTTCAAGGCCGCGCCCATCGACCTGTACCGGGCACTGCGCTGTTTCAATCCGACGCCTTACATGTACTTCTTCAATTTCGGTGACTTCCATGTTGTGGGCAGTTCACCCGAAGTGCTGGTGCGGGTCGAAGACAACCTGATCACTGTGCGGCCTATCGCTGGCACCCGCCCTCGTGGGGCCACGGAGGAAGCCGATCGGGCGCTGGAAGAGGACCTGCTGTCGGATGACAAGGAAATCGCCGAGCACCTGATGCTGATCGACCTGGGCCGCAATGACACCGGGCGCGTCTCGGAAGTCGGTTCGGTGAAGCTCACCGAAAAGATGGTCATCGAGCGTTATTCCAACGTGATGCACATCGTCTCCAACGTCACGGGCCAGTTGAAGGCCGGGCTGACGGCGATGGACGCCCTGCGGGCCATCCTGCCGGCAGGAACGTTGTCTGGCGCCCCGAAAATCCGCGCCATGGAAATCATCGACGAACTGGAGCCGGTCAAGCGTGGGGTGTACGGCGGGGCCGTGGGCTATTTTGCCTGGAACGGCAACATGGACACTGCCATTGCCATCCGCACCGCCGTCATCAAGGACGGTGAGCTGCACGTGCAGGCCGGCGGCGGGATCGTGGCCGACTCGGTGCCGGTGCTGGAGTGGGAAGAAACCCTGAACAAGCGCCGGGCAATGTTCCGTGCCGTGGCGCTGGCCGAGCAGACCCCAGGCGACTGAAGGGAAGCTGATCAACTGTGGGAGCGAGCCTGCTCGCGAGGCGATGCATGTGTCGAACATGCCGGCCTCATCGCGAGCAGGCTCGCTCCCACACAGGGTTATCTCGATCAGAAATCCAGGCTGACCCCGACATTCACGCCCTGCTGGGTAAAGTCATCGTCCTTGCGCAGCGTATAACCGCCCCGCAGGGCCAGATCGTTGGTCAACTTGTGGCTGACCCCCAGGCTCAGGCGATTCAAATGACTCTGCGGCGTATAGCCTTCAAGCGTGAAATCATTGGCCGGCAGACTGTTGAGGGCGATGTTCACTTTTTGGGTGTCGTCTTCGTACTCGCGTTCGTGGGCATATTCGCCATACACCTGGGTCTGACGGGTGAAGTTGTATTTGCCTTGCAAGCCAATGCCCAAGCGTTTCGAGTCGCGGGTCTGGTCATCGAAAGTCAGGGCGGTGGAGCGGCTGCTCTTTTCTGAATACCCGTCGACTTCCACCTTCGCATAATCGGCGCTGATAAACGGTGACAGGTGCCACTGACTGCCCGGCTGGGCGATGTCGTAGCCCAGGCGCGTGCTGAAGGCCCACAGGTGACCGTCGGTGTCACCTTTCTCTTGCGCCTGGTTGACGCCCAGGTCGAACTTGCGCTCCAAGTTGTCGTAGTCGAGCTTGCCGCCGGTCAACGCGGCATCGGCCCACCAGCGGTTCTGCTGGAACTGGGCGAAAGCGGTGGCCAGGTAGCTGTTGAGTTTGTAGTCCGAATCGGCGCTGCCTGCCTCCATGTCCTGGCGGTAGAAACCGGCGGCTACACCCACGCGCCAAGCCTCGTTGAGACGATAGCTGCCACCGACGTTCAGGCTGTAGCCGCTGCCGTCGGCGCTGGCGCCACTGCTTTGGCTGTCGATGTCCAGGTGCTGGCCGCCGCCTGCGACGATCGCCCGCCATTGGCCGACGGCTTGCCAGTTCTCCCAGTCCGATTGCCACTGGCTGCGTAATTCATCCTGGTGGGCGCGCAGGGTCGAGTGGGCCATTTCCGGCAGCAATGTCAGCTCCCATGGCGCCGCGAGCAGGGAAAAGGCGTAATCGGCGATCAGTTGCTGTCCGGTCTCGGTGGGGTGGACCGAGTCGTTATAGATCAGCTTGGTGGGGTCTGGCGTCGCGCTGTTGATGCCATAGGTGGGGTTTTCCGTGCAGCCGTTGCCGCTGAAGCAGGTGGCGGTGAGGTTCTCGCCGGTGGCGAGGCCGAATCGTGCTGGATCGGCGAAACTTTCCTGCAGCAGTAGCGGAACGTTCAGTGGAATGATTTCGGCATCAATGCCTTGCAGCCGCGTGACCAGTTGCTGGTTGAACTGGTTGCTGAGCTGCGAAACGGCGTCTTGCAAAGGCGTGCCATTGAGCGCAGGGGTCAGGCCCAGGTCGGGCAGCAGCCAGACCATCACATAACGGGCTCCGGCGGTTTGCAGCACCTGGACACTGTCGGCCAGGCGGTCCGCGGCGGCGTTCGCCTGGGCGGGGGTCAGTACCAGACCCTGGAGGAAGTCGTTACCGCCCCCGGAAAGGTAGTACAGCGCGTTCGGGTCGGCACGCAGGCCGTTGGACAGCAGGTATCCGTCACGGCTGCGTTCGCCAGTGTCGGAAACGCCGGTAATCGACTCGAGGATCTGGTCGGTACGATACCCGCCCACGGCCCAGTTGTTGCCATCGGCCTGGCCTTCGCTGGCACGAACCGCCGAGGTGGATGCCGCGGTTTCATCATCGGAAAAGCCCAACCGTCCGCCCAGCAGTTGGGTGGAATTGAGGGAATAGGATTCGCCGCTTCCGTCGAGATAGAGCGGGCCGGTGCGGTTGGTAAAGCGTTGCGTGGCCCCGGACGGACCGTCCGGGTCGGCAAACTGGCCGGCATCGTTGAGGCTGTCGCCAAACACGATGAAGCTGGAGTAGGGATTGGGCGCGGCGCTCGCCTGGGCGCAGGCCATTGCCAGCAGACAGCCGGCCATTGGTACGAACAACGTTTTTCTTAGCATGAGAAAGTCCGTTTTTATCTTATTGTTGTTAGAAAACGAAACGACAGTACCAAAAACTTCCGGCGTTTTGCCATCCATCAGGCTCGTCGCGATTGTTTCAAAGCCCTTCGGGGGTCGTCATATTGCGTGCACCGTCCAGCTAAGCTACTGTGCCGGAACGTATGAACGAGACTTCCCCTGTGTCGATTGTCAGCAAACTTCTGGATCAATTGATCAAGGCACACGCCCGTTGGCGTTGGCGCGCCTGAACGTTCTCTGCCGGCCTGGCCGGACCTGTACCGATTTGCCTTCTTTACCCGCTTGAAAGTCGCTTCGCTGGCCCATCACACGCCTCGCCAAGCGCAACACCGCGCGGGTCACTCTCCGAAGGCTGTATTTCAAGTCAGTGAATTCAATAGGTTGCTTACGCCATGTTGCTGATGATCGATAACTACGACTCTTTTACCTACAACGTTGTGCAGTACCTGGGCGAGCTGGGCTCCGAGGTCAAGGTCGTGCGCAACGACGAACTGACCATCGCCGAAATCGAAGCCCTCAAGCCCGAGCGCATCGTGGTCTCTCCCGGTCCTTGCACGCCGACCGAAGCGGGCATTTCCATCGAAGCCATCAAGTATTTCGCCGGCAAGCTGCCGATCCTGGGTGTCTGCCTGGGGCACCAGTCGATCGGCCAGGCCTTTGGCGGCGACGTGGTGCGCGCCCGGCAAGTCATGCACGGTAAGACTAGCCCGGTATTTCACGAGAACAAGGGCGTGTTCGAAGGTCTGAATCTTCCGCTGACCGTCACCCGCTACCACTCCCTGATCGTCAAGCGCCAAACCCTGCCAGATTGTCTGGAGCTGACCGCCTGGACTCAGCTCGAGGACGGCTCTGTGGATGAAATCATGGGGCTTCGTCACAAAACGTTGAATATCGAAGGCGTGCAATTTCACCCCGAGTCTATTCTCACCGAACAGGGTCACGAGCTGTTCGCCAACTTCCTCAAACAAACCGGCGGCACGCGCTAAGGACTTTTCATGGATATCAAGACAGCCCTGAGCCGTATCGTCGGCCATCTCGACCTGAGCACCGACGAAATGCGCGATGTGATGCGCGAAATTATGACCGGCCAATGCTCGGATGCGCAGATCGGCGCGTTCATGATGGCCATGCGCATGAAGAGCGAGAGCATCGATGAGATCGTCGGCGCGGTTTCGGTCATGCGCGAGCTGGCGGACCAGGTCGAACTCAAGACCCTGGATGGCGTGGTGGATGTGGTGGGCACCGGCGGTGACGGCGCCAATATCTTCAACGTTTCCACGGCCTCGGCCTTCGTTGTCGCCGCGGCCGGTTGCACCGTTGCCAAGCATGGCAATCGTGCGGTCTCCGGCAAGAGTGGCAGCGCCGACCTGCTGGAGGCGGCCGGGATCTATCTGAACCTGACGCCAGTACAGGTGGCGCGTTGCATCGATAACGTGGGCATCGGTTTCATGTTCGCCCAGACCCACCACCGCGCCATGAAGTACGCCGCCGCGCCGCGTCGTGATCTGGGCCTGCGGACGATGTTCAATATGCTCGGCCCGCTTACGAATCCGGCCGGCGTGAAGCATCAAGTGGTCGGTGTGTTCAGCCAGGCATTGTGCCGACCCCTGGCCGAGGTCTTGCAGCGTCTGGGCAGCAAGCACGTGCTGGTGGTCCATTCGAAGGATGGCCTGGACGAATTCAGCCTGGCTGCACCCACGTACGTGGCTGAATTAAAAAATGATCAGATCAGCGAGTATTGGGTCGAACCTGAAGACCTGGGCATGAAGAGCCAGAGCCTGCATGGGCTGGCGGTGGATGGGCCGGCCCAGTCGCTGGAGCTGATTCGCGATGCCTTGGGGCGCCGCAAGACTGAAAATGGCCAGAAGGCCGCCGAGATGATCGTGCTCAATGCGGGCGCCGCGTTGTATGCGGCGGATCACGCCAGCAGCCTCAAGCAGGGCGTGGAACTGGCCCATGATGCGTTGCACACCGGCCTTGCCAGGGAAAAACTCGAAGAGTTGGGTGCATTTACCGCCGTATTCAAAGTGGAGAACGAAGGATGAGTGTGCCAACGGTTCTGGAAAACATTCTGGCTCGCAAGGCTCAAGAGGTTGCCGAACGCAGTGCTCGGGTCAGTCTGGCAGAGCTGGAAACCTTGGCGCGGGCAGCGGATGCGCCGCGTGGCTTTGCCAAGGCGCTGATCGATCAGGCCAAGAGAAAGCAGCCAGCGGTGATTGCCGAAATTAAAAAGGCTTCCCCCAGCAAAGGCGTGATTCGTGAACACTTCGTCCCCGCCGACATCGCCAAGAGCTATGAGAAGGGCGGTGCGACTTGCCTTTCGGTGCTGACCGATATTGATTTTTTCCAGGGCGCCGATGAATACCTCAAACAGGCGCGGGAGGCGTGCAAGCTGCCGGTGATTCGCAAGGATTTCATGATCGATCCTTACCAGATCGTTGAAGCCCGAGCCCTGGGCGCAGATTGCGTGCTGTTGATTGTGTCCGCCCTGGACGATGTGAAAATGGCCGAGCTGGCGGCGGTCGCCAAAGGCGTGGGCCTGGATGTCCTGGTAGAGGTCCACGATGGCGAGGAGCTGGAGCGGGCCTTGAAGACCCTCGATACTCCGCTGGTCGGGGTGAACAACCGTAACCTGCATACTTTCGAAGTCAGCCTGGAAACGACTCTGGATTTGTTGCCGCGTATTCCGCGTGATCGCTTGGTGATCACCGAGAGCGGGATCCTGAACCGGGCCGATGTCGAACTGATGGAAGTCAGCGATGTGTATTCGTTCCTGGTGGGCGAAGCGTTCATGCGCGCGGAAAATCCGGGTACCGAGTTGCAACGTCTGTTCTTCCCTGAACGCGGCGTTCCGATAAGCGGCTCGACGCTGGATTGATTCAATGTCGCCGGTGATTTCCCTGACCGTCGAAGCCGGTCTGCAAGCCGAACAGGATTTGCTGGCCAGCATCTGTGCAGGCGACGCTGAGTTCGGCTTGTTGTTCTGGCAGCCCAATGATCGCGCGCTGGTCATGCCTCGTCGTTTGAGTCGTTTACCGGGGTTCGAACACGCCTGCCAAATCTCGGCGGCCCACGACTGGCCAGTGCTGCTGCGCGAAACCGGCGGTGAGCCGGTGCCGCAGTCTGCCGCCACCGTCAATATCGCCCTGGTTTACGCTCCGCCGCGTAGTGAAGGCGACCATGGCCGCATCGAAACCGGTTATCGCCGGTTGTGTGATCCGATCTGCCAGTTATTGGATGAGCTGGGTGGGGTGGCTTCGTTGGGTGAAGTCGAGGGTGCGTTCTGCGACGGTCGATTCAACGTCAATCTCGACGGCCGGAAAATGGTCGGCACTGCTCAGCGCTGGCGTCAGAGCAAGGGCGGCCAACGCCCGGTGGGTCTGGTGCATGGAGCCCTGTTGCTGGAGAACGAACGCGAATCGATGGTTGCCGCGGTCAATCGTTTCAATGAAGCCTGTGGCCTGGCGCAGCGAGTGCGCGCCGAGAGTCATATTGCCTTGCATGAAAAATTCCCGGCGCCTCACGCGTTGCAGCGGCTTGAGGCGCTGTACCGGGAACTGCTGACCAGGCTGCTCGCCTAGCGCGTCCCAAAGACCACCATGGTCTTGCCTTTGACGCTGACCAGGTTGCGCTCTTCCAGATCCTTGAGCACACGACCGACCATCTCCCGCGAGCAACCCACAATCCGGCCGATTTCCTGGCGCGTCACCTTGATCTGCATGCCGTCCGGGTGGGTCATGGCATCGGGTTGCTTGCACAGTTCCAGCAAGCAGCGGGCGACGCGACCGGTCACGTCGAAGAAGGCGAGGTCGCCCACCTTGCGGGTAGTGTTGCGCAGGCGCTGTGCGATTTGTCCGCTGAGGACGTAAAGAATGTCGGGATCCTGCACCGACAGTTCCCGGAACTTGCTATAGCTGATCTCCGCGACCTCGCATTCGACCTTGGCCCGTACCCAGGCGCTACGTTCCTGTTCTTTGCCTGCCTGTTCAAACAATCCAAGTTCGCCGAAGAAATCCCCGGCGTTGAGATAGGCGATGATCATTTCGCGACCGTCATCATCCTCGATCAGGATCGTGACCGACCCTTTGATGATGAACGACAGGGTGTCGGAGCGATCGCCCGCGCAGATGATGTTGTGCTTGGCTGGATAGCGGCGACGCTGACAATGCATCAAGAGTTTGTCGAGATTCTTGATCTTGGGTGTGGGAGTAATGGCAACCATGGTTGTATCCCGAAAGACTGCGCGGTGTATTGATTTGGATTTTTTGTGGGGCGCGAATGGCAATCGCTATAGCTGGCCATACGCCAGCTAATTGGCGCCAGCTTAACAGAGGCGTCCTTAATTGATTTGAGAATTTACCTACACGTATTTGTCATGCGTCCTAAGGCAGAAGCCGCCGTGGCGGGGGGCTGTGCTAAGCTGGCGACCCTTTTTTCAGACAGTGGAGTCTTGGCGATGAAGGCACGCATCCAATGGGCTGGCGAAGCCATGTTCCTCGGTGAGTCAGGTAGCGGTCATGTGGTCGTCATGGATGGCCCGCCAGAAGCCGGAGGTCGGAACCTGGGTGTAAGGCCGATGGAAATGCTCCTGCTGGGCGTGGGTGGTTGCAGTAATTTCGATGTGGTCAGCATCCTTAAAAAATCGCGCCAGGCCGTCGAAAGTTGCGAAGCCTTCCTGGAAGCGGAGCGCGCCACCGAAGACCCGAAAGTGTTCACCAAGATTCACATGCATTTCGTGGTGAAGGGGCGTGCCTTGAAGGAAGCCCAGGTCAAGCGCGCCATTGAGCTGTCAGCCGAGAAATATTGCTCGGCTTCCATCATGCTCGGCGCCGCCGGTGTTGAAATCACTCACGATTATGAAATCATCGAATTGGGTTGAATCGACATCCAACCATCATAAAAGCAGTGCAAGCTCTGGCGATCAGAAGCCGACCTCTGCATAATGCGCCACTTTTTTCAGGGCAGTGATCGGTCCTCCGGCCGGTCCCTTGTCTGGACAGACAACCAAAATCGCCATCGCGAAGAGGTGTTAACCGTCCTACGCAGGTGCGTCGTTCGCATCTGACGGGCATGCTTGATCACGCGGCCAGGCCGCAATACATAGAGAGTTTTCAAACGGTGAAAAGCAAACTCAAGCTCCATGGGTTCAATAACCTGACAAAGACCTTGAGCTTCAACATCTATGACATCTGCTATGCGGAAACCCCGCAGGACCAGCAGGCCTACGTCGAGTACATCAATAAAGAGTACAACGCCAAGCGCCTCACGCAGATCCTCACGGAAGTTGTCGATATCATTGGTGCCAACATCCTGAACATCGCCAGTCAGGACTATGAACCCCAAGGCGCCAGCGTGACCATTCTGATCTCGGAAGAACCGGTGACACCGACCGACAGCCAGATCGAAGAGTCCCCGGGCCCATTGCCGGAAATCATCCTGGCCCACCTCGACAAGAGCCACATTACGGTACATACCTACCCGGAAATCCACCCGGTGGATGGCATTGCGACGTTCCGTGTGGACATTGACGTGTCGACCTGTGGCGTCATTTCACCGCTCAAGGCACTCAATTTCCTGATTCACCAGTTCGACTCGGACATCGTGACGGTGGATTATCGCGTGCGTGGCTTTACCCGCGACGTTGAAGGCCACAAGCACTTTATTGATCACGAGATCAACTCGATTCAGAACTATCTCTCCGAAGACACTCGCGACGCGTATCAGATGACCGACGTGAACGTGTATCAGGAAAACCTGTTCCACACCAAAATGCTGCTCAAGAACTTCGAGCTTGATAACTACCTGTTCGGGGACGCTACCAGCAACCTTTCTGCTGAACAGCGGGATCAGGTGGAAGACCGTGTGAAACACGAGATGCTGGAAATTTTCTACGCGCGCAACATGCCACGCTGAAGGTTTCAGCTACAAAAAAGGCGGCTCCCCATGGGAGTCGCCTTTTTTAGTTTCTGTAGAACGTGGATGAACGCACAGGCCTGCAACGCTGTGGCGTGGGTATAACCCCTTCGCCACCCTTGCACGATCAGATTCGATAGGTGCTCTTGGTCATGACCTTGGCCAGCAGGCTCATGCCGAACTTCACCGGCGCTGGAAAACGAAACCCTCCGGCCTCGAGCGCACTTTCGGCGTGCTGCTCTTCATCCTCGCGCATCTGCTTGAGAATCGCCCGGGACTTTTCGTCCTCGGCCGGCAACTGCTCCAAGTGCTCATTCAGGTGTTTGCACACCTGATGTTCAGTGGCCGCCACAAAGCCGAGGCTGACTTTGTCGCTGATCAGCCCGGCCACTGCACCGATTCCAAATGACATCCCATAAAACAACGGGTTCAGGACGCTGGTATGGCTGCCCAGTTGGTGAATGCGTTGTTCGCACCAGACCAGATGGTCGATTTCTTCCTCGGCGGCATGCTCCATCGCCTCACGTACCTGGGGCAGCTTCGCCGTCAGCGCCTGGCCCTGATACAGCGCCTGGGCGCAGACTTCACCGGTGTGGTTGATGCGCATCAGCCCAGCGACATGGCGGGTTTGCTCGTCACTCATTTGCACGTCTGGCTGCACGATAGCCGGCGATGGACGGTAGGGCTGACCACTGAAGGGCAGCAGCGTACGCATCGCGGTATCAGCTTGCAGCAGTAGACGGTCAATCGGTGAGTAGTGACGTTGGGTAGTCATGCTTACCTCCGGGAAAAATCTCGGCGGCCAGTTTAACTCAATCGGCCGCTCAGGATTTGCGTTGGGTCAGGGTATCAACCCGGCGGCCAGTTCATCTGGCGCTGCCCAAGCACATGCATATGAATGTGATAGACGGTCTGTCCCCCAAGTTCATTGCAGTTCATCACCACACGAAAACCTTCTTCGCAGCCCAGTTCAAGCGCCAGGCGCTGGGCAGTGAACAGGATATGCCCGGCCAAGCCTTTGTCTTCTTCGGTCAGATCATTGAGCGTGCGGATCGGTTTCTTTGGGATGACCAGGAAATGCACAGGTGCTTGAGGGGCGATGTCGTGGAACGCCAGAACTTGATCATCTTCGTAAATGATCTTGGCCGGAATCTCCCGGTTGATGATCTTGGTAAACAGAGTATCCACAGCTGTTTCTCCATTGGGTTAGTCGAGCTTGAGTGTACTTAAGGCGCGATTGGCGAGCCCGGTTTTTCACGGGAAAAGGCATTCAGCGGGGGCAGCAGGCCTTGTTGGTCATGCCGGCAATCGTGCGAACCAGCCATCGCGGGCCCAGTCGCGGCAACGCCGCCAGCCAGCGATTGCGGCGCCCAGGAATGATGATCGCCCGGTTTTTTTCCAGTGCGCGCACGGCATACAGCGCGACTTCCTCCGGGCTCATCAGGGTTTGACTGTCGTTGAATTTCTGTTCATTGAGCTGCGCCCGGGCGAAAAAGCCGGTTCGTGTCGGGCCAGGGCAAAGCACCGATACCTTTATTGCGCTTTTTTTCAGCTCGACCCGCAGGGCTTCGGAGAAATGCAGCACGTAAGCCTTGCTGGCGTGATAGGTGCTCATCCAGGGGCCAGGCTGGAACGCGGCGATCGATGCAACGTTCAGGATCTGGCCACCGCCCTGCAGCGCCATGCTGTTGCCCACCGAGTGACAGAGCCGCGTCAAGGCGAGGATGTTGACTTCGATCAGGTCCTGCTCGGTCATCCAGTCCTGGCCCAGGAACGGCCCGCTGGTGCCGATACCGGCACAATTGACCAGCAGGTCGATCTGTCGCTCGCCTTCTTCCAGCTCGAGCAGAAAGCCTGAAAGCCTCAGCGGTTCTCCCAGGTCACAGGCCCGGAACAACACCTCCACGCCAAAACGCTGAGTCAGTTCGATTGCAATACTTTCCAGCCGATCACGCTGTCGAGCCACCAATATCAGGTCGCGACCGCGGCGGGCGAGTGCTTCGGCCATTGCCAGGCCAATGCCACTGGAGGCGCCAGTGATCAGAGCGTAACGGGTCATGCAGTTCTCCATCGCAACGGCCCGTCACCAGTGTACTGAGCTGTCACCGGCACGAAGCGCGCTTATTGTTCCTCTTCATAGTCTACAGAAGGCGCAGCAGGCTCGGCTGCTTCGACGGCTGGTTCTGCAGTGTCTTCATCAATGAGCTCGCTGCTCTCATAGCTGCTCAAGGAACTGCTGTCGTATTCCTCTGTGATGCCGCTGAATGCACCGGCCATTGCGGCAAGGAAAGCCACCACGATCATGACAATCCACAGTGACGAAAGTACCTTGACCGCAGTGCTGTTGGGCGGCGGCGGGGGGCCATAGCGATTGGCGCCGGTGTTGCCGGGCAAGGCCATGAGTACGAAGGGGAAGACACTGCCCACGAACGGCACCAGGTTGAGCAGCCACAACCACCCGGACCAACCCAGGTCGTGCAGGCGCTGGACGCTGAACTGGATGCTTACATAAGCAAAGCCCAGTGCGATGATCAGTCCCAGCAGGCCGCCGACGATCATTGCCGCTGTGGAGCTGGAGGCGAGGAACCAGGTCACGCCCAATGAAAAGGCTGTGCCCACCACAAACAGCATGACCAGCGTCAAGGCCATGGTCCAGCCCAGGAAGCGCAGTCGTCCGATGCGCCCATCGAAGCTGAAGGGCTTGAGCGTGCTGTACTCGGCCATTGCCTCACCCACCTCGGCTCGGGGTGGCGCGTAGGGCGATACCGGGTCGATGATGGAGTCCGGGTGGCGTCCGTTCGACGGCGGCGAATGCTGTACCTCGTCCAGGTTCAGTTCGAGGGAAGGTTCGGCTTCGATTCGTGCATCGATCCCGCTCTTGTTGAGAGCCTCCAGGTACTTCTGCGCTTCGGCCTGGGACAGGTTGCTTTTAAGCGCCACCTTGCGCCCGCTGAACAACCGCTCAATGGCACTGACATCGCTTTTGAACAGTTCAGCCAGGTTGAGCTTGGCTGTGGTGGTTTCGACACCCGGCAGCAGGGCTCCATCGAATACGATATTGAAACGGGTTTCGCTCATGCCAGGCATCCTTGTCTCATAAGGTTAAGCAATGGTTTTGATCCGGTTGATTTCAGCGGGGCCATTGGCCGCCGAGTTGTGTCGCGCGGGCCAGCGCTTGCCGGTATTCTTCATCCAGGCGTGTCACTAGCTGATCGACACTTGGCAGATCATGGATTTCACCCACGCCCTGGCCTGCGGACCATACGGTTTTCCAGGCCTTGGCTTCGTCGTTCAGTGGCTTGAGTTTGGAACCGAAATCCACCTCGCCCTTGCCCTGCAGGGCGGCCAGGTCGAAACCGGCGTTTTCCAGGCTTTGGCGCATGAAGCTGGCCGGCACTCCAGACACCGCAGGAGTATGCACGATGTCTGCGGCTCTGGATGTGAGCAACATCTCTTTATAAGCGTCAGGCGCATGGCTTTCGGTCGTGCCGATGAAGCGTGTGCCGAAGTAGGCCAAATCCGCGCCAAGCAGTTGGGCGGCCAGAATCTGATGGCCGTGGTTCAGACATCCCGCAAGCAGCAGGGTTTTGTCGAAGAACTGGCGGATTTCGGCGACCAGTGAGAAAGGGCTCCAGGTCCCGGCGTGGCCACCTGCGCCGGCGGCGACCGCTATCAAGCCGTCGACACCGGCTTGGGCAGCTTTCTCAGCATGACGGCGCGTGGTGACATCGTGGAATACCAGCCCACCATAGCTGTGAACCGCATCCACCAGTTCTTTCACGGCGCCCAGGCTGGTGATGACAATCGGCACCTTATGTTCGATGCAGATGGCCAGGTCGGCCTGAAGTCGTGGGTTGCTATGATGGACGATCAGGTTCACGGCATAGGGTGCCGGGTTTTCCATTGTTGCCAGGCCCGCTTCGATTTCTTCCAGCCAAGCCTTGAAACCACTGCTTTCGCGCTGGTTCAGCGCCGGAAAGCTGCCGACGATTCCGTTGCGGCAGCAGGCCAGTACCAGCGGTGGATTGGAAATCAGAAACATCGGCGCTGCCACGACGGGCAGGCGCAAACGTTGTTCGAGCAGAGCGGGCAGCGACATCGGAAGTACCCCGGATAAGGTGGTGCTGATTGAAAGTTAGAACGGCCGAACCACGACCAGAATTACGATAGCCAGCAATATCAGAACCGGCACTTCATTGAACCAGCGATAAAAGACATGGCTGCGGGTGTTTTCGCCACGGGCGAAGCGCTTCAATTGCGCGCCGCACATATGGTGATAGCCGATCAGCAATACCACCAGGGTCAGCTTGGCGTGCATCCAGCCGCCTTGAGTGAAGTAGGCACTGGCGTTGAGACTCAGCAGCCAGATGCCGAATACGAGGGTGGCGATCATCGCCGGCCCCATGATGCCGCGATACAGCTTGCGCTCCATGACGATGAAGCGTTCTTTGCTGACGCTGTCTTCGCTTTGGGCGTGATAGACGAACAGGCGAGGCAGGTAGAACAGGCCGGCGAACC
This sequence comes from Pseudomonas sp. FP1154, assembly GCF_030687245.1. NCBI lineage: Bacteria > Pseudomonadati > Pseudomonadota > Gammaproteobacteria > Pseudomonadales > Pseudomonadaceae > Pseudomonas > Pseudomonas sp. FP1154. The sequence goes on along the minus strand of NZ_CP117465.1, from coordinate 5,364,034 downwards.
AGCAGACCATGCTGATGATATGAAGTGCTTTGAGCCATAGATAGAGCATTTTTTTGTATTCCCAGATTCACGGTAGCCCGATAGTAGAGGCTAGAGCGGCCACACGTCACCTTGGCGGTTGTCGCCGGGCCGCGCGGCCCCTATCATCGACAGCTTTCCAGTGGGTTCGTTGAGGGCAGGTATATGGTCAAGGTCGGTATCGTCGGCGGCACGGGTTACACCGGTGTCGAACTGCTGCGTCTGTTGGCACAGCATCCGCAGGCTGAGGTGGTGGTCATTACCTCCCGATCCGAGGCTGGACTGGCCGTCGCCGACATGTATCCGAACCTGCGGGGCCATTACGACGGCCTGGCGTTCAGCGTTCCGGACATCAAGACCCTCGGGGCCTGTGATGTGGTGTTCTTCGCCACGCCTCACGGTGTTGCCCATGCCCTGGCAGGCGAGCTGCTGGCCGCCGGGACCAAGGTCATCGACCTGTCGGCAGATTTCCGTCTGCAGGACGCTGAAGAGTGGGCCAAATGGTACGGTCAGCCACACGGTGCGCCAGATCTGCTGGACGAGGCGGTCTACGGCCTGCCGGAAGTCAATCGCGAGAAAATCAGGCAGGCACGGTTGATCGCTGTCCCGGGCTGCTATCCAACGGCAACGCAACTGGGTTTCCTGCCGCTGCTCGAGGCGGGGCTTGCTGATGCGTCGCGTCTGATCGCCGACTGCAAGTCGGGTGTCAGCGGTGCCGGCCGTGGTGCCAGTGTCGGCTCGTTGTACTCCGAGACGTCGGAAAGCATGAAGGCGTATGCCGTCAAAGGCCACCGTCATCTGCCGGAAATCCGCCAGGGGCTGCGTCGCGCGGCAGGCAAGGATGTCGGCCTGACTTTTGTGCCGCACCTGACGCCGATGATTCGGGGCATTCACTCCACGCTGTACGCAACCGTCGTCGACCGTTCCGTAGACCTGCAAGCGTTGTTCGAGAAGCGTTACGCCAACGAACCGTTCGTCGATGTGATGCCGGCTGGCAGCCACCCTGAAACTCGTAGCGTACGCGGCGCTAACGTTTGCCGGATCGCGGTGCATCGCCCACAGGATGGCGATCTGGTAGTGGTGTTGTCGGTCATCGATAATCTGGTCAAAGGCGCGTCCGGCCAGGCTGTGCAGAACTTGAACATCCTGTTCGGGCTGGATGAGCGTCTGGGTCTGTCCCACGCTGGGATGTTGCCTTAACTCCAATCTGAGGCTGCAAGCTTGAAGCGCCAGGCTTGCAGCTCATAACGTGTAGTTTGCGCCTGCCTCTCAAATAGTTGACCGATTTTCTAGGAGAAGCGGATAATGCGCGTCATCACGCATTATGGCGGCGTAAGCGCCGGGAGATATTCAGCATGAGCGTCGAAACCTTCACCCCCACGGCTTTGCAATTCACCCACGGTGCCGCGCACAAGGTGAAGAGTCTGGTCGATGAGGAGGGGAATGATCGTTTAAAGCTGCGCGTTTTTGTGACGGGCGGCGGTTGTTCGGGTTTTCAATACGGCTTCACTTTCGATGAGGAAGTGGCTGATGACGACACCATCGTCGAACGCGAAGGTGTCAGCCTCGTGGTCGATCCGATGAGCTTCCAGTACCTGGCGGGTGCTGAGGTGGATTATCAGGAAGGGCTGGAAGGGTCGCGCTTCGTCATCAAGAACCCTAACGCCACCACAACCTGTGGATGCGGTTCTTCGTTTTCGATCTGAGGCTTTAAATAAGAACGCCGCAGCGCCTTACGGCTCTGCGGCGTTTTGCTGTGCGGCGAAAAATGGATTCAGGCGGGATAGATTGCGCCGAGTATGCGCAAACCCCGTGCGCCGGTGACACTTGGGCGATTCGCTGAAATGCCTTCAAGGCAGCAATGGGCCAGCCAGGCAAAGGCCATGGCTTCGACCCAATCCGGGTCTACACCGTAAGTGGCTGTGCTGCTGACTTGGGTGTTTGGCAGTAAGTCGGCCAGCCGCTTCATGAGTGTGCGGTTGTGCGCGCCGCCGCCGCAAACCAGCAGCTCTTGAGTGTTGGTCTGGGCATTCTGCAGTGAGTGGACGATGGTCAGGGCCGTCAGTTCGAGTAGCGTTGCCTGCACGTCTTCAGGGGCGAAGACCGGTAGGTGCGACAGGTGCTGGGTCAGCCAGGACAGGTTGAACACTTCGCGCCCTGTGCTTTTAGGGCCTTGAGTGACAAAGAAAGGGTCGCCAAGCAGAGCCTTTAGCAGAGCCGGTTCGACTTTTCCGCTGGCAGCCCACAGACCATCGCGATCAAAGTGCTCGCCCCGTTGCTGATGTATCCAGGCGTCCAGCAATACGTTGCCAGGGCCGCAATCGAAACCGGCTACGGGCTTTTCGGGTTCTATCAGGCTGAGATTGCTGAAGCCGCCGATATTCAGTACGGCGCGATTGCCGGCCCGTTCTTCAAACAGTGCTTCGTGAAACGCAGGAACCAGCGGGGCGCCTTGCCCGCCAGCAGCGACATCGCGACTGCGAAAATCGCTGACGACGGCAATGCCGGTCAATTCGCTCAACAATGCTGGGTTGCCGATCTGCACGGTAAAGCCACGGGCCGGTTCGTGTCGTATGGTCTGACCATGGCTACCGATTGCCCGGATACCTTCAGGTTTGAGCTTCTGTGCGTCGAGCAGCGTGTGGACGCCCTGCGCAGCCAGCCTTACCCAGTTTTGTTGGGCAATGGCTGAGCGAGCGATCTCATCGGGCCCGCTGCTGCATAACTCGAGCATTTCGGTGCGCAGGGAGGCGGGCATGGGGATGTAGTGCGTGGCGATCAACTTGATCGCCGGAGTCAGTTCGATCAGCGCGATATCCAGTCCATCCAGGCTGGTGCCAGACATCACGCCGATATAGTGCGCCATGGTTTAGCGCTTGCTTGAGGCGAGCATGGTGGCTTTTTCCTGGTCCATGCGAGCCATCAAGGGTTGGCTCTGAGCCAGGAAGCGTGAGCGCTCGGACTTGGCAATCGGATCGGCCATGGGGAGCTTCTGGCCCAGCGGATCAACGTGAACGCCGTTGACCTGGAATTCATAATGCAAATGCGGCCCGGTGGACAGACCGGTAGTGCCAATATAGCCAATCACCTGGCCTTGCTTGACGCTGCCGCCGGTTTTCACGCCTTTTGCGAAGCCCTGCATATGGCCATACAGCGTACGGTAAGTGTTGCCGTGCTGGATGATCACGGTGTTGCCATAGCCACCCCGGCGTCCGGCCAACAGCACTTTGCCGTCTCCGGCGGCCTTGATTGGGGTGCCGCGGGGAGCTGCGTAGTCGACGCCTTTATGGGCGCGGATCTTGTTCAGGATTGGATGTTTGCGGCCTACGGAGAATCTTGAGCTGATGCGGGCGAAATCAACCGGCGTACGGATAAATGCCTTGCGCATGCTGTTGCCGTCGGCAGTGTAATAGCTGCTGTTGCCTTGTTTGTTGGTGTAGCGCACCGCCGTGTAGGTCTTGCCGCGATTGGTGAAGCGGGCGGAAAGAATAGGGCCGTTGCCGACGCTTTTTCCGTTGACCATTTTCTGTTCGTAAATGACGTCGAACTCGTCGCCCTGGCGAATATCCTGAGCGAAGTCGATGTCGTAGCCAAACACGCTGGCCATGTCCATTGTCAGGCTATGGGAAAGGCCGGCGCGTGCGGCCGATTGCGACAATGAGCTGTTAATGACGCCGTGAGCATAGGCTGAGCGCACGGTTGGTTTGGTGATGACGCGGTTGAACGCATAACCCTTGTCGTTTTTGCTCAGGGTGATGCTTTCCAGGTCACTTAGTTTGGTATGCAGGCTGGTCAGTTGTCCGTCTGGGCTGAGTTCGAACTCGAGTTTCTGACCCCTCTGGAGCCGAGCGAACTGTTTGGCTTTCTTGTCGCTGGCCAGGACCTCGTGGACCAGGGTCGACGGCAGCCCAACCTTTTCGAAGAGAGTGGAGAGCGTGTCGCCTTTGGCAACTATGACCTCATGGTGGCCCGGGTCTTTCTTTTCTTCGATCGCAGGCTCCGCTTGGGCGGACGCG